>NZ_JAVJSK010000131.1:0-65881 GCF_040219495.1 Phaeodactylibacter sp. | reverse complement strand
TCAGGTTTACATTTTTCATAGGTAAAATATTTATCGGTTAATTAAGAAATACAGTGTTAGGTAGCCTGGTAAAGGGCAACAAGGAGACAGAACTCTTGAAGTCTATGTCTTCAAAAAGCAGCACTTAGCAGACCAATTGGGTAACCGAATCAACGCGAACGCAGAACTGAAGCGGAAGCAAAACATCCACCTCGAAGAAGGGAGCGAACGGGTGCGTCCGGATTTTTGGTAAGATAAGGGATTTTGGAATAAAGTGCAATGTCAATTTATGTAAAACGCTGATAAGGCTGCTAAATGACATAAAACCCGAAACAAAGAAAGTCATACGCCCTCAACTGCACAGGCACCACTTCAAGATACGCAATACAAGCGCAAAAAGGTTACAAAAGCCCCTTGCAGGCTACCCTCCCAGAGAATGGCCTGTTTTTTTACCGCCATTCCAATCAGGATGAATATTTTTAGGAGCAAACTCACCAAAACCTACCGGAACATGCGGATCCCACCTTTTTCTTACTTATGCCTTTTCAGTGTCGGACTTGCCCTGAGCCTGCTCAGCAGCTGCGGGGCTGATCAAGCGACCGAAGACGGCGATTACTATACCGTTGCGGTTTCCAATCCGGAAGCCACCACGTTTAAGGATGCGGGCTTTGAGGCCGCTATCCCGGAAAACAGTGCGCCAGGATGGGCGCTTTACGATGCCGGGGCTGAGGCCTGGCTGCCCGCACAGCAGGATGACCTGGATGGTGATGGCAGACCGGAAACTTTATTCTTCCTGGCAGACCTGAAGGGCAAATCTTCCCGCAGTCTCGCCTATCAGCCAGCCCCAGACTCCTTTGAGGCCTCCCAACGTTCGCAGATCGTCTTCAAGGTGCAGGACCGCCCCTTTGCCCCGGAAACCGCCCGGGAAATGCTGGCGGATTATACCCAGCGGGAAGCCCTGACGGTGCCCGGTGATCTCACCCCGCAGAATATGTGGGTCATGTTTGAAGGCCCGGTTTGGGAAAACGACCTCGTGGCCTACCGCTTTTACATGGACGACCGCTTCCGCACCGATATTTACGGCAAGAAAGTCCGGGACATGGTCATGGATACGGTGGGCTGGGACTACCACGACCTGAAGGACTGGGGCTCCGACATTCTCAAAGTGGGCAACTCACTGGGTATTGGCAGCCCCGCCATCTGGTACCAGGAAAAAGCCTATGCCCTTTCTAAAACCGCAAAAAAAGACATTAACATCATTGCCAACGGCCCTTTGCGGAGCATCCTGCGCGTCACCTTTGAGGGGCTGGAGGTGGACACCTTCCGGCTGGACCTCACGGTAGACTTTGAAATACAGGCCGGCCATCAGTGGACGGAGGTGCGCATGCAGTCCAAAACCCCGCTGCCGGACGGGATGCAATTTGCCACCGGCATCGTCAAGCATACCGACCAAATCAATGCCAAGCGGTACGATGGCGTACAAACCTACTACAACTGGGACAATCAGTCCTACCACGGGCAGCAGCTCGGCTTTGCCCTCATGGCCAAAGAAGCACAGGAACCCATACTCTACGATAGCGAACTCGACCACCTCATGATCCTCAATGCCAGCAACGAAGCCGCAACCTACCGCTTTATGGCGGTTTGGGAAGAAGACCCCATGCAAATACGCGGCATCCGGGAATTCCGGCAACACCTGGAGCAGGAAGCAGCACAGTGGGGGGCAGCCCTGCAAATGAAAAGTAATAAATAGTGTAAATTATCCAAAACGACTCAGACTATGCCAACCGAAATCAACCGAAGACATTTCCTGACCATGCTCAGCAGCCTTTCAGCGGGCACTGCCGTGGCGGGCAGCACCCTCTGGAGCCCCATTCTAAAAGGTGAAAAACTGAAAATCGCCCTCGTGGGCACCGGCATCCGCGGCATCACCTTCTGGGGGCGGCGGCTGGTGGAAAAGTATTCCGATATCCTTGAATTTGTGGGGCTTTGCGACATCAACCCGGGCCGGCTGGAGTTTGCCCTGAAGGAAATGCAGGTGAGCTGCCCGACCTACGCCAATTTCGAAAAGATGGTGCAGGAAAGGAAGCCCGACCTGGTGATTGTCACTACCAAAGACTCCAACCACCACGAATTCATCATCAAGGGGCTGGACATGGGCTGTGATGTGCTCACGGAAAAGCCCATGACTACCGATGAATTCAAATGCCAGGAAATCATTGACGCCGAGCGCCGGTCCAACAAGAACCTGATCGTCGGTTTCAACTACCGCTGGAGCCCGTACATGACCAAGATCAAGGAACTCCTGATGGAAGAAAAGATCGGCAAGGTGACCTCGGTGGACTTCAACTGGTACCTGAATACCTACCACGGGGCATCCTACTTTCGGCGCTGGCACGGGCTGCGGCAGGCGGGCGGTACACTATGGGTGCACAAAGCCACCCACCACTTTGACCTGCTCAACTGGTGGCTCGATTCGGACCCCGAGGAGGTCTTTGCCTACGGCGACCTGGAGCACTACGGCAGCAACGGGCCCTTCCGGGGCAACAATTGCCGAGATTGCGAACATACGGACAAGTGCGCCTTCCACTGGGATATTACCAAAAACGAATTCCTGACCAACCTCTACACCAAAAACGAGCACCACGACGGGTACATTCGGGACAACTGCCTGTTCCGGGAGGAGATCAACATCTACGATAAAATGTCGGCACAGATCAAATACGCCAACAATGTCTTCGTGAATTACTCCCTGACCACCTACTCCCCCTTTGAGGGCTGGCGCATTGCCTTCAATGGCACCGACGGCCGCCTGGAAGCCTGGCAGGACATCCCCTATGTGGAAGAACAGGACGTGAGTCAGGCTGAGCTGCACGCACAGGAAATGAATCAGAAGGCTGGGGACATTTACTACAAGCCCCTCATTACCCACAATTTATGGAGTGACTACGAGCGCATCATGGTGGGCAATGAACGTGGCGGCCACGGCGGTGGCGACAAGCGCCTGCATGATAAAATCTTTGTCCACCCGGAAAAAGAAGACCCCTACGAAAGAGCTGCAGGCGTACGCGATGGCGCCATGTCCGTATTGATTGGCGTAGCCGCCCGCAACAGCATTGAATCCGGCCGGCCGGTACGGATCGCCGAGCTGACGGACCTGCAGCCGCGGGCAAAGCGGATTTAAGACTTTTTTAAAGCTACAATAAGAGCGGGCATCCGAAGGGTTTCGGATGCCCGTTTTGGGTTTGGTCCTTGCAATCCCACAACACTACCTGATTTTCACCACGCAGCCATTAGACACAAGGATCATCCTGAGAATGAGGCTTACTGACGCGTAAACGTCACATCCACCCCAATAAAGGTCACTACAATCTCATCGCATTCGTTGCTGGTTACATCGAATTCAGAGGAGAAGGAGGCACCACCGTCTGAAACGGTCACTGTAAGGGTCATTCCACTGGCCACATAGGTTTTATCGGCAGTGGAAGAGCCACCGACAACGGCGTCATTGGGGTCAATCAGCGTACCATCTGCCTGAAACTCCACCACATCATTGGTGGTGGACACTTCCCATTCGCCTACGATATTCTCGGAAAGCGCAGGAGCCGTGCAGTTATCATCATCGTCGTTACAGGCAGAGAACACAAACAGGCTGGAGAGCAGCATTAACAACAAACTTCTTTTCAATAAAGTCATAACAGAGCGTTTTTAAAACGGTTAATATTTTTTTTGCGATCGCGAAGATAAGTATAAGTCGTCATTTTATATACTTTACACATTGCTAAAAGTGTGTAAAGCCCCAACTCCTATCCTACTCCCTCCAAACCGTCACGCCCCCCGGCTCCAACTGCCGCCCGCCCAGCAGCACCTCCGCACCATCCGGCACGGGCGCTTTCACGGCCTTTGAACTGTAGTTGACGGCAATGTAAACGCCATCCCGCCATTCGGTGAAGACGTAGGGGGGCAGATTGAGCATTTCAGCCCCGGCTTTGCCAAAGACCGACCGCAGTACTTCATACTCCAACTCCCAGTTGTCCGACCATACGCCGGTGTAGGTCACGCTGCCTGCGCCCAGATCGCGGGAAACTATGGCCGGTGCCCCTTTGTAGTACTCGCTATCGTGATTCGCCAGTACCGTTGTGCCTTCCATCGGTGTCAACACATCGCCCCAGATATGCCAGGGATAGGTATTGTCCCCCATGCTTACCTGTCCGGGATATTTGGCGGGGAGGTGGTCGTAGTATTCCACCCGGGCTCCAATCAAATTCCAGATGGGCTCCTGAAGCAGGGCTTCCCAAATATGGCTGTTGTTGTCTTTCGTGCCAGTGCGCACACTCAGGATCAGGTGGCCGCCTGCCCTTGCATAGTCTTCCCAGATTTTCACCTGCGCCGGATCAATCATATGCGCGGCGGGGACGACCCAGAAAGGATATTCCTCAGGGTCAACCGCTTCACCGGGGCTGACGAAGGTAACCGGAGCGCCCAGTCGCTTCAGGTTTTGGTAATAGGTATAGTGGTGCGCCCAGCTGTCCCAGTCACTATGGTGGGGCTGATTGCCCAGGCTCCAGAGGTTGTCCTGCTCCCAGTAAAAGGCGGTTTTGCGGGTTTTCAGCGCGACAGGCATGGTAGCATCAGCTTTCAGGTCGCCGTTTTTCGAGAGCTGTTGCAGCTCTTCCATAAACTGCACGTACTCTTTCCCGCCACGGGCTACCGTCACCCCATCGGTTTCCATGACGCCTTTGTGGGTTTGCTCACCGCCAAAGAGGGGCTGCCGGAACCGGTAGGTGCAGATGAATTCGTCGCCCAACCCGAAGGCGTGCCACCCCCACATGCGCACCGCACCGGGCAGGGGCTGCGGATTGATGCCCCCCCAGTTGATTTGGCCGGGCTGCAACTCCATGATGCCGGTGTAGCCATTGACGGACTCGGCAAATTCCTGGGAAAAAGCCAGCTCAAGCCCACTGCCCAGACGATGGGCAAGGGGACCGCCTTCATCGCTCAGGAATCCGCTTGTCAGGTACATGGTGTGGGCAGCGAAGTCAAAGTCGTCCCGGTTCAGAAAAGGGTCTACGGAAGGCAGGAATTTAAAATAGGCGTAGTTGGTGGTTACCCACTGCCGTTCGTCCACCAGACCCTTGAGCAGATCGGCCTGAAAGCGCAAAGCTTCGGCCAGTTCATCGGCATTAAAGCGTTGAAAGTCGAGCAAGGCATGAGGGTTCGCGCCCTGTGGTGCCCGGTTTTTATTGGGAATTTGGACCTGCTCAAAGTGGTTGTAAGTTTGGCTCCAAAAAACAGTGCCCCAGGCGGCGTTGAGGCTGTGGACATTGCTATACTTTTCTCTTAACCAGTCCTGAAAAGCCCGCTCGTGCCCCTCGGAATAGTCATACAATACGCCATAGTGCGGCTCATTGTCGACCTGCCAGCCCCAGATGCGCTCGTCCTGCCCGTAGCGTTCCGCCAGCTCGCGCACAATGCGCTCGGTGTAGTAGCGGTAAGTGGGATGGTTATAGGACACGTGCAGACGGCTACCGTGGTGCTGCGTCAGCCCCTGATCATTGACGGTCAGGATTTCGGGGTGCCGCTCGGTAAGCCAAGCGGGGGGCGTGGGCGTAGGCGTGCACATGATGACTTTGAGCCCGTGCTTGTCTGCAAGGCCTACCGCTTTGTCGAGCCATTCAAAATCAAACCGCCCTTCCTCCGGTTCCATCATCGCCCAGGCGAATTCTCCAAAGTGGGTAAACTGAAAGCCCAGCTCTGCCATTTTGCCCAGATCGCGGTCCCATTGGGCTTCGGGCCAGTGCTCCGGGTAATAGTAAGCCCCCACCGGCATGGGGTGCCCAAAATCATAGGGTTGTGCCGGCAGCAGGCTGTAGCCAAAAATCAAACACCATACAAGGCATAGCTTTTTCATTTCCCTTAGTCGTTTTTCTCGTTTAGCAATTCGTAAACCGGCTGCCCGTCCCGGAAAAATACCCGGTAGCCGGCTGTGCCGTCTTCCATTTCCATCACGCCGTCTTTGATCCGTACGTAGGGGCTGTCGTAGACGGCACCCCCGGCCCAGTTCTCAAAGTCCAAAGGGGTGCCGTTGATGCGCCCGTATGCCTTCAGGCGGTCGGGGCGGTAGGTCATCTCCAGCTTTTCGCCGAGGGTAGACTCGTAAGTGATGGTATTATTCTTTTTTAGCCGCTCTGTTTCCAGGTCCGCCTCTTTTAAGCTAGCCAGGACGGCATTCAAATCCGGATGATCTGCTCCTTCCAATACCTCAATTGCGTACCCGGACTGCTGCCCGGTGACGACCAGAACGATGTATTGCTCCAGTACGGTTCGCCAGGTCTTGTCCTTTACTTGCGCCACCGCTTCCGCAGAGGCGTCAATCATAAAGTAATCAGTCCCTACGGGCCAGACCGCCACCCAGGTATTCGGGGCTTTCCAAATCAGCTGCCGGTCGGTTTCCTTTGCCAGCTCCACTTGTTTGGGAATGAGCAGCCAGGAGGCAGCGCTGTATTTCTTTTGCTCCCAAAAGGCTTCCAATTCATCTTCAGCGGGTGGGCTTACCGGTTGTAAGGGCTCTGTGGCGTACTTCCAGCGGTTGGCCAGCTCAAACTCACGGGCCTGTGCGCTGTCGGGCAGATGCCAGGGGTTAATGCGTTGGTCAAAAATCTGGAAGTCCGGATGCTGTTTTTCATCCAATTCGGATGGAGCGGACAGGAGCAGGAGGGTGTTTTTGCTGTGCAGGGTCTGCGTATATGGACTGTGCCCGGAGGTCGTCAACCGCAATGGCTGACCACCGGTAAAGCCCAGCGGACCGTCCTCCCCTTGCACCATGAGAGACCAGACCATCTGCTGATTGGGATTGTCGACGATGCTCATGTACACATTGCCCAACCCGAATGTGTGCGACCGGTAGAAAGACTCCTGAAAGCCATTTTTGCGGTCCATGTGGTAAAACGGGCGCGTCATGCGGGCCTCGTAGGGCAAGGCTACTTCTCCTCTTGCGATCCTCGAAATGATGGCATTGGGCCGATAGCCCGTTGTAGCCTGATGCACGGTGGTCACTGCTTCCGACATATCGCGGCTGACGTCATCGAAATACCCCCAGAACAGCTTTTCCATTTTGTCGGGCTCGCCTTTCGGCAAATAGCCGCGCTTCATCCCACCAGCGATATGCCCGTCTACCAGCTTCAGGGCAGTGGTGGCAAAGTAATAGTCGAGGGTGAATTTCGCCAATGCCCGGTCCTCCGGCTTTTGGGCAAAATCATAGAGGTTCATATACCCTTCGATGGAGTACGGGTAGTAAATCTGGGAGTCGTACTCTCCGTTGCCGGTTTGCAGCATGCGTTCGGCGTAGCCGGTCAGAAAGCCTCGAACCCTGGTTTCTGCTTCCGGCAGCTCGTAGCCGGAAATTTTAGCCCCTTCGGGCATCCACTGACTGTAGACCAGGCAGGAAGTTCGCCACATCGTTTTATGGTTTTCCGTCCCCCCGTCAATGGTATTGCCGCCGAGTAAAGTCCCCTCCTCTCCTACCAAATCGTGTGGATGGCTCATTGGCGCATATTCCCGGTACCCATCGGAAGGGCGGCGGGTTTCCTCATAAGTGGCTACAGCTTGGTGAAAACGGGCTTTCCAGTCCTCTCCCATTTCATCCGCCAGATAAGGATAAAACCGCGCCCAGTTGGTGCAGGCAAAATGGTACTGCTGCCGGAGATTGCCGGGAATGCTTAGAAATCCGCGGGCAAGTACATCACCAGGATGGAGCAGCAGCTGCGCCGTAGCCGATTGTAATTCGTATTTCAGGGGGTCGCCCCCGAAGGCAGAAATTTCGCCGTCTTCATTGCGTGCCTTTGGGCCGAAGTAGCCGGTATCTCCCTGCTGATAGGCCCTGCCGGTATAAGGCGAGTAAATTGTTTCGCCCTTTACCGCCCAGGTTTTTACTGGCAGCCCGGTGTCCGGGCATTTGGAGTTGGCCAGGCTGCGTTGGGCAAAGCCTTCGGCAGCAATACGGGGCAGCATGGGGGCCATGCGCATTTGCAGTCCGGTCTCATCGGGGTAGCTGTCGACGGACCAAAGGGCGGACTGTGCAGGCAGTAGGCTGCCTACTGCAATTAGCAGGCATAAGCTGAGTAGGATTGATTTCGTCATAATTGTTTAAGGCGTCTTCTGAACTTCTAAAAATCGTTCGATGAGATAGGCGTAGGGGTAATTTCGATTGTGACTCGCTTCGGTCAATTGATTCGCGACATCCGCTGGTAGTTTCCGGTCTTCCCAGAAAGACAGATAAGCCTTTAGCTGATTTTGGGTCATCAAATGATAATGGGGCAACAAGCGCAGTGCACTGCCTTCCCCGGCTTTTTCCAAACCGGTAATAAGCAGGGTCCTGCTGTTGACATCCAGTTGCCCAAAGGAGCCGTACAGCTTTTCCTGCCAGAGTTCTTCCGCCCAGTATCGGTCCGGCAACTGCTTGAGCATTTTTGTCCGGAACAGCGGGCTGCTGCCGGTAAACAATTGCAAAAGACGAGTGGAGTACGTGGCGTAATCTGAATCCCTTAGCTGCTTCAGGGCATAAAACTGATAATCAGCCCGGTCTGAATATAGAAAACGTTGCTGCATTGCTTCGTCCCACAGATTCGGCAACGCTACTTTGATACTATCATCAGCGGTACCGTGCACCAACTGCCAAATGGTATAACAGGAATACAGCGCTCCCTCCACTACGGCATCCCTAATAGCTTTTTTAGTTGCCCCACTGACCGCATCCACTTCCTCACCTTTATAAGTGACCTGCTTCTCCGGTTCGGCATTCGGATCGAAAAGGTCTGACAGTTTTTTCCTGCGGAAAACCGCATTTTTATTGAGCAGCAATTGGTGCAGCTTTTGATAATCAGCTTCTTCAAACAGATCGTGGTCGTACTTAGTGAGGGGGTCGCCCTCGTACAGTCCGTAGCCGATATAAGCGCCCAGCAGATTCCAGTAAATCGCAATTCGAACGGGCTTGCAGATGCCATCAATACAGACCGGGGTTTGCACGTCTGCGTAGTACAGGCGAGGGGCGCCATCGGCATCCCGGCATAGTTGAACAGGGTGTTCCAGTTCATGCTGTGGGTCGAATACACTGAATGCCTCTTCCGTTGACCGGATGCCTTCGAAGGCTTCCGGCATACTGGTATGCATGGCAACGGGCAGTGGGTCCGGGGCCAAAAATACACCCGGCCACAACAGGCAATAAACCAGAAAGAAAATCAGGGCCTTGTCCATTGCTGCGATTCGATTAAGCCCCATAATTCCTCCAGATGATCGGTGTAGATCGCTCTGGGTTTCACTTCGTGTTTGATGCAGAGTGCAGCTGCGTGGCCTACTGCTGCGCCCATCTGACCAGTGGTGCGCATGACTCTTGGTCCGCCCAATCCAATATGGGAACAGCTGAAGCAACGCCCAGCCATAAACAGGTTGTCGATATTTCTGGAGTACAGACTGCGGTAGGGAATGTAGTACCGACCGGTGCGGTAAAAAAGGGCTTCTGATAGAAAATCCGGCTTCTCTTCATGCCGCAGGTTCCGCTGATAATGCACATCCACGGCCCGGTCTTCCATCACCACGGAATCAGGAAAGGGGGTATTATTGACCACATCCTGAAAAGTGAAAATATGATCGCCCAGCAACCGGCGGGATTCCCGTTTGCCCAGCAGATAGGACACCCAGGTCAGCTGATAGTGGCTGTTTTCCGGGAGTGCCTTGGCATTGGCAAAGGAGCCGTAGATGGCTTTCAGCAGATGGTCCCGGATTTCCTCCCCATCTTCTATTTGGTGGAGATCATTACGGGAAAACTCCCAGTACCATTCTCCGGCCGTAGCTTCATGTGTCCGGGCTACAACCTTTGCCCAGGGTTGTTGAGGAAAATCGGTCGCCTCCTCTCCTTCGTGGGTTTGCCAGAGAATGGAAGACCCCATAACGAAGTTGTCGGCTTCTTCAGGGCTCCACAGTTCGCCCCACTCGTCCCATTCTTCATCGTATTTATGGACACTTTCTCTTCCATAGGAATACGCTGCCCCCGCCCAGTAGCCAATCCAGCCATCGCCGGTGGCATCGACAAATAAGGGGGCACGGAAGCGCATGCGCTCATTGGTCGCCGTATGCCGGGCGTCCACGTATTGAATGGTGCTGTCTTCGGATGCCGCATCGTAGGCCCGCCAGTTGAGAAAGAGATCAATGTTTTTATAGGCCTTGACGTTTTTATCCCGCTTCTCCTGATCCTTTTTGGCTTCCGCAGAGCCATTAGGGTAATGCTCGGTGTCCAGCAGGCGAAGAATGCGTTCAAATTTGCCGTAAATGCCCAGGGTGTGCACCCGGATTTCACTGCTGGCATTCCCGCCCAGCACCGGCCGGTCGTGAATCAGCGCGACTTTTAAGCCTTGCTCGGCTGCGCCGATAGCAGCAGCACAGCCTGCAATACCGCCGCCGGTTACCACCAGGTCATAGGATTTCTCACTTTCCGGAGCCAAAGGTTCCTGATGCATTTGGCGGCGCCATTCGGCTAGTTTTTTGCCGTAACCGGGCGGTGGCACCTCACCCTGACTCAGGAATATGGCATCGCAGCGGCCATTGAAGCCGGTCAGATCGATTAATTCCAGAGTGGCTGTCCCAGTTGAAAGTTTGGCTTTGCCGGCGTACGCCCAGCCCCAGCCGGGATTACGCCCCAGTGTATCAGACAGCGCTGCGTCATTTACTGTTAGAAGGAATTGCCCGGGTGGTGACCAATTGCCGGGTGCCCAGTTCTTGGTGCGTGCCCAAAAGTGATAGGTTCCTGATTCATTAATTTCAACTTCGGTGCGGGCAGGGTCCACCGGCTGCCCCATGCCATGCGCCATCAGATAGGGCGAGCCCATTTGCTGCACGAACTGCGGGTCGACCACCCAGCCACCGGGAAACAAAAAGCCTTCGGCTTCCAGCAAAATACCTTCCTGTGCGGTGCTCTGAAACACGCTGCTGCAGAACAACAACGTAAATATCCAATATTGACAAACGTTTTTCATCGCTCGGTTTTTAGATTCGTAATCCTTTCAGTGTCTGCTCATCCACCTCCCGCAGCAGCCCCTGATCACTTGGGCCTACGTTGAGCAGCAGGTTGGCTTCCATTTTTTGGGCCACACTCAGGTAGTGCAAGATTTTCTTTTTTTCGAGTACCGATTTATCCCACTCGTGCCAGAACCAGTTGCCGGAAGGGAATTTTTTGTTGCCTTTGGTGGACATCGTAGTTTCGATCTGAAGCGGCAGATAGCGGTCTTTGCCCAGCCAGTTCCAGACTTTTTGGTCTTCCGCCACTTCGGTGTACTTCTCACCGCTTCGGATATCTACCGGGTGCAGGGGCACGCCAGGGTAAGCGGTGGTGGAGTTGTTCATGACCAGGCAATCCGGTTGCAGGCTTTTGATGAACTGATAAACGTGATCCATCTGCCAGCGGTAGGCCCCCTCCATGCGCCAGGCCTCAATGAATTTCTGATTGCGGGCGGCGTTGAAGGCTTGCTTTTCGGCCTCGCCTTCCAGTTCCTTATTTTTCTTTGACCAGCCGGTCTGCTGTTTTTTCCAAAACCCGTCAAACCACATTTCCACGATGGGGCCGTAGCCGGTCAGCAGTTCTTCCAACTGCCGCTTCATAAAATCGATGTAGGCCCACTCGTCCGTGTCATGGCTTTTCTCATGCCGGTCCCAGAGGGAGTAGTAAAAGCCAACCTTCAGCCCGTGTTTTTCAGCTGAATTGACGACTTCTGCCACCAGGTCGCCTTTCCAGGGCGTTGCGCTGACGGAATATTTTGTTTGCTTCGTGGGCCAAAGACAGAAGCCATCGTGGTGCTTGGTGATGAGCACAACATACTTCATACCTGCTGCCTTAGCCGTTGCGCACCACTGATCAGTATCCAGTTTGGTGGGATTGAATTTGACCGGGTCCAGGGTGCCGTCGCTCCACTCCGTGTCGTAGTAGGTATTGATGCCAAAGTGAATGAAGAGCCCGAAGCCCATGTCCATCCAGGCTTGCTGCGCGGCGGTGGGCTGTACCTCCGGATCAGTGGTTGAAAGGGGGAATGTATGGTTCGTTTGCCCATTCACCCAGGCCGGGAGCGCCATCGCCCCCAGTCCGGAGGCCGCTATTTTTTCCAGGAATGATCTTCTTTCCATTGCTTTATTTTGAAAGGTTTGGCGGCTACTGCAAGGCTTCCCTGAGCAGCAGCAATTTCACAGGCCCATCGTTCTGGCCAACCAAGACCGCCGTTTTGCCCTGATACTGCAAAGGAGCCAGCGCTTTGACATCGCCGGGCAGGAAAATGCCGCTTTCGGAGATGGACTGTGTTGTAAAATGTCCCTTACCGTCCCCCAGCATTAACAATCCGTTGCCGGCATCTGCGCGGGCGGTCCGGTACTCAAAGCCGTAGAGGTTGCCTGCTATGATTATGTCCATCGAACCATCCCCATTGTAATCGTCTATGGCCATATCCATTATCGGGCTGACCTGTGCCGGGCGGGGCAAAGACCGGGCTGAAAACTGCCCGTTGCCCTTATTTTCGAGGTAAAGGCTGGCAAAGGTTTGCGCCTCGACCTTTTGGGCTTTCGCCAATGCATCCGATGGAAATATTTCCTGCATAGTCGCCCTCGCATAATCGCTATAGGAAGGGTAAGCTTTCTTAATACTGATGAGCTGCTCCTGCATGACGTTGCGCCCGTAGAGTGGATACGCTTTGCCGTCGTAGTGATAAGCTGGAACCATATCAACTGTGCCGTTGTCATCGAAGTCGGCAGCGTAGATTGAGAAAGGGGCTTCCTGGCTGGCTTTAAACCGGTGATTAAGCCCGAGGTTGCCGAGGAGGTAATCAGTGTCGCCGTCCCCGTCAAAATCGGCCCCATCGAGGCTGAAGTACCAGCCACTGATCGCCTCAAGCCCGGTGGAGGCAGTCACTTCTTTGAAGTTGTCGCCTGCCTGCTGGAAAAAGCGCGGTGCCATCCATGCCCCAACCACGAGAAGGTCCAGCTGCCCGTCGCCATTAAAGTCCGACCACAGCGCATCGGTCACCATGCCATAAAGCCCTTCCGGGGCGAGTTGTGGAGTGGCATCCGTGAAGCGCCCCTGCCCATCGTTTTGCAGGAGGTAGCTCTGCGCACCCCTAGGATAAGCGCCTGGCGTTTGCCGTCCGCCTACAAATAAATCGACATCTCCATCTCCATCGTAGTCCGCAGCGGCGACCGGGCCATTGCTGCTACGCAGATCCGGTAGTGCATCTGAAGCGCACGTGAATGCGCCCTGCCCGTCATTCAAATACAGCCGGTCCTGATAGTATTTGGAGCCGATTTCGTATTCATTGCCACCGGAGGCAACGTAGAGGTCCGCATCCCCGTCCCCATCTGCATCAAAAAAAGCCGCGCCACCGTCTTCGTGCAGGCGCTCATCGAGCCAGGGGTCGCGTACCTGCTGGAAAGTGCCATTTGGTTTTTGCAGATGGAGGGACGCGGGCAGCCCCTTGGCCCCGCCCAGGAAGTAGTCGTCCAGCCCGTCGCCATTCACATCGGCCACGGCGAGGATGGGCCCCAGGGCGGACATTTTGTGGGGCAGGAGAAATTCCCGTTTGAAGTCGTTGAAATCGTTTTCGGTGTGTTTTTGGTTGAGGTCGGGGCCAGCTTCAAAGACTGTAGCCAATGGTGCGGGAGATGAAGCTGCGGCTCCTGCTGATTTCTGGTCGACCTTCAGGGTTTGATTGGGTGGTACATTTTCCAAAGTGGTGACTTTCCCATCGGCCCATTCCACCTGTACCCTTACCGGGGCATCAGCGGGCAACCCAAAGTGCAATACCGGCTCCACGGAAGACTGATACCCACGGATGGGATACTGCTGCTGCAATTGCGTGGCCTCACCGGAAGTGACCCGGACTTTGGCGCCCCAGCCAAATTTATTTTTACCCTGCCCCTGCAGTTCAATGCGCAGGAAAGGGCCTTCAGTCTTTTCATTTTCGAAGACAAAGGCAGGGGCGTCGATGTTGTTGACCACCAAGTCCAGATCGCCGTCTTGGTCAAGATCAGCATAAGCGGACCCGGTAGAGAAGGAAGGGATGTTTGCGCCCCATTGCTCCCGGACATCTGTAAATTGCAAATCACCCTCGTTGCGGTAGAAGAAGTTGCCCACTTTTTCGGAAGGCATAGTCTGCAGCATTTCCACGAAGCGGTCTTCCGGGAGTTGCCCATTGGCACCGATGTATTTGGCGAAGCGCTTGTCGATGTTGTTGATGAAGTCGAGATTGAGGACATCCTTGCGCAGCCCGTTGGTGATGTACAGGTCGGTCAGGCCATCGTTATTGAAATCGGCTGCCAGCGGTGCCCAGCTCCAGTCGGTCTGAGCGATACCCGCCAGCTGCGCCTGATTGCTGAAGGTGGCATTGCCGTTGTTGATATTGAGGCTGTTGAACATGTATTGGTAGTGGTAGCCCTTATCCACAAAGTCCCAAAACTTTTCGTAGCTCAGCCCGGCGAGATTGGCGTGGCGGCGGTAGTGGTCTTCGGCGGTCATGTCCACCACCATGATATCTAGCAGTTGGTCGTTATTCAAATCGGTGATCGTATTGCCCATGCCGAAGTAGGAAGTCTGACGAGCCGCCGTTTTAATGCTTTCCCGGAAAGTGCCGTCGCCCTGATTCCAGTACAGATAATCGTGCTCAAAGAAGTCATTGGACACGTAGATATCGTCCCAGCCATCCTGATTCAGGTCGCCGATGCCGACACCCAGCCCGTAACTGTATGCCCGCTCCAAAATACCAGCTTCTTTGGTGACGTTGGTGAAGCGGTCGCCATCGTTACGGTAGAGCTTATCTCCCGAGTACTGATCAGGAGCATTGGACACCTTGCCCTGTGGGTCGCGCCCGTAAAAGTTGATGCCGTGGTTGGCGAGGTACATATCGAGATCACCATCCTTGTCGTAATCAAAGAAGTTGGCCTGCACGGAGTAGCCCGGGTCGTTTAGCCCAAACAGGGCCGCACGCTCCTTGAAGGTGCCGTCCCCTTTATTGATGTAGAGGAGGTTCATGCGATTGGCCAGCTGCAGATTACCTGAGCGGCAGAGGTAAATATCTAGGTGACCGTCTCCATTGACATCCACCATGCTAATACCCGTATTCCAGGTGGCTTTGGCAGGCAGGTCGAGCCCGGCGTTTTTGGCTTCGCGGAATTTCATCCCTCCCTGATTGAGGTACAGGCGGGGCGCAGCGGTATTGGAGGAAAAGCAGACATCCGGCCGCCCGTCCCCGTTTACATCGCCGATGGCAACGCCACCCCCGTTGTAGAAGTACTGATAACGCATGATATTGCGGTAGGCATCTTCCGGCAGGTTATTGGCGAAATCGATGCCGGTTTGGTCAGCGCTTAAGGAGGCGAATTCCGTTATATCATCATTAGAGGCTTCGGCTCCGGTATCTGAAGATTCGGAGCTATTGCATCCGGAAAGCAGGAGCAGGGTAATAAGGAAGCCCAAACCAATAGATAAACAGGATTTCATGAGTAAAAGGGATTGGTTTTTGCGCGCTGAGGTTCCCGCCTTCTCCGAGCGCCGAAGCTGATGCGAAGGCGTTAGGGGGGCAGGGGGCGTGCGGAGGCTGAAAAAATCAATCTCTATTGAAAAATGTCTAGTGTTACTGAGAAAGCCTTCGAAGGCGCGGAGGTGGATGGTGGAGAACATAGGCATTGGTTTTTTATTTGGTAGCCCAAAATAACAAGGAGGAAACTCTTATGAAAATACTTCGAGAACAAGGCTCGTACCCGGAGACTGACAAGCTACCCGGAATAGCTTTTGGTGGAACACGTAAAAGCGAAATCACAGCACACATTCCGTACCTACGGCACGGGTTTCACTGGGACTCCAAATTTTACCCACATAGCGTACCTAAAGGCACGCTATGTTATTTATGTTTCAAACGAAATTAACAGCTCAAAATAACAACAGCTGGGCTACAGGGCAAACGAACAGCACCCTATTTCATGAAGATGGGCTGACAGCAATGCCATCAGCCCATCAAAAATCTATCAACTAAACTCAAAACAATGAAGAAACTATCTCTTAGAGCTTATCTAGAATCCGTCGTTGAGTTCTATCTCAAAGTCAGGAATTTCTGAGTACAGCGGGCTATCCCATGGAATGGCGCTGCCACCACGGTCGCCGGCAGGTATGTCTACGCGAGCCCCTTGCAGGTACCAGAAGCGGTCCCCTTCGAAGGCCATTTCCTTGAAGCGCTCGTTGTGGATCGCATTGATCAGGTCGGCATCGCTGCCATCGTAGTCATCAAGGCCTGCGCGATTGCGGACACTATTCAGGTCGGCACGAGCTCCACCGTTATCGCCTGCATCGGCACGCAGGAATGCGCGCAGCAGTACGATATCTGCAAGGCGGAGGATAGGAAGATTGGTTAAACGATCCCCTGCCTTATAATATTTATCGTTCCATACGTAGGCACGCGTAGGCTCAAAACGAGGATCTTCACCGGCTGGCACGCGTATAAACAGCTGCTGGTAACGCAGATCATTAGCGGCATCTGCACTTTCCGTACCATCCTCATTCTGCCAGCCTGCTGATTCGAGGAATGCATCACTACAAACCATAAAGCGGCTACCATTGTCTTCTAATCCACCCGCACGTTCTCGACTGGCATTATACCAGGCAAAGCGACGTGGGTGCTTCCAGTTACTGGAGCCACCGAGGCCGTCACCAGCCCAGAGAGCATAGTACCAGATCACTTCCTTACCACGAACCGGCCCAGTCTTATTGAAGGCCTCAAGGGGCTCTTCCGAAAGATCATAGTCCCCCCCGTTCTCTTCGATAACAAAGTTAGCTTCAGCCAATGCTTCGTCGTACATCCCCATATGGAAGTACACCTTGGCCAGCAGTGCCGCTGCTGCAAACTTATTGGCACGGCCATCGGCATAGGCCTCTGGATGGATGGCGGCATCATAACGTTCCGGCAACAGCCTTTTAGCCTCAATAAGATCCGCTACAACAAAGTCATAGATGTCGTTGGCAGATCCAATAGCAGAAGACTTGGCCTCATCGAAGTTGGTGGCCTGATTGGTCCGGAATGGAAGGCGCGGTGTATCGTCGGGATACACTGGCGCGTAAATTCTGGCCAGGTAGTAATAGGCAAATGCCCTCACAAAGCGCAGCTCACCTTCTATCCGGTGGGTGGCATCAGGACCTTCCTCCGGGAAGGGTACCCCATCGTTAGCGGCGATAAAGTCTAATGCACCGTTGGCATGACCAATAGCAAAATAAGCATTACGGAAGATACCATTGTCAAACAGCCCAATACTGGTTCCCGGAGTGTTACGGTTGTACATGTCCTCCGTATCAACATCAACAGGAAAACCCTCCTCTGTATTTGCCAGATTCATTCCATCAGCATAAGCCTCACCGGCAATTCTGCCCGCAGAGAACATTACACGGAAACCGCCGTTGCCCGAAAGGGTATAGTAAGCACCGATTGGCGCTTTCTCCAGCTCTTCCAGCGACTGCCAGGGGGCCTCCGGCGGATTGGTCAATTCAAAAAAGTCTTCGTTATCGCAGCTGACCAGTCCAAGGACCAGCAGCGCTACAAACCAGTTTTTTATCTTAAAGCTTTTCATGGCTTATTGTTTTAATCGAAAAAATAAAAGGATCGGGGGATTGACTCCCCCGAAATCCTAGTGATCTTAGAAAGTAACATTCAGGCTAAAGTTATAGGACTTAATCTGAGGCAGCTGTACGCCTGCCCAACCCTGTCCGAGGTTACGGTCTGCACTTCCACCCAGGTTAACCACCTCAGGATCGTAGCCTTCATAACCCGTAATGGTGAACAGGTTATTGCCTGTAAAGCCAAGACGGATATTCTGCATGCGCAGAGACTCTGCAACACCTCGTGGTAAGTTATAGAAAAAGGACAGCGCACGCATACGGATAAAATCCCCTTTCTGTAGGTACTTATCATGAGCCTGACCAGATCGGCGAGGGTCAAATCGTACATTTTCTTCAATGGTGCCGTCCTCGTTAATCACATCGTAGCGCTGATTCCAGCTTAGCGCCGGGAACTCAGCATCATCACCCGGATTCTGCCAATAGTTGCCTACGATCTCCTCACGGTAGGGTTTGGCATCATTCACGTATACAGCACTTTCCCTGGCCACATCATAGATGTAGTTACCGCCGGAAAAGCTGATCAATGCGCTCAAGCTAAAATTCTTGTAGGTGAAACTGTTATTGAAACCACCGAAGAAGGTAGGAAGGCTGCTCTTGTCCGTCAAATCAAATAAGTGTCTCTCTAGATTGGAACGTGTAGCGGGAATCAGATTACCCGTTGCTATACGCTCGCCGGTTGCTTCGAACTGCTCCAAATCCATCTCTTCAATCAGCTCGTATCCGCCCTGAGGGTCTACGCCAGCATAGCGGGCCAGGCGGAAAAAACCGACCGGATCCCCTTCGCGGGTAACCAAAGCATTATTGTTCACATTGTAGATTTCGCCTTCTTCTCCTGTGAGGCGGGTAACTTCATTTTGGTTGGTCGCAAAGTTGATGCCCATTCTCCACTGGAAATCGCCACGGTCAATATTTACCGTGTTCAATTCCACTTCCCAGCCACTGTTCTGCATATCACCAACGTTATCCCAAATGGTAGGCCCACTGCTGAAAAGTCCAGAGGATTGAGGGATTGGCACTTGGAAAAGCATATCACGTACGTCCTGCACATAGTAGCTTACTGTACCGCTTACCCGGCCTTCGAAAAGTTCAAAGTCAGCACCTACATCATAAGCATCAGTGGTTTCCCAGGTTACGGCTGTATTGGCAATTGAGCTCAGGAGGTCACCTGCACCGGTATCACCGTAGCGGCCCCAGGCAGCATAGGTTGTAGCGGTAGCCTGCTGGCTGATGGCAGAGTTACCCGTCTGACCAAAACTACCCCGAAACTTCAGGAAGTTGATCACTTCGTTGTTGACCAGGAAAGGCTCGTCAGAGACTACCCAGCCCGCAGAAAGGGCCAGGAAGTTACCCCAACGGAAATCCTCCGTAAAGATAGAGGAACCATCGTAACGATAACTGGCACCCACCATATAACGGTCCATAAACTTATAGTTCAGACGTCCAAAGTATCCGCGGAAGTATTGCTCGCCACCGAAGCCCGCAGTAACACGCTGTACATCGCCTGGCTGATTCAATTCCTGCTGTGTACCGAAAAGCTGCTGCGCTTCGATGTTGCGGCGGCGCTGACCTTCTGTTGTAGATTCCGCACCGGCTGTAAGGTTAATAGCGTGCAAGCTGCCGAACTGACGATCATAGTTAAGATAAGCGTTATAATTAATACGCTGGAAAGTCTGAGCATTATCAAATCCATATTTACTATCCTCTCGGATGACGGTATTGGCCCATTCGATATTACTTGCGTGAAGGAAATCCGCTGCCAGTTCTGAACGGATAGACAATCCCTCAACAAATGGAATATTGTATTGCACGTTTACGCCACCGATTGCACGGTAAGTGTCCTGATCGTTGATGTAATTGGCCCGGTTCAGGTTAGCTCGTACATTTCGTCCGGAAAGCGGATCAAACAAAATAGGATTACCATTACGATCGGTTACTGTTGGATGGAATAAAGGAAGTACCGGAATAATGCCAGTATTAGCAAAGTTATACCCTCCATTACCGATGTTGGCATTTCCACCCGGGGAACCGCCGTTTGGTGCACGTTCCCGATTTACATAGCTGAGCTGGATACGGGTGCCGATACTAAGGTTTTCCAAAGGTTTGAAGTCAAAGTTGGAACGCAATGACATCCGCTCCATTAAATCTCCTACCAGAATACTCTCGTCCCGGCGGTAGTTACCGGAAATATAGTAATTCAGATTCTCAGTAGCCCGTGAGGAGGAAAGGTTGATGTCCGTTGAAGCACCTTGCCGAAGTACTTCATCAAAGTAGTTGACATCAGCAAGCTGATCGCGCGTTAGGACGGCATTGGGATCACGACCTGAAGACAGAACATCGTTGGGGTCAAATTCGGCAAGACCTGCATTTAAACGGGACTCATCCGCCAAAGCCAACCATGTCGGACCATCCACGAAACCAATTTCATTGGGTCCACGAACCACGTCAGAAATACCGTAGTTCACATTCAAGTCAAGGGTTCCTTTTCCACCCTTACCCGATTTTGTGGTTACGATAATTACCCCGTTTGCACCACGAGAGCCATAAACGGCTGTTGCAGCTGCATCTTTAAGGACTTCAACCGACTCAATATCATTAGGGTTAATCGTAGAAAGAGGGTTAAGTGGTGTTGCACCGCCGGCATTCCGGCCGAAGCCGTCGATTTCGCCACCACCCTGGCCACTCAGGATCATTCCATCGATAATCCACAGTGGTTCCGTACCGGAAAATAGGGAGTTTGTACCACGAATCAGTACCCGGGTGGGCGCACCTGGAACACCGGAGCTACCGGTTACCTGGACACCGGCTGCAAGGCCTTGTAAGGATTGGTCCATGGAAGTGGCGTTGAAAGCGGTAAGCTCCTTGCCTTCAATAGAGGATACCGCACCAAGCATGTCTCGCTTGACTTGCGTACCATAGCCGACCACGACTACTTCATCCAATACAGAAGCGCTTGACTTGAGGGTTACACTAATGTTGGTTTGCCCGTTCAGGGGCATTTCTGTTTTCTGGTAGCCAATGTAAGTGAATAACAGGGTCGCGTTATCATCGGCAACCGTTAATTCGAAGGCACCATCTACATCTGTGATCGTACCATTCGTTGGATTCCCTTTCTCAATGACGTTAACGCCGATAAGAGGCTCTCCCTCACTATCGACGACGACACCTTGGACTTTGACATCGTCCTCCGGGACGAAGTCAGCTAATATTTCATTTCCAGGGCTGTGAGCGGGATAGGCATCCCCCCTGGCTTGTACTGCTCCTGCACTGAAGCATAGCATCAGGCAGAGCAATGGGAGTGTAAAGCTTTTCATAAGCTAGACGGTTAGGTTAATGAATTAAATTTCAAACACTGAATTATACTCGGCCACTTGACCGAATCTTTCTTAAAAGATCTTCTTTAGTTTTTGATGATAGTGACTGGCTCTGATAATATTGACGCATACTCAGGATGGTACGCCTGGCATCATTGATGACGGCACCGGCATTCGCCAAATGACTTAAATACTGCTGTTGATAGGCTTCAATGGCGGTATTTCCTGCTAAAACAGCCTGCACAAACCGGTCATCGTGCAGCAACTGTTCGGTCGTTATCGGGGTGTTAGTATTCTTGGTCATGTTACCTGTAGCTCTGATAGAACTTGATTTATATAATCAACTTGACCAAAGGTTCTTATCAGTCAGCTATCTGTAATCAAAATAAAGTTGCTTTTTGAAGGCCTGAATGAAAATTAATGACCAAAAGCACCCTTAGTGACTGGCCAAAGCCACGCTTGCCTGTTGAACTTTCGGGTCGGCAAAGAGCTGCGACCGCAGGCGTTTCATGCCCCGGGAGGCATAATTGCGGGCCACCTGATAGGAGATTTTCATGATATCAGAAATCTCATAGTAGTCGAAGCCTTCAAAAAACCGCAGGCACAAAACTTCCTTTTGGCGGGGAGGAAGTTGATCAATTGCTTTTCGTACGTGTGCTTGCAGCGGCTTGCCCTCACCACCAACGGATGGTACAGGTACCTCTTCGCTCACGGGCTGCATAGACTGGTAACGCTTCTGATGCTTTTCGTGATTGCGGTCTGTGCTCAGGCTTTTGCGGATGTGGTTGCGCAGTGCGACAAACAGGTAACTCCGGATGTTTTTGACCTCAATAAGGCCTTTATCCCTTTGATAGAGTTTGCAGAAAATCTCCTGGATGGCATCTTCGACCAAAGCATTATCTATGGTCAGGTTGCATCCGTAAATGTACAGTCGGTCAGCAAAAGCAAGGTAAAGGTCTTCAAAAGCCTGATTGTTGCCTTCTAAGTAGGCCTCCCAATTGTTTTGGTGGACGTTGGATGTGTTTTGGTTTTCCATAATTCGGTCTAAGTGGTGAATTATCGAATTTGGTTTCTTTAATCGGTGTTTTACCGAACGATGACGTAAATCTAGCAATCTGTTTTCGTTTATGCAAGCGCTTGTACAACTTTTTATTTGCTTGAAACTCCATGAACAAATATCTGTTTGGCTTGTGTCGCTTATTTTCTAATAAAATTGATTGTTAGTGTAACATTTACACGAATAAAGCCAATGGTGCGCAAGCGCTTGTTTTCTACATTAGAAAAAATCAGCTATTTTTACTGAGCCATACTTACAAAAGCATATTTTAAGAATCGTACAATTAGATACAGCCCGGATTAAAGAAATTCATCGATGGAGCATACGTTCTAAAAGACGGCCAAATGAAGAAAAAAACCAGGATCAATATTTATGATGTAGCAGCGGAAGTTGGCGTATCGATTTCTACTGTTTCCCGCGCCCTTAATGATGATGCCAGAATCAGCCCCAAGACCAAAGCCAAAGTAAAGGCTGCAGCGATGAAGCTTGGTTTTCAAAAAAATGCACTGGCAACCAGCCTCTCCACAAATCAGACTAAGGTTATCGGCGTAATTGTGCCCCAGCTCAACCGGGAATTCCTTTCGTCTCTCGTACACAACATTGAAGAGGCCGCTTTCGAAAAGGGCTACTCCGTGATCGTTTGCCAAACCAACAACTCCTACGAGCGGGAAAAAACGTACATGGATACCCTTATTGCGAGCCGGGTGGCAGGCATTGTGGCCACCCTTTCCCTAGAAACGGAATCCTTTGAGCATTTTGAGAAAGCAAGAGAACAAGGCATTAAAGTGGTTCTGGTAGACCGGGTGACAACTTCTCTAAAAGGGACGACCAAAATTGTCATCGATGACTATCGGACTGCATTTGAAGGGACGCGGCACCTTATTGATCAGGGGTATACTCAGATCGCCTATGTCTCAGGCCCAACTAAACAATTGTTGTACGCTGACCGATTAAGAGGGTTCCAACAAGCCATGAAAGAGGCCGGGCTGCCGGTAAAGCAGGAATGGATTAAATACGGCTCCAATCTTTCCTTTGCGGATGGTACCCGAATTGCAGATGAGCTTCTGAAGCTTAAAGAACGCCCCAATGCTATCTTTACCGCCAACAACCTAACGGCTATCAGTACCATTGCGCACGCTGAAGAACTGGGCATCAAAGTGCCTGAACAGCTAGGTGTGATTGGATTCTCAGAGGAGCCTTTCTCAGCATTCATGAAGCCTTCCGTCACCTCTATCCGGCAGCCCAGTAAAGCAATGGGGCAACTGGCGGTGCAAAAGCTAATCGAAGAAATCAATTCTGATCAGAACGGCAGCTACATCCACCAAAAAGTGGTGCTTGATACAGAATTAATCTGCCGGGACTCTACCCGGCTCCGAAAGTCCGGTTAAGTCTACTGGTTACGGAGCACAGCTAAAAGCCTCCTTTGCGAAAAGGAATATTTGCCAATGCTCAAATTCAATTCACTCCTACTGAGCCTGCTCTTTACCGGGCTCCCCTTATTACTCTGCGCCCAGGAAACTGATGACCAGGCCATTCCTGCAGATAAAATTTACTACGGTGCCTCCTACTACCCGGAAACCTGGCCCCGGGAAAGCGTATCAGAGGACATCCGCCACATGAAGGAACTTTCCATGAACGTGGTCCGTATGGCTGAATTCTCCTGGTCAAAAATGGAGCCCCGGGAAGGGGAATATGACTTCGAATGGCTGCGCAGCATCATGGACGAACTGCATGAGAATGGTATCTCCGTCATCCTCGGCACCCCTACCGCTACCCCACCCGCCTGGCTGTGGGAAAAGCACCCGGAGATCGGGCAGCTCGACGAAGACGGCCGCCGGAAGTACCATGGTGCCCGCAAAAGCTACGACTACAACAATCAGGTGTACCAGCACTACGTAGTCCGTATCGTTACCGAAATGGCCAAAGCGCTCGGCAGCCACCCGGCGCTCATCGGGTGGCAAACCGACAATGAGCTAAGTATGAAGCCTGACTACAGTCAGTCTACAAAGGTGCTCTTCCAAAACTGGCTGCGCGAAAAGTACGGTACCATTGAAAACCTCAACCAAATCTGGGCCACCGACCTGTGGAGCCAAACCTATCAGCGGTTTGATCAGATCCCCTTACCTCGTGACTGGACCTGGCACCATCCCAGCCTGCAACTGGAATGGAAGCGCTTCCAGTCCGA
This sequence comes from Phaeodactylibacter sp., assembly GCF_040219495.1. GTDB lineage: Bacteria > Bacteroidota > Bacteroidia > Chitinophagales > Saprospiraceae > Phaeodactylibacter. The sequence goes on along the minus strand of NZ_JAVJSK010000131.1, from coordinate 41,663 downwards.
ATCCGTAGTTCACTTCCAGGCCCTTCAGCTAGCGGCCATCCGTAAGTATTCTGACCGTCCGGTCACCCATGACTCTATGCCCGGGCAAACGACCAATTACGAAAACTTATTTGAAGACCTCGACTACATGGCCGTCAACAACTACCACAGTTTCGAGGCCTACGACCGGGTACTGAGCAACTACGACCGCATGCGGGGCTATAAAAAAGGCATGCACTGGCTCTTCGAAACCGCCCCCAACAACTCTGGTGGTGGCGCCAAAGGTAACACCTGGTTCCTCCACCAACCCGACGGCAGTATGCATGCTGCCCTGTGGATGAACTATGCCCTCGGCGGACAGGGCGCTATCTTCTGGCTATGGCGGCAGCACCGGGCCGGGCAGGAGATGCCACACGGCTCCATCCTCAATGCCTGGGGCAAACCGGTTGCCAATTACGACGATTTGAAGCAACTGGGGGCTGACCTGCAAAAAAGCAGCGACTTTCTCCTGAACACGCCCGTTGCACCGGCTGAAATAGGCATTTTCTACGATCACGAAGCAGATATGGGCCTCCGCATTGAGCAATACGCTAACGACCTGAGGTATTATACCGATTGGACGTATCGCTTTTACCTTGCGTTGCAGGATCAGCACCTGCACCGGGACGTACTCATGCCCGGCGCCGACCTTGAGGGCTATAAATTGCTCTACCTTCCGCTGCTGCCTATGATTTCCGATGACCTCCGCGCCCGCCTCAAAACCTGGGTGGAAAATGGCGGTACGCTTATCCTCGGGCCCATGACTGGCTACCGAACGGAATACTGGACGGCTTTCACCGATCATGCCATGGGTGATCTTGCCGATTGGTCGGGTATCGAAGTCGACAGCCGCATTCCAATCGGAACCAAACTGCGCCCAGCCGAAATTCCACTGAAGATGGCTTACAACAGCCCTCTGGACTTACCGGAAGGGCAAGCCGGGCTTTGGTCCGAAGCCTTATCCTCCGAGGATGGCCAGGTCATTGCCACCTACCTTAACGGTATGCATGCCAAAGAAGCCGCCATCATCGAGAATACGGTGGGCAAGGGCAAGGTCGTTCTGATGGGGACCGATCCCGGCCGGGAGCATCTGGGGCAATTGCTGCATCACTACGCTAAGGAACAAGGCATTGAGCCACTGGCCGAAGGAGATGCCGGACCACTCGTTGTGCACAGAAAAGGCAGCAAACAGGAAGGTTTTATCCTCGATAATATCACTGCTGAGCCCAAAACTATAGAACTGCCCAAAGGCAAATATACCGATATCCTGACCGGCAAACCCTACAGCGAAGAACAGGAACTGGCGCCCTATGAGGTCAGAGTCTTGAAAAGAAAATAACACCCATGCCACTGAACCGCCGATCATTTGTCAGACAATTATCCCGTATCGGGCTGGGGGCTGCCACACTGGGAGCCCCTCTGCCCGCTATGGCATCCAACCATCGTCAGGAATACGGGCCAGCCTTTTTCCAACACCCTTCCAAAAGCGCGCTGGAACGGGCACGGGCCAATATCGATCAAATACGTAAACGGCCGGTCACGCTGACCTTCCTAGACCGCTGGGGGCAGCCCCTGACCAACCGAAAGGTGGACATTACGCAATTACAGCATCAGTTCTTGTTTGGCGACAACAACTGGGCGATGAGCAATATGTTCCGGGCAGGACAAAGCCAGGAAACCCGACTGGAATACTACCGGAAACGCTTTAAAGACGTCTTCAACAGCCTGAACACCACCGTCTACTGGACGGAGCGCCCCCGGACTTATGGCACCAAAACGATGGACTTTCAGGGCGACCTGAAACTGGAAAGCTTTGAGGAATCCGTCAACTGGGCGAATGCCAATGGGCTAACGGCCAAAGGGCACCCCCTGTTTTGGTCTATCCCGAAAGCCGTGCCGGAATGGGCAAAGAAATATGACCCGGAGACTTTTATGAAGTTTGTGGAGGTCCGGGTGCGTAACCTGACGGCCCGCTACGATGGGAAGGTGAAACTATGGGATGTGGTTAATGAAGCCCTCTGGGAGCCTGCCCCAAAGAACCTGCCCAACCGGACCTGGCCCTATACCGAAAGCATGGACAACCTTGTGGACTACATTTCCAAAGTAATCCGCTGGGGCCGGGAAGAATCGCCCGGAGCAAAATTCGTCATCAACGACTATGGCATTGGAGTGGTCAACAAACCGGGGCTGCTGGATCAGCACGGAGAAGCTGTCACCACTCAGCGCCAACGCCAACGCTACCTTGAGTTGGTTAAACGACTTCAGGATGCTGGTCATTCGCCCAATACCTTGGGCCTTCAAAGCCATACCGGCTGGCTGAACCCATCGGAGCAAACCGAGTTGTATGATCAGATGGCCGCTGCCGGGCTGCCCCTTAGCATAACAGAGTTTTGGGCCCATACCAAAAGCCTGATGCCCGGTGGACAGGAAGAAAAAATCCTGTCCTCTGAAGAGTGGCGCTCGCTGGGCGAAACAAAAATACAGGAAGATGTAACGGAAGAGGAAGCGGAGTCCCTACGCGATCAGTACGTTATGGACTACCTGACGGTAGCATTCGGGCACCCCGCAGTGGAGTCCTTTTACTTTTGGGGGTTTATGGGCATGTCTATAACTTTCTACCCTAAAGCAGGTTCGGCTCATACCTTAAAGCCCCTGTACGAAAAGGTACGCCAGCGCATACACGAAGACTGGACAACCCGGACTACAGCTACCACCAATGAGCAGGGGCAGGTCACTTTCCGTGGCTTCTGCGGCCGTTACCTCGCTCAGCTGGAATCCCAACCCGCCCAAACGAAAATCGGGCACCCATTTGCAGTGGACGAAGCTGCGCCGGATACCCGATTGGTTTTTAAAACAGTTCTTTAAAAGCTTAGTCTAAGCCTCGTTAGCGGGCCGGCCGATGGTCGCCAAAATGCCGCCATCTACGTAAATCACCTGACCGTTGATAAAATCGCTGGCCGGGGCTGCGAGGAAAACGGCAGTGCCGGCCAGGTCTTCCGGATCGCCCCATCGCCCGGCAGGCGTACGCTGAATGATAAAATCATTGAATGGATGCCCGTCTACCCGGATGGGCGCCGTTTGGCTCGTCGCAAAGTAGCCCGGCCCGATGCCATTCACCTGAATATTGTGCTTTGCCCATTCGGTTGCCATATTTTGCGTAAGCATTTTCAAGCCGCCCTTGGCTGCCGCGTAGGCTCCCACGGTGCTACGCCCGAGCTCGCTCATCATGGAGCAGATGTTGATGATCTTGCCCGAACCGCGCTCCATCATGCCTTTCACGACGTGCTTCGACATGATAAACACGCCTGTCAGATCGGTACGAATGACCTGATCCCATTCCTCTACGCTCATCTCAACGAGCGGGATGCGTTTGATGATCCCGGCGTTATTGACGAGAATATCGATAGGGCCTACTTCCGATTCGATTTTGGCAACGCTATCCATTACCGCCGCCTCCTGCGTCACATCAAACAGGTAGCCGTGCGCTGTGATGCCCTCTGCCCGGTAGGCTTCCAGGGCTTTGTCAATCTTTTCCTGAGAAGAATGCCCGTTGATCACCAATGTAGCGCCGGCCTGACCGAGCCCCATAGCCATCGCCATGCCGAGCCCGTGGGTGCCACCGGTAATCAGAGCAACCTTTCCTGTCAAATCAAATAATTGGTTCATGTATCTTTATTTCAAATCTGTAATTGCGCATTTGTCCATGTCGCCGTAGTCTAGGTTTTCACCGGCCATACCCCAGATAAAAGTGTAGTTGGTAGTGCCTGAACCGGCATGGATAGACCAGGGCGGGGAGATGGCCGCTTCTTCGTTCTGCAGCCAAAGATGGCGGGTTTCTGTGGGTTCACCGAGGAAGTGGCAGGCAGCCTGATCTTCGGGCAGCTCAAAGTACAGATACACTTCCATGCGGCGATCATGAGTATGGGCCGGCATGGTATTCCAGACACTACCGGTTTTCAGCTGCGTCATGCCCATCTGCAATTGGCATACTTCCACCACGCTATTGACGATCAGCTTGCGGATGACCCGGTGGTTGGCGGTTTCCAGAGAGCCCAGCTCCACTACTTCGGCATCCGCTTCCGTGATTTTCTTAGTGGGGTAAGCATGGTGTGCCGGGGTAGAATTCAGGTAAAAATGCGCAGGTTTTGCAGCATCACTGCTTTTGAAAACCACTTCTTTATTACCACGCCCCACGTAGAGGGCTTCCCGGTATCCCAGTTCATAATCCGTGCCATCCACCGAGACGGTGCCTGTACCGCCAATATTGATGATGCCCAGCTCCCGGCGCTCCAGGAAATAGTCGGCCTTCAGCGGATCAATGGTTTCAAGCTTTAGCGGCTTGCCTGTTGGGACCGCGCCGCCGGCAATAAACCGGTCGTAGTGCAGATAATTGAGCTGCACGGTACCATCCTCCATGATTGGGGTAAGCAAAAAGTCCTCCCTGAGCCGTTGGGTATCGTATGCCTTAAAATCTCTGGGGTTGGTCGCATAGTAGGATCTAAAATGAGTACTCATGGTCTTATTGTGGTTTAAAAGTTTTGTCTATGGTAATACCCGGCCAATCGTCGGTCCGAAATGGTAGGGCAGGCAGGCCTTCCTGATTATACAAATTTGCATTGTGCGGATTATCGGCCCATGCGTATCTTACGGCCACGGGTTCTTCAACATCCGGGCAGTGCACAATGACCTTATCGCCGGCAATCCTGGCCTGTGCCCAATGAAACACCTTGTCAGCTCCTGCAATGGAGAACCCTTTAAGAATACCCTCCTTATCCATTACTGTTAATCCGGAACCGATGCCGGAGAAGGAGAGCGTAACTTCCTTCCCGCCGAATACAGCAGACTCAAAAACGGGCCCGGTATGTGTTACAGCTCTGCCATAAGCCACTTTTAAAGCCGCCAGGGCCAGCCGGTGCCCAACCTCTTGTTTATTTCGTGGATGGATATCATCCGCTTCGCCTATATCGATTGCCGTGGCCATTCCTGAGTTTGGAAGCTTTAAGGCTAAACTTTGAGCTTCCCTTAGTTCCGCCCATTCACTGTCTCCGGGCTTGTCTTTTGGTGCCCGGAAATTCGCCAGTTGTACCCAGAAGAAAGGGAATTCCTGACCCCATTGTTTGCGCCAGTCGGTGATCATGTTCGGGAACAATTTCCGGTATTCATAAGCCCGGCTGGCATTGGATTCGCCCTGATACCAAATTGCGCCTTTAATGGGTAGCCTGATAAAGGGATGGATCATGGCATTGTAAAGCATAGAAGGGTAGTCATTCGGCTTTATGGGAGCTACTCCAGCCGGAGGGTCAGGAATGACTGTGTCTAATTCTTCCGCAGCCTTGTATTTCCAGTCAACAGTCAGGCTCAAATCACTTTCCAGAACCTCATAACGACTTTGGGACAGGCCAAACTTATCTTTGCGTTCTTCTACCAATCCTCCATGCCCACTTTTATGCAGTATTTTTACAGCAATCGTATTCGTCCCTAATTCATTAAACAAACTGGCAGATACGGGGTAAGACCTCCATGATTTAACATCGCTGGTCCGGCCTATTGATCGCTCGTTGATCCAAACCTCATCAAAGTCATCAATGTAGCCCAGCCGCAAAAACAAGTCTTTTCCTCTTAATGCTTCCGGCATGGTGAAGGTCTTTCGGAACCAAATCACGCCGTCAAAATCCCCTAATCCAACGGTTTGCAGGTCCCTTGGAAGATCAATTTCATCCCATTCCGCATCATCCAACCCAGCGGATGGCCAGCGATTGTCTTCTCCCTGATTGTATTTTTCGAAGTACGCCTCCTCCCACTGCCTGAGCGCTGTTTTTTGTTCTTCCTCCAGTTCTTCAATCGTCCGCGGCTGGTTTTTCATATACTGCACCCTGGAGTATATATCAGGAAACGCTTTAAGGCCTGGGCCGCTGGTCCAGGTTTCTACATTTGTTCCGCCCCAGTTTGTGCTTATCAACCCGATTGGCACCCCTTCCTCGTAATGAATCTCACGCCCGAAAAAGAAAGCGACTGCAGAAAAAGTAGCGACATGCTCCCCTACTGCTTTTTTCCAGGTGGCTTTTTCCTTGAAAAACTCCAGCGGGGTAAAGGACCGTTGCCGGGGAAGGTCGAAAAGGCGAACCTCGGGATAATTAGATCCTTCTATTTCTGCCTCAGCGTTGTTCGAACGGCTGACCGGCCATTCCATATTGGACTGCCCCGAACAAATCCACACATCTCCAATCAAAATATCCTCAACAGTGATGGTTTCTTTCCTATTGCTTACCTGTAAAGTATGCGGCCCGCCGGCACTCAGGGGTGCGTCCTCGAATGTCCACTGCCCGGACCGGCCGGCTTTTATCTCTGAGGCCTTCCCCTGCCACTTTACAATAATGGTACTACCGGGTGCAGCCTTGCCCCATATTCTGATATCGGTGTCCCGTTGCAACACCATTCCGTCCGAGAAGAAAGCAGGCAGGATAAGCTGACCGAAAAGCCCAACCGGTTGTAGGCAGGAAAAAATAGCGAAAAACAATAGTAGTCTAAGCAGATTCATAGGCGCAGTATATGGTAATCTTAGTTGGGGGAGTATAGTATAATAAGGTTGTAACCTATCTTCCGGGGCTCAATATAAATCCCCGTAGCGGAAGGCGCTTTTCGGGGTTACAAAAAGGTTTGGCTGCACACATCAAAACAGAGACCAACAATACCAAAAAAAATGAAAAAATGGCTTTTGGGCATCAGCCTGGCAATGCTTACCCTGGGCTGCGGCAATCCAGGTACTGAAGAGGCAAAGGAAGAGCCGGTAGCAGGGGGCACGCCAATCACACTGAGCAACGATCAGCTTCAGGTTACCATTGATGCCTACGGTGGGGCGTTCACCCAAATTGTCCATAGTGAACAACCGGTCAACCCACTGACCTGGGGCGTCACCGCCGAACAAATGCCTGAAAACAATAAATCCGGGGCTCCATTTCAGGGGCACTTTCTTTGTCTGGGCCGTTGGGGGCAGCCTTCCGAAGGTGAAATGGCTGCTGGTATACCGCATAACGGAGAGCCTGCTAATAGCCTTTGGTCCATCAGTCAGCAAACCGAAACAGCGGTTGAAATGAGCGCCGGAGCCCCTCTGGATGGTATGGTCGTCGCACGTTCCGTCTCCCTTCTGCCCAATGCGCCTGTATTCAGGGTGAGCGAAAGTTTCACCAATACCTTTTCGTTAAGCCGTCCGACCAATGTAGTTCAACATATCACCCTGGGCCCGCCTTTCCTGTCTCCGGCCATGACCGTGCACACCAATGCCACCCACGGGTTCAACCAAAAATTTACCCTGCCTGACCCCCACCGCCTGGTCTATGAGTGGCCGCAGGGCGTTGCCGACACCACCGGCAGGGTTATTGATATGCGCCGGACGGATGAGGAAGAAAATTACGTCACCACCCATCTTTTTCCAGACACCGCCACCTACGGCTGGGTCGCTGCCCTGCAGCCCGAACAGGGGCTGATCCTGGGCTACATCTGGCGCCTGTCTGAGTACCCCTGGATCAACATCTGGAACCACTACGCTGATGGGAAACCTGCCGCCAAAGGCCTGGAATTCGGCACCACCGGCATCGGGGCACCCTACGAACAGCTGATTATGCAAGACACCCGATTCCGGGGCCAACTCTCTTTTGAATACATCGATGCCGGGGAAACGTTGGAGAAATCCTTCGCTGGCTTTATGCTGCCGGCTCCAAATTCTACCGATATTGATGGCATCGAAGTTAAAGATGATCAAATCATTCTTTACCTTAAAGGCGCTGCTGGTTCAGCGAATACGATTACCCTACCCAATCCACTTTAGCACCATGAAAAAATACCTGCTCCTTACGGCTACACTGACGATACTGCTCCAAATGCCCATACTGGCGCAGAACTACCCCTTTCTCAATCCCGACCTTGATATAAAAGAACGCCTGGACGATGCGGTCGGCAGGCTCACCCTGGAAGAAAAGGTGTTGCAGCTTCAGCACGATGCACCGGCGATCCCGCGTCTGAGCATCCCCGCCTACAATTGGTGGAATGAAGCCCTGCATGGTGTTGCCCGCAACGGGAAAGCCACAGTCTTCCCCCAAGCTATTGGCATGGCGGCGACTTTCAACGAAGACCTGATTTATCAGGTAGCGGATGCGATTTCTGATGAAGCACGGGCCAAATACAACGCCGCTCTACAGCGCGGCATTCGGGCCCAATACGCCGGCCTCACCTTTTGGTCGCCCAACATCAATATTTTCAGGGACCCCCGCTGGGGCCGGGGGCAGGAAACCTACGGCGAGGACCCTTATCTGTCGGGCCTGCTCGGTAGTGCTTTCGTACGAGGCTTGCAGGGCAACAACCCGCAGTACCTCAAAACGGCCGCCTGTGCCAAGCACTACGCTGTTCATTCCGGACCGGAGGCACTGCGCCACTCTTTTGATGCCATACCTTCCCGCAGAGATTTCCGGGAGACCTACCTGCCAGCCTTTCAAAGCCTGGTGGAAGAAGCCAAAGTGGAAGCCGTCATGTGTGCCTACAACCGCGTGTACGGCGAGCCCTGCTGTGGCAGCCCCGAACTGATTCAGGAAATTCTGCGGGAGGAGTGGGGGTTCAAAGGGCACATGGTATCTGACTGCGGTGCCCTGACCGACTTCCACAGTGGGCATAACATTACCAAAGACGTCGTGGAATCGGCTGCGCTCGCCCTGGAAGCTGGTGTTGATGTCAACTGCGGCGGCACCTATGCCAAAGGGCTGCAACAAGCCGTCGAGCGGGGGCTCGTTACCGAAGACCTGGTGGACCAAACCCTCAAAACCCTCTGGCGCACCCGGTTCAGGCTCGGCCTTTTCGATCCGGCGGGCAGCAACCCTTTTGATGAGATTTCCCCGGAAGTCGTCAACAGCCCCGAGCACCGTGCGCTTTCCCGTGAGGCCGCGCGTCAGTCCATGGTCCTGCTAAAAAACGACGGAATTCTGCCGCTTTCCCGCAACCTGGAGAGCATCGCTGTAGTTGGCCCACACGCAGCAAGCACAGACATACTGCTGGCGAATTACTACGGCGTGACCAGTAATGCCGTAACCGTACTGGAAGGCATCACCAATAAAATCGGTATAGGCACCAAGGTATTTTATAAATACGGGGTCCGCCCCTATCAGGATAACGCCAACCCCGTAGACTGGGTCACCGGCAGCGCCATGAGCCTTGATGCCGTGGTAGCCGTCATGGGCATTTCCGGCTTGATCGAAGGGGAAGAAGGGGAATCCATTGCCTCCGCCCACAAAGGCGACCGGACTGAGCTGGGGCTCCCTGCTAATCAAATTGAGTTCTTGAAAACCCTCCGCAGCCGGGGAGATACCCCAATCATCCTGGTAGTAACTGGTGGCAGCCCTGTCTCTCTGGCGGAAGTCGAAGACCTCGTGGATGCCATACTTTGGGTGTGGTACCCGGGTGAGGAAGGCGGCTCAGCTGTGGCAGATTTGATCTTTGGAGAGGCCTCTCCCTCAGGGCGATTGCCTATCACTTTCCCCAAATCGCTGGACCAACTCCCACCCTACGAAGACTACGGTATGGCCGGGCGTACCTACCGCTATATGAAAGCAGAACCCCTGTACCCATTCGGCTATGGGCTGAGCTATACGACCTTTGAATACGAGTCCATCTCTGCTGGCTCCACAAATCTGAGCAGTGGAGAACGCACCACCATTTCTGCTACCGTAAGTAACACCGGGCAAACCGGTGCCGAAGAAGTCGTGCAGCTCTATGCCAGCTGGCCGGAAGCCGGTGACGCCGCCCCGCTGTTTGACCTCAAAGGTGTGAAAAGAGTCTACCTCGCGCCCGGACAAACCAAGACCGTACAATTTGAGGTGAAAGCCAGTGACCTGCAGCTTTACGATGAATCGGGTAAAGCCTATTTGCCTGAGGGCCCGGTACAGCTCTATGCTAGTGGTGCAGTACCTACAGCGCGTTCAAAAGCGCTTGGCATACCTGCCCCGGTCAGCCTGACCCTAAACCTGAAAAAGTAAGTTCATGCAGTTGTACCGGTTCACCCTCATCCTATTAAGCCTTTGGTTGCTGATGGGTTGCGCACAAAATTCAAAGGAAACGGAGGTAAACGACCGCCCGAACATCCTGCTCATCATGGCCGATGACATGGGGTATTCCGATCTGGGATGGTTTGGATCCCGCATCCGTACACCCAACCTGGACCGGCTGGCGGAAGACGGGATTATGTTTTCACAGTTTTACAATACTTCCCGTTGCTGCCCCAGCCGGGCGGCACTGCTGACCGGACTGTATCAGCATCAGGCAGGCGTGGGCGAAATGACCAGCGATTTTCAGCTGCCGGCGTACAGGGGCCGGTTGAATGACCAATGTGCTACCTTAGCTGAACTACTGCAACCCGCCGGTTACCAAACGTTTATGTCTGGCAAGTGGCACCTGGGCAGCGCACCGGAAAATTGGCCTAACAAGCGGGGTTTCGACCAGTTCTACGGCATCCCGGAGGGTGGAGGCGTGTATTTCTACCCTTTCCACAAAAAGCGGCACGTCGTGCTCAATGACAGCATCCTTGAGCCGGACAGCTCCTACTATACCACCCATGCCTTCAACGAATACGCTGTGCGCTTTGTGGATCAGGCCTTAGCTAAGGAGGCTCCGTTTTTCCTTTACCTGGCACATATTGCCCCGCACTTCCCGCTTCAGGCGCCCCGCTCTGCTTATGAAAAATACATTGGCCAGTTCAAGCTTGGCCTGGGAGCCCACCGGCAAAACCGGTTGAAGGTAATGCAGGAAAAGGGCATTTTGCCTCAACACCTCGAACTAAGCCCACCGGATGAACAAGTGCCTGACTGGTCTGCCCTATCGGATGCCCAAAAGGACAGCCTCGACCTCAAAATGGCCATTTATGCCGCTCAGCTCGAAATCCTGGATGAGGGCGTAGGGCAAATCATCGCCAAACTGGAAGAAAAGGGTGCACTGGACAATACGCTCATCCTCTTCCTGTCAGATAACGGCGGCAGCCACGAGGAAACCGGGCTCTGGGGCAGCTATAGCAAGCTCAAAGGCCCGGTCGGCGGCCCTGGTTCCTATGAATCGCTGGGCCGCGCATGGGCCAACGTCAGCAATACGCCCTTCCGGATGTACAAGCACTGGGTGCACGAAGGCGGGATCTCCTCGCCACTCATTGCCCATTACCCAAAGCTCATTCCGGAGCCCGGCATCGACACGCAGGTGGTTCATATAATGGACATCGTGCCCACCTGCCTGGAGCTGGCGCAGGTGCCTTATCCGGACAGCCTGAGGGGCAATGCCCTGACCCCATTACAAGGCAAAAGCTTTGTGAACCTGCTGCGGGGAGAAAACCGGGAAGGACACGAAACGCTCTTCTGGGAACACCGCGGCAACCGTGCCGTAAGAAAAGGCCCCTGGAAACTAGTCTCTGCTTACCCGGACGATCAGTGGGCGTTGTACCACATCCCCGAGGACCGGACTGAGCAAAATGATTTGAGCAGCCGATATCCGGAAAAGGTGGAGGAACTCCAAGCCGATTATCGTAAATGGGCCAATCAGGTGGACGTGGTGCACCGCCGTGAACTGGAAAAAATGGGTTACTGATGCAAATACATTGGATTTGGATAGGGTGTCTTGCCCTTTTTACAATTACGGGGTGTCAGTCCCCTGCCGACCAATCGAAGCCACCCAACATCGTCTTCATCCTGGCTGATGACCTGGGCTGGAGCCAATTAGGCTGTTACGGTGGAGCCGCTTACCGTACCCCAAATATCAATCAGCTGGCTGCCGAGGGTATGCGTTTCACACAAGCGTATGCGGCAGCGGCGGTCTGTTCCCCTACCCGGGCAGCCATTATGAGCGGGCAATACCCGGCACGGCTGCACCTGACGGACTTCCTGAAGGGAGAGGCTTTCCCGGACAGCCTGCTGGAGCAGCCGGACTGGCAGAAGTTCCTCCCGCTGGAGGTGCAGACCCTTGCCGAAACCCTCCGCCAATCGGGCTACCGCACCGCTCACTTTGGTAAATGGCACTTAAGCAAAGACAAGCGTCCTCCGGTGAGTACAAGCCACAATCCCTTGCAACAGGGCTTCGACGAGCAACTGATCACCTACAAGCCGGGGGCAGAGACCGATGCCGAAGCCGATCCGCATAATGTAGACACCATTACCACCCGGGCAATGGAATTTCTGCAGCGCAACCGCGACAGCACCTTTTTCCTCTACCTCAGCCATAACGCCATTCATGACCCAATCATGGAAAGTGCAGAGCGGGTGCAGCGCTTTGCCAGAGATAGTACGCAGGAAAGGCATGGCGTAGATCCCGTAATCGCAGCAATGACCGAGCGCCTGGATGATGGCGTAGGGAAAGTCCTCCGCACCCTTGATGACCTGAGGCTGGAGGAAGAGACGCTGGTGATTTTCTACTCTGACAACGGTGGCAAGTCCACGTATGCCGATCAGGCCCCTTTCCGGGCGGGCAAAGGCTGGCTGTACGAAGGGGGCATCCGCGTGCCGCTCATTTTGCGCTGGCCTGGCAAGATTGCTGAAGGCCATACTACTGATGAGCTGATGACTTCAATGGATCTGTATCCTACTCTGGCGGCGATAGCCCAAGCCCCGGTTGACCACCTGGAACTGGACGGACAAAACCTGCTTCCTTTGCTAAGAGGGGCGACTGATAGCCTGGAATCCCGGCCACTTTTCTGGCACTACCCCCACTATCATCGGGGCTCCGGCATGCGCCCGGCAAGTGCGGTCCGAAGTGGCCGCTACAAGCTGGTCGAGTGGCACCAAAAGGCACTACTCGAACAGGCAGGAGCGCTTGAATTGTATGATCTGGGGCACGATCCGGGCGAATCCCACAATTTGGCAGACTCACTCCCGGAAATCAAAGATCAGCTTTATACCCAACTTAAAAACTGGCGGACAGAAGTGGATGCTCAGATGCCTTCCGTTCGCCAAAAACGATAGATGATATGCCAAAAAGATACGCTTTTCTCCTTTTACTTTCCCTTGCTCTTTTTGTTGGCTGCGAAGAGCCCGCAAATACCAATGCCTATGATTATGACATCTGCGTATACGGTGGTTCTTCGGCGGGTGTCATAGCAGCCTATGCAGCGGCCAAAATGGGCAAAAGTGTTCTGTTAATTGCTCCGGACCGCCATTTAGGCGGGCTAAGTTCCGGCGGGCTGGGCGCCACAGACATTGGCAACAAGTATGCCGTAACCGGGCTGAGCCGGGATTTCTACCGCCGTTTAGGGGACGAATATGACCGGATGGAAGCCTGGACGTTTGAGCCACACAAAGCAGAAAAAGTTTTCCAGGATTATATCCGGGAGGTAAATGTGGAAGTCTGGTATGAACACCGCTTGACTAAACTGAGTAAAAAAGGTACCGAAATCCAGGAAATTACCGTGGAAGACGCCGGTAAAACAGATTTTCCAACGCGGACCGTGAAAGCGCGTCAGTTTATCGATGCCACCTACGTAGGGGACCTACTGGCTATGGCCGGCGTTTCCCACACCACCGGCCGGGAGCCCAACAGCCTTTATGGTGAGACCCTTAACGGCGTCCAACTACTGGATGACAACCAATTCCCGCCCAACAGCAAGGAAACCATCTTTGTGGATCCTTACCGCATCGAAGGCGATTCTACAAGCGGGCTATGTTGGGGCATCAGCCCCGAAGCGGTAGCAGAACAAGGCTCGGGCGATAAAAAAATACAAGCGTACAACTACCGGCTATGCCTGACACAGGACACGACCAATCAGGTGCCCTTCGAGCGCCCTGCTGATTACGACTCTACAAAGTATGAATTATTAAGGCGCCTCATACAGGCCAGGGATGGCATCGGCTGGCAACAAAAGCTAGGCTGGTTCTACCTGCGCATTGTGCACATGCCGAATGGAAAAACGGATGTCAATAATAAAGGCCCCTTTTCCACAGATATGATCGGCGCGAATTACGATTATCCGGAGGGCAGCTACGAGCAACGGACGGTCATCGAATCGGAACATGAGGCTTACATCCGGGGGCTGTTGTACTTCCTCAGCAACGATCCAGGCATAACTCCTGAAATTCGGTCGGAAATGAGTGCCTGGGGCTGGGCCAAAGATGAATTCACTGACAACAACTACTTCCCCTACAAGCTTTATATCCGGGAAGCCCGCCGTATGATTAGCGAATATGTGATGACCGAGCACCACTGCCGGGGAGACAGCATTGCACCGGGTGCGATTGGCATGGCCGCCTACAATATGGATTCCCACAATTGTCAGCGCGTAGTGGTTTATGAGAATGGCAAAGCCATGGTACGCAATGAAGGAGATGTGCAGGTGGGAGGCTTCCCGCCCTACCCCATTGCCTACCATGCTCTAACCCCCAAACAGGAAGAGTGCACCAATCTGTTGGTCCCGGTTTGCCTGTCTGCTTCCCATATTGCCTACGGTTCTATCCGTATGGAGCCGGTCTTTATGGTACTGGGTCAAACAGCAGCTGTGGCCGCATCAATGGCTATCGATCAGCGAAGCAGCGTACAGGAAATCGACATTCCAAAACTGCAAAAAAAGCTTGAAGAAGACCCTTTCCTGGACGGCACCCTGCCCGATATCCTTTCCGATAATGAAGATGAAGGGCGGGCCGCAATTACCGGGGATTGGGAGCAGCATAACCTGGGCGGCCGTTACAAAAAATATGCCCTGATTACGAATAATGAGGTAACAGGGGCCTCCGCTGAATTTATACTGCCGGTGGAACGGAGCGGGCGCTACAAAGTCGCCTACTACATCCCGCAACCGATGAAGCCTGCCCCCTGGGCGGACAGCATCCACATCCAAACCACTTATGGGGAGAAAAAAGCAAGGGAAACCTTCAGCCTGAGCGAGCGCGACCGGGAATGGCTGGAACTGCCCTACCGCGACTTTAGCGCAGGCGACACCGTAAAAGTCAGGGTACAAACCCATGGCAAGCCCGGCTGGATACCTGCTGATGCCGTTTTGCTAATAGCCGAAAAAAACTAAGCGGACATACCCGGCCACTGCCCGCATTTCTTTAAATTAAGGCTTTTCAAATTTACGCCTATGCCAAATTCACGCTCGACAGTTCTTTGCTTCCTGGTGACGGTTGGGGCATTACTGTCCTTCTCCGCTTTTACCGGCGAAACCCCACCGGAAAAGCCCAATGTGGTTTTAATTTTCACCGATGACCTGGGCTACGGCGACCTGGGCTGCTACGGTAATACAGTCATCCGGACACCGAACCTGGACCAAATGGCCGCGAAAGGGGCCCGCTTTACGGAGTTTTACTCTATCTCTCCAGTCTGCAGCCCTTCCCGGGCGGGCCTGCTCACCGGACGACACCCCATCCGCATGGGTATACAGTCGGTGTTCTTCCCGGAAAGCTGGACCGGCATGGCACCGGAGGAAATCACCTTGGCAGAGGCCCTAAAAGAGCAGGGCTACGCTACAAGCTGCGTAGGCAAATGGCACCTCGGGCATCACCACCGCTACCTACCGTTACAGCAAGGATTTGACGAATACTTTGGCATTCCGTACAGCAATGATATGGAGGCTGTAGTCTACCTCGATAGCAATGAAGTAGTGGAAGACGAAGTGGATCAGCGTTATACGACACGTACCTACACTGAAAAGGCACTGGACTTCATTGACCGGAAGGCAGGATCGCCCTTTTTCCTGTACGTGGCCCACTCTATGCCGCATGTACCTCTGTATGCCTCTGAAGACTTCGAAGGGAAGAGCCCCCGGGGCTTGTACGGTGATGTGGTTGAGGAAATCGACTGGAGCGTGGGGCAAATCCTGAACAAACTAAAGGAGGAAGGGCTGGATGAAGAAACCATCGTCATTTTCACCAGCGACAATGGTCCGTGGCTTGCCTTTGGCCCCAACGGAGGCTCCGCCGGACCGCTTCGGGAGGGCAAACAATTCACCTTCGAAGGCGGCATGCGCGTACCGGGCATCATACAGTGGAAAGGGCAGGTTGCCCCAATGGAAAGCGAGGAGCTGGTTAGTACGATTGACCTCTTCCCTACCCTGGTCACACTGGCGGGCGGTACGCTTCCTGACGACCGCCCGATAGACGGGCAGGATATATCTGCACACCTTTTGAAGAAAAAGCCGCTTGGTGAACGCACCCTGGCTTATTACTATAATGGTGAACTCCGGGCCTTCCGAAAGGGAGACTGGAAAATAAAAATGCCCTATCCCGGTAATGAATTTAAGCCCTGGCGTGCTGGCGTACCTGCTCACGACACGCTGCTTTTCAATCTCAAAACGGACAGAAGCGAAAAAAACAACCTCTTGCCGAAGCATCCGGAAAAAGTAGCGGAGCTGCTTCAGGCGATGGAAAATTTCCAGACTTCCCTGGGAACCCTTCCACCGGTATTAAAGGTGAGCGCCCCGGCAGACAATATCCACTATGACCGGCAGAACGAGTGGCTCAACCAACAAAAGCAATAACCCATGAACCAACCGCACTACAGTATTGGCTATGACCTGGGCAGTTCCTCCGTAAAGGCCGCTCTGATCCGCCTGTCGAATGGCTCAGCCGTAGGCCGGAGTGCCTACCCGGAGCAGGAGATGCCGATTCAGGCGCCGCAGCCCGGCTGGGCGGAACAAGACCCGGAGTTTTGGTGGGCTTGCATTCAAAAGGCTACGCAGCGGCTGCTGGAACAAACCGGCGTCAGCGGACCGGAAATCGGCAGTATTGGCATTGCCTATCAGATGCACGGCCTGGTGCTCGTTGATGAACAGCATCAGGTGGTCCGGCCATCCATCATTTGGTGTGACAGCCGGGCGGTAGCGACCGGGCAGGCCGGCCTGGAAGCCATCGGGCAGGAACGCGCCCTGAAGCACCTGCTCAACAGCCCTGGTAATTTTACCGCATCCAAGCTCAGATGGGTGCAGCAGCAGGAGCCGGAATGCTACTCCAGGGTACGGAAAATGATGTTGCCCGGCGATTACATTGCCATGCGTATGAGTGGTGGCATTCAGACCACCATCACTGGGTTATCCGAAGGTATTCTGTGGGATTTTGCCGAAAGGCAGGTAGCCCGTGATGTACTGAAGGCTTACGAAATTGATGCGGCCCTGCTGCCTGAACTCGTCCCCACCATCGGGGTGCAAAGCGAGCTGAGCGAAGTGGCTGCAAAGGAGCTGGGGCTGGCCCCCGGCACGCCCATCGCCTACCGGGCAGGTGACCAACCCAATAATGCCCTTTCCCTGGGGGTGCTCAAGCCTGGAGAAGTTGCTGCCACTGGCGGCACATCCGGGGTGGTCTATGCCGTAACGGACCAACCGCTATTCGACCCACAGAGCCGGGTCAACGGCTTCGCGCATGTCAACTACCGGCCGGAAGCGCCGCATATCGGGGTACTCATGTGCATCAACGGCACCGGCATACAGTACAGTTGGCTCCGCAAAATGCTGGCCCCCGGAACACCTTATGAAACCCTGGAGGCAGAAGCAGCAAAAGCCCCGATTGGCGCAGACGGGCTGACCGCTCTCCCCTTTGGTAATGGAGCAGAGCGTATCCTCAATGACCGGCAGGTGGGCGCTCAGATGCTGGGGCTCGATTTTAACAGGCATAGCCAAGCCCACCTGCTGCGGGCCGGGCTGGAAGGGATCGCCTTTTCCTTCATTTACGGCATGCAAATCCTGAGGGATATGGGGCTGCAAATGGAGGTAATCCGTGTAGGGAATGACAACCTCTTTCAGTCAGCCATCTTTAGCCATACAGTTGCCAGCCTCAGCGGTTGCACCATTGAGGTGATGGAAACCACCGGAGCTATTGGCGCTGCACAGGCAGCAGCCGTAGGTGCCGGGCACTGGGAGAACCTTAGCGATATCCATCACAACCTGAAAAAAGTGGGGCAATACCTGCCTCAATCTTCCGATAATGATGCCTATCAGGCGGCCTACAGCACCTGGGAAAAGGCTTTACAAAAAACCATTACACCATGAAAGTGATCAAAGGACAAAAAGAATACTTCAAAGGCATTCCTCAGATTGCCTACGAAGGGCCGGAATCAGATAACCCTCTGGCTTTCAAATACTACGATGAAGACCGTCTAGTTGCCGGAAAAACCATGAGGGAGCACTTCCGGTTTGCGGTAGCCTACTGGCACAGCTTCTGCAATACTGGAAGCGACCCGTTCGGACCGGGCACTAAACAGTTCCCCTGGGATGAAGCGGCCGACCCCCTGCTGCGCGCCAAAGATAAAATGGATGCTGCTTTCGAGTTTATCACCAAAATGAACATCCCTTTCTTTTGTTTCCACGATGTAGACCTGATTGACGAAGGGGACAGCCTCGTGGAATTCGAAAAGCGGCTGGATGCCATTACCGATTACGCGAAAGCAAAAATGGACGCCTGCGGGGTAGGTTTGCTTTGGGGTAGCGCCAATTTATTTTCTCACCCCCGGTACATGAACGGTGCAGCGACCAACCCTGACTTCGCCGTAGTAGCTCACGCCGGCGCACAAGTCAAAATGGCCCTGGATGCCACCATCAAACTGGGGGGCGAGAACTACGTCTTCTGGGGTGGCCGGGAAGGTTACTTCTCCCTGCTGAACACCAATATGAAGCGGGAACTGGAGCACATGGCCGCCTTCCTGCACACGGCCAAAGACTATGCCCGAAAGCAAGGCTTCGAAGGCAACTTCTTCATAGAGCCCAAACCGATGGAGCCCACCAAACACCAATATGATTTCGATGCCGCCACCGTCACCGGCTTCCTGCGGGCTAACGGGTTGGCAGACGACTTCAAAATCAACGTGGAGGTCAACCACGCCACCCTCGCCCTGCACACTTTCCAACACGAACTGCAGGTGGCCGCCGATGCCGGGCTGCTCGGCAGTATTGATGCCAATCGGGGCGATTATCAGAATGGCTGGGATACCGATCAGTTCCCGGTCAATATCTACGAAGTCACCGAAGCCCTGCTCGTCATTCTGGAAGCCGGGGGCTTACAGGGCGGCGGTATCAATTTCGACGCCAAGACGCGCCGCAACAGTACGGATTTAGCTGACCTTTTCCATGCCCATATCGGAGGAATGGACGTATTTGCCCGTGCCCTCATTGCTGCGGACCGAATCCTGCGGGAGTCCCACTACCGTCAGTTGCGAAAGGACCGCTACTCCTCCTTTGACCACAGTGAGGGCAAAGCTTTTGAAGCCGGTGAGCTCAGCCTTGAAGACCTGGACCGCATTGCACGGCACAACATCAAACACGTACCACACAGTGGCCGGCAGGAATACTTCGAGAACATCATTAATCAATACATCTGAGCCAATAACCGCCAGAATGACAGCGAGCCACCGAGCAAGCAGTCATTCTGGCAGCTTTTCTCACATGGTACTGGTTTTGCGGTTCTGCAAGAGAACCATGACCATGAACAATGAGTGAAGCGCAATATAAAAATCAGAAATACCGGAATGTACTCCGGGCTGCCGGACTCTTTACAGGTATGCTGGCATTGGTACTAGCTCTGGGTTACATCCTTTTTGGGTTTACCGGCATGCTGTGGGCAGGGGCTTTGGGCCTCATCACCCTGAGGATGAGCACAAGGGTATCGAGCCAGATGATTATGCGGTTTCAAGGCGGGCGGGCACTGCCGGAGCAACAGGCCCCTGCCTTGCACCAACTGGTCAAGAAACTAGCCCGCCGTGCCAAACTACCCGCCGCGCCTAAGCTTTACTACGTACCGAGCAACAGTTTGAATGCCTTTGCGACAGGCAGCAAAAAAGATCCCGCCATTGCAGTGACACAAGGCCTGTTGTACCGTATGGACCTTAGGGAGCTCTCCGGTATTCTGGCCCATGAGATCAGCCATATCCGGAATAATGACTTGCAGTTGAAGTCTATGGTCAACCTCTTCAGCCGCTATACCCGTTTTTTCTCGCTCTTTGGGCAGCTGCTGCTGTTCATCAATTTGCCCCTATTCCTGATGGGGGAAGCTACGGTCTCCTGGACCGCTATAGCCCTGCTGCTTTTCGCGCCTATAGTGGTAGCCCTGATGGTACAAGCCTTTTCGCGCAACCGGGAATACGAAGCTGACCTGGAAGCGGCACGCCTGACGGGCGACCCCAACGCCCTCGCGGATGCACTGGAAAAGCTGGATTATTTCAATCAGGGCGGATGGTTCGCACGTTTCAACGCTCCGCGCAGGCTGAAGGTGCCCACGATATTCAGCTCCCACCCGGAGATCGAGGACCGCATCAGCCGATTGCGCGAGCTTGCGCCCTCTTTTGTACCCCGCTTTGACTGGGCGCACGGCAACATCTAGCCCGGTCAGGTGGCATTAAAGTATTGAGGTTCAAAGAGGTAGAGGTTGAGCCCACGCTGGGTCTGCCGGAGGGAAGAATAGCTTGGCCATCGCGCAGGCGCTCAACCTTCCTTGGGCTTACTGGCTTACCCGTTGTTCATATTCCGGTTATACGGCGCAATACTAGACTTCATGCGGTCTTTGTTCTTGTAAAAAGCTTCGCGTGTTCCGGGTCAAGGAGCGTGCGCCTGACTTTTATCTTGCATGAAGGACAGCTTCACATTCCGCACCTGACGGCGCGGGGAGAGTCTCTGGATTTTGGAGTTACCTACCTGTTGCTCCCAGCGGGGCAAAGAGGTGAGGTGAGTATTGTCCAGACCCTGGGCTGAGCGCTGAAAGGCGTTAAGCGACGAGCAACCCAATGCTTCCGGGACCATCTACCAAGTGTTGTCAGGTCTCAGCTTTGTCACCAAACGACCTTCATATTTAATTTTCATTAAACCATAATCGTTCGCCCTTTCAATATATTAGGGCAAACACCTTATTGCGGGCTTATTCAAACAGTCCGGCTCTTTTTTCCCAACTTTCCCCAAACTTACGTAACTTTATACGCTCTTATTACGATATTAAGAGGGTGTTGAGAATTTGGGAATCGGTCTGCAAACCAGCAAACCGAAACCCCAGCACACTCTAACTGAAGGCGGATAATCCCAAACGATAGCAGACCTGTTCAGGTTTGCTGCAATGTAATGTAATCCTATGAGAAAAATTTTACTCCTCGCCTGCCTTGGAATGGCACTGCCCAGCTGGGGGCAGATCAGCTTCCTTGACTCTACCCAGTACCTCGACAACGTTGGCTTACTGTCCGGCTCGCCTATGGCAGCAGCAGACATGAATGGCGACGGGCTCGAAGACCTCATCATCCTCGACAACCGTCAGGAGCTGTACATTGAGTACCAACAGGCCAATACACCGTTTTACAACAGTTTCTATGTGCAATCCCTCAACAACCCTTCCAACGGCATCGCCATAGGAGACGTGGACGGCAATGGTTACAACGACATCCTCACCGGCGGGACCTACAATGCACTTCGGTTGTTTCTGGCTAATGATGACGGTACGGACTACACCGCCCTGCTGATTGACCCCGGCAACTATTTCCTGCAGGGCGTCAACATGGTAGATATTGACAATGATGGCGACCTCGATTTATTTGCCGCGCATCAGGATGGGCTGAGTGCGCCTTTCCGGAACCTGGGCAATAACAACTTCTCCCTGGACTACAACCTCATTAATCCGGTTTCAAGCGCCCCTTCTGACAACTCCGGCAACTATGGTACGGTATGGACCGACTATAACAACGACGGAGCGGCTGACTTGTATATTTCGAAATACCGGCTGGGCGTAACGGATGCGAGCGACGGCCGGCGCCTCAACTTGCTGTTCCGTAATGATGATGATGACGACTTCACGGAAGTAGCTGCCTTTTCAGGTCTGCTGCCCCTAGGCCAAAGTATCGCCACCGCCTTTGGAGACATTGACAACGATGGCGATTTTGATGCATTTATCATCAACCACGATATCCCCAACGCGCTTTACCGCAACAATGGCAACGGCACCTTCACCAATATTACCAACAACAGCGGTATTCCAACAGCACTCAGCAGTACAGGGCTGGGCGTACAGGCTATTTTTACAGATTTTGACAACGATGGCCGATTGGACCTGCTTTATACTTCTCTCGGAGCAGACCATGCCATACTGCGCAATCAAGGCAACAGCACTTTTGTCCGCGTAAACGATGCGGTCCCTTCAAGTGGAAGGATACACAGTGCGGTGGTTGGCGACTTCAACAACGACGGCTTCGTAGATATTTATGCAGGCTTCGGGCTGGGCTTCAATCAGATAGGATCGCAGGCAGACCAGCTTTTGCTGAACACCGGGAACAACAACCGCTACGTTGATGTCACCCTCAGCGGCACCGATGCCAACCCCAACGGCGTAGGCGCAAGGGTGGAAATCTACGGTCCCTGGGGGCAGCAAGTCCGCGAAATCCGGAGTGGGGAGAGCTACGGCATCCACTGTGGGTTGCGCGCGCACTTCGGGCTGGGGCCGAGCACTACGCTGGACAGCATCATCGTACGTTGGCCCAATGGCAATATCGACCATCTGAACGACCCGGATGTGGACACCCTCTACCAGATCACTGAGGGGGAATTCTGCCAGGCACAGGCCAGTTTTTCTGCCCAGGGCAACGGGCTAACCCTTAGTTTTACAGGGATGGGCGATACCGGTACCAATCAATACTTTTGGGACTTCAGCGACGGGGCACAGGATACAGGCGCAGCTGTGGTGCACACCTTTCCCATTAGCGGCACTTTTACCGCCTGCCTGACTACCGTGGGCGACTGTGGCTCCGCTACCGTTTGCCAGCAGGTACAAACCTCCTGTACCCCTCCCGAAGTCTTTTTTGCCCAGAACAACAACGGCCTCGAAGTCACCTTCCAGGACTTCTCCTTCGGGCAGCCTAATGAGTGGATCTGGGACTTCGGGGACGGCAGTTCCTCCGGAGAACAAAACCCAACGCACGCTTATGATCAGCCCGGTAATTACTTTGTTTGCCTGGTAGTCCTCAATGGTTGTGGCAATGCCTCTACCTGTGAGCTCGTGCAGGTCACCTGTGGCGAAGCGGAAGCCGACTTCGCCTTTGCAGACAATGACCTGAACGTATCATTCACCGACTCCTCCAGTGCGGGCACGAATGTCTGGTCCTGGGACTTCGGGGACGGGAACCAGTCCAGCAGTCAAAACCCACTGCATACCTATGCTGCCCCTGGGCTTTACGAAGTCTGCCTTACCACCGATGGTGCCTGTGGCAGCGCTACCCTTTGCAGAAATGTAGGGGTTACCTGTCCACCGCCCGCCGCCGCCTTTACCACCGAAATCACTGACCTGACGGTTTTCGTGGAAGACGAGAGCGCCAACTTTCCGGACACCTGGTCCTGGGACTTTGGGGATGGCGCTACAGCCAATGGGGCTACGCTATTTCACAATTACGATGCCCCCGGGACTTACGAAATCTGTCTGAGCATCGAGAATATCTGCGGCAATTCAGCGGTTTGTGATACGGTGTCTGTCAGTTGCCCGCCCCCACAGGCCAGCTTTAGCTATCAGGCAGATAATCTTCTGGTCAGCTTCCAGGATGACTCCGGAGGGGGCGTCAATTCCTGGACGTGGGTTATTGACGGGCAGGATACCATTACCGGGCCGAGCCCCGAGTACCTTTTCCCCGGCTCGAACACTTACGAAGTATGTCTTACGGCGGCCAGCGTTTGTGGCAGCAGCACCGTTTGCGAGACAATAGAACTGGACTGCAGCAATGCGCCCCTCGGCTTTTCTGTTGACATTGATGGGGTCCAGGCCACCTTTACAGACACCTCCTTTGTACAGGCGGACAGTTGGTTCTGGCAAGTCAATGGGCAAGGTGTAGGCGGTGGAAGCAGTTTTGCCTTCACCTTCCCTTCCAATGGTATTTTTGAAGTTTGCCTACAGACCAGTGGCCCCTGTGGCATGCTGAGTACCTGTACCACCGTTGATATTGACTGCCTGCCACCGGATGCGGCTTTTGCCCAAACTGCGAATGGCCTCGCTTACACCTTCACCGCTAACGCTCCTGGCAGCGCGATCAGCTGGTTGTGGGAATTTGGGGATGGCAACAGTGCGAATATGCCGAATGCCATGCACACCTACTCCGCTCCCGGCACCTATGATATCTGCCTTACGGCCACTAGTGCCTGCGGTGTTAGTGATACCTTCTGCCAAACGGAGTCTGTTGGCTGCCCGGCGCCCAATGCGGCTTTTGAGCAGGTTACCAATCTGCTGAATGCCTCCTTTTTTGATGCCTCCTCCAACAACCCCGCACAGTGGGAATGGACCTTTGGCGATGGCAATACTTCCACCCAACAGAACCCCTCCCACACCTACAGTACTGCCGGCACCTTTGAGGTTTGCCTGAAAACCAGCAGTATTTGCGGTTCGGATGAGTTTTGTGCGCCGGTAATCATTGAATGCCCCGAGCCCCTGGCGGGCTTCGAAGTGCAGACCGATGAGCTCACCATCAACCTTACCGATCTGAGCCCTAATGCTCCCAATGAGTGGGACTGGGATTTCGGGGACGGCAGCGGGAGCAGCCTCCAAAACCCCAGCTACACCTTCGGTGCACCAGGCAACTATACCATTTGCCTGATCAGCAGCAACACCTGTGGCAGCAATCAGGCCTGCCAGCAAATTGCCGTTAGTTGTGCCGCACCGGACCCTGGTTTTTCCAATACCGCTGACGAACTGGCGGTGGCTTTCGCAGACCAATCCACAAACGCACCCACCAACTGGTCGTGGACCTTTGGGGACGGCAACACTTCCACGCAGCAAAACCCATTACATACTTACGCCACGCCTGGCACTTACGAAGTTTGCCTGACAGCAGAAAGCCTCTGTGGTGCCAATACCGCTTGCTCCCAGGTGACTGTGGCCTGCAATGCCCCAGACCCGGTATTTGAGACCCAGGAAGACGAGCTCACCGTATCCTTTACGGATGCCAGCACCAACAACCCCAGCAGTTGGTTCTGGACCTTTGGGGACGGCGGTTCTGCCAATATCCCCAACCCCGTTCACATCTACAATCAGCCGGGTACTTATACCGTTTGCCTGCAAGCCAGCAGCATTTGCGGAAGCGAAACCCATTGCGAAACGGTACAAATAGCCTGTACTGCTCCGCAAGCGCAATTTGCCCTGCAGCAAGATGAACTTAGTGTTGCCTTTTTTGATGCCTCAACGTCTGGCCCGGCATCCTGGTCATGGGACTTTGGGGACGGCAGCTCCTCTACTCTCCCCAGTCCGGTGCACAGTTACAGCACCCCCGGCACCTACACCGTTTGCCTCACAGTAAGCAGCGTATGCGGCAGTACAGAGTTTTGCCAGTCGGTTGTTGTGGACTGCGCTGCCCCTCAGGCCGAGTTCGAATTCACGCCCAGTCAGCTCACCCTAATTTTTGCCGATGCCAGTACCAACACCCCTACCTCCTGGTCCTGGGACTTCGGGGACGGCAACACCAGCGATCTGGAAAACCCCACCCACACCTTCGCTGAACCCGGTGTGTACACGATTTGCCTGACCACAAGCAGCATTTGCGGTACTACCGAGATTTGCAAAACCCTCGGGGTCACTTGTAATGCGCCCCAGGCCAACTTCTCCTTTATGGATACTGAGCTGGAGATGGGGTTCACGGATATTTCCACCAACAACCCGGACGCCTGGTTCTGGACCTTTGGAGACGGCAATAGCAGCGTGGCACAGAACCCTGCCCATACCTACAGCAGCCCGGGCAACTATCTGGTCTGCCTGCAAGCCTCCAGCGTTTGCGGCTCCACTCAGCGCTGCGAGCTGATCACGGTAACCTGCGCAGCCCCTCAGGCAGATTTTGGTTTCAGCGCAACGGAATTGCAAGTGGCCTTTCAGGATAGCTCCACTGCGGACGCTGTTGCCTGGCTCTGGACCTTCGGGAATGGTCAAAGCAGTACCCTTCAATCTCCGGTCCATACCTATGCAACGCCTGGCACCTACGAGGTTTGCCTCACCGCAAACAGTATTTGCGGAAGCACACAGTATTGTGACTCCCTAACTGTAAGCTGCACGCCACCCTGGGTCAACTTCAACTGGATAGCTGAAGGCGGTACCGTCAGTTTGTTCCAGCTGGCTGACAATACCGTCACGGAATGGAACTGGGACTTCGGGGACGGCAACACCTCTGAAGAGCCTAACCCTATCCATGTGTACGAACAGTCCGGGGTTTATCCGGTCTGTCTGACCGCTATGGACCTTTGCGGGACCAACACCTACTGTGACACTCTGGATATTGTAGTCGTAGACGTAAAAGAGCCTACCGGTGATGCCATACAGCTTTTTCCCAACCCTGCCGGAAATATAGCCTGGCTATCTGCTACCGCAGGCATTCAGGGGCAAGTCACCCTGTACAATATGCAAGGGCAGCCCATCGGCCGTTGGGAGCTATTGGATCAACAACTGCTGATCCCACTGCACCAATATCCGGTCGGGACCTACCTCCTGAGGCTTGAAGCCCCAACCTTCCAATGGCAGGAGCGGTTACTCATCATGAGATGAGCAGAGTAAAACGCGTTTTGAAATGGGTACTTTCTGGCGCTGTCGGGCTGATGGTACTCCTGTCATTACTGGTAGCCGGTGCTGACCGCTACCTGAGTACAGAAAGGGGCGCGCGCTGGCTGTACAGTGAGGTGCAACAACCCGTGCATATCCGCTTCACTGACAACCAGGTGCGCTACCTGCAAATCGGGGATACGGCCCAAACCCCTCTACTCCTCATTCACGGCGCTCCGGGCGGGCTGTTCGACTGGCTCGCTATGGCCAAAAGAGACCGCCTCTACGATGAATACTACCTGCTGATCCCCGAGCGGCCGGGCTACGGTGGCACAAAGCCCAAAACCGCTGAGCCTTCTGTGGCCAGTCAAGCCCAGGCTTTGCTGCCTTTGCTACAAGGGCAAGACCGCTCCGTAGTCGTCATGGGGCATAGTTATGGGGCACCCATTGCGGTGACGCTGGGTGCACTGGCACCGGGACATATCAAAAAAATCTACGGGCTCTCTGGTGCTTACGCCCCCGATGAAGAAGTCACTTTCGGTATTTCGTACTGGATTGACTTTCCGTTATTCCGCTACATCCTCCCCTGTCCGCTCTGGGTATCAAATAAGGAAAAACTCGGGCATCCACAGGCACTTCGTGAAGCAGTGCCCTTATTCCAATCGGTAAAAAGGCCCATCACGCTGTTCCACGGGACCTCAGACGCGCTCGTCCCCTATGGGAACTCCACGTACCTGCAGGAATTGATCCCGGTGGAAACCGAGTTGATCCCGCTGCCCGGACAAGACCACCCGGTGCATGTAATGCTGCCCGATTATTTTGTCGATTTATTGCTGGGGCGGCAACCTGCACTCCCTGAGGCAAGCCACTAATTTTTATTATTTGCACAATTTAAAAGCGAGGAAATTTCTGGATGAGTAAAAGCATTCTTCAGTTGAGCTATTGAAAATATCCGAATCAGGTTGAACTTACTACCTTTGAGCCTGTCAGTACATCTCCGACAAGCTCCTATAAAACCACAATTTATGACCACTTCTATTTCTGAGCATGGCCCTGAGTTCTCCCGTATTGTATTTGGAGTAATGAAATGGGGCGTTTGGGGGCATCAGCTCGGCCCACAGGGTATGCTCCGCCTGATTGAAGAGAGTGCAGACTATGGGATAACGACCTTTGACCATGCCGACATCTACGGCAATTACACCACTGAGGCTGAATTTGGGGAAGCCCTCAAGCTGAAGCCGGGCCTTCGGGACAACATTCAGCTGGTCACCAAGTGTGGGATCAAGATGAAGGTAGCGCAGCGCCCACACCACCGCATCAAATCCTACGATACCAGCCCGGAGCATATTCGGGCTTCGGTTGACCGGTCCCTGCGTAATCTGCAGACCGACTACATCGACCTCTTGCTCCTCCACCGGCCGAGCCCGCTGATGGATGCCGACCTGATTGCCGGAGCGTTTGAACACCTTCAAAAGGCAGGCAAGGTCCGTCACTTTGGGGTGTCCAACTTCACCCCCAGGCAGTTTGATTTACTCAACAGCCGTTTCCCACTCGTCACCAATCAGGTGGAAGCCTCCTTGCTGCACCTGCCGCCTTTTACCGATGGCACCCTTGACCAATGCCAAGAGTACCGCATCAAGCCGATGGCCTGGTCCCCACTGGGTGGCGGGACGATTTTCAGCGAGCAGCCTGATGCCCGGGCACAACGGATTCTGGCTACTGCCGAAACGATTATCGCAAGGCGGGAGCAAAATATAGGTATAGACCAATTGCTGCTAGCCTGGTTGATGCGGCATCCGTCCGGTATTTTACCGGTAGTCGGCACCGCCCGCATCGAACGCCTGAAAGCAGCGGCTGACGCGGTGCACATCATGATGAGTCAGGAGGAGTGGTTTGAGCTGTGGGAAGCTTCTACCGGTACAGAAGTCGCTTAGAGCTCTTCGCTAAGGCCAATGCCCTCAAAAAAGAAACCCCGCCTCCGGAGAGACAGGGCTTCATTTCATTGTAGCTCAAAAAAATACAAAGTAGTAAAAATCAAATTTTTAAGTCTATTGATAAACCCGCACCCAGTCAATCTCCATAGTCGATTCCATGAATGCCGGATCAATCGTGCCCCCGAAATTGCCACCCATAGCCACATTCAGGATCAGGAAGAAGTCACTGTTAAATGGTAAATCCGGGTTATTGGCAAAAGTGTGGTACACTTCGTCATCGATCAGGAAACGAATGAAGTCTTGGGTCCAGGTAACGGAATAGACATGAAATTCATCAGAAGCGCCCGGCAGGTTGGTACTCTGCGTAATCGCTTCTCCGGCAAAATTCCCGGGGAAATGCAGAGACGAGAAGATCCGGTCCTGCTCATTGCCAACGTGCTCCATGATGTCAATTTCACCGCAGGCCGGCCAGGTATTGGTTTGGTAATCTTCCCCCAGAAGCCAGATCGCAGGCCAGGTACCGCCTCCGGTTGGCAACTTGGCACGGGCATCCACACGGCCGTAGGTGAATTCAAACTTATCTTCTGAAAGAATACGGGCAGAAGTGTACTGAGCTCCGCCAAATTCTTCGCGCCTTGCCGTGATTTTCAGCACGCCATCTTCAACGATAACGTTATTAGGGTTTTGCGTGTAGAACTGTTCTTCATTATTGCCCCAGCCGTTGTTACCCGTACCGGTATTATAACTCCAGTTCGCGTTGTCAGGCGCTCCGTCGTTGTCAAACTCGTCCGACCAAACCAGGTTCTCAAAGGTCGGCTCATCTATACCAGGTTGACTTGACGTAAAAATATGGTACCAGGCCAGGCCGGGATCGTTGCCCTGCACTACCCTGACCACCAGCCGGTTTTCTGTGATGCTCAAAATCTCATAGGTTGATGAACCTGCGTAGTAACTCATAAAGCCACCATCGGAAAAATTCATAACCGTACCCCGGGTCAGGCCCGGAATATCGTTCATAGCCACCACCGACTCGGATGGGCCAAGTGCCACCACCTGGGGTTCATTATTCACCTCGAAATCGTAGCAGTAGTCATAACCGTTAGAACCGCCGGCTACCCCTTCAAAGTTAAAATTGAAGTACGTCTGGCCTTTATTATCCAGCTGGTACAACAGCTGATTACCATCCATCGTGAAGATCAGTTCATCCTGGTACAGACAGGTACTCTCAGCAGCTCCGTCTTTTTCGAATGGGACCGCCTGATAGTAATTGGCAAAGTAATTCAGATCGGCATTGTCATCATTCTGGCCTACGCCAAGGTGGCCTTGCTCGTCGGCTGCCCAGTACCAGGTTTTAGAACCTCCACCAGTAAGCAGCTGCATGGCTTCGTCATCGTTGAAACTGCTCAGCACGGTTACTTCTAAGGTGGATGAAGTAGATACCCCTGCCTTGCCAGAAGCGATAGCCGTCACCGTGTAGGTATTAACGCCCACCTGTGTAAAACGCTTCGCTAACTTGCCCGAAGGCGCAATATTTTCGGTACCGTCGCTGAAAACATATTTGTAGGTGATCGCTTCGTTGGCCGTTGTGGTGAACGTCACCAGGCCACTACCATCGCCGAAAGGGTTGTCATCGTTAACTCCGGCGATATTCACTGCCACTTCCAGGCCGCTGGGTGCAATGATCTCGCCGAACTCATGGTCATCTTTCTCACACCCCCAGAAGACCAGTGCACTGAGCAGTATTACAGAAAAGGGAATAAATTTCATGGTCATTATATTTTTTACTCAACAAGTTGAATGTCATCGAAATAATAGGCCTCACCGGTACCGGCATTGCCAAAGTCAAAGAAGAGCACTACCCGCTGATAGTCATTAGAGAAATCCGCGCCCGTGAAGTCAAACTCCATTTCCTCCCATTGATTAGCGACCGTATTTTGCACCATCAACTCGATGAAAACATCACTATCGTCCAGGTTCTCCAACTTGACCACTACCGTCACATCAGCCGCAGGGGCCCATACTTTCATGCGCACCTTCTTGTTATTGGTAAAGTCAATCGTATTGCTCATGTCAAAGAATACGCCACCCCAGGTCTCCGAGCCTTCGTCCTTGATGAACTCGGCTACATTAGCACTTGCATTGGGTGCGGTCATATCCGGGTTAGCAATGACCGATGCGCCGGCATTTCCAAACCCTTCAAAAGTGTAATTGATATTTGCGTTTTCGAAGTCAACCGGGAAAGTCACCGGGTCACTGCCATCGGTCACTTCGATATCATCGAAGTAGTAATCCTCGCCAGCGCCGGCAGTACCGAAGTTGAAAAAGACAACTACCCGATTGTAATCAACAGAAAAGTCGGCTTCGCTAAAGTCAAAGACTAGTTTTTCCCATTCATTGGCAACCGTATTCTGCAAAGTCACCTCGTGGAACAAATCCGGGTTGGCGGCATTCTCCACCTTCAGCAAAATATCGATGCCGGCCTCGGGTGCCCAGGTTTTAATGGCAATTTTTTGTAAAGTAGCCAAATCAATCGGCTCGCCAAACTCCAGGAAGGAGCCTGCCCAGCCTTCGGAACCCTCCATTTTATTGAGCTGAGCGACGCGGTTGCTTGGGTTGGCGTCAGACATATCCGGGTTATCGATCACCACGGAAGTCGCTCCACCGAAGTTGTTGAAGACGTATTCCTGTGTCAGGTCCTCAAAATCAACAGGCATCAATAAGGGGTTGGCAATCGTCACGGTATCCACAGCTTCCGCACTTAAGGTGCCTCCACTACGTGCGACCACTCTTACTTCGTAATCGCCCGTAGCACCGTAGGTATGGCGAACGGTTTCCCCTTCCATAAAGGCAACTGGTTCTTCATCCGTCGTCTCTCCGAAGTATACTTCGAAGAAAGTTTCCAGTTCGGCTGTTGCCGCCACATCAATGGAGAAAGGGTCGCCGGGGACCGGCAGGATAGATAACTCCAGGTTCTGCGGTGCCACAAAGGCTACAGTCAGGCTCTGAGCAAAAGACGTCACTTTGCCATTGATACCCATAGCCTCGATATTGACGGTATATTCGCCTTCGGTGTAGGTATGGGTCACGCTTTCGCCCGGGCGGGTTTCTGCGCTCTCCTCACTGCCATCTCCAAAGAAAACAGTATATTGGGTCACCCCCTGCCCACCCGGCAAAATCGTCACCTCCCCTGAATTATCAGAAGCAATCGTGAAGAGTGCTGAAAGATTGGAAGGTGCCGGTATGCCTTCAAGTTCTGGCACGGTGTCTTCCTCCGTGCAGCTAAACAAGCCGAGGAGGAGGAAAAAGAATAACTGATATTTTAAAATACGCATAGTGGTCATTTTTAGTAGCCTGGGTTCTGCACCCAGTTTCCATTCGAAAATTGGATTTCCTCAAAGGGTACCGGGAAGAGCTCGTGCTTGCCTTCCTGGAATCCGTCGATTGCCGCGGCTGCACGGCCGGTGCGGACAAGATCAAAGAAACGGTGCCCCTCTCCTACCAGCTCCAGGCGGCGCTCTGCCAGGATAAAATCCGTCAGTGCACCACCGCTTGCACTGATTTCGTGGTCCATATCACCAAATGCACGGCGGCGGACTTGGTTGAGGTACTCTCGTGCCATCTCATCGTCGATGCTGCCACGGTTGAGCGCCTCTGCCGCCATCAACAGCACATCAGCGTAGCGAATGGCGCGATAATTGTTGGGGTTGGTCAGGTTCTGATCGCCAATATTAGAGTCGCCCTTGCGTGGCAGGTACTTCCGGTTATAGAAACCAGTGTGTTCGAAGCCCGTTCCAAAAGTGGCCCCGGTCTCTTCTGCCCATGCGTCAATATTCAAAATCGCATTATCACGGCGGCTGTCGCCGGGCTCGAAGGCATCGTAGGCAGCGCGAACCGGAATATTGAAGCTGAACCCGCTATCGAACTCAGGGCCTGCGTAGTTGCGGATGCCATTGAACCCAACAGCAACATTACCCTCGCTGCACTGCAGGCAACCGAAGCCGGCACCTTCTGCATCTGAATACTGCACTTCAAATACCGCACCTACTCCATTCTGGCCTTCCGGCTCAAAAATCAAACTGTAGTCAGATTCCAGTTCATATAGCCCGGAGTTGATCACCTCCTGCAGCACGGTCGCTGCTTCAGCAAACTTGTCCTGGTACAGGTAAGCTTTGCCCAACAGAGCCTGAGCCGCTCCTTTGGAAACACGGCCCGTTTGCGGAGCAACCTCTGCGAGGTTTTCCACTGCGTACTGCAGGTCCGCCTCAATAGAAGCATAAACATCAGGTACCGGAGACCGTGGAATGCGGGTTTCATCACCGATAGCAAAGCGCTCGTCCCCCTTCAGTGGAATCGGACCGAACCATTTTACGAGCTCGAAATGATAATAGGCCCGAAGAAAACGGGCTTCCGCCAGGATCTGCTCCTTACCCGGAAAATCCGTCTTATCCTGGAATTCAAGGATATAGCTTGCCCGGCTGACCCCGGCAAACATCCAATTCCAAACATCCCGCAGGTTGCTGTTCACTGGCGTGTGGATCATGTCGTCAATCTGCTGAAAGCCGACCACATCGATGGCACTTTCACCCCCGCAAAGGGAATTGTCAGAAGCGATTTCGCCCAACAGCACATTGACGTAGGTGGATTGCAGCATGTCATAAGCGGCAATCAGGCCATTATAATAATCATCTTCGGAATTAAAATAGTTTTCCGAATCGATAGAGTAAACGGGCGCCCGGTCTATGAATTCTTTTTCACAGGCGGTACTGAGCATCAGCACCATCAGGACAACCCCTATTTTTTGAAGGAATAATTTCATGTTTATCGATTTTACAGGTTAAGGTTTGCCCCAACCATGAAGATGCGGGGAATGGGGTAAAATCCGTAATCAATGCCGCCACCAATCGGTGCACCAGAGGAAGCTGCGGGGTCAAAGCCGCGGTATCCCGTAAGGGTTAGCAGGTTGTTGGCACTGATGTAAAGGCGCAGGGTGGATAAGTCGTTGCGGAGAAAAGACAGGGGCATAGTGTAGCCCAACTGCAAGTTCTGCAAGCGTATAAAAGACGCATCTTCCACATAAAAGTCCGAGAAGACCAGATTGGAAGTAGCGGCAGTGGTTACGCGTGGCACTTCGGTGCTAGTCCCTTCGCCCGTCCACCGGTCGAGATAGTAATCCAGGCGGTTGACATCCGACAGGGCACGCTCGTAGTTACGGACCATATCATTACCAATGGAAGAGAAGATGTAGGCCCGGAAGTCAAACTTCTTGTAATCGAAGCTCAGGTTCAGGCCCATCGTGATATTTGGAATCGGGTCTCCAAGGTAGGTGCGGTCTCCTGCATCAATAATACCGTCACCGTTCAAATCTTTGAAGCGCAAGTCACCCGGCTGTGCTTCGGCACCCAGCGCAATCTGAGAAGGGTGGGCTTCTACTTCAGCGGCATTTTGGAAGATTCCGTCGGTCTCGTAACCATAGAAATAGCCAATAGGCTGTCCAACTTCCATCCGTGATGGCGCCAACTGCCCTACACCAAATGCACCACCTTCAATGAAGCCGGTACCGTTGTTCACCTCCAGCACTTCGTTGCGCAAGGTGGTAAAGTTGTAGTTGAAGTTCACCTTCAGGCCATTATCATACCGCTCCTGATAGCCGATAGAGAATTCCAGCCCCTGGTTGCGGACCGCACCGGCATTAACCGTTGGCGAAGCTGCACCGGGAGCAAAGGTGCCGGTAATACCGGAAACCGGGATATTGGAAATCAACAGGTTATCACGTGTGTTGATAAAATAATCGGCAGTGATATTGATCTTATAGTCTAAGAGCGCCAGGTCGACACCTAGGTTGAACTTTTCGGCTTCCTCCCACTGCAGTGCCGGGTTGGGAAGAGCTCCAATGGCGGTACCATTTACCAATGCCCCGCCAAATACGTAGGTCGCTTCTCCACTCAGGGTACCGATATAGCCGTTGTTGACAATCTGATCGTTGCCCAGGATACCATAGCTGACCCGGAGCTTTGCCAGGTCAACTTTACCGTCTGTATTGAAGAATTCTTCATCAGACAGGATCCAGCCTGCGGTGAACGAAGGGAAGACTCCCACACGGTTATCGGGCCCAAACTTAGTGGAAGCATCCCGGCGGAGCATAGCGCTCAGCAGGTACTTCCCGTCAAAATCATACTGTGCCCGGCCAAAGTAAGACAGGCGGCGCTCGTCGTAGGCGTAAGAGCCCACATCGCGGCCACCGTCCGGGCTTGTGCCCAGTGCCAGTGCGATATCGGCGAAGTTCCACTCGTTGTTTGGCACATCAAAACCAGTAGCAAAGAGGCCATTGCCAATTTCACGGAATACCGTGGAACCGCCCGTCAGGGTTAGATTGTGCGCACTGCCAAATGACCGCTCGTAAGTTGCGAAGAGGTCAAGGGAATAGTTGTTATCATTAATGGCATTTTGGTTAACACTGCTGCGGGTAATGTCAAAGACTTTCCCGCCGTAGTTAATGAGCTTGTTGAAATTACGCGACTCGCTATTGCTCGTGTTGAACCCAACACGGCCCGTCAGCTTCAAGCCTTCCAGCACCGTCCAGTCCAGGGTAGTCTGCCCATTGAGTTTGCTAAGGTCATAGTCATTAAAGGTATTGGCGATCTGCGCCAGCGGGTTAATGACCTCAATACCCAGACCCGGTGTATTAGGCACCAGGGTGAATTCGCCGGCATCGTCAAGAACGGCTTGCGTAGGCGGCGCATTGAGGGCATTGAAGAGCACCGCGCCCAGCCCATTCTCATTCAAGGCATCCCGGTCTACATTGGAGTAGATAGCGTTGGTGGTCAGTTTGAGGTTATCAGCCAGGTCGATGCCCAGTGAAAGCCGTGCTGTACTCCGGCGGAAGCTGGATTTATTGCCCCCGACAACACCCTGTTGCTCCAGGTGAGAACCACTTAAAGAATACGTGACCCGGTCTGAACCGCCCGACACGGTGATGTCGTGGCTCATCATCGGTGCACGGTCAAAAACTTCCTCTTGCCAGTTGGTACCTGAGCCTAGTCCGCTTGCATTAGGGTACGGCAGTGCCTGGCCACCTGCAGCGTAGGCTTCATTGAGCAAGAGTGCGTATTCCGTAGCATTGAGCAAAGGTAAGGTGCGGGAAGTCTCCTGCTGCCCAAAGTATGTATTGTAGCTCAGCTGAGGCGGGCGGTTTTTGCGGCCCGTTTTAGTTGTAATCAAAATAACACCGTTGGCACCAATGGTACCGTACACGGCGGCCTGCGCATCTTTAAGTACGGTGATGGACTCAATATCACTGGGGTTAAGGGTATTCAAATCCCCCTGATAGCCATCAATAATGACCAGGGGTGCGTTTTGGCCGTTGGTTGCCACCCCGCGGATGCGGATATCCAGTCCGGCGCCCGGCGCACCGGACTGCTGTGTGACGTTGACACCAGGTGTAGTGCCCTGTAGCGCCTGCTCAATTTTGATAGGCTTCAGTTCATCGATGGTTTTAGAATCGACAATAGCGACTGCACCGGTAACGTCTCTTTTCTTCTGTGTACCGTAGCCGATGACTACCACCTCTTCCAGGACCTGGGCGTCGGTGCCCATCTTAATCAGGATGGGCGAGTCGTCCTCGACCGTTTTTGTCAGCGACTGGAAGCCGGTGTAGGAAAACTGTAATTTGGCACCAATTGCCACATTTTGCAGTTCAAAATCTCCGTTGAAATCGGTTATTGTACCACGGGTGGTATTGTCCCCGCCAACCACCAATACATTCACACCAATTAGGGGCTCCCCCGTTTCAGCATCCTGCACAGTACCCTTGACGGTTACATCCTGCCCATACAGGAATCCACCAAATAGGAGTAGGAATAAGGTTAGGCATTTTTGTTTCATATCACTAGTTTTTTCATGCCGCACAAAATTTGCGCAGGACTCTATTATTACTCATCAAAACTAGCGGATGTATAGGTGATGCAGAAAAAAGAGACCACAACAAAAAGCATACAACACCAAATTATTTTTCCCAATTACGGGTTTGAAGCTCTAAAAAGTTGGATTACCATGGGGTTTACTGCACTTCAGCCTTGAAGTGGATATCCCTTTTCATGACCGGCTATTTGCAAAAAAAGGCTCTTGTATAGGTAATGTTGTGGTAAAATCCGGACTTGTTGTGGTCGGTTTCAGATACTCAAAATGTATTCCACCAGGCCTTCATCGTGCTCCAGCTCCATTTTCTTGCGCAGGCGATAGCGCTTCACTTCCACACTACGGATGGAGATATTGAGGAGGGGGGCTATTTCTTTGGAGGACAAATTGAGGCGGAGGTAAGCACACAGCTTGAGATCGTTGTGCGTCAACTTGGGGTGTTTTTCCTGTACCTTCTTAAAGAATTCCTGATCGGCATTCTCGAAGGCTTCCTTGAAGAAATTCCAGGTCTCAGCTTCATCTGTATTTTTATCAATTGTGCGGATGACCCTTTGGATGTTGTCGGCCGGAGCGCCTTCATGCTCCAATGCGTTTTTGATCTGATGCAACAGCTCATTCTTTTTGACCAGGCTCATGGTAGAAATAGCCAGCTCCCGGTTTTTGCTGTCAATATCTTGTTGCAGCTGCTCGTTCCGGACGCGAATGAGTTCCAGCTCCGCCTCTCTTTGCTGGGCTTCCAGGTGCAGCTGGTTTTCAGCCCGCAGCTCTTCCTTTTGGCGCTGATAGTAGCGGGTGTAGGCCCGGTGGGTGAAGTACCCCATTAGCAGCCCAAGTACAATATAAATGCCAATGGCTAAGTAAGACCAGTACCAGGGGCGTTTAATGACAAATTTGTACGCCAGGACATTACTGCTGTGCTGCTCTCCGATACGCGATTTGATTTCCAGGGTGTAGGTGCCGAACGGGAGGTTACGGAAGGATAGCCGGGCGTCGTGTGACCAGTCACTCCAGGTGTCATACAGCCCAAGCAGGCGGTATTGAAACTCAGGCACAAAATAGCGGCTGTAGGCAGGCACAGCAAATTCGAAGGACAGACTGTTGAAAGAAAACGGGACAGCAGGTACTCCATCAACTGCCAGGGGCTGCTCAAGGTGATTGAGCTGCAAGCTCCGGACGTGGGTAAGGTATATCTTGTGGTCCAGCACCGGCAAGTCTTCAAAGTTAAAAACCAGGTAGCCATCGGCCGTACCGATGAGATAATGCCCCTGTTTAAGCCTTGTAGTGTTCTCGTACCCTGACATCGCATTGATCACCTCTGACTGCACAGGCACAGAACGCAATTCCCAATCCTCCGACAGGGTGCCTTTGGCGTAATAGATGAGCGCGTCGCTCGTGAAGAACCATAGCAGGCCTTCCGGATCGACAGACATCTTCCCGGATTCAAAGGAAGCGCCGGAAAGGACCTTACTCAAAGATTCATTCCGTTTAAATCCTGTTTTAAAATCCTGCAATTCATGGAGCCCCTCCCGGGCGTAATAGAAGACTTTGCCTTCTAATGCAGCGAGCCCGGCGTTTTTGCCCTTAACCGGCTCCAGATAGTCCCGGCGGTCCAGTACCTGCCGGCAAGCCCCATCCAGCTTAAGCCCGAAAACGCCTTTATACTCATGACTGATGTAGGCTTCAGGACCGGGCCTTAGCTCAACAAACCGGCTAGATAAGTTGAACCCTTCCACTTTATTCCGAAAAGACCACTGCCCGGCTTCTTTTTGCAGTACAGACAAGCCATAGTAATTGCCCTGCAGGAGCAAGTCTGCATGCCCCGGCACCTGCACAAACTTCCAGGTACCGCTTTCGCTGAAGACCCGTTTTGCCTGAAGGCCTTCTACGATAAAAGTACCCTGATCATGCCCGCAGAAAAGCGCGCCCTGATACTGAAACAAGGACCACACTTGCCCGGTGGTGCCTTCAACCAGCGTAAAGTCAGTTTCTCCCGGGAACTGAGCAAAGAGCCCCTGATTGGTACCGAAGTAGCGCTGCCCATTATGCTCCACGGCAGCATATACTGTGCCCAGCACTCCTTTCTGATCCGTGTACTTCCGAAAAGGCGAGCCTAAATTCACGCAGCTGATCCCGTTGTCTGTTCCTGCCCAAAGGTTATTGGACGTGTCTTCGTATAGGGAAAGTACCGTGTTGTTGGTCAGGCCATCTGTTTGAATAATCTGGTATTCCAGCTGGCCGTAGGCGTCCACTATAAAGATGCCGTTGGAGATGGTCCCCAGCGCTAATCCTCCGTTCTCGAGGTGCAGTGCACTGTAAATACGGGTATTGCGCAATTTGGGGTCATCCTCCAGCTTCCGGGCGCCCCCGTCCGGTAAGATCACCCACCTGCCGTGGCGGTCCGTCACCACACCTATACCTTCTTCTGCATCCCAGAGGTAGATGATGCGCGAGGGCATAGCCGATTGAAGCAAGGGCATCGCTTCACCTCCTTCCAAACGGTAGAGCATGCCGGTAGGGTCGGAAAAGATCAGGTCCTGACGGATTTCAAACAGCTTGTCTACACCGTTGCCAGGGGAGAACACTTTGATCTCCTCCAAATCCGGGTGGTAAATAAAAAGCTGATCCAGAGACTGGAAAATCAACTTTTCATCGTGGAGCAGGATATTCCAGAAATGCTCGTCGGCCACCATTTGATCTGCCACAGGGTCAGATAAAGACCTGTACTCCAGACCACCGTAGGCATTGGGCGACCAAACCCCGAACTCCTGATAGCAGCCGGTATAGATTTTTCCGTCCACCACCTTCACTGCGCGCATGATGGTCTCATTTGGAGAAGGGAACAACGTCCACTGCATGCCATTGTATTCCAGCAGCCCTTTGTTGTTGGCCGCATAGATAAATTGTTGTTCGCTCTGACCGAGCATCCAGTTTTGGTTGCCGGCATCATACACGTCGGGCTCGTAGGCATTCACGGGCGGCTGCTCCTGCCCCATCAAAAGGGTACAGCCCGAAAGCATAAAATAGAGCAGCAGTTGACGCACTTCTAACAGTTTTTTTTAGCTGAGTTCAGTACCGCAAGTTAAGAACTTCAAATCATCTGTGATCTGGTCTTTTGTAATGTTTTTTTGTCAGGCATATTTTAAATCGCCCAAAATGGGATCATTTCTGTGGTTGCCGTGCCCCAAAAGTAGCGGCTTTAGCCTCCTATTCTGCTGAAGCGGGCTGACATTTATCTATTTTACGACAACTACAGCCTGTCAAGCCCGGTCTATGGTTTATATTTGCCGGACCGGTTTTCCGGACAACGCACTGATTCGCCTGTATGCTATCGCCGGGCCTCAACGAAGGCTCAACTTTTCAACCGAAAAAAATAATTCGTGGAGCAATCATCTGACCGGAATTATACTTTAGGGTACGCCCTGCTGGGGGCGCTGTTTTTCC
This sequence comes from Phaeodactylibacter sp., assembly GCF_040219495.1. Classification (GTDB taxonomy): domain Bacteria; phylum Bacteroidota; class Bacteroidia; order Chitinophagales; family Saprospiraceae; genus Phaeodactylibacter. The sequence goes on along the minus strand of NZ_JAVJSK010000131.1, from coordinate 1,900 downwards.
TTCCCTTTCTGGGCGGGGTGCACCTGTTCGACTGGGACGAGGTCAATTTTGCCGAGATCAGCCGGGAAATGCTCATCACCCGGGAATACACCCGCGTCTATGTGAATTTTGAGCCGTTTTTCCAAAAGCCGCCTTTCTATCTTTGGCTGCAGGCCTTGTCGATGGCTGTTTTTGGAGTGGGAGAATTTGCCGCCCGGTTCCCTAATGCCGTTTGCGGCATCATCACACTGCCGCTCCTGTTTAAGATCGGACAGCGGCTGAAGGGTACCCGCTTCGGGCTGATATGGGCAGGAGCCTACTTCGGTTCCGTTTTGCCTTTTTTGTACTTCAAATCAGGCATCATCGACCCCTGGTTCAATTTATTCATCTTCCTGGGTGTCTACTATTTCATCCTGGCTTACTGGAAACGCGATGGCTATACCGGCATCACGCTGGGGAAAAGCCCCTGGTGGTACCTTTTCCTGGCAGGCTTCTGGATTGGGATGGGTATGCTGACCAAAGGTCCGGTGGCCTATCTCATTGCCGTGCTGACGATGAGCGTCTATTGGGCCTATCAGCGGTTCCGCTTTTATGTAAATGTGCCTCAGTTCCTCTATTTCACCTTTGCGGCATCCCTCGTCAGCCTGATCTGGTTTGGGCTGGAAACCCTGAAAAACGGCCCTGAATTCATGATCGAGTTCACCGAGTACCAATACCGGCTTTTCAGTACGCCTGATGCCGGGCACCGGGGCTTCCCGGGCTATCACTTTGTGGTACTGCTGATCGGCTGTTTTCCGGCTTCGGTCTTTGCGCTGCGGGCTTTCTTTAAGCTACCACAGGAAGAACAGGCGTTTCAGGCTGACTTCCGCCGCTGGATGAAGTTCTTGTTCTGGACGGTGCTCATCCTGTTCACGATTGTTAAATCGAAGATCGTCCATTACTCCTCTATGGGCTACTTCCCGCTGACCTATCTGGCGGCATTGACAATTGATGGCATGATACGGGGAGAGATCGAGTTTAAGCCCTGGCTGAAAGGCTTTCTGTACAGCATTGGGGGGCTTTACATCCTGGTCACCCTGGCGCTGCCTTTTGTTGGCATGCAGGCCGAGGTGCTCGCTCCGCTGTTCAAGGACCCGTTTGCGCGGGGCAACCTGCAAGCCGATGTGTACTGGTCAGGATGGGAAGTGATTCCGGGGTTGTTTTTGCTCGGGTTGCTGATCCTGTTCGGCCGGCTCATGAAGTCAAAACGGCAACAGGCTTTTGCCGTACTTTTTGGCGGCACGGGTTTGTTTATCATGCTAACCCTTGTTTTCTTCATTAAGCGGATTGAGGGATATTCTCAACGCGCTGCGGTGGAGTTTTTCAAGGAAAGGGCGGTAGAAGATGCTCATTACCTGGTCACGGGCTACAAATCGTACGTTCACCTTTTTTACACTCGCCCACAAAAGGCAGGGGAAGCCTGCTTTAAAGATGACGCTTGCCGGAATGAGCTGCTAAACGGGCCCATCAGCAAACCCGTTTACCTCGCAACCAAGGTGCATAAAGCAGCGGAACACCGAAATAACCCCAACCTGGAACTTATTGAGGAAAAGAATGGGTTTGTCTTCTTCCGGCGCATGCCGGACTAATTCAAATTACCTGATGATTTTTTCACGCTTGGAGCCTGCCTTAGCTAAATAGCCTGTCCCGCAGTTTGCGGGAAGGATTTTCGGGACGAAGTATAAGTAAAAGAGTGTCCCAGTGCACCGGGACAGACCGATTACTAAAGCCCCAACACGCTCTAAGAGCATGTTTGGAGCTCGTTCCTATTGCAAATCAACGCTTTATGAACCCCGCAGAAATGCGGGGCAAGCTCTGACTTCCTCACTAAATTTTCATTTAGCCCGCTAAACTCAAATTTAGTGACTTCGCCAGAACCATA
>NZ_JAVJSK010000130.1:0-26209 GCF_040219495.1 Phaeodactylibacter sp. | reverse complement strand
GCCTGCAAACTACACTTTTTTGCTTATACTTCGTCCCGAAAATCCTCATTTAGCTAAGGCTAAACTCCGGTTTTCGTGCCTCGTCTAACCAAAAAATTGTTAGTTTTCGACTAGAAGACAAAAGTCCCAACACGCTCTTATACTCCCCTCGGGCACAATAAGGGATTTTTGACTTTTTCTTTTTGCGCCCTGCGGCGTTAATCCCGGTTAACCGGGACGCCGACTTCAGAAAAGGGCCCCTTAATCCCCTTTCTTCGTGTGGCTATGCCTGCGGTTCGCTTCGCGTCTACTTTGCTCTGCACAGCGAGTGCTATCGTGGTTTTGCCTTGCAGGCCACAAAAATAAAGTCGTCAAAATTTCACCTCTCGTGACCGAAGGGAGTATAACACAAGGCATATAGGTTGGGAATTGTTTGCGCAGCGTCGCGTTTTCCATAGGTAATTGCTAATTTTGAAGCTATGAATTTTTCGTCAAAACACATAGAATCGGCCGTCAATGCTTTTGCCACCCTTCCGGGGATCGGTAAGAAAACGGCATTGCGCCTTGTGCTGCACCTTACGCAGCAACCTGAGGAGGCCACAGAGCAGTTCGCGGAAGCGGTCCTCAATATGCGCAAAAACATCCGGCAGTGCGAGCGTTGCTACAACCTCTCGGATGATCGGCTGTGCAACATTTGTGCGGATAAGCGCCGGGAGGCCGCTACGGTATGCGTGGTTGAGAGCATCCGGGATGTGATGGCTATTGAAGATACCGGGCAGTACCGGGGCTTGTATCATGTTCTGGGCGGCGTTATCTCACCCATTGAAGGCGTTGGCCCGGAAGACCTCACGATTGACCCACTCCTGGAGCGTATCGGGAAAGGGGAGGTAAAGGAAATCATTATGGCCATCAGCCCCACCATAGAAGGGGATACGACCACCTTTTACATCTCCAAAAAGCTGGAAGGCAAAGCCGTGCAAGTCAGTACTATCGCCCGCGGTGTATCCTTCGGCGGGGAGCTGGAGTATGCGGATGAACTAACCCTGGGGCGGTCTATTGTGGCGCGGCAGCCTTATAATAAACAGTGACCTATGCGTATCCAAAGGCTTGAATTGAAGCATTACCGTGGTTTTTCGGATTTGTCTGTTGACTTTCCGGAAAACGGGCCTGCTGTTTTTACAGGGTGGAACGGTGCGGGAAAAACGAGTGTGTTGGAGGCGTTGACAACTTTGAATAAGTTGCTTTGCAACTATCAGTTCTCAAGTGCTGCTACCCAAGGCCATGATTTATCAAAGATGGACGTGAGCTTGGGAGCGACCGCTTGCCAAATTGCGGCGGACGTGGTGTTGGCAAATGGAAAAACCGGGCAGTTACGGTTGAATTACCTCAATATGCTTGGGGTTTGCAGAGGGGGAGAAGGAGGGCCTGCACATCCGATGCATTGTGATAAAAGCCGTAAAAATGCTGCTATGACCGTTGACCCGAGGAAGCCGCAGTGTGAAGATCCGGTGAAATTTACCACTAGCGGAACCGTCTTTTCCGAAGATGAACGGGTGGAAACAGATTTGAATCAGACATTGAACTTGAATATAAGAAGCCTGAAGAGCGGAAGGACAGCTGCAATACAGGCCGCAAAAAGTACACTTAAGAACCACTCAAAGGGAGCCATTCAGCAACAGCTAAAGAAACTGGAACAAAGGGGCGCAGAAGGAAAAAACGAAGTTTATTGCCAGGCTGCGATTTATATGCTCCGCAAGAAGCTACATCAGTTATGAAGCTCTCCGTCATCATCGTCAACTATAACGTAAAGTACTTCCTCGAGCAGGCTTTGCTGTCCGTCCGCCGCGCCTCCCGGGGGTTACAGGTAGAAACCTGGGTAGTTGATAACAACTCGGTGGATGATTCGGTGCCCATGGTGGAGGAGAAATTCCCGGAGGTACGCCTTATTCAAAACCAAGATAACCCAGGCTTCTCTATCGCCAACAATCAGGCCATCCGCCAAAGTCAGGGGGAGTACGTACTCCTGCTCAACCCGGATACGGTGGTGGAGGAAGATACCTTCGAGAAATGTATCGCTTTTATGGATACCCACCCGGAAGCGGGCGGGCTTGGCGTCCGTATGATCGATGGGAGCGGCGCTTTTCTGCCTGAATCGAAGCGGGGTTTTCCGTCTCCCTGGGTGGCTTTTTGCAAAACCGTGGGGTTGTCCCGCCTGTTCCCCAGGTCCCGCCTTTTCAATCGCTACCACCTGGGCTACCTGGATGAGATGGAGACCAACGAGGTGGAGGTGCTGGCCGGGGCTTTTATGTTCATGCGGCGCGCAGTACTGGATGAAGTAGGGTTGTTGGATGAGACGTTCTTTATGTACGGAGAAGACATAGACCTTTCTTACCGCATCATTCAGGGCGGGTATAAGAACTTCTATTTGCCTGATACTTCTATCATTCACTACAAGGGGGAGAGCACCAAAAAAGGCAGCCTAAACTACGTCCGTGCATTTTATAATGCCATGATCATTTTCGCGCGTAAGCACTTTACCGGCAATAAAGCGACGGTCTTTGTGCTGATGCTTCAGATCGCTATTTACCTGCGGGCAGGGTTGACGGTATTGTCCAACTTTTTCCGGAGCGCCTACCTGCCCTTGCTGGATGGTGTGATGATCTACGCCGGATTGCTTTTCCTGAAGGACTTCTGGGGGGCTTACCACTTCAAAGACCCGGACTATTACAGTCGTTTCATCCTGTACCTTAATTTCCCAATGTACGTTGCGATCTGGTTGCTGACTGTTTTCTTTAGCGGCGGGTATGATGACCGTTACCGACTCCGGCGCCTGGTGAGGGGCGTACTTTTGGGCACCTTGGTGTTGCTCGCAGTCTATGGTTTGCTGGAGCAGGAATACCGCAATTCTCGGGCTTTGATTTTGTTGGGGGCTGCCTGGTCTCTGGCGGCCACTGTGGGCATTCGGATGCTATTGCACTTTGCGGCCTACCGGCATTTCCGTATTGGAGAAGCCGGGGAAATGCCGATTGTAATTGTGGGGGACATTGAGGAAAGCGAGCGTGTACAGCAACTATTGCACAAAGCAGAGGTGCACCGGCCCGTGGTAGGTACGGTTGCGCCGTCCAATGCGCCACACGATCAGTCTGTTTACCTTAGCCGGCTGGAGCAGTTGGATGAGGTGGTGCATATTTACAATATCCGGGAGGTGATCTTCTGTTCCAGAGATGTGCCTACACAGGCGGTCATGCTGTGGATGTCAACTCTGGGCCCGGCAATCAATTACAAAATCGTGCCAAAAGAAAGTATGAGCATCATTGGCAGCAGCTCCAAAAACACTGCCGGAGAACTGTATACCATTGACATTCGCTACAACATCGTACAGGCTATGAGCTTGCGGAATAAGCGGGTTTATGATGCGCTGTTTGCCTGTTTCCTGCTACTGACCTTCCCGGTGCAGGTATTGCTGGTCCGTCAACCCGCGGGGTTGTTGCGCAATGCCTTCAGGGTGCTCATCGGCCGGTACAGCTGGGTGGGTTATGCCGCCACCGATAAGGAGGACTTAAGCCTGCCGGGCATCCGGGACGGGGTTTTGTCGCCACTGGATAGCCTGCGTATTGATCATGTAGATCAGGGGACTCGTCAGCGGCTGAATTTTTTCTATGCCAAAGACTATAACACGGGTAAGGATTTCGAGATCTGCTGGAGTGGTTGGCGCAATCTGGGGCGGAGTGTTATGGGGTAAGATCATTTTCCGGGCTAATCACATATAGGTATCTATATATTTTTGTGTTTGTTCGGAAAAGCTTACCTTGGATGTAGGAATAAGCCCAATGGTCATGAGAAAGAAGCTACAGAAATTTACCGAGTTTGCAGACAGCCTTCTACCGCACGAAACGGCCTACCTGCTGGAAACGCAACAGTTTGAGGATGAAATCAAGCTGGGCATTCTGGAGCGGTTGGATTACAACTGCACTCACATCCGTCAGTTTACACCTTATGATAAGTCTATTGATAAGCGCAAGTACTCCAACCTTAAAAACTGGGTCAATGAGCGCCTGGAGTCTATAGATGTGGATGTCCGCTTCGATTGGATGAGCCATCTGGAGCGGCAAATCATGACCGACGCCATTGAGCCTGGAGAAGAAAAGCAGCTGGTCAAGGCTATTCGGGATTACGAGCAACTGGACTTCTACTTCACCAAGTTTTATGAGCTCGTACAGCTTTACCGTCAGTACCTATTGATACGGATGCGGTATGCGCATCATCGTGTGGCAGATGATTTTTTGCGGAAATACCGGGAGCGCTACGATGCCTGTAAAGAAGTCTTTGAGCGGATGCACGAGGCCACCACCGATATCGTCGGGCAGTACTCCGAAAGCTCGGCTCAGTCCATGCAGTGGGAGAGTTGGCTTACAGAAGTCTTTTATGATGATCATTTGGATGGGCTGAACCGCTACCTGGCGCTGGTCCGTCTGACTTTCATCTATTTCAACTACCGCAAGTTTGATAAGCTAAAGGAAAAGTACGACTATATCGACAGTTTGTTCCGGAAGGGGCAGTATTATTCCCGCCGGCTGCTGCTCAACTACTATGGCAACCGGGTACTCCTGCATACCAAATTTCAGGATTACGACAAGGCGGAGTATTATGGTTACTTGTCGGTACGCGATAAGAACAGCGACTATATTCACTATGTCAATAACCTGAGCGCTGTGCTGCTCCGGCAGAAGAAGTATCCTGAGGCTTTACAGCTCATGCGTACGGCTTACCCGGAGATGAAGCATACGCCGAGCTTCCACAACCGTATCGGTTTTGTCGCTTTCTACCTGAAGTGCCTGAACTACAATCAGCAATACCAAAATGCGGAGAACTATGCCGCTTCTTTTCTGCAAGCCTACAAGAAAGAAATATTTGAGCACCGCTGGCATATCTTCTTCTCATCTTATCTGGAGGCGATGCTGCGGCAGGAACGCTACCCCAGAGTATTGAAAGTGGTGCGCAAGTATCACTTGCTTGACAAGGAGCGGAAGTATCAGCGTAACGCCAACTATCTGCCAACCATTTTGTGGTACAACGCAGTAGCCCAGTACAAGGAAATGTTGATGGACAAGGACGAGCTCTCAGAGTTGATACAGGGCTCTATTAATAATTTGGAGCACATGGAAGATAAGCAATACCAACTCAGCGATTTGCTGGAGCAAATACGTCCTTTTGTGCCCGGTATCGTCAACCGGATACAAGATAAGATGCCAATCAGCCTAGGGTAGGGTAGGCTGTTGGTATTGTGAAGTGTTTCTTTCTGTAGTATTCTGCCGTACTTTCTTAAGGGTGAGTGTGCGTTCGTAATACTTGATGAGCCGGTCTTGGTATTCGGCCATTTTGTTGAGTACGCGGAGTTCTTCGTTGAGGTGCTGTTCCCGGGCTTCTGCTTGTTTGGAATATTCCAGTTTTTTGCGGTTCCGGTTGATGTCAAGTATTTTCTGAATGGTATGGTTTAGCGAAATTCGTGCTTTTAAAATCCGGCGCTGGATTGACCTCTTTGTCATACCTTTAGTAATTTGGTTAATGGATTGGGCAAACTTCGTTAAGGCTGCCGTTGGGTGTTTTGGTAGATTTTCAGCTAAAAATTTGCTGGTTAGACAAACGCTTTTGCGCAAGGCAAAGCTAGGCTGATTACCAAAAGAAGACAGCTGGGTTGCTTGGTGTCATGGCGAACAAATTTTGGATTGTGATTCAATTTCAAAACATTATTTGAAAATACCATTTCCAAATATACAAATTAGAAACAACATATCCTAACATCTGGTTCTTACAAATCAGGCATGAAGGAGGAGAAAAGAGACCATACGAAAGTGCCCCCTTGCTTCCTAGCGGAGGCAACGGGGGCACCAAAAGTGAATTGACACAAGAATCTTAAAACCCGTTAACCCCATTAACGGTAGTGTATTTGAAGCTCACTTTTTGTTCGGGGTGCACAATCTTAAAGGCGGACTGGCACATCAGTGTGGCTTCGTGGAAGCCGCATAAAATGAGCTTTAGCTTGCCGGGGTAGGTATTGATATCGCCTATGGCATAGATCCCCGGAATATTTGTACGGTAGTCGAAGGTGTCAACTTTAATCCCGTCTTTAGAGTCAATCTCGAGCCCCCAGTCCTGCAGCGGCCCCATCTTTGGGGTAAGGCCAAAGAGCGGGATGAAGTAATCGGCCTGCTGCGTAAAGTCGCCCTCCGTTTTATGATGGATAAGCACTTCCTCGAGCTGCCCGTTTCCATTCAGGCCAATCACCTGCGCTTCTGTGACGAGGTTGATTTTACCGGTTGCAGCTAGTTTTTCTACCTTCTCCACACTGTCTGGCGCGCCACGGAACCCCTTTCGGCGGTGCACAAGGGTCAGCTCTTTCGTCATGTCAGACAGGTAGATCGCCCAGTCCAGGGCGCTGTCCCCACCGCCGGAGATGACCACCCGCTTATCGCGGAAGTGCTCGGGCTCCTTCACCATGTATTCCACCCCTTTGTGTTCGAAGGTTTCGATGTTATCAATAGGTGGCTTGCGGGGCTCAAAGCTGCCCAGGCCTGCGGCAATGGCTACTACAGGCGCATTGATTTGTGTGCCTTCGCTTGTGGTGATGGTGAAGCTGCCATCCTCCTGTTTGTCCAGCTTTTCGGCTCGTTCGCCCAGGGTGAAGCCTGGTTTGAAGGGGGCAATTTGCTCCATGAGGTTGTCGACGAGCTCTGCAGCGCCTACGCTAGGAAAGCCTGGAATATCGTAGATTGGCTTCTTGGGGTAGATTTCAGCCAGCTGCCCGCCGGGTTGCGGCAGGGCATCTATGATGTGGCAGTGCAGCTTCAGCAGCCCGGCTTCGAATACCGTAAACAGGCCCACCGGACCGGCTCCAATAATAATGATATCTGTCTTGACCATGATGTTCGGATTCTGTCTTTTTGACATAGTTCAAGCTGGAGAAATAAGGAAACTCCAGGTTACTTTCCGCCTTCTCTAATGGCACATCGGCACATCCTGCATATCTTCCCAAAACCTAAACTCAATCGGGACATCAAAATTCAGCCCCCGCATGATGAATAGGATAGCGAAGCCAACCAGAAAAACCGGCAGGAGTTTTCGCAGGCGTACGCGCCATTCCAGTTTGATAAACTGCCCGGCGAGTGCGGTGGCCATCATCAGTGGGATCGTCCCCAGTCCAAAGGCTGCCATGTAAAGGGCACTACTCCAAACCGCCCCGGTGCTCACTGCGCCAACAATAGCGACATACACCAAACCACAGGGCAGCAGTCCATTGAGGGCACCAATGAGGAAAAGCCGTTCCCGGCCGCCCCCGCGCAACAGCTTCCCGAGCTGCGTCTTCACCCAGCTATTGAGGCGCTGCATAAAAGGAATCTGAAGGACCCTGCTTTCCACGTCAATGGAGAACAGTGCGATAATAAGCAGGAAAACCCCCAGCCCAATGGAAATATAGGACTGTGCACCAGCCAGGAAAAAGCCTTTGCCAACCAGGCCTATCACCGACCCCAACAGGGTGTAAGTCAGAGCCCGGCCTACGTTGTACAACAAGACGTTACCAGCCGCTGCCCACCGGTAGTGGGTACCCTGATAAGGCAGGGACAAAGCAATGGGCCCACACATGCCCACGCAGTGCAGGCTGCCGAGTAATCCAATAGTGAATGCGGTCCAAATGGCCATATTACAACCGGATATCTTGTTCTTTATAAAATTCCTTTCCGTCGCCAGTCCAGTTTACCTTTATTTTCCAGAGCCCCCGGCGCAGTTCCTGAGTTGGAATGCGCTGCACGCCATCACCCATTGGCTGTACCGGCAGGCGGAAGTCGCTCGACTGATCAGCGGGGCAGAAGAAGTAAACTTCGCCACCTAGCTGTGCAAGGCCTTCCGGAAAGTGCAGCTCCAGCGTAGCTTTATCAGATACAGGCTGGATTTTCAAGTCCTCTTCGAGTTGTTGGGCATTGACCAGCTTATTGTAGTGATCCTGATAGCGGAGGTCGTCAGCGTAGTACTGATCGGAAACCAGGCTGTGGTCATACTGTGTAGACCGGTATACCTGATAGACCAGGGAGAGGACAAACACGCTGAAAAAGATGGCGATCCCAGTTCCCCAATTGAATTTCATAGTTTTCAAAGTTTTACCCGTTCAGCATTCTGTTCAGGTTCTTGTGTCAAAAAAGAAGGAGTTTGGAAAAAGGGGGAGCCCGGAGGCTCCTCCCTCTGCATTAACCAAAACTCAAATTTTACTTAACAGGGCCAAGGAAATTGGTCTTGACCTTATCGACCAGTTCTCCATTCGAGTAGACCTCGATGATGACTTTGGTTTTTCTTGATTCCAGTGCGGCCTTGTCCAGGTCTATGAACAGTGCGCCTTCCGCCACTTTCCCTGCCGCAGCTACCGGTGGTTTGCCCACAAGCCGGATCCGGCCGGGGATATCACCAATCAGCTTGAATTCTACCGGTACCTCTTCAGCTGTTTTATTGATGATCTGATAGTTGTAGAGGTTGCTGATGTAAGTTTCGTCTACCTTTTGGTAAAGGGTGCCCGGTGTGCGCAGTAGCAGGGTTTCTACGTCTGTACGGGACATCAGCAGTACGATATTCACAACGATCAGCAGCGCCAGCACTGCGGTGTACGCAATGACCCGCGTTGTGAACAGTTTCTTTCTGCCGGATTCGATACCGTTGTAGCTGTCGTAGCGGATCAGCCCGCGTGGCCGGTCGATTTTGTCCATGACTTCATCGCAGGCATCAATACAGGCGGTACAGTTGACGCATTCGAGCTGTGTGCCGTCGCGGATGTCAATACCGGTAGGGCAGACCTGCACGCAAAGCCCGCAATCAATACAGTCGCCCAGTGCTTTCTTGATGGATTCTGCAGGATTGGCACCGGGGGGCGTTGAATAGTCTTTTCCGGCTGGCGCGGTGGCTACTTCTGCGGTGGCCACATCCGCCTGCATTTGTGCAATGGGATTGGGTGTGCCGCTGTTACCCGTTGGCGAGGTGGCTTTATTCTTTTTGTTGCGCTTAATTTTGCCTCTGGGCTCACCGCGCACAAAATCATAAGCCACCACGATGGAGTTCTGGTCGAGCATCACGCCCTGCAGCCGGCCATAGGGGCATATCGTGACACAGACCTGTTCGCGCAGGGAGGCGAACACAAAGTAAAAAGCTCCGGAGAACAGGATCATGGCAATAAAGCCCGACAGGTTCTGAGAAACAGGTTCCGTTGCAATTTGAACGACTTCCTCTATTCCAATAATGTAAGCCAGAAAGGTATTGGCCACCAATACGGCGATGGCGAAGAAGATGACCTGTTTGCTGACTTTCTTGATGATTTTTTGAGTCGTCCAGGGGGCTTTGTTGAGCCTTTTTTGGGCATTGGCATCGCCTTCTATAGCGTATTCGATCTTCCGGAAAACCATTTCCATGAAAATCGTCTGCGGGCAAACCCACCCGCAAAACAGCCTTCCCCAAACCACAGTAAACAGCACGATGAAGACAATAAAGGTCAGCATCGCGAGTACGAAAAGGTGGAAGTCCTGCGGCATAAATTGAATGCCAAACAGGATGAACTTCCTTTCCAGAACATTAAAAAGGAGCAGAGGGTCTCCGTTGACTTTCACGAAAGGCATCCCAAAGAGAAAGGCAAGCAGCACCCAGCTGAGGTAAGTGCGCGCATCGGTGAAGCGGCCCTTAGGTTTTTTAGGGTAAATCCAGACGCGTTTACCCGAATCGTCAACCGTCGCGATTTTGTCGCGATAGTCTTCATTATCAATTTTCGGATCGATTGCATTCATAACAGAAGCAGGATTAAAGTGTGTAAAGCGCTGGGTGGTTTATATCGGGTTACGGTGTTGGGCTGCTGAAACCAGCAGTAGGTTAAGTGGAGTAAGGGAGCCCTGCTTTCAGTCAGGGCTCCCGGGTTGTATATTAATTGTTCATGCCGAGGGCATCTTCCGGCTCAGTGGCCACGTTGGTGGAATCTGCAGGCTGTTCCACCGCATCGGCCTGAGGCTCATACAGGTCACCCTGGGGTTCCTTCGCATTTGGTGGATTTGTGCCTACCAGCGTCAGGATGTAGCTGGATACTTTGTGCATATCCGTGGCACTCAGCTGCGCCTTCCAGGCGATCATGCCCTTTTCAGGCACACCATACTTGACAGTCTTGAAGATGTCCTTGATGTCCCCACCATGAATCCAGTAGTTGTCTGTCATATTCGGGCCAACGCCACCTTCGCCCAGCATACCGTGGCAAGCTGCGCAGTTGGCATTGAAAATATTCTGACCGGTCTCCAGTGCTCCTGCATCTGTCAGGATCGTCACATTGCTTTCGTCAACGAGATTGGCCTGAGTGGCCAGGTAGGCCTTAACGGCTTTCTCCGCCCGCGCTATTTCCATTTCGTACTCTTCTGCAGAGCTTGCCCCCGCATCAGTGAAGTGGAAGTACGTCATATAAACGATGGCAAAGCCAATCGACAGGTAGAACATCGCCACCCACCATGGCGGGAGGCTGTTGTCCAGCTCCTTGATACCGTCGTAGTTGTGGTCGAGCATAACGTCCTGCTCTTTTTCCACAGGGACAGCAGCAGTCCAGCGCTTGTACATGCGGTCCCAAAAGGGTTCTCTGGTTTTCTGAACTTCCTCTTTAAAGGCTTCCAGCCCCATCTCCTCATAAATCCGGATCTGATTGACCTTCACCATTACATTGAGCAGACGGAAAAGGGCGACAACCGCTGCTACGATTACCGTACCAGCCAGTGCTGCCAGGGACCAAAACAGGAAGTCGTCGTAGAAGTAAAGGTTTGAGCCTCCGCCATCTGCTTCCTGTGCCTGTGCCGCGACAGTGATCAGGAGCAACGGCAACATCAGGGGCAGCACCTTAAGTGTTTTATTTTTCATGTTGATCATTTTCAGCGTTAAAAGATGGAGTGGAATCGTCCAGTGGCAGATTCGCCATTTTTTCTATAAATGCAGGCTGACTGCGGAAAGCCATCGCTGCACTGATGATGAACACCGCCATGAAGGTCAACAGGGACGCAATCGCCATCCAGTTGATATTGCCCGCACCTTCGAGAATGTATTTAAACATGGTGATTTTTATTTGTAGGGGCAGGCCTGCCGGTAAGGAAGACCTGCCACCGGTTCTTTAGTTAGTTGCCAGCCTGTGGTACAGGCTTGATATCGGTACCCAGGCGCTGCAGGTAAGCGATCAGGGCGATGATCTCTTTTTGCTCCAGGTTTTCGTCCTCGATGCCATCCTTACGCAGGCGGGCAGTGACTTCGGCAGCTTGCTTTTCAGCATCGGCAATGGCTGCCTCTTCGTACCCTTCTTCATAAGGAGTACCAAGGGTGCGCAGTACTGCAATCTTAACGGGCAACAGGCTGTTGTCCAGATCGTCTTCGATCAGCCAGGGGTAAACCGGCATGATAGACCCGGGCGACATGCTTGTTGGGTCGAGCATGTGGTTGTAGTGCCAGCTGTCGGGGTACTTGTTGCCGAGGCGGTGCAGGTCTGGCCCGGTACGCTTGGAACCCCATAGGAATGGACGGTCGTAAATGAACTCGCCAGACTTGGAGTACTCCCCGTAGCGCTCGGTCTCAGAGCGGAACGGGCGCACCATTTGTGTATGACAGCTGATACAGCCTTCGCGGATGTACAGGTCACGGCCCTGCAACTCTAGTGCAGTATAGGGTTTCACGGATTCAATTTTTGGTATTTGGTCGCCGATCATAATCATCGGGAATAATTCAACCATACCTCCAATGAGGATAGCAATGGTAGATCCGATAAGGAGTTGTATCGGGCGGCGCTCAATCCAGCGGTGCCAGTGCTCGCCTTTGTGGGCGCCGGCAGTCGCTACCCTTGCCGGGGCTTGTGCAGGTTCATAAGCCTGGAAAGAACCAGCCTTAATGGTCTTGACCAGGTTGTAGAGCATCACGAAGTAACCGACCACATAAAGGGTGCCACCTACTGCCCGCAGGGCGTACATTGGGATAATCTGTGTGACGGTTTCCAGGAAGTTACCATACTGCAGGAAGCCATCAGGTGTAAACTGTTTCCACATCAGAGACTGTGTCCAACCTGCCCAGTATAATGGGATGGAATAAAACATGATACCCAGTGTGCCGATCCAGAAGTGTGCATTGGCCAGCTTCTGAGAGTAGAGTTTTGTCTGGAACATTTTTGGGATCAGCCAGTACAGTACGCCAAAGGTCATGAAGCCGTTCCAGCCCAAAGTACCAATATGTACGTGGCCTATAGTCCAGTCGGTAAAGTGGCTAATCGCGTTTACAGACTTGATAGAAAGCATGGGGCCTTCGAAGGTCGCCATACCGTAAGCGGTTACCGCGACAACCATGAATTTCAGGATCGGGTCCTGCCGCACGCGGTCCCACGCACCCCGCAGGGTCAGCAGACCGTTGAGCATACCCCCCCAGGATGGGGCGATCAGCATAATAGAGAATACGGTACCCAACGACTGTGCCCAGTCAGGCAGAGACGTGTACAGCAAGTGGTGAGGGCCAGCCCAGATATAGATAAAGATCAGTGCCCAGAAGTGGATGATCGATAGCTTGTAGGAGTACACCGGGCGGTTGGCTGCCTTAGGCAGGAAGTAGTACATGAGGCCCAGGTAAGGTGTGGTGAGGAAGAAAGCCACCGCGTTGTGGCCATACCACCACTGAATCAGGGCATCCTGTACACCAGCAAATACCGGGTAGCTCTTCCACATGCTGACCGGGATTTCCAGGTTGTTGCCAATGTGTAGGACCGTTATGGTAACCCAGGTAGCAATGTAAAACCAGATCGCTACGTACAAGTGGTTTTCCCGCCGCTTGAGGATGGTGCCAAACATGTTGACACCAAAGGCGACCCACACCGCTGCGATAGCAAGGTCAATCGGCCACTCCAGCTCGGCGTACTCGTGAGAGCTCGTGATACCAAGCGGGAGGGTGATAGCGGCAGCGAGGATAATCGCCTGCCAGCCCCAGAAGTTAAACTCGTTCAGGAATTTACTGTACATGTTCGTTTTCAGCAATCGCTGCAACGAATAGTACACACCCATGAAAATACCATTACCAACGAAAGCGAAGATCGCTGCGTTGGTGTGCAAGGGGCGGATACGCCCGAAGGTGGTCTCTGCAGTACCGAAGTTCAATGCCGGGAAGACCAGCTGAAGGGCCGCCAAAAGCCCTACCAGGATGCCTACCGCACCAAACACCATCGTCGCGTAAGCAAACTTACGCACAATGGCATTATCGTACTGGAATTGTTCTACTTGCGCCATTTTAGGTTACGATTTTGTTGTTGTAGTATTGTTGTTGTTGTCCGGTTGGTCGTCGTCAAAGAGTATCCGCATGGCGGGGCTGACGTCATCATCAAACTGGCCGTCCTTGACCGCCCAAAAGAAGGCCGAAAGGAAGCCTAAAGCCACAATAAGGCTTAGTATGATCAGGAGGATAATGATTTTCATATCTTGTGTCTAATTCAATTTGAGTGCAAGATAGAAGCGGGGGCAGGGGGCATTGATGATCTTAGTCAAAGTTCCGGGGTGACTTTTGTCACCTATCCGTCAGGGTTAAGTCAAAAGAAGGCCTTTTGTGTAAGTAAGTGTATTGTTAGATTAAACGAAATGAGGAGGGACTATTTGATTTTTAATCGTATTGTTATTGTCTATATGGTTTTTAGCCTGTTCTTCATGGCGGGTTGCGAATCTACATCGGAGTCGCGCCGCTTCCTTTTCCTGGGCCACCCTTATGAGTGGGGTACGGAAAATCAGGTTGATCCCCGCCTGGAGGCTTTCGACTACCGCCCCTACGAGGCGATCTGGCTGGGCGGCGATGTCTGTGCGCGTACGGCGAATGACCCGTCTACGATGGATTACCTCGACTCCGTGTTCAATCTGGAGCGCACCCACTGGGCTCTGGGCAATCACGACTGGGACTATGGCGAACGGGAAAATGTACTGAGCCGTTTGCCCTCTCCACCTTATTATACGGTATGGGAAGATGGCTTCTGCCTCACGGTGCTCAACACCAACCTGTTCTGGCCTTACCCTTCCACCCCGCCACAGGAAAACTGTACTGATAAAATGGCGCAGTGGCAAATGGTGCATAACGTGGCAGATACAATCAGCGAGGCCACGCATTGGGTGATCCTGCACCACCATGCTCTGTTCAGCGACTTGATGGTGGCGGCGGAAGGGGATACGCTCCGGGCCTTCAATGTTAATCCTGTTCCTTTTTATACCACTTGCGATAGCCTTTCGGAGCTTACGGACACCTGGTACCCGGAGCTGGTCCGGGCAAGGCAGCGCGGCGTGGAGGTCGTGTGCATTGGTGGCGATTTTGGCATGCGCGCCAAGCAATTCGAGTTTCAAACACCGGAAGGCATCTGGCTGCTGGGGTCGGGCATCAATAACACCGTTTCGAGGGAGTATGCCCCGGACTATGTGACGGATTTTGGCCCGGACCACATATTGGAGTTGTGGTATCAGGAAGGGCGGTTGGAGTGGGCCTTTGTGCTGTTGGGCGGGGATTGAGGCTATGTTCGGAGCACATCGGCAACAGCAGGCCTGTCCCAAACATAGCCTCGAAGCTTGAGCGTCAAGGCTCCAGGAAAAAAGTAGTGGCTACTGTACAAAGCGTATCCCCCGCTCCCAGTACATTTTGCTCAATACCCGCAGTCATCAGGTCTTCACTGTCGAAAGTCCGGCAAAATTCACCACCTGCGGTGAAGTAGGAGGGAGTCCCATTCAAGCCTTCCTCCTCGACAAAATGGAAAGTCACCTCACAAATTTCAATCCGGTCGATACTGCTATTGTAGGTAAAAACCATAATAAATCCATCCTGGGTAAAAGTGATTTCCTGATCGGCAACTTCATATTCAAGGCTATCGGCAACGATTGTAGCTCCTGTTGTTGGGTCATCCACAAAGGTGAGTTGTGCCTCCGTCTCGTTTTGCAGCACAATTTCCTGGATAAAGAAATTGTCTCCTACAAAAAGCAGCCAGTCTGTTGCCCGCATGGTATCTACGTAGCTTACAAAATAGTCAGATGGAGTGATAGGGATGTAGCCCTGTTCGGTGACCAAAACATACTCCCGGTCAGCCGATTCATAACCAGAGAGGCTGTAAGTCTTGGGGAATTCCGGGAGTTGGGGCGGATCGTCTTCTGTGCAGCTGGATAGTAGCGCTATTCCGAGAAGGAGAAGAACATAAATTGGGACTGGAACGAATTTCATGCTGAATGATTTTTATGAAAATAAGGAGTTAAATAGCTTGATTTTTATGGATTAAAGCTTTTTTAGGCGGGTGACTTTGAAATGCTCCGTAAAGCGTTTTTTTCCGCCGTTTTCACCGGGCAGGTAAGGTTGATTCTGAGGATAAAAAAGGACACCGTCTTTCTTGTAATCTTCTAAAGAGCCAGAAGTATAGGTATGCTTTGTGCAGTATGATTTGAAGAACTTGCTTTCTTGCTCTGGGTGATATATTTCTATGTTGACAGTATCCTTACTCCTGCGTTTGGAGACGAAGTATTCCTCAGCGGGAAATAGAGGGTCCGCTAGTTCGGTATCGAATGCTGCATGAAATGCAGGCTTTTTTTGGTTGAGGTCATAAATCAGCAGACCTTCCGGCCAATAAAGATCTGACCCTAATGCGCCACCATAGTGTACAGCCATCCAATTATCGTTTCCGGTAATCACTGGTGCGCCGCTACTGGAGCCTTTACTCGTCCTGAAAGTAGCAATGACTTCGCCTCGTTTGTTGAATACCCTGTGCTCGGCAAGCATCAAAAAGGCGTTGTAGCTTCGGCAATCTGCTGTGAAACATTCCATCAGGTAAAGTGTGTGAGAAGTAGCAACGGTGTTGCGGTTTTTGCGTTTAGGGTCGCCTGGGGTTTCAGCAGAAATCTCTTCCCCTGAAAAACCTAATAGTGTTCCCTTGTCAATACGAGACAAAGCGGTGGTGTCTTCGACGAAACTTTTTACGAACGCAATGCCTGATTTGTCAAGTCTCTGTACAGGATTGGTAACTAAGCCGGTTTTGCTGTGTTCTGGCTTCTCCTTTGTATTGAGAACTCCCAGAAAAGGGCTCATCTCAACTAAATTAACCTCTTTATCTACAGCGCCGGTGCGTTCGTCAACAAACTCAAGCTTCGTCACCCCCATTCTATTATGTCCCTGAATATAGGGGCCGGTGCGAAAAAAGTCACGGGGCGAAGTGCAGTTGCCAAGACCGGTACGGCTGAAAGATTCCCGGGTAAAGGGAAGCCGCTTTAAAAGGCTGTCAGCAGGATTTGTGCTCAGGGGCAGGTATTGGGCCTTGTCTACTTTAGTTTTGTATACACTACGGTTGTTGAAGTCAATCAGAAAAATAACTTTATGAGTTTCACTGTCGGGTGAGTGGGTGCCGATGGACACCAATTTACTAGCGGGGATGTCCAAATGGTTTAATTTGTCCATGCCAATGCGGCTGAACATAACCTGCGCTTCTTTATTTGACTTCTGGTATACGAGTTTATCTTCTTTGAGATCATAAATCTCTATGCCTCCGTTATTATAATCTTGTGGATTACTGCTATCTGGCCCACCGTTTACATAGGCAAGAAATCGACCATCGTCAGAAACCCATGTGGCTACAATATCATGGTTAGTCGTGTAGGTGGAGGCCTGATTGCCCAGATTGTCATAGATGGCTAGTGTTTCTTCCCATCCAAAGGGACCTCCCGCTCTTGATATTTCGATGAGCTGGTGTTCGACGACGGTATAGCCATTCGGCAGTGCATTCACATTATTGACTGTCAGGTAGCATTTTTCATTATGGTTTAACTTTTCATAAAATGCTTGTTGCCCATCCGGATAGATCGCTGCCCAGTCATCCCAATTGAAATCCTCCTCCGCTGGATACCCAAATCCTAAAATAG
Source organism: Phaeodactylibacter sp. (assembly GCF_040219495.1). GTDB lineage: Bacteria > Bacteroidota > Bacteroidia > Chitinophagales > Saprospiraceae > Phaeodactylibacter. The sequence goes on along the minus strand of NZ_JAVJSK010000130.1, from coordinate 9,290 downwards.
GATAGCGGTCATTATTATAGGGTGAGGAATCAATCAAATTGACCCTTTTAATGAGTGCTTTAGAGGCAGGATTGTAAAATTCCAGCCGGAAGCAGTTGTAAGGGCGTTTCAGCTCGCCTTGAAAAGGTAAATAGCGGTAATGCAGGACCCCGGGATAGTTTTCGATCACCATGTACCCCTGCTCCGCATTTTCGGTAGAGTAATGAGTTGGCTCAGGGTCGTATCTTTTTAATGTCACTGCTCCATATTCATGATAGGGTTGGCTTTGTTTTAATTGCGCTGACCAGGGCAAGTATCTGAAGGGGATACTATCGAGATCTTTTTGAGGGTTATTATCACTCGTTATTGAGTCAGGTGTAGCTATTGCAGGCGCTTCATCACGACTCAAGAGTTTGTCATCCGGCTTCAGGCCACTATTGCCTCTGGTTAAAGTTTGTGACGGCTTTTCAAAGGTGTTTTGAAAGGATAGCCCAATGCCTATGCCAAACAGGAGGAGGGCTGCTATTAAAAAATATTTTGATCTCATAGGGTTAATTTTATTTGTAAGGTCTAAGCTCGGCAGAATCAAAGTCTCTCTCAAAGTCAGCTCTCTTCTTCTCGGCATTGTTTTTACTACTATGTCTTAATGCAGGATAAAAAACCCCGGATTCGTCATAGTTTTCAAAAATTACTGCCCCGGGCGCCCCTGTTGTTTCATCAAATAGTCTTGTATACTTCCTTCCTTCATTAAGTTTGTATATTGAATACATATTGTTGAAAGAGCTACCATAGTCGTTAACGCTGACGATGTAATCATGAATGGGGAAATAACCAATCCACCAGCCTTTGTTGGGTGTAATAGTATCCTGATAGACTGCTTGCTTTGTTTTAAGATTGAAAAAAATTAACCCTGTAGGTAATGAATAATCCGCATATTCTTCACCGTACCGCACAGCCATCCACTTTCCATCTTGAGTAACTATAGGAGGGGCCCCACCTAAATCACTTCGCAACTCGGCGGTGATATTACCTTTTCTATCAAGTACTTTGTATTCTGCAATCTCCGCAAAAATTACATTATGTTTATCCATCAAGTACAGTTGAAAACCAACCGCTATATAATCTGTAATACTGTTTATATCATATAATAAAGGCTCCCACCTTATGAGCTGAACCTTATCCTCAGGAATTTTGCTTTCCCAACCTGCATTTTGCAGATACGCGCTCAATGCTATCCTTGAGGAATCACTGATCTGATAAAACTCAGGCGGCCTCAGTTTTTCACTCGGAACAGTACCATTCATAATTACGCCAAAAGGGTCCAAAGACTTTATAGATACAGTCGAGACTACTCTTTCTGTGGATTCTTCTAAAAAAAGAAGGGTTTTGTATTGCCATCCTCCGCTGCTGGCATCATAATTGACTGTTGGGTTGACCACACGAATGTGCTTGAAAGGAGCCTCCTGAACGAAACTCAAGGGACATCCATTGCAATTTTTGTAGTTTAAATTGACGTTTTGTGAATAATTATAACTTAGAAACGATATGAGTATTATGGGTAAAGTCCAAGTTCTGTATCTCATGGTTTAATTTATTTTTTGGAATCCATCTTTAATGAGGTCGTTTATCTCTCTTGTGGTTCTGTAGTTGGGGAATAAACTGTTGCGATATCCTGGCGAATCATTTGAATATCGATGCCGGTTCATTGTTTTTTTATAGACGGCTTTTGATAAAACATCAATTAAGTAGTACTCATGAACTAGTCCTTCTGTTCGATAAAAGTTTGCATGATAATTTGTGTTAGGAATAAAATCGAATCCGTCTAAAAATTGATCTTTTCCCAGCTTCCATTTAAATAAAATCTTGCCACTTCCTGTATCATAAAACTTGAATCCTCTTTCCAACTGTGCGCTGCCATCTTCACCATAGTCAGTCCCATATTTTTGCATCAGGCATTTACTATCTGTGGACAGGCGAATGTCGTAAAAGCCAAATTCTTTATCCTGAAGTCTGAGTGTTTCATCTCCTGTTTCATTGAAGAATAGAGCATAGCCCTGTGTACCTAGAATATTTTCATTCCCATCCGAGTAGGTGATATGGTAGGCGATAGCTAATTTGTTATCCTGTATTTCCACAACAGGGGTTTTCACGAATGCACCCAAATATTCATGATCTCTCATGGTGTTTTTATGAACATTAAGTTCGTCTAATATCTGATTCTTAATGTTGCTATCGGTTTTGCTCAAATTATATCGGTATTCAAGACTGTCTTCTGACATATAGTCGATAGGATATGGCAGATTTTTGTATGGATTGAGTTCTCTTAGGTCAAGAGATTTAATTAGTTTTTCGAATTGATTATCCTTGAAAAAAACCTGAGTACTTCTTGGATTTAAAGGTTGGTCAGCCTCAATTAAATAATTTTCATCCTTTGGAAATGTATCAATTGAGCATAAATTTAAATGATAATGCGATTGCTTCTTACATGATTTAAAGGAATGGATAAAATTATCATTGACTGCTTCTGTGGAGGTTGATCTTTTAGGCGGAAAAGTGAAAAGAAGTAAGCAAATCAAATGATAGATACTCATAGCCAGGAATTTGATTAAAATGAATTGGAAAAGGTGTAATTACTTTTTAAAACAACCACCACAGCGCTCCCTCAAGCGTTGTTGAGCGGTTAGGTACATATAGATTTACAACAGTGCTCTTACAGCATCCATCTTGCAATAAAGCAAGCGATGGCAATAAAGACATTGCTGACTTCTGATTATACAGCTACTTATGGCACAATGCAATACATTACAAGTACCTTTTCCTAACGTAATCCATAAGGATGATTAGGTAAGAGCTTGATAAGCATATACACATGCATATAGCAGCAAGCAACTCCGTTTTCGTTCTCGTTGTAAATCTGACTAATAGAAGCTTTCCTGAGGGAGGAAGGCTATAGCGCTTTTAACTGAATAAATTTGTACAGAAAATTAATTATATTTGAAATTAAAGACAATTTTTGGTTTTTCCAAGTCTAATGTCCTTTTTTTAATTAAAATTACCGGGGATATGTACCTCCCGGTTGTGAAATAATTAGGAAAAGTAATACTTTTATCCGTGGTATTATTGCTAAGAGCGTGTTGGGATTTTGCTTTTGGAGCGAACGTAGCCAAATTTTGTTCTGATCAAGGCGTGATGAGGGAGCATAGCCTTAGCTACGTGACCGAAGAACAACGAAGAGCAGGACAAAATTTGGCAAGAGCAGCCCAAAGTGTAAAATCCCAACACGCTCTAAACCTTACTCGAGTATACGAGTGAACTAAAATAGAATATGAAACTTTCTATCTTCTTCCGAACAGCGTGCTTATTAGGCGTCATTGGCGTGGTGCTGCTTTCTTCCTGTGGACAGGAAACGGTCTCCAGCCATTCGGTGAACGACCAGTCTTTTGTTATGGAAGGGCCGCTTTTTCAAGGGCCTAATACAGCACAGGCGTCTTTTTCTCCTGCCATGAATGCAGAGGGGAAGCTGACGAGCGCTACACTGAACTCTGCCGTATTGAAAGCGCCGGAGGGGCAAAATTTTGATGCCTTTTCAGATGTCGTGTTGCAATTGGTAACCAGTTCCAGCGACATGATTCAGGTGGGGGTGTTGAACCCCGTTCCCAAAGGCCAGTCAAGCCTTACCCTTCAGGTCTCCAATGAAGCAGATTTATCAGAATTACTATCCTCCGAGGAATGTGTATGGGTCATTGACGCCAATATTCCCGTTGACATGATGGACACCACTATAACCTTTTCGGGAGATTTTACGTTTGATGTAATCCATACTAAATAAAGGGGCTTCCCGTTGGTATGATGACACCCTTTTTCACCCAATTACCACTTTTAACCAATTAAAATCATGATGAAATCGATATTTCTTACCTTCTCTCTCGCTATACTCACTGTGGGGGTTGCTTTCGGGCAAGACAAAAAAGCAGATCAAAAAGAAGCGGACCGCCTCATCGGCGTATGGGCGCCCAGTAATGGCCGTGCATTGGTCAAGGTTCAGAACATTGCAGGCAAATACTACGGCCGCATCGTTAAGCTCAAAGAGCCCAATGATCCGGAAACAGGAAAGCCCAAGCTGGATAAGAACAATCCGGACGAGTCTTTGCGGGATACGCCACTTCTGGGTTATCGGATGCTCAAAGACTTCGTTTACGCTGGCGACGATGAATGGACCGAAGGAACGATTTACGATCCGCTAAGCGGTAGCCTCTACAGCTGTACCATTAAAATGAAAAAGGATGGCAGCCTGGATATCCGGGGGTACATCGGTGTCAAGGCGCTGGGCCGTACAGATGTATGGACCCGGGTCAAATAACCCGTGATAAAATGCAGGAAATTCTCCGTTTCCTGCATTTTTTATCTTCACTTGATTAGATTTGAAGCGTCGGGGCGGTGAAGTGAAAAGAAAATAGCTTTGTAACGCTGTAATGGTTCCCCGGTGCATCAAATCTCTTGGAATATCCAACGCTAAAAAGGACTACCGCTATGTCTTATCGTACTTTGTTTTTGCTGCTCGCATGGATGTCATGCGGATGGCTCTTTGCTCAGACGCCTGACAGTACGGCGCAGGAAAACGACCTGGATTTTGGTGAATTTGATGATTTTGACTTCGGAGATGTAGAAGTCAAAACTTATTGCTCCTCCAAAATTATCGGGATTAGTCCTCAGCAGCTGATTTCCCTGGGGTATGATTTTCAGGGGGCCTATGATGCCAGTTTTTCTGCCATCGGAAGCTTTGAAGATGGAGCGGATGTGCCCCAGGAGACTTATCAGATCAATTCCACGCAGGGGGTACGGCTGGTCGCCAATATTCCGGTCTATTCGCGCAATAGCCTGGTGGTCCAACTAGGAGCCAATATATGGGATATGCGGTACCAATTTGATGAGCCTGATGACCAAATCAACAATGAAGTGGCCAGGTCTATCAATGAAAATGGACTGCGCACCGCCGGGATAAATACCACCGTTTTCAAGCCACTTGATGAAACCCGCTTCCTCCTTTTTCAGGGAAGTGCCGACCTGAGCGGAGACTATACCCTCGATAATATGCAGTCCCTGGAATACCTGCGGTACTCCGCCGCGGCTCTGTTTGGATGGCGGAAAAGCGACTACTTCCAATGGGCGGTAGGCTTGTCCCGTACCTATCGGGTGGGAGAGATGAACTACATCCCGGTAGTCCTGCTCAACTGGACTGCAAAAGACAGTCCCTGGGGGGTAGAATGCCTGCTGCCGGCCCGGGCACACGTACGATACAGCTTAAGCCCGCGCAATATGCTGTTTGCGGGCTTTGAGTTGGAAGGCCAGAGCTACCGCATCAACGGGGTTTCTGAAACGCTGAACAATCAAAGCCTGGAAATTCGCCGGGGCGAAATGCGCTGGCGGGCGATGTGGCAACGGCAGCTCACTGGCTTTGTATGGCTGCAAGCCCAGGCAGGGTATCGCATTAACTGGAGCTATAACGCAGATACCTTACCGGGAGGCGATGAATTTTTTCGGGGCTTTTTCGGTAATCAGGAGTATGCTATGCTCAACTCCCTCACCAATCCCTTTTATGCCAATATCAGTATCAACCTGGTAAGCCCGTAGCTTCAGGATGGAGCGGACAGCGAGCCCCGTAGCATAGCGGCTCCTGCTGTCAAGCAGGGGCAGGTCCCAAAAAAAACTGCAAGCTGGTTTGCACTTGTAAGGGTTGGGCGGCCCTCTGTTTGGTTTGGTGGGCCATAACGTAGCCGAAAATACTTGCTACAGCATCAGGAAAGATAGCGGAAGCGCCCCCGCTATGTCAAAAAACAGCTAGCCGCTACAATACTCGCAACAATCCGTACCCTTCGATCCTTTACTCCTCAACTAACCTACGATTATGAAGCACAAAATTGCAATCGGCATCGGTGGCTCAAGCGGGAGTATTTACGCCAAAGTACTGCTGGACCGCCTGGTTCAGGTACAGGATCAGCTGGAAGCAGTAGGCATTGTGATGAGCGATAACGCCAAATTCAACTGGGAATATGAGCTGGGGGACAAAAGTTACGAAAGCTATCCCTTCACCTTTTACGACAAGCGCGACTTTATGGCACCTTTTGCGTCCGGTTCTGCCCGCTACGGTACGGTGATCATTTGCCCCTGCTCAATGGGGCTGCTTGGGCGCATCGCCACCGGGGTTTCTACCGACCTCACCACACGTGCTGCCGATGTTGCGCTGAAAGAACGCCGTAAGCTCATCCTGGTACCCCGGGATACGCCTTACAGCCTTATACACCTTAATAACATGAAAGCCGTGACGGAAGCCGGCGGCATTATCTGCCCGGCGAGCCCTTCCTTCTACAGCCGGCCCCAAACCTTTGAGGAAATGGCTGCGACCGTCACCGACCGGGTGCTTGACCTTGCCGGGCTGGATTTGCAGAGTTATCGCTGGGGCGAAACGGAATAAGATGTCCGTTAATAGCAAAGTGGCAGGGTAGGAATAGCTGCTCTAGGCAGGAAAAGGGATTTTACTTAACTTGCTGGGAAATCACCCCTGACTTATGAGAAGATTACTTTTTGGGGCTACCTTGCTTTTGGCGTTGCTCTCAGCTGTGGCTAGCTTTGCGCAAGATGACTGCGGTTGTCAGGAAGAAGAGGAGATTACCGTTTGCTACTTGTCCAAACAGGACTACTGCGGTGCCTTTGGGGCTAACTGTGAGTACACTTTCGACGGTGCCTTTTTTGAGAATGGGCTAGTCGCTAAACTGCAAAACCCGACCCTGTTTGGTGAGAATGGTATCTCCTGCGATCTGGAGCTCAAACGTGCAGAGCCTTCTGACCTCAGCAGTGTACAGGCGATCAATGACTGTGGCTGTGATATTATTTTTGTGGGGCAGTTCCTGGTGCTCAACGAATTCGGTCAGCCTGATCTCACGCAATCAGCGGTCCCGACCCAAACCCTCAATAATATCCGCGACTGGTCACTGGCCTGCGAAAGCAACCTGGTCATTGTCACGCAGGCTGAAGCCCGCCCCTGGGGGTATATCACGGCCAATCAGAACATCAACCCCAATACCCCGGAGGATGAAATCTCGGTCTCTTCTATCTTCGACGGGCCCTTCGGGAGTCTTAGTTTTTTCAATCAGGGCGGCTCCTATCAGGGGGTCTTTACCGGTTTGCCGACGACGGGTTTTGAAATCCTGGCCAATGATGTGACCGGCGCCCCGACCGTTGCGCTTGATGAAGCCACGAATGATATCATCCTGGGCGACGTGGGCATTCTGTGCTCCAATGGGGCGGGGGAGATATCCCTGGGCAATAGCATCGTTAATAACAACGACATCCTGGCAACCAACATTTTTGCACTGGGCTGCCGCATTGCCGAGGGCATTTCCACTTCTGATCAGGCCTTTACCGTTTGTGAAGGCGAACAGGTAGGGCTGCCGGATGGCGGGGTAGCCAATGCACCGGGTGAATACCTGGACACCCTCGTTGCTGCGAATGGCTGTGATTCCATTGTGCTCACTCAGGTCACCTGGCTCCCTCAGGATACCATCAATATAGCCCGGACCACCTGCTTTACGTCTGGCTACAGTATTGAAGTAGGGGGGACCGTTTTTAATGTTGATCAACCGGACGGCAGGGTTCTCCTTCAGAATACTTCAGGCTGCGATTCTCTGATTGTAGTAAACCTTAACTTCGTGGAGTTCCTAAGCACCAATATTCAACGGCAGGTCTGCGAAGACAGCGGCTACAGCCTGGTTGTCAACGGTGTGACCTACAATGAAGCTAACCCCACAGGGCAGGAGGCTTTTGTCACTGCAGAAGGCTGCGATTCTATCGTGAGCATCAACCTCGACTTTGTACCTTTCCTGACGGATACCCTGGCGCTGGAAGCTTGTGAAAACAGCGGATTCAGCGTTACGGTGGGCAATACCAGTTACAATGAGTTCAATCCAACAGGGGAGGAGGTCCTGCAGAGTGTGCAGGGCTGTGATTCCATTGTGACGATAGACCTTTCTTTTTTGCCGGCAGATACCACCTACATTGAGGAGCCGGTCTGTGAAGGGGAATCTTACCTGGTGGGAGGCGTGCCTTACCCTTCTGGCACTTCAACCCGTCTGATGCTAACCAACCAATACGGCTGCGACTCCATCATCTTCCTGGAGCTGCCCGAGTTGCCTGCGCCCAACGTGCAGGTAGACACCGTTGTACGTATTGAGCAGGGGACTGCTTATACCTTTGAGGTGACTGGCGACCCGGACTACAATTACACCTGGAGCCCGGCAGAAGCCCTCAGTTGCACCAACTGCATTGAAGCAGTCCTGGAAGCAGGCAATTATCCGGCTACCGTTGAACTGAGCGTCACCGATTTTCTGGGCTGTTCCGCATTCTACACCATCCTCCCGGAGTACGTTTGTTCACCCTACCTGCCCAATGCCTTCTCCCCCAATGCCGACGGGCGCAACGATACCTTCTTCCCATTTGTAGTCTGCCCCAATGCTACCTACACCCTGCAAATATTCGACCGATGGGGCAACCTGGTTTTCGAGTCTACCGATAGTAACCCGGAGTGGGACGGGCAGATCAACGGCAGGGCCGCACCGATTGGCGTGTACATCTACGTGGTACAACTGGAAACCGCCTTCACCCGGGAGACTTTTTCCGGAGAGCTGAACCTGGTGCGCTGAGGGAACGATATAGCCAAATCCAGTGTTTTCAATAGTAATTTAAATACCTTTGCAGCATGCATGATTATATGAAATACATTGAAATAAACCCCAATATAATGATGGGGAAGCCTGTCATCAAGGGAACAAGATTGACGGTGGAGTTGATTCTGGAAGAAATGTCTGCTGGTAAGGAAGTTGATCATTTGATAAGTGCTTTTCCCAGGCTTTCTAAAGAGGCAGTTTGGGCTGCTTTAGCTTTTGCTGCGGATGCAATAAAAGGCGAAAGGTCTTACCCAATTGCTATATGAAATTTATTGCTGACGAAGGTGTTGATGCACAGATCGTTTCCAAGCTTAGAAGTGAGGGGTACGATGTGCTTTATATAGCAGAATTCGATGCAGGAGTAAGCGATGATGATATTCTGAAGTTTGCTAATGAAGATGACCGCATACTTATAACACGGGATAAAGACTTTGGGGAGTTAGTATTTAGGCAGCAATTCTCAATTTGAAAATTACTCCAGTTTGATCTGATACATTTCGGCCACGGAGAGAAGCACCTGTGCCATATTTTCTCTGGGCAGGATTTTGAACACCGCCTGGATGCTTTCCCATAGCTTTGCTCTGGTCTTTA
>NZ_JAVJSK010000129.1:0-52258 GCF_040219495.1 Phaeodactylibacter sp. | reverse complement strand
GAACACAGATTGGACTGATTGCGCAGATTTCCACGGCTTGCGCGCGGTGGCATGCTAGTGTGGCGGCACCGGATTGCCAGGATCAGTGCCATCAGTCGGATCAGCGTCATCAGTGTACTATGAGAGAGGGGAACACAGATTGGACTGATTGCGCAGATTTCCACGGATTGCGAGCGGTGGCATGCTAGTATGGCGGCACTGGTTTGCAAGATCAGTGCCATCAGTCGGATCAGCGTCATCAGTGTACTATGAGAGAGGGGAACACAGATTGGAGGGATTGCGCAGATTTCCACGGATTGCGAGCGGTGGCATGCTAGTGTGGCGGCACCGGATTGCCAGGATCAGCGTCATCAGTCAGATCAGCGTCATCAGTAGTGTACGCTTGTTTTGTTTGGAGAGTAGGAGCATGGATCGGAGGGATTGCACAGATTTAAAAGCGGGCTTCTCCAGCTGTACAATCACTGCAAAACAAATCAACCCACCCCAAACCATCACCGAATAACCGTAGCCGCACTCTTATACTCATATTCATCGCCCCTGGGCCCGGTAAAAGTCACTAACACCATATACACCCCGTTGGGTACAAAGTCGCCGGCATTACTTTTTCGCCCATTCCAGCCGTCGAAGGGGTCATTCGTTTCAAAAACGGTTTCTCCCCACCGGTTGACGATCACCATTCGGAAATTCGTCGCCCCTTCAAGAACACCGGCACCCAGGTATTCATCGTTCAGGCCATCCTGATTGGGCGTGAATGCATTGGGCAGGAAGTAGCGCACCTGAGGAATGACGTCTATCAGCTGTACCAGCGTATCCTGGCAACCACTGGGGTGGGTAACAATCTGCCGCACCTCGTACACGCCAGTGTCCCGGAATTCATGGGTGGGGCTGGGTTCGACCGACTGCCGGCCGTCTCCAAAGTCATACGACCAACGGGTAGCCCCCGTTGATTCATCAAAAAAGCTGACCAGGGGCTCCAGGTTACTGGGGCGGCTTGGTGTGAAGGAAAAACCCGCCACCGGAGAAGGCAATACCGTGATCAAATTACCGAAGGTGGTATCCGTTTGGCATCCAACCGGAGATACGATATCAACGGTAACCGTGTAGGTCCCGGGGGCCTCGTAGGTATAGGTAGGGCTGATGGTGGTGTCTGTTCCGCCGTCTCCGAAGTCCCAGGTGATGTTGTAGGCTTCACTAATGGGAGTGGAGAGGTTGTTGAAGAAGATATCCGCGGGCGCACAGCCGATAAATTCACTCGGTGCAATCACAATCAGCTCGGGCACGGGGAAGTATTCAATGGGCAAGGTGTAGGTGTCTTGGCAATCATTGATATCGGTGACTGTGAGTGTAGGAGGGAATGAACCTGGACTGGGGTAGGTGTAGACCGGGTTCTGTTCGCTTGAAGCCCCCCCATCACCAAAGGTCCAGGACCAATCGGTGATTTGACCGCTACCAGAGACCGAGGCATCAGTGAAAACAGTAGGCCCTGCCGTGCAGGTATCATATTCAAAGCTGAAGTCGGCTTCGATGGAAGGGTAAATTTCCACTCGGATGTCTGCGGTATCTCCGCACAGGGTATTGGGGTTCAAAATAAGGTTGCCAAAATAAGTGCCGGTATCAGGGAAGTTGATGGCGGGCTCCCATTCGTCAAACGAAACCTCCTGGCCATCCACCATGAAAGACCAGTTGTAGACATCTATGAAAGACTCCTGGAAGCTTTCGTTCCGGAAGTTCACGGTATTATCCCCACAGGATACGATCACATATTCCTGGTCTTCGGTGATTTCGGCTGATCCTACCACGGCTTCTACGGTAGGATCACAGGGAGCCACATTGAACTGGAAGTCGCGGGTGGTAGTACTTAGTAAATTACCGGCCGAATCGTATTCCTGCACACATACCGCCACCACGTATTGCCCCAGGTTGATGGGCGTACCGGTCAGCAGGCCCGTATTGGGGTCAATTTGGAGATTCGCCTGCGGCCCCATCGGTTGAGTGGGGGAGAAGTTGGGCCCTAAAAAGTTAATGGTGTTGTAAGGGGGCGGACAAGCCGGGCCCGGCCGCGCGCCATCACAAGTAAGGTAGAGCGGATCGGTCAGCAGGTTGCCGCCGCCGTCGTAGGAAGAGCAAAGGCTGTACACCAGTTGGTGCCCTTCGGGGTCGGTAGCGCTGTGGTCAAACTCCAGGGGTGCCCCCGCGCAAATGATAATAGGCGGGAACTCATTGAACACCGGACTGCTGTTGCAAACCTGCTGGGCTTCCGGCGTGATTTCCGTGAAGAAGGTAGAACCCGTGTCACCGGGCGCGATAATATTGGAAATGGTCACATTGCGGCAGCACCGCTGATAGGCAATGAAATAGCTTTCGGGCGACTGAGGCAGCTGCAGCTCAAAACGGTAGAGCCCCTCTTCCACGCTCACATTAGGAGGGATCAGGCAGGGGTAGTCCGGGCGTTCCACACTCGTGACATCCAGGAGCGGAGCATTCAGTGATACGAACGGGGTGGCCTGGGATTCACCTGAGCAGTTGCCTGAGCAATTATACACGGCAATAAAAGCCTGCGCATCAAATTCGGCACAATCGGTACAGTTGCCGTCCCGGTAGACCTTGAGCGTGATTTCGTAGGTATCGTTGCCCAGGCAGGCATAAGTCATTACGCCGCCAATGATATGTTTAGCTTGCAGGCCCAGGGGTAACAGCAAGCTCAGTACAAAAGCAACAGGATATCTTACAGATGCGTGAATAGCCATAGATTGTGTCGTTTTCTGCGAATGAACGCGAAAGGGCAACAGCGTTTACCGAATAACGGTCACTGTGCCTTTTATTTCAACTGCTTCGCCCCGGGGCGGTGTGTATGCCACCCGGGAAAAATAAACCCCCTGAGGCACGGGCTGCCCGTGATTGCTGAACCGCCCGTTCCAGCCTTGTTGCGGATCGTCGGTAGAAAACACATTTTCGCCCCAGCGGTTCCAAATATTCAACTCAAAGGATTTCATTCCGTTCGTGAACCCCTTGCCTTTATAGACATCATTCAGCCCGTCATCGTTGGGTGTAAAGGCGTTGGGTAGAAAGAAAGTGGCCTTCGGCTGAATATCGACTACCTGAAGGGCCGTGTCCTGACAGCCCAGCGGATGCGTCACAATCAGCCGCACTTCCTGAAAACCGGTGTCCCGGAAAGTATGTACGGGGTTTTGCTCTTGTGCCGTATAGGGGTCTTCCAGGTACCAAAACCACTGATCAGCCCCCTGCGATAAATCAGTAAAGGCCACCTCGGGGTTGAATACGTCCGGGTCCTGAGGACTAAAGGTGAAATTGGCAACAGGTGACGGATCAATAACGATCAAATCCCGGAATACAGTATCTGTCACGCAGCCGATCGGAGAAGTGATTTCCAGGCTGACATCATAAGTGCCTTCCGAGTTGAAAACATGTACCGGGCTCAGTACGGTATCGGTGGTACCATCTCCGAAGTCCCAGAAGGTTTCGTAGTTGATATTGACGGGCTCTGAGAGGTTGTTGAAGCTGATCTCCGCCGGGGCACAGCCGTCAAACCGGTTGGGGGACACTACAATCAGGGCCGGCACCGGAAAGTAGCTCACCGGTTTGAGGATGGAGTCCTGGCAACCATTGGTATCCGTAACCCGTAGTTGCACCTGTTGCAGCCCGGGCTCCTGATAGCGGTAGGTAGGTTCCGGGTTGGAAGAGCCCCCTCCGTCCCCGAAGTTCCAGGAATAATTGGTGATTTCGGTAGTAGCGAGAGTGGTATTGGCAAAGGCTACCGGGCCCGCCACACAAGTATCGTAAGTGGCCGTAAAATCAGCCTCTAATTCCGGGAAGAGCTCCACGACAATACTGGCGGTATCTCCGCACTGTGTGTCAGGATTGAGAACCAGAATGCCGCGGAAAGTACCATACTCCGGAAACTGCAAGTCGGCATTCCAGGTCGTCAGGGTGGTGTCCCGTCCATCGCCCAGCTTGAAATTCCAAAAGTACTCATCGATAAAGTTTTCATCGAAGCTTTGGTTAACGATAAAAACATCACGGTCGGAGCACTGACTAATATACAGGTCTGCCCCCACTGCATTGTCTTCGGCAATATCAGCTTTAACCGTTTGCTCGCAGAAAGTTACGTTAAACTGGAAATCACGGCGCACCACACTCAGCAGCTGCCCGTTCCTGAATTCGCTTACGCAAACCCCTACCACAAATTGCCCCTGTGCATTAGGCGTGCCGGTTATCAGGCCGGAATTGACGTTAATGCCCACGTCCGTGTTGTTGCCAAGGGGCTGAGTCGGGTTGTAGAATGGGCCGATGAAGTTCACAGGGTCGTAGGGTGGGCGCGATTCCGGATTAGGTGCCAGGCCATTTATGGCAGTGGGCATATTGAAGTTGAGGCCGCCGCCGAGGAAAGGGGCACAAAATTCGTACACCAACTGATCGCCGTCAGGGTCAGTGGCTGAATGATCGAAATTGATGGGCTCGTTGGCACAAATCACGGGCGGGGCAAAATTGTTGAACGTCGGGCTGCTGTTGCAAACCTCCTGAGCAGCCGGGGTAAGCTCCATGAAGTAGGTCGCCCCGGAGTCACCGGGTGCGATGATGTTGGAAATAGTGTTGTTGCGGCAGCAGCGCTGGTAGGTAATGTAGTAACTCTCGTCTATGACCGGCAGGTCGAGCAGTGGGAAAGTGTACACGCCTTGCTCTACGCATACGTTGGTGGGCACAATCACACAGGGGTTATCCTCCTGCGGGTCCACGGTGTTGCGGCTGGGGTTTGGCAGGAAAAGGATCTCATAAGGGTCCTCATCACTCTCGGTATAGATGGTGACAGAAGCCGGAAAGGAACCGCCCGGAGCCGAGTCAAAATCTGCGCCACCGCCCTGGCAGTCGCGGTAGATATTCATGTAGAATTGGTAAGTCCTCGACCCGGTGCTGGGGTCGCCGTTGGTCCAGCCCAGGCATTCGTAGGTGATTTCTCCTCCAATGATATGGGCAGCCCAAAGTCGGTTGAGGAACAGACTGGCAAAAAAGATCGAAAAAAAACAGCAATAGCGTAATAAGTCGGCTCTGGACATCGTTTTCTGAATCATTTAGTAAGGCACAAAGGTAATCGCTTGTGTATCACAATGACAAGATACAGATAGTTTCGAAGCACAAGCTTTTTTAAAATAGTATTTCGCTGGTTGGTAAACCTATTGACAATCAGCAGCTCCTAATACTTTAATGTGCTTTCCGATTCTTACCAAAAACCGTACCGCAGCGTTTCATGATGAGCGCCGCACTGTTCAATCAAACTAGCATGACATTGATTCATTTTTTAATTGGCATAAAACCACCATTAGGTATGATCACCTTTACTAATGGTAGAGCATCCGCCGGACAGCAGCAGGACTTTGGTCAGGCGCTGGAAGTCCTCCGCGACGGCGGGCTGTTGCTCTACCCCACAGACACGGTATGGAGTGTCGGTTGCGATGCAACGGACCCCGAAGCACTCCGTAGATTAAGGGCACTGAAATCCATTGATCAGCACGAATGCCTCGAGCTTCTGGTCGATTCCCCCAAAATGCTGAAGCAGTATATTGCGCATTTCCATCCGCGCATCGAGACGTTGCTGTCCTTCCACCTGCGCCCACTAACGGTACGCTACGAGCGGGGCCGCAACCTGCCGCAGGAAGCCCTCGATCAGGAAGGCAGCATCGCTATCCGGATCGTACAGGATGAATACTGTCAGTCGCTGATCCGCAAGCTGGGGCGCCCGATCGTTGCCCTGTCTGCCGATCTGCAGCCCGGCGCTTTTCCCGCAAATTTCGGTGCGATCAGCTCCGATATTATCGAACAAGTGGACTATATCGTGCATCACCGTAGAAACGATAAGTCTATTGCACAACCCTCGGTGATGGTTCAGCTCAGCCACAAAGATGAGCTCGAGTTCCTCCGCGAATAGCCTTTTTTACAAGAAGCGTTGTAAATGAAGATATTTTTTCAAAAAGCCGGCGAACGATTTTGCCGGCTTTTTCTGTTCATTTTATATCTTTGCAGTCCTCCCAGAGGAAAAAATCAGAGGACTGGCAAAAAAGTAGCTGTAAAGTTGCAGGTTTTAAAATCGAAACTTATCTTTGCAGCCGCTAATAGCAAAATGGCTCTGTAGCTCAATTGGATAGAGCACTTGACTACGGATCAAGAGGTTTCAGGTTCGAATCCTGACAGAGTCACTACTTAGAATTAAAAAGTCCTAGAATCACCTGAATAGCTCAATGTCCGAGCCCGAGTAGCCGGGCGTTGAGCTGTTTAGTTAAAAGGAATACGCGATGTCCAAAGTTTGTCAACTCACAGGTAAGCGCCCGGTAGCCGGCAATTCGGTTTCTTTCTCTAACAAGAAGACCAAGCGCCGTTTTCTTCCGAACCTGCACACCAAGCGTTTTTTCATTCCGGAAAAAGAGGAGTGGGTGACGCTGAAGGTTAGCGCAAGCGCAATGCGCACAATCGATAAAATAGGCATTTACGAGTTTATCAAGCGCCAGCAGAAGAAGGGGTTTGTTGTAGGTGTCGAACTGTAAGTAAGACCATAAATATTTTAGAAAGATGGCTAAGAAAAGCAAAGGCAACCGCATTCAGATTATCCTCGAATGCACAGAGCATAAGAATTCCGGGCTGCCGGGCACTTCTCGCTACGTTACGGAGAAAAACCGTAAGAATTCACCAGATCGCCTGGAGCTCAAGAAGTTCAATCCCATCATGAAGCGCGTAACGCTGCACCGCGAAATTAAGTAAGCTTGCAAAGCTTCTTTTTATCGCTTACTTTTGTGATGTTGACTTTACTTAATATTCTTTAAAGCGAGGTATAATGGCTAAGAAAGTATCTAAGAACGCAAGGGTTGCACAACGTGCAGCGAACGCAGGCTCCGGTCGTGATCATGTAAAAGTGATCAAGAGCATCAAAGACCCCAAAACAGGTAAGTACTCTTACAAAGAGGTCGTTATTCACAAAGATGCTGTGAAGGAGTTTTTCGCTAGCAAATAACCCACTTGTCTGACAGCAAGTAAACGCATATTCAAAGAGGCTTTCCTTTAATCAGGGAAAGCCTCTTTGCCTATTTATCAGCCTTGATAAGCCGGGGCAGCACAGTCAGAGGAATCTCCTTTGCGTACCCTGCAATGCTTCCGGCACATCAGGTCTTTCATACCTGACGGGAAAAAACAGATGAAACCTTTGTCAGCTTCCTGGCTAAAGACCTCATCTAACTCCGTCGCACTATTACGCCTATGAGTTTTTTTAAAAAGTTTTTCAGTAAGGAAAAAAAGGAGGACCTGGACAAAGGCCTGGAGAAAACCAAAACCAGTCTCTTTGGACAGATTACCAAAGCTGTCGCCGGTAAATCCACCGTCGACGAAGAAGTCCTCGATGAATTGGAGGGCATCCTGATCGCTTCTGATGTCGGCCTGGAGACCACGGTCAAAATCATTGAGCGCATCGAAGAACGGGTGCGGCGCGATAAATACCTCAATACCTCCGAGCTGAACGAAATCCTCCGGGATGAAATCGTACTGCTGTTGTCCGAAAACAACACCGTGGATATCGAGGACTATACCTTGCCTGCTGAACATAAGCCAAGTGTAATCCTTGTGGTTGGCGTGAATGGGGTGGGCAAGACGACCACTATCGGTAAGCTGGCGCATCAGTATAAGTCACAGGGCAAAAAAGTGGTCCTCGGTGCCGGCGATACCTTCCGGGCTGCCGCAGTGGACCAACTCGAAATCTGGTCCAAGCGGGTGGGCTGTGATTTCTTCAGCAAAGGTATGAATACCGACCCTGCTGCAGTAGCCTACGAAACCGTGCAGTATGCGATCACCAATAGTTGTGATGTAGCGATTATTGATACGGCTGGCCGCCTGCATACCAAGGTCAACCTGATGAAGGAACTCTCCAAAATCCGCCGCTCTGTGGCGAAAAGCATGGAGGGCGCTCCTCATGAGGTCCTTTTGGTCCTTGATGCGACTACGGGGCAGAATGCATTCGAGCAGGCCAAGCACTTTACCGAGGCT
Source organism: Phaeodactylibacter sp. (assembly GCF_040219495.1). GTDB lineage: Bacteria > Bacteroidota > Bacteroidia > Chitinophagales > Saprospiraceae > Phaeodactylibacter. The sequence goes on along the minus strand of NZ_JAVJSK010000129.1, from coordinate 44,218 downwards.
ACGGAAGTGTCAGCTTTGGCACTCACCAAGCTGGACGGTACGGCTAAAGGCGGGGTCGCCATCGGTATTTCAGATCAGTTTAAAGTACCCATCAAATACATTGGGGTAGGAGAGGGTATTGAGCAGCTGCAGGTCTTCAATAAGCGGGCTTTTGTAGCGTCTTTGTTTGAGGGCGTGGTCTGATCCCCTCTTACAGACTACAAAAAAGGTTGTTCGGGAAAGCATTACTTCCTGAACAACCTTTTTTATTTTCCGATACCCCAGCTTATCATCCAAAGACGCCGGAACGCTCAAGCCGGTAGTATTCCCGGAATGTGATCATTCGTTCCTGTTGTTCATCCCAGAGTTTATTGAAAACGCAGGCCAGGCTCTCTTTGAATGTGACGGTGGTGACGTACTTCTGCAGGATGGGGTTTTCCTTCGCACAGCGTGGCAGGTTGTAATTGGGGATCAATGAGCTGAGGTGGTGAATATGGTGAAAACCAATATTGCCAGTCAGCCAGTTGAATGCCTTCGGTAACTTGTAGTAGGTACTCCCACGAACCGCTGCCACCAGGTAATCCCACTCGTCTTTCCACTTCTTGTACGTTTCTTCGTGCTGATGTTGTACATAGAAAAACCAGAAGGCAATTGTGCCGAAGAAAATTACAATAGGCACCTGTACCCAAAGAAATTTCCATCCCAACAGGTAAATCAGACCGGCATACACCAACCCGATCCAAAGGTTGTTGAGGAAAAGCGCCAGATAAGCACTACGTACCATCGGCACCTTAATCGTAGGCCAGCGCATTGGGCCGCTCAAATAGACGATGGGGGTGACAATAAACAAGACCACCGGCGTACGGAACAACCGGTATTTGAAACGCCCCCATTTGCTCAGATTGCGGTATTCCTCCACCGTCAGGAAAGGGACATCCCCAATATCACGGGGCTCCTCATCGAGTTGCCCGGAGTGCCCGTGGTGGTAATTGTGGATTTTCGACCAGTACTTGTAAGGAATGGTGCTGAAAAAGCTGCAAAAATTACCGATCGCATTATTCCAGCCTTTGGATTCCAGAAAAGAATGATGCCCGCAATCGTGCTGAATGATGAAAATACGGGCCAAAAGAAAACCATTAATCAGGCCCAGCCCCAAAGTAATCCAATAAGACCATTCAAGGCTGAAATACATCAGTACCCACAGCGCCAGAAACGGGCCAAAGGTATTGATAACCTGCCACCATGCCCGTTTGCGGTCGGGCTGCTGATATTGCTTTATAATCTTTTTCCAGTCTTTGAGTTGCTGCTTGATTTCCTGTTCTAGCATCGCTAATCTTTCCTAGTTTATTACCTGTTCGTTCCTGCAAATATATAAAGGAGGAACGAGCTCGAAAGTTGTAAATATAATTCAAGATGTAAAATACGGGAATGATTTATTTACAGCGGGCAGATTGGGCGAAGTTTTTTATTCTTTACCCGGGCCTGACAAGCTTTCACCAAGAGTAGATGAACTGCCCGCCGGTCTGTTGGGAGATATTTGATGATGTTTTCATAAATATGCTCTGAGGCTACGAGGGCGTTCGGCCTGGGCAGAAGGTGTACGCTATCCCTGCAGTGGCGAAGGTTTCGTAACACATGGTCTCCTGCTTGATCATTTCAAAGGCTACCTTCTGTTTGGTTGGTATGGGTTCATTACCCACCGTCAGCTCAAAGTCCAAAGTTTTTGCAGTAGACGAATGGCAAGGTGACAGGAATCGACCCATGCTTAACGACCGTCTTCCCTTCACCCTTCAGCCATCAGGAACCCCTGATCCCGGGCTTCCAGTGTCGACTCGCCCATCAGGAACTGATCCACACTGCGCGCAGCTTCCCGTCCTTCTGCAATGGCCCATACCACGAGGGACTGCCCGCGTCGCATGTCTCCGGCCACAAAGACGTTCTCCACGTTGGTCTGGTAATTTTCGTCCCGGACATTACCGCGCTCATCGACCTCAACACCAAGCTGCTCGAGCATCCCCATATATTGCGGGTGCAGGAAGCCGATAGCCAGCAACGCCAGATCACAGGGGATTTCCTGCTCGGTGCCTGCCACTTCCTGGAAGCCATATTTACCGGTTTTGCTGTTCTTTGCCCACTCAATTTTTACCAGGTGTAGCCCGGTAACCTGTCCATCCGCTCCGGTAAAGGCTTTGGTGAGCAGGGACCACTGCCGCTCGCAACCTTCCTCGTGGCTGCTTGATGTGCGCAGCACCACCGGCCAGTTGGGCCAGGTCAGCGGGTCGCGGTCGTTGGGCGGGCGGTCCATGAGTTCGATTTGGGTAACCGATTTGGCACCATGTCGGTTGGAAGTCCCCACACAGTCTGAGCCGGTATCACCACCGCCAATCACCACCACGTGTTTGTCTTTGGCAGAGATTGTAAGGTCTTCTTGTATCGCATCACCAGCCACCCGCCGGTTGTTTTGCTCCAAAAAGTCCATGGCAAAGTGCACACCCTCCAGCTCCCGGCCTTCGATGTTGAGGTTGCGGGGAATGGTGGAGCCACCACAGAGTAGTACTGCATCGAATTGATCCAGCAGTTCCTGTGGGTTTACATTGCCCCCAACTTCTGCATTGGTGCGAAAGCGTACCCCTTCGGCTTCCATGAGTGCCACGCGGCGCTCGACCACATACTTTTCGAGCTTGAAATCGGGAATACCGTAGCGCAGCAGGCCTCCGATGCGGTCGTTGCGCTCATAAACGGTGACCAGGTGGCCTGCTTTGTTGAGTTGAGCTGCCGCCGCCAGACCCGCCGGGCCAGACCCTACGATGGCTACTTTCTTGCCCGTACGCAGGGTAGGGGGATGAGGCCGCACGTATCCTTTCTCAAAGGCGACCTCCGCAATCGATTTCTCAATGTGCTCGATCGCTACCGGCGGCTGATTGATACCCAGTACACAGGCGGTCTCGCAGGGCGCCGGGCAAATACGGCCCGTGAATTCCGGGAAGTTGTTGGTGCTGCTGAGAATCTCGTAGGCCAGTTGCCAGTCTTCGTCATAAACCGCATCGTTGAACTCCGGAATGATGTTGCCCAGGGGGCAGCCGTTGTGGCAAAAGGGCACACCGCAGTCCATGCAGCGCGCAGCTTGTTGTACGGTTTTTTCTTCCCCAAAGTCCTCGTAGAGTTCTTTGTAGTCTTTGACCCGTTCTTCAGGGTCCCGTGTTTTGGGAAGTTCTCTGGTATATTTTAGGAATCCTTTGGGATCTGCCATGTTTCGTTCTTTTTTGTCCAATCAACAATTTGCTACACTGCCGCTTTGCCGGTCAGGGGTGCAGCATCGGCTACCGTTGCAGCGGCTGCTTCCCGCGCCTGTAGTACCCGCTTATAATCGCGCGGCATCACTTTGGTGAACTGCTTTTGAGCGTTGTCCCAGTCGGCCAGCAGCGCCGTTGCCCGGGCACTGCCGGTGAGCTGATGGTGCTTCGATATTAAAGCATGCAGACGGGAGACATCCCCGGTTTCCATGGGGTCGAGGTCGATCATACCGTGGTTGACCTGCTGCTCGAAGCGCCCTTCCGGATTGTAGATGTAGGCCATTCCACCGCTCATGCCGGCCGCAAAGTTTTTGCCGGTATCGCCCAGCACGACAACGATGCCGCCGGTCATATATTCACAGCCGTGGTCACCTATGCCTTCCACGACCGCTTTTACACCGGAATTACGCACCGCAAACCGCTCTCCTGCCATGCCGTTGATGAATGCTTCTCCGGAGGTCGCCCCGTAGAATGCTACGTTGCCGATGATGATGTTGTCACTGGCTGTGAATTTGGCCTCCCGGTCGGGCACCGCAATGAGCTGAGCCCCGGATAAGCCTTTGCCAAAGTAGTCGTTAGCTTCGCCTTCGAGTTTGAACGTAAGCCCTGCTGCACCAAAAGCGGCGAAACTCTGCCCTGCCGAACCCCGGAAGTGGAATTGTATGGTGCCATCTGGCAAGCCTTTGCCGCCATGCCGCTTGCTGATCTCATTCGAAAGCATCGTGCCCGTAGCGCGGTCGGTATTCCTGATATCAAAGCTGGCTTCTACTTTATTGCCCTGATTGATCGCGGGCTGAGCCACTGCAATCAGCTTGCGGTCCAGGACATGCTTAATGCCGTGGTCTTGTTCTACGGCTTTGTGCTGCCCTACCGTCTCATCGGCCGGCTCTTTGTAGAGGATAGGGCTTAGGTCCAGCCCCCGGTACTTCCAGTATTTGGGCTTGGGCTTAGCTTTGAGCAGCTCGACCTTACCAACCATTTCGTCGAGCGTGCGGAAGCCCAGGCTCGCCATAATTTCCCGTAAGTCCTCAGCCAGGAAGCGGAAGAAATTAATCACGTGTTCCGGCTTGCCGGTAAAGCGTTTCCGGAGCTCAGGGTCTTGTGTGGCAATGCCTACCGGGCAGGTATTCATGTGGCATTTGCGCATCATGATGCAGCCTTCCACTACCAGTGCAGCAGTCGCTACGCCCCACTCTTCGGCACCGAGCAGGGTGGCAATAGCCAGGTCGCGCCCGGTCCGCATCTGCCCGTCCGTCTGAAGGGTCACCCGGTCGCGTAGCTTGTTTTTCACGAGGGTCTGATGGGTTTCCGCCAGGCCCAGCTCCCATGGCAGGCCTGCATGCCGTATGGAGGTTAGTGGAGATGCCCCTGTACCGCCATCGTGCCCGGAAATGAGGATGGCATCGGCATGGGCTTTAGCCACTCCGGAGGCAATAATGCCTACGCCTGCTTTGGAAACCAGCTTGACGTTGATGCGGGCCTTACGGTTGGCATTCTTCAGGTCGAAAATCAGCTGTGCCAGGTCCTCAATCGAATAGATGTCGTGGTGCGGTGGTGGCGAGATTAATCCCACACCCGGTGTAGAGTGGCGCACCCGTCCAATCCAGTCGTCTACCTTATGCCCGGGTAATTGGCCGCCTTCACCCGGCTTGGCACCCTGCGCCATCTTAATCTGCAGCTCATCGGCATTGGTGAGGTAGTGGCTCGTTACGCCAAAGCGGCCGGAAGCCACCTGCTTGATGGCAGAACGCTCCCAGTCGCCGTTTTCTTTGCGCTCGAAGCGCACCTCGTCTTCCCCGCCTTCCCCGCTGTTGCTCTTGGCACCGATCCGGTTCATCGCGACCGCAAGTGTGGCGTGCGCCTCATGAGAAATGGAGCCAAACGACATCGCGCCGGTCGCAAACCGGGTCATCAGAGACTCCGCAGGCTCTACTTCCTTCAGCGGGATTTTCTCGCCCCGGCGGAAAGTCAGCAGCCCTCTGAGCGTCAGGGCCTGCTCCGTTTGTTCGTCTATAAGCTTGGCGTACTTTTTGAAAGTTTTGTAATCACCGGTGCGGGTGGCAAATTGCAGAAGATGAATGGCCTGCGGGCTGAACAAGTGTGCTTCTCCCCGCCGTTTCCATTGGTAGACACCGCCTGTTTCGAGCTTTGGGTTGTTGCTGCCGTTTTCCGGGAAAGCCAGGCGGTGGCGCAGCATGGCTTCCTCGGCAATACCGTCGAAGCCAATGCCCTGAATGCGGGAGATGGAGCCCCGGAAACATTTATCCACCACTTCCCTGTTGAGCCCCAGGACCTCGAAAATCTGTGCGCCCTGATAAGACTGCAGCGTGGAAATGCCAATCTTAGACATAATCTTCAGCAGCCCCTTGCCAATAGCTTTGTTGTAAGTGTCGATGATCTCTTCCAGCGTCTTCCCATCCTTGAATATGCCTTTGCCGTAAAGCTGTGCGATTGACGCATAAGCCATATACGGGTTGATTGCGCTGGCACCATAGCCAATCATCGTAGCGTAGTGTTGGGCTTCGCGTACGTCACCGGCTTCCACCACAATAGAAGTCAGGCTGCGCAGCCCTTTCTGAATCAGATGATGGTGCACGGCGCCTACTGCCAGCAGTGACGGCATAGGGGCCTGATAGGGCCCGGCGTTGCGGTCTGACAAAACCAGGATGTTGGAGCCGTTGCGGACCAGGTCTTCTGCTACGCCACAGATGTGGTCGATAGCCGCCTGCAGCAACCCTTCCTGTTTACCGGCCTTGAATACAATATCAATCACTCCTGACTTGAAGTACGGATGATTGATATGTTTGACCTTGCTCAGGTCCGTATTCGTCAGCAGGGGCGAATCCAGGTGGATGAATTTTGCCCGGTCGGCATTAATGTCCAGGACGTTGCTGCTGCTGCCCAGCATGGCGTACAGCGACATGACGGAGCGTTCCCGGATTGGGTCAATAGGGGGGTTGGTAACCTGGGCAAACAACTGCTTAAAGTAATTAGCCAGATGCTGTGATTGCTTGGACAATACAGCCAGAGGGGTATCTGCGCCCATAGAGCCGAGCGGATCTTTTCCGCCTTCAATCATTGGTCCGATGACGACTTTCAGGTCTTCTTTGGTAAAGCCATGCATCTGCTGATTGCGCAGCAGCGTGTACTGGTCAAATTCTACTTTGGCCGGTTGCTGTGCAGGTAGTTCTTTCAGGTGGACGCGGTTTTGGTCCAGCCATTCCCGGTAAGGCAGGCGCTGGCAAATGATATCTTTTAGCTCGGTGTCCCCGATTACCCGGTGCTGGTCCAGGTCGGCAATCAGGATTTTACCGGGCTGCAGCCGCCCTTTGGTCACCACTTTGCTCTGATCTACAGGCAGGGCACCGGCTTCGGAGGCTACAATCAGTACATTATCTTCGGTCAGGCAATAACGGGAAGGCCGCAGTCCATTGCGGTCGAGTGTAGCCCCGATGAGGATGCCATCGGTAAAGCAGATAGAGGCCGGGCCATCCCAGGGTTCCATAATGGTCCGGTTGTACTCGTAGAATGCCCGCTTGTAGTCTTCCATTTGGGCATCGTGCTGCCAAGCTTCCGGGATCATAAGCATGAGTGCGTGTGGCAGGGACATGCCCCCCAGCACCAGAAATTCCAGCACGTTATCAAAGTTGGCAGAGTCGGATAAGCTTTCCCCACAGATTGGCTTGAGCTGCTCCAGCTCCTCGTCGGTAAAAAGCGTAGACTTCAGGAGGTTTTCTTTTGAAGCCCACCAATTCAGGTTGCCCATGATGGTGTTGATCTCACCGTTGTGGGCAATGTACCGGAAAGGCTGTGCCAGTTTCCATTTCGGCACGGTATTCGTCGAAAAGCGGCTGTGAATTAGCGCAACCGCAGACTCACAGAGCTCGTCGTGTAAGTCCGGAAAGTAGGGCCGTAGCTGATAAGTCGTCAGTTGCCCTTTGTAAATGACGGTTTTATAAGAAAACGATGCAATATAGAATTGGTCTCTGGACTGCGGATAGGTATTGTGAATGGTGTGTGTGGAGAATTTGCGCAGCACGTAAAGCCGGCGTTCCAGGGCTTTGGGCTCCATCGGCTCCTTGGGCGTTACAAAAACCTGCTCCATTCGTGGTTCTACCGATACGGCAGACTCCCCCAGCTCTTCATGGTCTGTTGGGATTTTACGATATCCAAGCAAGTCGAAACCCATCTCATCGATGTAGTCATCAAATAGGACCCGGCACTGCTGCCGCAAGCTCCGGTCGGCAGGGAAAAAGACGACCCCTACGCCGTATTTGCTGAATTCAGGCAGTTCAAAGCCCTGTTCTTTGCATTTTTTGGCAAAAAAGGCATGCGGGGTTTGAATCAGAATGCCAGCGCCGTCCCCGGTATTGGGTTCGCAGCCACAGGCACCCCGATGCTCCATATTAGTGAGCATTGTCAGGGCATCTTCGATTACTTGGTGTGACTTTATGCCGTTCAGGTTTGCGATCAGTCCGGTACCGCAGGAATCTTTTTCCAGTTCAGGCGTATAAAGCCCTTGTTGCTGAGGTTCACTCATACGATCAGTTGTAAGCGTCAGAAAATAGCGCTCAAGCGTGTGGTAGAATCGCTTCAGCATTGGTTTGTTCAGCTCAGAAAGCTAAGCATTTGGCCCGAGGTCGGGAGCGAAAGGATTGGAGGCTCCCTCTTGGCTACGTTTTGGTTGGTTTGGCTGGGCACAGACCAGATCTTCCTCTTTGAAAAGAATTATGCTGGTTGTAAGACATTCCAAAATACGAAATAGGATTATCGTATCATCAGTCTCTAACCCATAATGGAACAATATGTTTGTTGAAAAAGTTGAGGTAAATACGATTTCAAAATGCCACTTTGCTATTGGATTCTGAATTTGGTTAGGCATTTTACAATTGGGGTTTACGGGCTATATCGGGCAGGGCAGGGGGTAAAGGTATTGGGGTCAAACTTTGTCCGGTAGTGACAATTATCATGTCCGCAGGGGCATTCCGGTATTTCTGATTTTAGGAGAAACGCCTATCTTTCCATTTCAAAAGTAAGAATAATGTTAGCACTTGCGCTTCCGGAATTGTTAGAGGCCCTGCAGTTCGCTGCGGTCAAACACCAATACGACCGGCGGGGGGGGTACGACCGCCTGCCCTACATCAACCACCTGATCAAAGTGGCCAACGGGCTGGTCAACCGCTGTGGAATAACTGAAGACACCCTGCTTCTATCTGCTGTTTTGCATGATATTGTTGAAGATACCGATGTGACAGAGAAGGAGATCGCGGAGCGTTTCGGGTACTCGGTGGCCGACATCGTTATGGAGCTCACCGATGACATGAGCCTGTCTTATGAAGTACGCAAGCAACAGCAACTGGAAACCGCTGAGCGGCTGAGCCCGGGTGCCCGGATCATCCGGTTGGCTGATAAGGCATCGAATATAGAAGACATCTTTTCTTACCCGCTGGATTGGCCAGTGGACAAAAAAGCGGCCTACCTGCACAACTCCGTGCAAATTGCAGCTATTATTAAAGGAGAAAACCTGAGATTGGACCGGTGGTTTGAAAAGACCGCGGAATGGGCCGCTCAACAATTGGAAAAACAAAGGCAGTTCTAAACACATCTTCATGCTTCAAGACCAACCCAACCTTCAATCTATGCTCGAGCAGGTGGAAGCCATTGAGCAGGCCGCCAAGACACAGGAGCTTGAATACGCTGAAGTGCTGAGCCGTGTTCATCCGGATTTGTTGGCCTCAGCCAAAAATCTGATCCACTACCGTTCGATGCGTAGCTTTGACATCCGGGAGCTGCAAAAGCAGCTGGGGCATATGGGGCTTTCCCGCCTGGCGAAAGCCGAAGGGCATACGATGGCGAGTTTATCGGTTACCGCTACGATTTTGAGGGCTTTGTTACTCGGTGAGTTTGTTGAAAAAGAGCGGATCAACCTGACCATCATCAAAGCGCAGGAAATTGTGCGTACCCACACCCGTAAATTGTTGGGCTACCGTACCGAAGGGCGGCGCACCCGCATTATGGTCACCTTGCCAAGTGAAGCTGCCGAACAGCCCGAGCTGGTGCACGAGATGGTGCGGAAAGGGATGAACTGCGCCCGCATCAACTGCGCTCACGATGGGCCGGAAGTATGGGAGAAAATGATCGGCAACGTGCGGTCGGCTTCCCTGGCGTTGGGCGTCCACTGTCAGGTAGCGATGGATCTGGCCGGCCCTAAAATCCGGACCGGTGAACTGGAGCCCGGGCCCAAAGTGCGCCGCTTTAAAACCCCCAAGGACAGCCTCGGCCGGGTCAAGCAACCTGTGGAGGTGTGGATCGCACCGGCCCCTCACCCCATAAAGCCTTTGCCACACGTGCCCATTTCCTCGGTAGAACTCAAGAAAATGAAGCCTGGCGATAAACTCTACTGCCGGGATACCCGCCATAAGAAAAGGCAGTTTAAAATCACACAGGTCCTGGACGATGGCTGCATCGCCGAAGCCTACCGTACGGTATACCTGGGTGAAGGGGGCCTGCTCTACACCGATAAGAAATTCAAGTCCCGCCCCCTCACCGTAGGAGTGCTGCCGCCTTTAGAAGCGCCCATTCTGCTTACTCCGGGCGATACGCTGCGCATCCACCGCTCACCAGAACTCGGGCAGTCTGCTCAGTATGATGACAAAGGGCAAATTGTCCGTGAAGCTCACATTTCCTGTACTTCCGAAGAGGTTTTCGATCAGGTTAGGCCTGGCGAGCCTATCTTGTTTGACGATGGCCAGATCGGAGGGGTCATCCGCAAAGTAAAGAATGGCGAATTGTACGTAGAGATTCTGCATACCAAGGAAGGCGGTGGCAGACTCCGTGCGGATAAAGGCATTAATTTTCCGGACAGCCATCTCGATATCCGCGGGCTTACCACTAAAGACCGCAAAGACCTGCCGTTTGTGGCGGAGCATGCTGATGTCGTCAACCTCTCTTTTGTCAACAGCCCTAAGGATGTAAGCGACCTGATCGCCGAGCTCGACCGCCTGGGCGCCGCCAACCGCATCGGTATCATCCTGAAAATTGAAACCCAGGCTGGGTTTGATAACCTCGTTGATATCTTGTTAGCAGGTATGGCGGTTTACCCTATTGGCGTGATGATTGCGCGCGGAGACCTGGCCATTGAGGCCGGGTGGGATCAAATAGGGCGGGTGCAGGAAGAAATCATGTCCCTCTGCCAGGCCGCTCACCTGCCCGACATTTGGGCAACACAAGTCCTGGAAAACCTCGCCAAAAAAGGCATCCCCAGCCGGGCGGAGATTACCGATGCCGTAATGGCGCAGCGGGCTGAATGCGTGATGCTCAACAAAGGGGCTTACATTACCCAGGCTATTGCGCTGCTGGATTCCATCCTCCGCAGTATGGGCCCTTACCAGGAAAAGAATGCCCCTATGCTGCCTGCTATGGAGGGGGCCAAGCGCCGGAAATGAATGAGGAGCCCCGGCGAAATTCAGAGGTTGGGGGCCTTTCCCGCCCCGGCTTACCCCTTGCGGTATGGGCAACCCGGCTTTGCTCTGAGCCCGCTTTTCTTTTGGCATTCCGGCCGATACCATTATCTTTCCGCCAAATAGGAATGGCATGATTGGATGGATACGGCAATACAAATGGACTTACGCCCTGTACAACTATTTTCAGCAGTCCCGCCTCGGGCATTTGGAAACCTTGTACCAAAAGTATGGCCTGGACAAGCGCTACTACGAGCCGGTTTCCAGTGCAGATTTTGACCATCTGCCGGGAGCTGGTGAAGAAAGTATAGTGCCAGACATTACCGGGCTGCAGGCGGATGCCCTGTTTTCCACCCTCAACCCGGCTACACAGGACAGTCTGCTCGCCTATCCTGAAGAAGGCTATGCTGTGCTCAAAGGCTGGCTGCGCCCCGATGAGGTGACTAAAGCAAATGCAGAAGTACAGCGCCTGCTGGACGATCAGACCCTGCGTTTCCGCTACAGCAACAAAAAGCTGATGTTCGCCATTCACCACAGCGATTTCCTGCGGCGTATTGGGGAGCACCCCCACCTGCAGGCCATTCTCAATTATCTCCTCGATGGGGAAGCCCTGCTGTTCCAAAGTATCAACTTCGTACATGAGGGCAGTGAGCAAAAGACGCATTCCGATTCCGTCCACATGACTACCTATCCACTGGGCGGTTTGCTTGGTGTATGGATTGCCCTGGAGGACATGACGCCAGACAACGGACCACTGCATTATTACCCTGGCAGCCACAAATTGCCTTACCTGCTCAATGAGGCCTACGGCAATGAAGGTACCCGCTGGAAGATCGGCAATCAGCCCTACACTGCCTATGAGGAAATGATGGAGAGGCAAGTGCGCGAGTGGGGGCTGAAAAAGCAAATCTTTGAAGCTAAAGCCGGCGATGTGCTGATCTGGCACGCCAACCTGTTGCACGGGGGCGAGCCTCACCGCGACAAGAGCCAGCCCCGCAAAAGCATGGTCTTACACTACTTCAGGGAAGGCTACATTTGCTACCACGAGGTGACGCAGCGGCCGGCCTTAATGGGTTAGAATGGACTTTCCCGACACGCTCTTAACCCGGAAACTCCTCTGTCTGCATCACCCGGAGGGCTTGCTGCAAATGCCGTTGCTCATGCGCTGGCAATAGCTGCACCACGTCTTCCAGCCGGAGTACAATGACTTTCGAAGCCGGAGAAGTGAGCCGGTAGGAGGCGAGGTTGCCCTGAGGGAGTTTTTCGTACTGCCGGATCAGGGCGCGGTTGTGTGCGAGAAAGTGCCCGGTGATTTCAGCCGGGAGGTTGCTCTGTAGCGGTTCAAAAGCTTTCGGTGCTTTCATCTTGCCCTGTGCTTCGGGGTGGCTGGCTTTGAGCAGCATTTTACCAAATATAGCGGGGAGGAAAGGTAGGCGCTCCCACAAGCTTTTCCGTTTGATGCCCAGGCTGATTTCTGCTAACTGGGACAGGTAGCCTTCGTTGGTGCGGATGAGGTGGTCAAGGCACTGGGCAATGCTCCATCGGTCGGGGCCGGGCTTCCAGTTGAGCTGATCGCGGGAAAGATTGCCAAAGGTGCCTTCCACCGTGGCGCTGACTTGCTTAAGGATTTCGATTTGCCGTATCGCCATAACGTAGGTTGATGTTGAGCTACTAAGATAGATGCGCTTAGGGTAGCTTGTCAATTTTTTGGGCACTTTAATTGGGGCTTTCCGGCTCTGTAGATTAGGGTGCACTTTCTGCATCTCCCCCCAACCAATTTACGCTCCAATCCACTATCTTTGCGCGAAATCATAACAAACGATGAACCGAGACATCCATTCCTGGCACAGCCCACGCCTCAACAAACAGATGGAAGTTGCCGTCTACGGGCACTACGGCTTTTCCCTGTTGCTTTTGCCAACCGCCGCCGCCGACTACCTGGAGTACGAGCGCTTTCACCTGATTGACGCCATCGCGGGGCCCATTAATGAGGGTAAGGTGAAGGTCTTTTCCATCAACAGCATCAATGCGGAGAGCTGGCTCAATCCCAATATGCACCCGCGCCACAAGGCTATCCGGCATCAGCAGTTCAACGAGTATGTCTTTGAGGAAGTGGTGCCGTTCATCAAAAGCATGACGAGCGAAGATACCCCCATTATCACTTGTGGAGCTTCCCTCGGCGCATTGCATTCGGTCAACCTGTTTTTCCGCCGCCCCGACCTCTTTAGCGGGGTTATTGGCATGAGCGGGGACTACGACCTGAGCACCTACACTAAAGGCTACCACGATCAGGATGTGTACTTCAATTCGCCGGTGCAATACCTGCCGAATATGGAAGACCATGGGCTGCTTACGCAAATCCGCCGCAGCAACCACATCCATATCGTCTCCGGGCAGGGCGAATGGGAAAACCCGGACGCTTCCCGCCGCTTCTCCGCCATTCTGAACGCCAAGGGCATTGATCATGAGCTGGACCTCTGGGGCCCGGATATGCCGCACGACTGGCCGACCTGGCGCAAGATGCTGCCATATTATCTGGAATCCCGGTTCTGAGGAAAGACGACTTTGCCGGAAATCTCCTCCCGCATTTCCAGCAGGTTGAGCTGGGCATCGTAGAGAGCGTCCAGCGCAAAGGGCTGCTGGTTTAGCAGATATTCGTAAATCTGCCAGTCGGTAGGTGGGGTAGGGACATCAAGCAGTCCGCTGCGCGGTATCCAATGCAGGGTGCCTTCGTCACAGGGTGGTGGCGGCACCCGCTCAATGTCTGCCATAAAAATAAAGCACAGCCAGTTGTACCCGACCGGCGAGGTTTCGGTCAGCACCCCGCCGTAGGCCAGTTGCTCATAGTCCAGCTGAATACCGGTTTCTTCGGCTGTCTCCCTTATGGCGGTATCAATTGGGCGCTCGTAGGGCTCTACCTTGCCGCCCACGGGCACAAACATGCCTGCATTGGGCATTTTGTTCCGCTTGAGTAGTGGAAACGCTTCTTCGTGCCGGAGCACGATCATGGAGGCGATGCGTTTGAGACCTTCTTGCATAGTGCGGTTTTTTTGGGGGGGGTAAGGTTAAATGATAAAGGTTAAAGGTTAAAGTGTCTCAAGGTTAAAGGGGCGAGCCCTGTTAGGGTGGACTTTAAACGTGAGCCCTGGCTTGGCGTACCCCCTGACTCTGGCGCGAGCGCTAATGCACCCCATTATCCAGCATATAGTCCAGCTGCAAGGCCGCACTGATGAGGGACAAGTGGGTGAAAGCCTGCGGGAAGTTGCCTACCTGTTCTCCATTCAGGGCAATCATCTCCGAAAAGAGGCCGAGGTGGTTGGCGTAGCCGAGCATTTTCTCAAAGTACAGCCGGGCTTTGTTGAGCTGCCCAGCCTTGGCCAGGTTCTCAATATACCAGAAAGAGCAGAGGGAAAAGGTACCTTCTTCGCCCTCCAGCCCATCCTCGGCGCCGGCGGTGGTGCGGTAGCGGTAGATGAGGGTGTCGGCGGAGAGCTCCTCCTCGATCGCTTTGAGGGTGGATTGCCAGCGTTTCTCATAAGGGCTGAGCAGGCGGACAATCGGGATGAGCAAGGCGGAGGCATCAATGACATCAGAGCCCCGGGCTTGCGTGAAGGCCTGTTTGTCCTCATTCCAGAAGTTATAGTAGATGTCCTCGTAAATTTCGTTCCGCACCTTCCGCCACTTCTCCTTGGGGGCCGGGAAGGACCGGTCGCGGGCAATACGGATGCCCCGGTCGAGGGCTACCCAGCACATGAGCTTGGAGTGGAGGAACTCTTGCTCGCCGCTGCGCACTTCCCAAATGCCGTGCCCTTTACGCCGCCAGTTTTCGCTGACATAGTCGATAATTTCCCGGAGCTCCTGCCAAAACTCGAAGGTGATAGAGCTATCGTAGCGGTTGTAAAGGTAAACGGTATCAATGAGCTCACCGAAAATATCTAACTGATACTGCGTGGCAGCGCCATTGCCAATACGGACCGGGCGGCTGCCCCGGTAACCTTCCAGGTGGTCCAGGGTTTCTTCTTCCAGGCTGTCGGTGCCGTCTACCCGGTAGACCAGGCGAAGGTTACCAGCATGATCAAGTTCCTTGCAGCGGTCAATAATCCAGCGGATGAAAGCCCGGGCTTCTTCGCGGAAACCCAGGCGCAAAAAGGCGTACATAGAAAAGGCAGAATCCCTTACCCAAGTATAGCGGTAGTCCCAATTGCGCGCGCCACCCATCTCTTCGGGCAAACCGAACGTAGCGGCAGCGACGGTTGAGCCATACTTACTGGAGGTCAGTAATTTGAGTGTGATTGCCGAACGACGGACAGTGCTCTGCCATCGCCCATCGTAGGTGGTTTGATTGATCCAGCTCCCCCAGAAATCCATGGTCTTTTGCAGCAGCACACCTTGAAAGAATGCTACCGGGCGGGACAAGTCTTCTACTTCTTTGATGGCTTCCATCACGAAGGTCACCTGTTCGCCTTCACTTAGCCGGAAAGAGGTGTAAACACCATCCTTTCGGGCTTCCAGTTGCGTATTGCTGCGCAACCGTATGGGCAATCGGGAAGCGCGCCCCGATATAAGCACCGTTGTGTCGGATTCCTGATGAAAACCAGGCTGCTCTCTGCCGTAATTGAAGCGGGGCGTACATTTCATATTGAACAGCAAGTCGCCCCGGATACAGCGCAGGGTGCGGACCAAAGCGCAGCCCTCTTCCTCATCTCTGACGGGCATATAATCAGTCAGCTCGGCCATGCCGGTTTCCGAAAGGAAGCGGGTCAGTAGAATGGCGGTATCCGGCAGATAGAGTTGCTTGATCCGGATATTGTCCTCAGCCGGGCAGATCTGAAAACGGCCGCCCTTTTCATGGTCGAGCAAGGCCGCAAAAATGGTCGGGCTGTCAAACCGGGTAAAAGGCAGATAATCAATGGAGCCCTCGCGGGAAACGAGGGCCACCGTATGAAGGTTGCCAATGATACCGTAGTCTGCAATGGGAAGGTAGTCGGGGGCACGTTTTTGCTGCGTATTGTCCATATTACCTTAACGCATGGCAGCCTGATTTGCTCAAACCGGTGATTCAGGGTCGGCATCGGGCACTACAGATAAGGCCGATCCCAGGTCTTGTATCAGGTCCTCTGCATTTTCGACCCCCACGGACAAACGCACGAGCTGATCGGTAATGCCCATTGTTTCACGCTCTGCTGCGGGTATGCCGGCGTGGGTCATGCTAGCGGGGTGCTGCACTAACGATTCAGTGCTGCCCAGGCTCACGGCTAATTTGACCAACTTCAGGTTGTTGAGGAAGGCAAAGGCTTGTTTTTCTCCGCCTTTGATGTCAAAAGAAAGCATGGCACCAGGGGCTTCGCATTGGGTTTGGTAGAGGCGGTAGGCTTCACCATCCGACTCGGTAAGCAAGCCCAGGTAATTGACCCGTTCTACTTTGGGGTGCTGATGGAGGAACACCGCTACTTTTTGAGCATTGGCGCACTGCTGTTCCATTCTCACCTTGAGGGTCTCCAGGCTGCGCATCAGCAGCCATCCGGTCCAGGGGCCTGCCATATTGCCCAGGAAAGTCCGCAGGGTCTTGATGGGCAGCATCACCTCTTCACTGCCAAGGCAGGCCCCGGCGATGACATCACTATGGCCGCCAATGTATTTAGTCGCAGAATAGAGCACGAGGTCTGCCCCGTGCTTCAGCGGGTGTTGCCAGAGCGGCCCCATATAGGTGTTGTCTACAGCTACGCGCACTGTTCGCTCCCCTTTGCCCAGGGTGTCGGCAATTTGGCGCATACCTTTGATGTCAATCTGGGTGTGCGTCGGGTTGGCCGGCGTCTCAATGTGGATCATAGCGAGGCGGGCGGCCCAGCCTTCAGCCTGTGCCCGTTGGATGATCTCCCCGGGGGTTTCTGTAGGGTGGAAGCCCTGTATCTCCACGCCCCATCGGGTAAGGACTTCGGTGATGAAGTGGGACGTGCCTCCGTACAAAGGCTTGCTGTACAACAGTACATCGCCGGGCTGCAAAAAGGCGAGCATAGCCGTGGAAATGGCCGACATGCCGCTTTCAAACACGGCACATTCCTCCGCTTCGTCCCAAAGGCAAAGGCGGTTTTCCAGAATCTCGAGGTCGGGGTTGTTGAGGCGGCTGTAGATGAGGCCCGGCGCTTCGCCCTGATCGGGCTCCCGCAGCCCATAGGCGAGCTCGAAGTAGGCTTTGCCTTCCTCGGCACTTTTGAATACAAAAGTAGAGGTCTGGAAAATCGGGCATTTGATGGCACCCTCTGACCATTCCGGCTTGTAGCCGTAGGACATCATTAGGCTTTCTGGCTTGAATTTCATGGTAATCTGGTTTTAGTTTAGTGTATGTTTGGAGCAAACGAGAGTTGATAATCAAAGAGTTGTGGTTATGGCTAAATGGAAAAATGCGCGTTTGGCGGGTCAAATAAGCATTTTTCCATGACGCCACTGTTCACAAGGCTTTGATTATCAGCCGAAGTGTACCTCCAAACATACACTTAACACTGTTAAGACGTTTCTAAACAAATTTACACAGGTTGAGAAAGAAAACCCATAGTGTATGAAACACCAAGAAAACAACACTTTTGTTACCCGCTATTAAAGAAAAAAGCCTAATTTTAGGTCGAACAACATCTATAACGGTAGAAATATTTTCGCCAATGAAAGCTTTGGACGCGATCGATCGCCGCATTCTAACTATGCTGCAGGCTAATGGTAAAGCCACCAATAAAGAAATTGCCAATGTGCTGGGCATGAGTATTACGCCAATTTATGAGCGGATCAAGAAAATGGAAGATGCCGGCTATATCAAGAAGTACACCACTGTGGTGGACAAGGAGATGCTTGGCTATCACCTTATGGCTTTTTGCAATGTACGGCTCAAAGAACATACTAAGGAAAACCTGGAGCGTTTTGAGCAGCAGGTGGCAGAGCTGTCTGAGGTGTCAGAGTGTTACCACATCGCCGGCAACTTTGACTACCTCCTCAAGGTAACGGTGGTGGATATGGAAGTGTACCACTTTTTTATCACGACCAAACTCGCCACACTGGACAATATCGGACATGTACAAAGCTCCTTTGTCATGAAGGAGATAAAGTGGGAGATCAACGTCCCTATTGAGTAAATCGTGCACCCGGCCTGCAACAGCAGGATTGGACCTCCGTGTAATACACCGGATTTGACATTTGAGATACGGTTAAGCCCAGGCAGTCTTGTTATCTTCGCGCTCTTATTGCTCACTGCAAATGAACTGCATGGATACCAAACAGCAAGCCAGCCTGCTCCGGAAATTTCGCGCCCTTCACCGGTACACCGGGGCTTTATTGTTTTTCTTTTTCTTCTGGATTGGCATTTCTGGTTTGTCCCTAGGCTGGAAAAAGCACAGCGGTGGTGCTATCCTGCCCGATACGCAACGTGGGGCGGCCCGGGAATTATCGCAATGGCTGCCCGTAGACCGCCTCGGGTATCTCGCGGTGGCAGCACTGAAGGCTGAACACCCAGGCCTGGCCACTACCATCGACCGCATGGATGTGCGGCCGGGCAAGGGCGTGGTCAAGGTGCGTTTTGAAGGGCACCATACGGAAGTGCAGGTGGACGGCGCTACCGGGGAGGTCCTCCAAATTGCCACCCGGCACTCCGACTGGCTGGAGGCCCTGCACGATGGCTCTATCGTAGAAAACTGGCTCGGGCTGAGCGGGGGCTACTTTAAGCTGTTTTACACTTCTGTCATGGGCCTGGCCTTGTTGCTGTTCACCGTGACTGGTTTTTGGCTCTGGTACGGGCCCCGTCGTTTGCGCGCTGCAAAGCGTAACCGGCGGTAAAGAAGTTAGGGTCAGAAATAATACCGCTTTAAAATTTTCTCCCTTTACTGAAAAAGCTTATCTTTGCCATCCGTTTTAAGAAGCTAAAGTAACGAGCGCAATGAAAAAAGATCTTCATCCCGATAACTACCGCATGGTAGTCTTTAAAGATTTCTCTTCCGGTGATTCCTTTATTACACGTTCCTGTGTAGCAACAAAGGACACGATCACTTGGGAAGACGGCAAGGAGTACCCGCTGGCAAAGCTGGAAATCTCCGCTTATTCTCATCCATTCTTCACCGGAAAGATGAAGTTTGTGGATACTGCCGGTCGTATCGATAAGTTTAATAAGAAGTTCGCGAAGACGCGCTTCAGTAAGAAAGCAGAGCAGGACGAGGATTAAGAACTTGTTGGGCTTTCGCTTTTGGTACGAACGCCGCCAAATTTGTTATGGTCGAGGCGCTGGTACAGCCATAGCTACGCGACTGAAAAGTAACGCTGAGCAAGGCAAAATTTGGCAAGAGCAGCCCAACGTGTGAAATCCCAATAAGCTCTAAACGCCCACACGGCGTCTATCGCTCGCAGGGGTAGTTTTGCAAAATGTGCAAAGCTACCCCTGCGTTTGTTATTTCTGCTCTTAAATGCAGGAAAGCTAGACACACCTCTATATATTTGCCGCATAACCCTAAGAGACGGGAACAAAATAAGCTAGGCCGTTTTGGGTTTGGCGTCCCGGTTTGACCGGGACGCAAAAGCCTAAAGGAAAACGGTCTAGCTTATTTCCGTCAAACTACTAAATGCCATTATGCCCAATATTATTCTCTTTGACAACGAAGTCCGTGACCGGCTCCTGCCGCTGACCTTCACCCGCCCGGTAGGGGAACTCCGGATGGGGGTATTGACTATTCGCGAAAAATGGGAACGCTGGATGGACACCCCGGTTTCCTACATCACACAGGACTACCTGGCGGAGCGCTTCGAAATTGACTACGGTCAGGAAAACTATATCATCAATGGCTCGGTACTGCCTTCCCCGCAGTTGGTCCGCCTCATCAGGCAGATGGACTTCAACGAAGCATACCTGCAGGGAGAAGAGCTTATTGTCGCTAAGTTGGACGGGGAGCAGATCAGCCGTCTGATCAGCGACGATGATATCAGCGAGCTCAATGGGTTTGACCTGGAAGGCACCGACTACCTCAAAATCGATCACCTCTGGGATATCTACCTGCACAATCAGCAGGCTATCGCTGACGACTTTGAGCTGATCACCAAAGGTCGGAAATCAGCTCCCCTGAGCGCGAGCAACCGGGTGGTCGGCGACCCCGCCCGGGTCTTCCTGGAAGAAGGGGCAAATGTGGAGTGCGCTACCCTGAATACCACAGACGGGCCGATCTACTTCGGCAAGGACAGCCTGGTGATGGAAGGCTGTATGATTCGCGGTGGCTTTAGCCTGGGCGAAGGTGGCGTCTTGAAAATGGGCGCCAAAGTGTACCGGGGCACCACCCTTGGCCCCGGCTGCAAGGGCGGCGGAGAAATCAACAACGTGGTCATGCTGGCCAATAGCAATAAAAGCCACGAAGGCTATCTGGGCAATGCCGTTCTGGGCGAATGGTGCAACATCGGTGCCGATACCAATGCTTCCAACCTCAAGAACAACTACGATGAGGTGCGGGTGTGGAGCTACGAGAAGGAGGGGTTCGTGAAGACGGGCCAGCAATTCTGCGGGCTCTTCATGGGCGACCACTCCAAAACGGGCATCTCCACCATGCTCAATACCGGTACGGTGATTGGGGTGTGTACCAATGTATTTGGTGAGGGCTTCCCGCGCACCTTTATCCCCTCTTTTGCCTGGGGGGGCAAGCAGGGCTTTCAGACTTATCGTTCCGACAAGGCTTTCGAGACGATGGACCGGGTAATGGAACGCCGTGGGCTGACCCTTTCGGTACAGGAGCGCCTTATTCTGCTGCGGGTCTTTGAAGATACCCGTCAGTACCGCAAATGGGAAAAAGAAGACTAATGGAGATCCCCCGCTGGAAACGCTGGCTGTCTTACCTCACGGAGGTGCATGTAGAGAGTGCGCCCAGCGAGGTCAATCCGCATTTGTACGTGAGTATGCGCAATGGTCGGTACCAGTTGTCTACCGCCAACGCCATTTACTCTTACGAAGATTTGTACACCAACTTCCTGTATGCCTTCCGGCAAATGGACTTTGCCCGCCTGCCCGGTCAGGAAGTGCTGCTGCTGGGGCTGGGGCTGGGTTCGGTACCGGTGATGCTGGAGCGCGTTTTCAAGCAGGATTTCAACTACCTGGCTGTTGAGCTGGACCCCCACGTCATCTACCTCGCCAACACCTATGCGTTGAGCGGGCTGTCCTCCCCGGTCACCACCATCTGCGCCGACGCCTTTGCCTATACGCACCAACTGGACGAAACCTTCGCCCTCATCTGCATGGATATTTTTCTGGATGACGTCATCCCCGCCGCTTTCCTCACCGCTTCCTATCTGGAAACGCTCCGTGGCCTGCTGCAACCGGGCGGCGTGCTCCTCTACAACTGCCTCTACCGCAACCCGGAAGATAAGCGGGATACGGAGGCCTTCTACACCAACATTTTCCAGGAGGTCTTCCCCAATGCCACTTCCCTGGATGTCCAGGGGAACTGGATTTTGGTGAGTGAGGGGGGCGTGGTGGGGTAAGAAGCTGTCTTTTTTCGTGCTGGTACATCGGCGAGTGTTACCTGAGCAGCAACTTGACCATAGCTAAAAGATTGATTATTAGCTTAATATCTGTTCTTTCATTTGTAATTGCCTAAAATCTGCTCTGTCTTTTTTTGGGGAAAGTGTTACAAAAAAGTTTCCGGAGCCTTCTTATCTTTAGGGTGACAATAGGATAAGCGCTTATTCTTTATCTCTCAAGTTTTAAACACTGAACAATGAACTTGCTTAATCTTTTGCGTGGCGCTGTTATTACAGAAGTCACACACACACATCCGCCGAAGCCAGGAGGCGAAGGAGGACACAAGCACTTCCCTCCAGGCAACTTAGGCTAAGGAGGGCACGCATTGCGTCTTTTCTGATACTCTTCAGTATTATGATACTGGGCTGGAGTTGTGAGAAGGAGGCACTGCCTGACATTTCAGCCCCAGCGGATGTGAACAGCGCCATTGAAAACCGCTCTATTGGAGGCGTACTTAGCGGGTCAGGTGAAACCGTCTTGGGTAATGTATTGAACAACCCTTATGCTTTGGATAATATCAATCAGGCTTACCAGATGTTAAGGGGGAGTGCTGGTAATTTACAGCCCACGCATTACTACCTGAAGTGGGTGCCTCAAACGGGTGAGCATATCGAAGCATTAGAAGCTTTTGAGGAGGCATATGGTTATGAATTTGAAACACAGCCTATTCACTTTGAGGTCGTATATGAAGGGACAGAGAACTATGTAGATCCTGCGATCGGTGAAAATGGGTTTTCTCCTGAATATGGAGCTATTACGGCTGCTCATTTTAACGCCAGTGCGATGCCTGCCGTCCCTTTCGAATTGCTCGAAGTTATGCATATCCCTCAATATGAAACAAGGCTTACCTTCACCGCATTTGTTATCTCAGGAAATGAAGCCTACTATGAAGCGACAGAAGGTTTGTGCCATCCGGATTGCCCGACTTGGCCGGATTGCCTTGAAGACAGCAGCCTCA
Organism: Phaeodactylibacter sp.; assembly: GCF_040219495.1. GTDB lineage: Bacteria > Bacteroidota > Bacteroidia > Chitinophagales > Saprospiraceae > Phaeodactylibacter. The sequence continues at coordinate 21,997 of NZ_JAVJSK010000129.1, read as the reverse complement.
CCTGTGAGGTGGTGCCGGGGACCGCTTTAGGCACTATAGCACTAGCTGGGGCTGGTAGCGCCAGCACAGTAGCGTCTGCAGCACCTAAGGCTAATTTCCCTGATTACATTCTTGATGATCGGATGGGGCTGTATGGAGAGCATGAGGTCATTAACGCCATTATTCCAGAGCCGATCGAGTGCCCTCCGGGCTGTATCGCAAAATTGAGGCTGAATCCTAGTGCCGGCCCTTTCCACCTCGAGTGGTACTGCGACTGCGATGGAGACCCCACCGAGGGTGACGACGATGATGACGAAGAAGAAGACCCTGAGCCACCCGCGGGCCAGGTAGAACAATGCGGTTGCTTCGTTTATGAAAATAAAAAGAAGCCTGGCGGGCGCATTATACTGACCGACACACAAACAGGTGACGAGGGCGTAAGGCGGGTGAAGGTGAAAACAACCAGGCACCACTGGGGGTTCATTTGGCGGAATACAGACACGGATGATGAGGGCTGTTGGAAAATCAATAAAGCTTACAATGTCCGCCGGATGAAAACCAAAGTGGTGTTTAAAGACCGGGTGAGCGACCGGGCTGTAATCCGGTCGTTCCGTGGAGCGCGGTTTTGGAATGCTTTTCTCAAGCCGGTAAAATACACCTGGAAGGTACGGCGAAATGGCAAAAACTGGCATGCCCTGTGCTTACGACTGGAAGATGACCCGGAAGACCACACGAGCAAACAGGAAGAAGGCTATGTAGCCGCCCTGACCAATAACGGCATGCATGAGTATTATGACGACTTTGGTATTGACTTGCCCAACCCTGGCAAGCTACGGATTTTGATTCATAACTTAGATGATCGCCTGAATGCGGCCCCTATGTTCCGAACTATTGATAATGAACAGTTTGGGCTTGGGGATATTGCTGGGTACCTATTAGCGTATAAAACTCCCTTTACAGGTCTCTTGTACACTTACTGGGAGCTCTCAAAACCTGATATCTTCATTAGTTTTGGTGATCCTGATCCCTCCGACGATAAGCGGCAAACGGTCTATCATGAGATGGTGCACGCCTCACAGTATGCTCAGGTTCAACGGCAATGGTGGATAGACTATGTGGTTTACACCATGACCCGGGGCATTGCCAATGAACCTACGCCCTACGGAGATGGCACAGCCCCTGGCGCCGGCCGGGCAGAACTGGCAGAAGGCATGGCGGAGTCCGTGGAGCTTTATCTGGCGGATTTGAAGTATGGGTTGTTGCATAGTGATGGATTTGCTCAGTTACGAAGATATATGAACCAAGCCGAACTCCTTGAGTTTTGGGAAGACCCCGATTTGCCACCTAATGCCAACTTTATACCGGAAGGATTGTTTTTTGATTTGTTTGATGAAAATGGGGCTAACCCGGCAGCCGGTATAGTTACCGTGGGAGAAGGAAATCGGGTCAACAGCACTACTTTGCCCATTCGAGATAATGCCGGGGGCTTTACCTTCCTTGAGCAGTTGAATGCCTTCGGGCCGTTTACGGAGACTATAGAAGAATTCCAGGATCAGCTCTGGCAGCAAAGCGGCCCCAATGGAAATACTTTAGCTAACTATAACCAACTCTTCCAGGATTATGGCTTCTAGAATATTTGCTTTCTGCGGACTTTTAGGGTTTATCCTGTTCATCAGCAGTTGCGGCTGCAAAGAGGATGAGTTTGGCGAGCAGATGATAATAGAACTACCGGTTTCCACCTACCCAAATAAGGATACCTTTCAATTAGGAGATACCTTATGGGTAGAGTGCCTGTTTCCTAAGGTATTTTCCGTAAAGGATGCCAGTGGGGAAATCGTCTTGGAGGACTTTCAATTCCGTACTTCACTATTTTTCTCCGAAGTGTCTGATACCATAGAGCAGTATGGTAACGAAGTGGGGGTGCTTGAAAGGATAGGTACAGTAGACTTTTTACCTTCATTTACTGCTGCAGAATATCCCATAGGTATTGTTGAGGACTCTTTGAATTATTACTTCAAAGCAGGTTTCGTTCTGTTAGAGCCAGGACTATATTGGTTTGGCTTTAGTACTCCGGAGTTTTTGTATGAAGATTATGAACACCCGGCGATGTACACCTGTGGCCGGAACAGGCGGTCGAGCGTAAATTTCTTCCATCAAAACCCTGCGACTTCTGAAGAAGGATACCAAAGGTTGATTTCAGAAACCAATGTGGAGTATATTCCGGAGCTAACCGAATTGGAAGAGTATAAGGGAGGTGGCTGTCTGACTTTCCGGGTGTTGGAGTAACCTACTTAATCCCCAGCCTGTCAGCCCAATCTGAAGCGATGGCAGGCTGGTTAGTTTTCGTTTATAATTGACCGCCTCTGGTAGCAAAGAGGCCCTAACGGAAACATCTTAGCAAACTATAACCAACTTTTTCAGGATTATGGCTTTTAGAATGATTGCTTTCTGCGGGCTTTTAGGGCTTATCCTGTTTGTTAGCGCCTGCGGCTGCAAGGAAGACGAGTTTGGCGAACGGATGACGCTGCAAGTGCCAGTCCAAACCGGGCCTAGCAAAGACACCTTTCAGTTAGGTGATACGATTTGGGTGGAAGCCAACTTTGGGAAGCAGGTAGCAGTGAAAGACGCTGCATCTGACATTTACCTGGAAGACTTTGACTTTTTCCCTCAGCTTTCCCTCTCTGAAATATCAGATACCACGGAATTCTTTGAGGCTGAAGTTGATTTTATAGAGCAAATAGGCCAAATCGAAACCTTGCCGCTGGCAACCGCTTTGGTTTACCCCATGCAGTTTTTGGAAACAGATAGTGCTTATCAGTTGAGAATTGGGGTTGTTTTGAAGACAGAAGGTCTATTTTGCCTTACTGTTTATTCAAGCCCATGGTCATTTGAAGGTTTAAACCATCCTGCATTGTTTGCTTGTGGGAACAATTTCAGAAATTATGTTAATGTACATTATTTAAATTCTTCTACTACCAAGGAGCAATATGAACAGCTGTTTTTATCTACGCGAGTCGACTATCTCTTTGAGTTAATTAGTTTCGAGGAATACTCTTCGGTTGCTGGGCATACCTTTGTTGTTTACAAGCCTTGAGGAGGTGTTTCTTAAGGAATCAGCCATATGGGATAGTAAACGATAGTCCCATATGGCTATACTCAGGATAAATGGTTATTAAGTGTAGTTTCGTTAATGGGTTTTGAGTGAGCAGCAAAGCGGCCCCAATGGAAATATCTTGGCAAGCTTCAACACAAAAAGTAGTGCCCAACATATGGCATGAAGCTAAAAGCATAAAGTTGAAACTGCCCTCCTGATTTCCAGAAAGAATAGGTCATGCCTACTTTGTATTATCTTTCCAGAAAAAGAAGCAATTTTGGAAATCAGGAGGGCTAAAAATATAGCCATGAAACAGGACTTCAAACGCACCTTTACTGCTTTACTTCTACTGCTCAGCGTAAGTGCCCTGCGTGGGCAGACCTATTTTAGCATCATAGTAGGGGCGAGTTTTATGGAGATGCAAGAGGGACGTAACCTTGATGATATCACCTTTAGGCCATTTATGGAAGAAGGCTGGGTTTCCAACTGGCATTTGGGATTGGGAGTTGAGCGGCATTTAGCAGATAAGTACTTGCTGGCATGGCAGAATACATATATTCATCAACAATATTTTAAATTTTGGCCTCATGGTATCGTAGCAATTAAAGGTACAAAGTTTTCTGTTTGGAGAAGCGCCTTGGCACTGAAGCGTGAGCTGTTCGATAGAGTGGTATTGGGCATTGGGCCAAGTCTGGATTATTTTCACGAAATTAATTTCGTAACGGGAAGTGGATATGAGTTCGATGCGTTTTATAATGATAACCTGGGCTATGCTGCAAATATTTCGGCTGCTTTTTACTACAAACGCTACATGATAGAGCTTTCTTATTTCAAAGGATTAGGCTATCGTAGTGATTACAGCCGGTTTATTGCACCTGCCGATGCGCTGTCACTTTCGTTTATTGTGCAGTTCAAGGCTCCGTGGTCCGACAAGGGGCGCAGGGGGATGGAGCTTCGGTTTTGAAGGCGCTTTCTTGGTTTAAACTCAGGCGATGATTTCGGAATCTTGGCCAGAGGGTGAGAGATAAGGTTAGCTGTCAGGTCGCCTCCGCATAGCTATCGGCGCTAAAGTCACCACCTGACTTGAAATGCAAACCAGGCTTAAAAGCAACAACTCAACCCCCAAGGCAGTTATTCAAAGTAAAAGCTTATGGATAAATGGTCAACCTCCCGCCGCCACTTCCTCCGACAGTCCGCTATGGCGGCCGGTAGCCTGCTGGCTGCCCCCGCACTCCTGGGCTGCCAATCTCCGAAAAAACGCCTGGGCGTTGCCCTCGTCGGGCTGGGCGGCTATGCCCGCGGGCAACTCGCGCCTGCCCTCCAAATGACGGAGCACTGCTACCTCGCCGGTATCGTTACGGGCAGCCCGGAAAAAATTCCCACCTGGCAGCAGCGGTACAGCATTCCGGATAAGAATGTCTATGCCTACGATACCATGTACAAAATGGCGGATAACCCGGATATTGATGTGATCTACATCGTGGTACCAACCGGGCTTCATGCCGAGTATGCCATCCGCGCGGCCAACGCCGGCAAGCATGTCTGGTGCGAAAAGCCCATGGCCATGAATGTGGAGGAGTGCCAGTCAATTATAGATGCCTGTAATCAAAACGGGGTGAAGCTCAGCATCGGCTACCGTATGCAGCACGAGCCCAATACGCAGACGGTCATTCAGTACGCTCAAACGCTGCCTTATGGCGCTATCCAATCCGCCGAGGCACTGGCGGGTTATGCGGGGTCCGGGCAGGGCAGCGGCTGGCGCTTTCAGGCCGATATGGGCGGTGGTGCGCTCTACGATATGGGCGTGTACACCATCAACGGGCTACGCTACGCCACGGGCATGGAGCCGGTGCAGGTGCGTTCGGCTTCCCGTGATATCCCCAATGAGGTCGATGTGACCACCACCTTTGAGCTGGCATTCCCGAATGGGATCAAAGGATCCGGTAAAACCAGTGTGGTGGAAACCATCAATCGCCTGCGGGTAGACTGCGCCGATGGCTGGTACAAGCTGGAGCCTATGCAGTCCTATAGCGGCGTGCAGGGTCTCACCAGCGATGGTAAACGGCTGAACCAACCCATTAAAGACCAGCAGGCCCGACAGATGGACAACGATGCCCTGTCTATTCTGAATGGTACGCCGGTGCTGGTCCCGGGCGAAGAGGGGCTTCGGGACATCCGCATCGTACAGGCGATTATGGAGGCGGACCGCACGGGAGAAGTGGTGGATTTGTAGGATGGTGCCCGGGGCAGTGGCAATGCGTGAGACTAGGAAAAGGCTGAGGATAAGGTTGAGGTTGAGACCACCCGGGGTCCTCCGCAGGGAGCGACAGTTCACTGTCGCCGCAAGGGAGACCATGCCAGGTTCTCAACCTTAACCTCAGCCTCAACCTCCCCCGGGACAGCACCCGTTAGCCCTCCACCCGGTGCCGTTCCAGTTCTTCCAGCGTAGCACGGATGTTCTCCTTTCTGCGGTGATGCTGCAGCACGGTTGGCGGCACTGCCCGTGCTCCGCAATCCGAAATACCACAGCGCTCGCAGGTGGTGTGTACGTCTTTGATGACCAGCTTCGGGTCATTCAGGAATCGGAACAGGCGTTTGAGTTTGTCATTCACCAGCAGGCCGATAGTGACGCTTGAGCTGTTTTCGGCATGGTGGTGGCCAGGCTTGGCAATGGTGATGCACAGGTAGGCATTGGGCGTGCCCCAGTAACGCGAAATCTGCGCCCCGGCAATAGGCCCTTCCGTATTGCTGATACCCTGCTGCGCTTTCAGCTGACGGATGAGGTTGATGCTGATCCAGCGGCGGCAGTAGTGCTCGTCCAGTTGGTTGGCGTGGGGGTTATGGAGCTGCGAAAGATGCATCTCCTTGGTCATTTCAAACTTCTGCAGGTCGGGGCGTGCAAAAAAACGCAGGAAGAACAAATCCTGAATGTTGAAGTGCCGGGGCAGGAGATTGGTCAGGCGCTGTATGAGCATCTCAGAAGTCACATCGTACTTGGCAAACAGCTCCAGAAAAGCCTCTGCGTCCCAGGTCCGCCAACGGGCCATTGTCTCAATATCCTCGATCATTTCCTTTTCGTCCATCAGCAGGGCAACGGAGAAGTAGGAAGCTTTGAAGTTGTTGAGGAGTTTGTCGAAGGAGTCGACCTCCATCATGCGGGTCTCGTAGGGGCGTTCCTCCAATTTTAGGAACTGAAAGCCTATTTCTTTGCCCAGCAAGGATTTTTCCTGAGCAGAACTCAGCCCGCCGTTGAGGTACAGCACTTTATTTTTTACAGAATAGTAGGAACGCACTTCCGTCAGGTCCGGCCGGCTGCTGAGGAAGTCACGGTCTACCCTGACCTCGAAGTTTTTGTGCAGGAGGTGCTCCAGTTCAGACGTTTCGAACCCGGGCTGTTGCTTCAGCGTGTTTTTGGATTTAAACTCTTGGACTGCCAGTTCCAGGTCATCAAAGTAGTTGTCGTGCAGGTCCTGATAGGAGCGAAGGGCAGCTTTGTAGAAGTCCTCGCCCTGCAGGTGGTGGTTGCGCACAATCTTGATCACCGTGCTGATGAAGGCATTCACCTTGTCCGGCGTCACCGAAAGCAGTTCTATCAGCTTAGGGGTGTTGATACCAAAGAGCTCCAGGGGGAAGATTTTGAGAAAATCCGAGTGGATCAGATCGATAATGGGCTTCAGCCGCTTGTCTGCATCCAGAGAAACGAGGTAGTTATATTCCGTATTCAGGGCACGGGCGAGGGCCAGGATTTTGTCGGCCTTGGGGTACTTTTTGCCTTTCTCGATATTGTGCAGGTAGGAAATGGCCAGCCCGGTGCGGTCGGACAGTTGCTGATAGGATAAGTCCTGCTCCTGCCGCAACTGATGCACCTTGAGCCCGAAAATGAGTTTTACCGTGTCGATTTCTCTTAACATAGGTGCAAATTTAAGCATTTGAAAAAAAATCTGTTAGAGAAATTTTCTCTAAATGCGAAAAACATCTTTCTTTGCCCCAACGTTTCAAGTTTGTACTGCCGACAGGCAACGCAAATTTTTCCCGAATAGCAAAACTAACCTTCCTACAATGGAGAAGTTTGAGATTAAAAACCCTGCTGCAACATTGGAAACACTGGGCATCAAGCAGGTCAGGAATGCCTTTTGGAACCTGAGCCCGGAAGCCCTCGTGCAGGAGACGATCCGGCGCGGACAAGGCTTCCTGACTGACTTGGGCGCTATCGCTGTGGAAACCGGCGAATTTACCGGCCGCTCTCCTCAGGACCGTTTCATCGTTGAGGACGCAGAAACAAAGGATACCGTTGATTGGGGCAACATCAACAAGCCTATTGACAACCGGTACTTTCAGCAGCTCAAAGGCAAAATCATCGACTACTTCGCGGACAAAGATGTATTCGTACGCGATGCCTACGTTTGCGCAGATGATGACTACCGCATGAACCTGCGCCTGGTAAGCGAATATCCATGGAGCAATCAGTTTGCCTACAATATGTTCCTGCGCCCTACCGGAGCTGAGCTTGAAAACTTTGAGCCGGAGTGGAGCATCCTCTGTGCGCCGGGCTTCCACGCCGACCCGGAAGTGGACGGTACCCGTCAGCACAATTTTGCCATCATCAACTTCACGGAAAAGCAGATCATCATCGGCGGTACGGGCTACACCGGAGAGATTAAGAAAGGCATTTTCTCTGTCCTGAACTATGTCCTGCCCAAGCACCGTGATGTATTGTCCATGCACTGCTCTGCCAACGTAGGGCAGGAGGGAGATACCGCTGTCTTTTTTGGGCTGAGCGGTACCGGCAAGACTACCTTGTCTGCCGACCCTAACCGCAATCTTATCGGCGATGATGAGCACGGCTGGTCCGAAAACGGCATTTTCAACTTCGAAGGCGGCTGCTACGCCAAAACGATTGACCTGTCGGAGGAGAAAGAGCCGGAAATCTACCACGCCATCAAGCACCGGGCGATCCTGGAGAACATCAAGTGCTACCCTGGCACCCGCACGCCGGACTTTGAGAACAGCGACATTACCGAAAATACCCGGGTCTCCTATCCGATTTACCACATTGATAATGCCCTTGAGCCTTCGCGCAGCGGGCACCCGACGAATATCTTTTTTCTGACTTGCGATGCATTTGGCGTACTGCCTCCGATCAGCAAACTGACGCCTGGCCAGGCTATGTACCACTTTATGTCAGGCTATACCGCAAAGGTCGCCGGAACAGAAGCGGGCATCACGGAGCCACAGGCTACGTTTTCGGCTTGCTTTGGCGCGCCCTTTATGCCCCTGCACCCGGCAGAATATGCTGAGATGCTGGGTGAAAAGATGCAGGAGCACAACGTCAATGTCTGGCTGGTGAATACCGGATGGACGGGCGGTGCTCACGGTACTGGCCACCGCATGAGCCTGAAGTACACTCGTGCCATGATCACGGCAGCCCTGCGCGGCGAACTGGATGCCGTGGACTACCACACCCACGAAATCTTCGGCCTGAGCATGCCGGTAAGCTGCCCCAATGTGCCTGATGAGGTCCTCGACCCTAAGCAGACCTGGTCAGATGCCGATGCCTATGACGCAAAAGCCAATGACCTGGCCGAGCGTTTCAATAAAAACTTTGAAAAATTCGCTGCGAAAACCAGCGGTGAAATCCTTGCTGCTGCGCCAAAAGTACTGGCTAGTGCGACTAGGCCGAATTATTAGCTGGGCTTTTAACTCTAAAGCTCTTGCTGGTGCTGAGCGTTGAGCTGTTGGTTTATTGCAGCTCAATCCATTAGCTAGCAAGCGTTTGTCCCTCAGCCTTACACTACTTTTTTACCAAATTGAACCAAGTTGAACTTATGCCCCGGCAGTGACCGGGGCTTTTTTTATCCGCCTATAAAAAGTGCAATTGCAGTGTATATCAAATAAGCAAGGAAAAGGGGATTGATGTAGATTGACAACTCGAAATTGGTTATCTTTGTATTGCTAGTTTCATGTGAGTGCAAATGTTTGAATATGAGTGCTTTAGATGACAAGTATATCAACCCGCTAACTGATTTTGGATTCAAAAAGCTATTTGGCACAGAACCTAATAAAATTCTGTTAATAGATTTCCTGAATCAGATTCTTCCACAGAGACACAGGATTAAGGATTTATCCTATTCAAGGAATGAACAAATGGGGCTGAATGAATTGGATCGAAAAGCCGTCTTTGATCTATATTGTATAGGAGAATCGGGTGAGCGATTTATAGTTGAAATCCAAAAAGCAAAACAAAATTATTTCAAAGACAGGAGTATCTATTATTCATCATTTCCTATCCAGGAACAAGCAAAAAAAGGGGAGTGGAGTTATAGGCTAGAACCAGTGTATACAGTGGGTATTTTAGATTTTATTTTCGATGACCATAAGTTAGAGGATGAATTGCTTCATATTGTTGAGTTGAAAAATCAGAACTGTGAAGTATTCTATGACAAATTGAAATTCATTTATATTGAACTTCCCAAGTTCAGGAAAAAGGAAGAAGAGTTAGATACACAATTTGACAAATGGCTATTTGTATTTAAGCATCTATCTGGATTACAAGACCGCCCAAAAAAATTACAAGACAAAATATTTGAACGATTATTTGAAGCTGCCGAAATAGCCAAATTTACTCCTGAAGAAAGAGAAGCATATGAAGAGAGTTTGAAAAACTACAGAGATTTGAAAAATGTTGTTGATACATCCAGAGAGGAAGGATATCGGGAGGGATTAGATAAACGGAATATTGAAATTGCGAAAAATATGAAAAACGATGGTGAACCAATAGAAAAGATCGTGAAGTACACCGGCTTAAGCAAAGAAGAAATAAGTAAATTATAAGGTTAAATTAGCTCCTGCTTTCGTTAATAAAAGTAGTCGCTATATCATCTATGTCAGACCCTTCCATCAGCCTCAATAAATTCATCAGTTCCACCGGCATTTGTTCCCGGCGGGAAGCAGACCGTATGATCGAGGCCGGGCGGGTACAGCTCAATGGCACTACTGCCAAAAAGGGCAACCGTGTCAACCCCGGCGATGAGGTCCTGCTGGATGGCGCGCCCCTGAAAGCTAAACCCAAAGCGGTCTACCTCGCCCTCCACAAGCCTCCCGGCATCACCTGCACCACTGACCGCAAGGATAAGTCCAACATCATTGACTTCCTCAACTACCCGGAGCGCATTTTCCATATCGGCCGCCTCGACAAAGCTTCCACCGGGCTGATTTTTCTGACCAACGACGGCGACATCGTCAATGAAATCCTGCGCGAGCAAAATGAGCATGAAAAAGAATACATCGTTACCGTCAATAAGCCCATCAACGCTTCTTTTGTCAGGCGGATGAGCCAGGGCATCCCCATCCTGGGCACCGTGACCAAAAAGTGCCAGGTGGAAAAAATCGGGCGGCAGGCCTTCCGCATCGTGCTCACTCAAGGGCTCAACCGGCAAATCCGGCGCATGTGCGACTACCTGGGCTACGATGTCGTGACCCTCAAACGGGTGCGCATTATGAACGTCCATCTGGGCGGGCTCAAGCCTGGGCAGTGGCGGTATTTGACGGAGGGGGAATTAATGGAGCTGAGGCGGCACTTGGGGTGAACGGGGAAGTGTTTATAGCCAATGGGCAGAATGACCTTTTTCTTTTTCAGCAAACAGCAGAGGCCCGGGCTTTTCACCTGATGGTAGGCATCAATTATTTTGAAGCTTGTATTGGGGAATTGGAGGGGTTGTATGGGGAGGTGCTTGCCGTTGATGATGTGTATTCGGAATAAGAGCGCTTTCTGATTCTACCTATACATTGACGTCTGCAACCCTCAACGCTCCAGCCCCCGCGTCATCTCCTCCAGCTGCTTTTGCAATTCCTGCACATGCTCCAGGGAAAGATTGTCCGGGACTTTCAGTGACAGCTCATCGATAGTGTCCAGATAGAGGGTTTCCAGTTCCATGTCGGAGCGCAGGGCTTCCATATCTGCCAGGTCCTCGTAGTGGTGCTCTTTGAGGCGGCGCAGTTCGGCTTCTTTGTCGGCCAGTGAAAGGGACAATTGGTGGTTGTGCAGCAGGCGGTTGAGTTTGTGTTTAACAGTTTTGTAGAAGGAGGATTTGGCCCGGCGCAGCTCCAGTTCGGCTTCAAATTCCCGGATGAGATACTGCGCATCAGTTCGGTTTTTAACGTTTAGCGCCTCTTCGTCTCTTAGCTCCCGCTGTAATTCCCGCAGGTTTTTGCGGATATCTTTTATCTCCCGCTCGTTGCGGGCCAACTGATCCTCCACCTGCTCCATGCGCTCCTGCACACCGGCAGGCACGCTGCCCCGGTTGCGGAAGTTACTGTTCTCCTGCCGGATGTACTCGTAGACCAGGTAGCCTAAAAAGCCAATACCGCCCAGGATGGTCAGCGTAAGGATCATAAAACGCAGCGGGCCCGCAAAACGGAGCAACAGAATGATACCTACCACGATCAGGATTATACGAAACGGACTAAGCCAATTGTTTTTTTGCTGCGGCATGAAATTTTTTTTGTGTTTTGTTGAACCCTTTTTTATTTGCCCTGTTAGGCTCACAGTTTTATGAATCGCTAATGTTTTTTGTTTGTTTATAGTTTATGCAGGTACTCCATCCGGAGTACCTTTTTTTGTTCCTGCCTGACGCTTCCCGAAAAACCAATATCTTTGTTCCTTCATTCGACAAAACAGAAGTATGGACCTGATCCAGAAATTACAGGAACAATATATACAGGAATTTTCGAATAACGTACCGCTGGACGAATTCCTGCTCAATGTCATCGTCACAGCCATCCTTGTAGCCTTGCTGCGGCTGTTCTATATCCACTTTGGCAACGCCATTTCCAACCGCCGCCGTTTTGGCAACAACTTCCTGCCCCTGGCGTTGGGCACTTTGCTCATTATCATGATTGTTAAGTCCTCTATCGCGCTGTCCCTTGGACTGGTAGGAGCACTTTCCATCGTGCGCTTTCGCGCTGCCATCAAAGATCCGGAAGAACTGACCTACCTGTTCATCGCCATCGGATTGGGACTGGCCGGCGGGGCAAATCAGCCCATTCTGGCGATTGTGGCTTTTGCAGTCATCCTCGGCATTCTCTACCTTAGTAAACTGCTTGGGCGGCAACAAGTGTTTCGTCAGGAAAATCGTTTGTTTGTCAATATTCAGACCGACCAGGAAGATGTGGAGGCCATTGCCGGTATTTTGGCACAGCACCTGCCCTATGTGGAGCTAAAACGCATGGACACCCTTGAGCAGGGCATGGACTTGTCCTTCGTTTGCCGTGCAAAAGAGCTGGGCGATATTGCGCGTTTAAAAACAGCCATGCAGGAGCTCTCCCCCGCCACCCGCCTCTCGGTCATCGACCAGCCAGATCTGATTGTGTAATTATGATCATCAAAGACCAGGAAAAACAACAGCGAAAAAATGCCGGCCGCTTGCTCCTCGGCGTACTGGGCGGTGCCCTTGTGCTCATCCTCAGTGTTAGCCTCTGGCCGGAGCCCTCGCCCTATGATTCCCTGCCCGATGGACAGGTGTTCTGCGGTGCAGAAAAGGTACGGGGTGAAACTTTTGTGCACGATGGCGTAGCTTTTAAAGGTGGCACCACGCAGTCTGCCCAATACGCCCGCCACGGAAAACACAGCTGCTACCTGCCCCAGGCATCCGAACCACAGTATGGCATGGAATATCAGCTGGAGGCGCCCCGGCCTGGCTCTGCTTACCGGGCAAGCGTCTGGCGCAAACAAACCGGGCAGCAGCAGTCCTACCTGGCAGTGAGTGTGGAAGGCCCGGAAAAGCGCTACCATCAGGAAAATATACCGGCCACAGCAGACACCCTGGGGTGGGAAAAGCTGGAACTCCACTTCAGCGTGCCATTTGGTGCCCCCAGTGAGCGCTTCAAAGTCTACGTCTACAGTACCGGGCAGGGACCGGCCTGGTTTGATGATTTGCTCATCGAGCCTTTATCAGCGGATAGTGCCTTTGTGCCGGAGGTCTTACAGTTGGAAATCAAGCCCCGCCACCTGCAAAAGCTGGAAGCCAAGCGGCAGGAAGCCCTCCGCTCCGGTATTCTCGAAACGGACGGGGGCGACTGGGTGCCTGCGCAATTCAGTAGCAGCGCCTACGATGAGCCTATCTCCGTTGAAGTCCGCCTCAAAGGTGACTGGCTCGACCACCTCAGTGGCGACAAGTGGTCTTTTCGGGTGAAAGTCAAAGGCACGGAAGCCTGGCGACGTATGCGGGTCTTTTCTCTCCACACGCCCCGTGCCCGCCACTTTTTGCACGAATGGCTCTTGCACCAGTTTTGGGAGCAGGAAGATGTGCTCACTACCCGCTATGATTTCGTTGAGCTGCAGCTCAATGGCGAAAGCCTGGGGGTATACGCCTACGAAGAGCACTTTGAGAAACAACTTGTGGAATCGCGCCGCCGCCGGGAAGGCCCGATCATGAAATTCTCGGAAGACGGCTACTGGAAGACGATCCGGCGGCAGTTGCAGTCGCATGGCTATGTCAAACCGAATGCCCACTACGGGGCTGCCGAATTAGAAAGCGCCCCCATTGAGGCTTTCGACGATAAGCCCACTGAAGACAACCCTGGCATGGCGGCTCAAATACAGGCCGCCCGTCAACTCATGCAGCAGTACCGGGACGGGCTGCAACCAGCAGGTGAGGTCTTTGATTTACGGCGTATGGCGAACTATCTGGCCTTCTGCGATGTCTTCAACGGCTACCACGGTATCGCCTGGCACAATCAGCGGTTTTACTACAACCCCATTACCGGCAAACTGGAGCCCATTGGTTTTGATGGCTTTGGCGGCCCGCCGGCTAGTCAGTACGAAGTGCTAGGCAGCGGCGCCCTGAATCCGTACAAGGAGGCTTACCACCCGCTTCTCGGCAGCTTGTTTATGGAGGAAGATTTTGTGCGGCTTTACCACGAGGCGCTTTACCGGTACAGCAGCCGGGAATACCTGCTACCGGTCCTGGACAGTCTGGCCCCCGCCTGGTACGCCCGTTTGGAGTACCTGAACCGGGAATTTCCCACCTATCAGCCTGAGCTGGATGATTTTATCCGCAATGCGCAGTACGTACATTCCCTGTTGCTCCCTTTTGGCGCTTACAGCCTGACCGTCTATACCACCCAAAAGCGCGGCCCCGAGCAACAGCTGGAGATCGTCAACCGCCACCATCTTCCCCTGCGTATCCGTGGCTATGGCCGCAATAGCCGTCAAATGCGCGGTGGGCTGGAACACCCGGTGATGCTCCCGGCCCGCATGCCCCGGGTGTACGATATGCGGCTGCGAAGGGACACTACGCTCCGCAATCCCGGTTTTCTGGAACAAAAAGCAATGGCTGTGCAGGCACCTCCGGGCAGTACGAGCGTGACGATAGGGTCGGCTGCGGAATACCTGTTCTATGAAGTGCCCGGCATCGACAGCTTATTTGCAGCGCCCATTTTAGCACAAACGCCTCCCGGCCATCTCACCGGGCGGCAGCTGCTGGCGGAGGAAGCTGTACTGGACGAGAACAGCACCTATAGCGTCGCTGCCGATGCGGTGGTTTTCCCATCCGGTGTGCATGAAATACGTAAAACGGTTATTGTTCCCGCTGGCCGGCAGCTGATCCTGGAGGCCGGTGCGGATATCCGGTTGTACAACGGCGCCAGCCTGCTGAGTTACAGCCCGCTGCAAGCCCTGGGGACAGAAGATGCCCCCGTTCGCATCAGTGCCCCTAACCGCGATGGGGGAGGAGTGGCTGTTTTTGGGGCACCGCTGCCTTCTTCCGTTGCCTATCTGATGGCAGAAGGGCTGGATGCGCCTCAGTACAAAGGCTGGTCCCTGACCGGAGCGGTGAATTTCTATGAATCTGAGGTCCGGATGCACAACAGCGCCATTCTCCAAAACCGCAGTGAGGATGCCCTGAACATCATCCGGTCTGACTTCAAGCTGGAACGCTGCTACATCGGAGAGACCTTCTCGGATGGCTTCGATGCCGACTTTTGCAAGGGTGAAGTATTGAATTGCCGCATCGAAAATACGGGCAACGACGGGCTGGACTTCTCCGGAAGTACAGTTATAATCAGCGATTGCCAGTTGAAAGGGAATGGAGACAAAGGCATCAGCGTAGGGGAGGAGAGCGATGTGACGGTCTTCAGCACGAGCATCAAAGGCGCCCCCATCGGCGTGGCGAGCAAAGACTTATCGGTATTGCGGGTACGCGACCTTTCCCTGATTGACTGCCGGCAGGGTTTTGTAGCTTACCAGAAAAAGCCCGAATTTGGCCCGGCGACCATCATCGTGGAATCCCATCAGGCCGAGGGCGTGGACCGCCTGACCAATATTGCAGAAGGGAATACATTACTGGGTTTGTAAAAAGTAGACTATGGCTTATCGTTTTTTAGCATTCTTGTTACTGATCACCGGCGGGCTTTGCGCTCAGGAATTGCCCGAAGATTTTTACGATATCACTTACCTCACGGAGCTGGATAACCCCATGGGGATGACTTTCGATGAGAACGGGCGCATGTACGTCTGGGAAAAGAAAGGTGTGGTGCGTGTGGTGGACACTGCGGGCAATCTCTATCCGGAGCCCCTCATCGATATCTCAGAGGAAGTCAGCAACTGGAAAGACCATGGGCTGATGGGCTTTACGCTGGACAACGACTTTCTGGCCAACGGCTATTTCTACCTGCTCTACGCTCTGGATTTACACCACTATGAATATTACGGCACACCGGAATACAGCCCCGACAGCACCGTCACCTGGAAGCCAACGATTGGCCGGGTGGTGCGCTACCGGGCAGACCCCACGACAGCCTACCTCCGGGTGCTGGAAGACAGCAGGCAGGTGCTGCTGGGCGAAACGATCGAAGATGGCATCCCGTTGATGTATGAATTTCATGGGCTGGGTGACCTGGTGATGGGGCAGGATGGCACCCTCCTCATTAGTGCCGGCGATGGGACGAGCAACGGTGGCCCCGATACCGGCGGCGATGAGTACGGAACGATGGCGAGCGAAGCCATTGCTACCGGCATTATTACCGAAGATGAAGACCTGGGCTCTTACCGGGCACAGTACCTGGCCAATTACAATGGCAAAATCATGCGGATAGACCCCGAAACCGGCGATGGGCTAAGCAGCAACCCTTTCTTTCAGCCGGATGCGCCCCGGTCACCCCAATCCCGCATCTGGGCCTACGGTTTCCGCAATCCCTACCGCATTCAGGTCCGGCCCAATACCGGAAGCCATTATCCGGAGGACGGCGATCCCGGCACCTTATATATAGGCGACGTGGGCAACGGCGCCTGGGAAGAATTAGATATTGCGACAGAAGGCGGCCTTAATTTCGGCTGGCCCATGATGGAAGGCTTTGGCAGCCACTGGCCCTATATCAATGAGCCGGCTCCTGCCAATCAGCTGCACCCCAATCCGCTCCACGGAAACGGAGGTTGCGATCAGCCTTTTCTCAATTTCAAAGACCTCTACGTGAACCCACGGGAAGATGGCCACCGCGTACCCTCCAACCCCTGTGACGATAGCGTGCCTATTGAAGGCTACACGGTAGGAACGATGCCCACACTGCAGTGGAGCAATGCCCGCTGGAACCCGCCCACCCGGGCGCAGGTAGCGAGCTTTGATGATAACGGCTGGTACAAAGGCCTGAATGTTGATGCACCGGAGTCCAGCCTGGAAGACACAGAGCTGTTTGATGGCTTCTCCTCTCTGGCAGGCGTATTTTACGAAGGCGATCAATATCCGGAGGAATACCACGGCAAGTACTTCATGGTCGACTTCAGCGGCTGGATCAAGGTGGCAGATTTTGATGATGCCGACCAATTGCACAGCGTCAAGCCCTTCCACAGCAATGCCAAGGATATTATTCACCTGTCGCTGAACCCAGCAGATGACAAACTCTATTACATCAGCCTTGAAGGTACCGTACATCAGATCAGCTATGGGGGGAATCCACCCCCGGTGGCAAAGATTCAGGCGGAGCAATTTTTTGGCCCCGGACCGCTGACCGTGGCATTTGATGGCAGTGGCTCCTACGATTCCAACCTGCCGATCGTGAAGTACGAGTGGGATTTTGGCGACGGCACCACTGCCGAAGGCCAAAATGTGGAGCACACCTACACCGGCACCGGCCAGCAGAGTTACACCGCTGTGCTGACCGTTTACGACAGCCTGGGCGCCTCCGCGACCGATGAAGCCGTGGTCGCCCTCAACAACACTCCTCCACAAGTAAACATCATCAGCTTTCAGGATGGCGACCGCTACCCGCTCGATCAGAGTACCACCCTCCTCCGCCTCGAAGCCGAAGTAACGGATGCCGAGCATGCTGACGAAGAGCTGATGTATGAATGGCGTACTTTCCTGCACCACAACGACCACTTCCACCCCGATCCTGTGGACTTTGAGCACCTCAGCTTTGCCCTTATCAGCCCGCTGGGCTGTCAGGAAGAGCTCTACTGGTACCGCATTCAGCTTACAGTGACTGACCCCGCCGGCCTCAAAACCTCGGTAACGCAACGGGTGTACCCTTACTGCGGCGACCCGTTCCTGGAATGGAATGAACTGGCAGGAGCAGCTGCAGAAGGCGGTGTCAACCTGACGTGGGATACCCAATTGGAGGACAGCCTGGCCTACTTTGAGGTGCAGCGCAGCCCGGATGCGCATAAATTCACCGCGCTAGGTCAGGTCGCTGCTAAAGGCAACGGGCAATACGCATTCTTCGACGATGGCCCGAGAAGAGGTACCAACATTTACCGTGTAAAGGCCGTAACTGAAAACGGTGCTTACCGCTATTCCAATCCTTTGCGCATAGGCTATCCGGAGCCGCTGGCCATTAATGTTTTTCCGAATCCGGCGCGGGATGCCTTTACGCTTGAGCTCCTGGAAGCACAGGCAGGGCAGGTCCGTCTGGAATTGCTGGACGAGACCGGGCGTGTGGTGCTGGAAAAGTCCTGGGAAACGGACAATGGGGCGCCCTTTAGCGAACGTATCCTGCCCGGGCAACTGCCCAACGGCGCTTACTTCTACCGGGTGACCAACGGGGCGCAACGGCACTACGGGCAGCTCATACTGCTCCGCTAAATCAGAAGTTGAAGGCAAAACAATATGAAAAACTTCCTCAAAAGCATAGGCCAGTTCTGGATGCGGTATTATCTGCTGATCCTGTTGCTGTTTGCCGGTTACCGGGCAGCAGAGCTTGCAGGCCGGTTTTACCGCGGGCTGATTTGGTCGGATGCCGAAGGGTACTACCTGTATTTGCCCGCTCTGGTTGTCAACGATGGGTTCGAAGATTTTGAGGTAAGAACAAAGGCACAGTTTAAGCCTTTTGAAGGGACGAATAAAACCTTTACAAAATACACTTGCGGCGTGGCTATCATGCAAGCGCCATTTTTCCTGGGGGCACATGCCCTTACGCTGGCTACGGGCGGAGAGGCGGATGGCTACAGCGATTATTACATTCGTGCCTTACAATTGGCAGGCCTCTTTTATGGCTTCCTGGGCCTGCTGCTGCTGAAGAAAATACTGGCCCGGTACTTTAAGCCCGTAGTCGTCATGATGACAGTGACTGGTTTTTTTCTTGGCACCAACCTTTACCACTATATCCTGCAGGAGCCGGGGATGTCGCACGTGTACTCCTTCTTCCTGTTTGGGCTTTTCGTCTGGCTGACGCCCCGGTTTTATGAACAGCCCGGCTGGAAAATCTTTGGAGGTATGGGGCTGCTGGCGGGACTGATTGTGCTCATCCGGCCCACGAACATTTTGTTGTTGCTTTATTTGTTGTTGTTCGGTCTGCGCTCCTGGGCGGATGTCAGGGAGCGGTTGCTCTTTTTCAGGAAACATCTGGGCGCATTACTCCTGGCACCAATAGCAAGCTTCCTGGTCTTTGTACCCCAGTTTTTGTACTGGAAGCACATCTCCGGTGACTGGCTCATCTATTCCTACGGGGAGGAAGGCTTCAACTGGCTGGAGCCTCGGGTTGACATGGTCCTCTTCCACATCAAGAACGGCTGGCTGCTGTTCAGTCCTATGGCAGGCCTGGCGATTATCGGCTGCCTGGTTGGGATGTGGAAAAATCGCTACAATATTGCCCCTATATTCCTCATTTGGCTGCTCCTGCTGTACATCACCTCCTGCTGGTGGTGCTGGTGGTTTGGAGGCGCTTTCGGGCACCGGCAGTTTGTCGAGTTTTATGTGCTCCTGGCGATTCCCTATGCCTGGCTGTTTACGCAGGTGCTGGAGAGCAAAGTTTTAGCGCTGAAGATTTTCCTGGTGGCGCTTTGGGTGTTGCTGGGGTACTACGGGTACATGCTCGCCGTGCACTTCCGCGGGCCACATTACGAATGGTGGAGCTGGAAGGAAGTGGTGGAGTACATGTGGCAGTTTAAGTTTGATAAGAAGTACTGACGCGTTTTCGCACGACTAAAATAACGAAAAACACCTTTGCCCTATGGCTGTACTGGCCACCGTACTCAGCATTTTACTCCTTTTGCTACTCATTCTGAAATGGCGCATCCCTGCTTTTCTCGCCTTGCTGATCGCTGCCATTGCGGCCGGTTTGGGCAGTGGGCTGGAAGGCCCTGCTGTGATTGAAGCCATGCAGAACGGTATGGGCGGCACCCTGGGTTTTGTGGCTACAGTAGTGGGGCTGGGCGCGATGTTTGGGGCCTTATTGGAGAATGCCGGTGGGGCACAGGCGATTGCACAATACCTCATCCGTAAGCAAGGGGTGGAACGGGCGCCTGCCGCGATGGCGCTCACGGGCTTCCTGATTGCGATACCGGTATTTTTTGATGTGGCGTTTATCATTTTGATTCCCGTGCTCTACGCGCTAAAGGAGCGTACCGGAGCCTCCCTGCTGAAGTTCGCCCTGCCGCTTCTTGCCGGATTGGCGGCCACCCACGCCTTCATTCCACCAACCCCTGGCCCTATTGCGGTGGCTGAAATTGTTGGCGCCGACTTGGGCTGGGTCATTCTGCTGGGCGCAATAGCAGGTCTGCCTGCCGTTTTGGTGAGCGGGCTGTGGTTTGGTCAGCGCGCTGCCCGCCGTATTGACCCTGAACCCCCTGCTTTCTCGGAAGCGAATCCCCCGGATACTCTGCCACCGGTGGGGTTGATCCTATCGATTATCGGTATGCCTATCGTACTGATTGTGCTGAGTACGCTGGCGCAATCAGGTGCATTGCCGTTGCCCGCTGCTGTGCTGCCGGTCATTCAGTTTTTGGGGCACCCCTTCACGGCATTATTACTGGCCAACCTCCTGATTTGGTACCTGCTGGGGTTGCGGCGTGGCTACAGTTCGGAAGTGTTGCTCAAAGCCACCACGGACTCCATGTCAACTGCCGGCAGCATACTCTTGCTCACCGGCGCAGGTGGGGTGTTCAAACAAATGCTGGTGGATACCGGCGCAGGTCAGCAGATTGCCTCCTCTATGTCGGCAGCGGGCTTGCCCGTGATAGTCTTTGCGTTCCTCGCTGCTGCTTTGATCCGGGTGGCACAAGGCTCCGCTACAGTCGCTATGATAACCGGAGCCAGCCTGACTGCACCGCTATTGAGCAATGGTGTACAGTTTAGCGCCGGGCAGCTGGGTGCGGTAGTCATTGCAATCGCGGCAGGTGGTACGGTACTGTCTCATGTCAATGACAGCGGCTTCTGGCTGGTGAAATCCTACCTCGGGCTTAGCGAAAAAGAAACCTTCCGCTCCTGGACCCTGCTTACCGTAATACTGGGGTCGGTTGGGTTTGGTGCCGCCGCTTTGCTCTTCTATTTATTCTAAAACCCCAACAAGCTCTCTAAAACTTCTTTCCCATAATGGGAATCCACTCTAGCTGTTAGATCAATTTGCGAAATTGTCTATGCTTAACTATTTGATAATCATAGGTTTTTGGTTTTTGGCACAGCTTTGGTATAAGAGTAGAAGTGACAGGAAATCAAAAGCTTAGCCCAATGAAATATGCACTAACAACAATTCTGGGGATTTTGATGATTGCATTCGTTGCCGCAGGCAATCATCAGGGGTCTAACCAAACACACTACATTTACGACACTAAGGACATTGAGGAGAGCAAAATGCCAACTGTAGAACCGGACGGTACACTAGTGTATGGGTTCTATCAGGCTGAGCACCGCCTCAGTGTAGACATAATGCTATAAGCACTAAGATTTAGGGAGTTTTTTAACATGATTAATGGATTGTTTTGGGTATAGGAGCAGCCTTCGGGCTGCTTTTTTTTGCTCCTGCTCTTGCGCAGTTTCCAAAATAAATTTACCTTTGCAATCGCTTAAGAAAAATCAACCGGAGGAGTGGCAGAGCGGTTGAATGCACCGGTCTTGAAAACCGGCATGGGTCACACCATCGGGGGTTCGAATCCCTCCTCCTCCGCAAAAGCTGAAGGGAAAAGCCACCTTGAAAAAGGCGGCTTTTTTTATGCCCTTTGCCGTGGGAAGGTTGCCCTTCCCTAAGGCAGGAGGGCATAAAAAAGGAGCACGGAGTGCTTTTTCCTTCAGCTTTTGTTTCTCCCCTCCTTAGGGAAGGGCGAAGCCAATCCCTCCGCCTCCGCCCGACGAAGCTTTACGCGAAGTCGGGCTTTTTTTTGCCCATATTTATTCTCCTAAATTAAAAGCTTATTCTCCCATCGGGCTACGGCGGACAGCGTCCGCCCCCAGGCGCTCCAACCTCAATAAAACATGGAACAGCAGCAGTTTTACGTTTACACGCTAAAGTGCCGGGATGGTAAATATTACACCGGGCGCACCCGGATAACAAACCAGCCCAGATTAGTGTGCTAAGACAATAAGAGCGTGTTGGGACTTTTGTCTTCTAGTCGAAAACTAACAATTTTTTGGTTAGACGAGGCACGAAAACCGGAGTTTAGCCTTAGCTAAATGAGGATTTTCGGGACGAAGTATAAGCAAAAAAGTGTAGTTTGCAGGC
>NZ_JAVJSK010000128.1:0-10277 GCF_040219495.1 Phaeodactylibacter sp. | reverse complement strand
CCTATTGCAAATCAACGCTTTATGAACCCCGCAGAAATGCGGGGCAAGCTCTGGCTTCCTCACTAAATTTTCATTTAGCCCGCTAAACTCAAATTTAGTGACTTCGCCAGAACCATAAATCCTTGATTTTCATGACGAAACCGCTCCAAACAAGCTCTTAAAATTTCCACCCAAAGTAAATATTTGGCTCAAAAAGAAAGACGTTTCCATATTTATCATCCATCTCCTTAAATCCTTCAGGAGAATTGTTGTCAAACATCCACTGGTTGCAATGAACCTGAGGTTCAATGAAAAATCGTTTTTTCTTCCCAAATGCCACATGGTAGCCCAAATGAAGCGAGTTGTAAACCTTAAACCCATTTTTAATTTTATTGCCGTCTAAATCCGTGTAGGTTTGAATCTGTGGCAGAACTTCAACAGCTGCAAATAGCCCCTTCCAAAGCATGCGTTGGTACGTGATGCCAATTCCTGTTTCCCTTAAATATCCATCGTAATATTCAGTTCCGGAATCTATCTTATCCACAACACCATCCCACCAGGTGATTCCCATGGGTTGAAATAATCGCCAGGTGGCAAACTTTACCCCAACGATGTTCTTATTATCTAGGTTGCGTTTTACATGGAGCTCTACCATTTGAACACTTGTTCGATCGTCATAACCAGAGATAAGCTCATCAGGAACAATATAAGGCATACTTACCCTCCATTTATGGGTAACTTCCGTTTCTTTATCCTCTGTTGAGTTTGTTTGAGCAAAAGCACTTAGTGTGCAAAAAAATAAAAGAATTGCAAATAGATTTTTCATGGTAACATTTTTGTTCTTTCGTGAAAAATCCGATTTCTACAAAGTGCTTCCCTTTAACATTAGTTCTTTTAGTAAAGAGGAAAGAAATCATCAACCAATGATTATTTACTCTGCTTTATCGAATTGATAAGGCAAAGATGGGGTGGAAAGGAAGGTGAATCGTTTTGAATTGTAATCTCGAACGTTATAGTGAGATTTGACACCTTTTGATTAGGCTTAAATTTGATTAGACCTCACCCAGGCTTTCGATGTCATCCCTTCGGTTTTTTTAGAGCGTGTTGGGACTTTAGTAATCGGTCTGTCCCGGTGCACCGGGGCACTTTCCTGCCTGTGTCTCGTCGTCTGTGGGCTTTGGCCACCGGAGACCGAAGTGTTCGACACGCAGGCAGGGTTGCTTATATACGCCCCTCGGGCACAATAAGAGATGCTATTGCAAATCAACGCTTTATGAGCCCTGCAGAAATGTGGGGCAAGCTCTGACTTCCGCACTAAGTGACTTTGCCAGAACCATAAATCCTTGATATTCCTTACGAAACCGCTCCAAATAGGCTCTAAGGCTTCATTTTTCTGGTGTAGGGGATACTGTCGACAATGTACTTGATAGCCTCCAGGCGGGCACGGTCCCGTTTATTGGCATCTATTACCCTCCATGGAGCAATAGCGGTATTGGTGTGAGCAAACATCTTCTTTTCGTAGTGGGTATAAACATCCCACAACGTTTGTGCCTGCCGGTCAACGGGGGTCAGCTGCCATTGCCGGAGGGGGTCCGCCTCAATGGCGGCAAAGCGCCGGGCCTGTTCCTTTTTTTTAATGGAGAAGAATAGTTTCAGCAGGTAGGTATCCGACTGTACTACCATCTTTTCAAAGTCGTTGACCTGCGACAGGAACCGCTTGTATTCTTTCTTTGTGCAAAAGCCGTTCACCGGCTCCACCACTGCCCGGTTGTACCAGCTGCGGTCGAAGAAGACAATTTCGCCCGGTTTGGGCAACTGCCTGATATAACGCTGAAAAAACCACTGCTTTTGCTCGTCTTCTGTAGGGATAGAAAGTGCTGCTACCCGGAAGTGCCGCGGGTTAATATGTTCTGTTATTTTTTTGATGGCACCGCCTTTGCCTGCCACATCCCGCCCTTCAAAGAGGATAATTACCTTTTTGTCGTGTTCAATCACCCAGTTTTGCAGATGGATCAGCTTTTCCTGCTGTTTCCTCATTGCAAGTGTAAAGGTGATATCTTCAATAGCCTGTTCTATATCCAGGGCCTTATGCTTTAGCAAGTGGTATAGGCCATACCTGGAGTTGAGCATATCCAACTGTGTCCGGGAAATTTTCTTTTGTCCCATAATCTGTTTTTAGATATCAACCTGAGGATTGCTACGGTAATATTGCTTCACAATATTGGGGTCTGGCTGCAGCGTAGCCCCGGAATCGCCCTTTCCTTTATAATCAAACCGGGACAGCACGTAGCGCATACTTTCCAAGCGAGCACGCTTCTTGCTGTCGGCTTCGACGATGACCCAGGGGCAAAAGTTAGTATGCGTCTTGGTAAACATCTCTTCCTTGTAGTGGGTATACTGATCCCACCGCTTTTGGCCTTCCATATCCACCGGGCTGTACTTCCATCGCTTCAACGGATTCTTCAGGCGCGAGGTAAAGCGTTGCTCCTGTTCTTCCCTGGAAATACAAAACCAGAATTTGATGATCCTGAGATTGTCTTCGTACAGCAGGTGCTCAAACTCCGGAACCTGCAGGATAAACTGATCGTATTCCTCTTGGGTGCAAAACCCCATGACGGGCTCTACTACCGCCCGGTTGTACCAGCTGCGGTCAAAGAACACTAATTCGCCCGGGTTGGGCAGGACCTGAATATAGCGGCGGAAATACCACTGCCCCTTTTCTACAGCAGTAGGCTTGGTCAGGGCGACCACTCTTGAAATACGCGGATTGAGGTACTGCTTAAAGCGTTTTATGGTGCCCCCTTTGCCTGCGGCATCCCGTCCTTCAAAGATGATGGCGACCCGCTTTTTATGTTTGGCAATCCAATGTTGCAGACTGACCATTTCGGATTGCAACATGCGCAGTTCGGCCTCGTAGTGCAGCTTCTGCAGAGTCTTCTCGATTGATATACCTTTTTTTCCGGCAATCGCGATCAAATCGTCTCTGGTCTTTGCCCTCAAGAGGTCAGAAGCTTCAAATTCCATTCTTTTCGTTTTCGGTGGCTATTCAGGCTTTAGTACGTTAGAGGTCACTGCAGAACTGCTACGGCTTTTTTGATCTTTTAAAGCGTGTTTGGACTTTAGTAACCGGTCTGCAAGCTACACTTTTTTGGTAAACGTCCGAGCAACCCCGTATTGCCTTTTCTTTCCAATTTATGCAAGAAGTTGAAAAAAACTTAACTTGAGAGCAAAGGTATGAGTAGGTTTTCCTGTAGTTCTACACTATTTCTATGGTAAAACATATACCTTTGTTTTTCAGAGCTTTAAGTGTCTTTGGGTAGTTTTCACCCCACACGATCGGGCTATCGGCAAACTACTGTGCTTTTGCCCGGATTAGGGCCGAAAAATCATAGCTGCAAAATAAAGGTTGGTTATCTTGTGGGTGCAAAACAAAGCATCACTCGGGAAACAAGCCTTCTTTGGGGTGTTTCCGGTTTTTTTGTGCGCTTTTTGATACGTCCAGCTCATGTCTGCTTGCGGTCATATTAATTTCAGGGTAGACTCTAACTATGGCCGTACCAGGAAGTAGGCGCGGAGCAAATTTTTAGAGCAGTTCTCAAAAAACAAACCAGGCATGGCTCACAACATATACGGAGTAATCACAAGCTTTACCTACGAAGGCGATCTGCCCAATGTCGTTTTGGCTGAGGGTTACCATCTCATCCCCCTTGAAAGTACAGAGGAGGCAGGTTCTTCTGAAAAGCCAGTTGCTCCGTATGGAGCACTGCTAAAAGGGACAACTGCTGTCATAAGGGAGCTTTCCTTTTTGGGGAAATGCGCCTATATTGAAACGGCCTACTTTGGAGGAATAGGCACGCAAATCGCCGAAACCTGGCTGGAGGGTAAGAGAATTGAGGGGCCGCTGATTTCCTACGATGGCGTGGAGCCAAAAATAAAATTCGGGCACGTGGCGGTAGTAGACGGTGCAATCAATCAAGCCTTAAGGCATTTGGGCGTCCAATCGTCAGAGGAAGCGGATGAGTTTGATGTGGTTGGACTGGGCCGGTATAGGTCAAACCGGAAAATATTTGCGGAATCAGGGCATTGAACTGCCCAAACGGGCTTCAAAAAGGACAAACAGACGCCAGCAAAATGAAAACGAAAGGACAGCAGAGGATTATCTATTTTGCTCTTTCCTTCTACCTGCCCGCTACCCTGCTATTATTGGTGACGTCCTGTGCCGGCGTTAGAGGGCAGCATCAGGAAGCAGGAACGGAGGGTCCAATTATTAATGACATGGTTGCAAAGATACAGACGGACGTGGACCCGGAATATGTTTATGAATACGAGCAATCAAAGTTTGTACCTGAGGAAGGGAAGTCCCTCCTGATCATGGGGCAAACAGTTGAACGTATTACCGAATACACGAAGGACTTCCGGTCTGAGCCAATCCCGGGCGGTTGGGCTGCCTATTGGGGGATTCCGGAATTTACCGGTGTGACAAAAGCGCAAAAAAACGAAACCGGCTCCACTCAAAACCACCAGTTTCTGGTCAAAAAGTTTCCGAATACAGCCCTCCAAAGTGCGCTGTGGATGGTGGGCAAATGGGGCGTTGCCGAAAAAACAGGCAAGGGTGAATACGACGACGTCATCATCAGGTACAGTGCCTGGGCCAAGTCGGTAAACCGGCCGGTCTACCTGAGGATCGGCTATGAATTTGACGGCCCGCACAACGAGCTTGATCCGGAGGAGTACGTCAAAGCCTACCGCCATATTGTGGACCTGATGCGTGCTGAAAGGGTGGAGAATGTGGCATTGGTCTGGCATTCTTATGCTGCGCCCACCTACAAAGGGCACCCGTTGTCGGCCTGGTACCCGGGGGACGAGTATGTGGACTGGGTGGCCATATCTGTGTTTGGGCATGCTTATAATGGTACTGATTTCGGCCCGGACTGTAATCGGGTTCTGGAATTGGCCAAAGCGCACAAGAAACCCGTTATGATCGCGGAATCCAGCCCTATCAAGGGTATTACCCCAGACAATACCGACGCCTGGGATCAATGGTTTGTCCACTTCTTTTCCTTCATCTACCGGAAAAATATTAAGGCCATAAGCTTTATCAATGAAGACTGGACGCGGTTGAATATTGTGGGCACTTCTACCTGGCAGGACAGCCGCCTGCAAAACAACCAACAGGTGACCAGGGCCTGGTTCAAAGAGACGGGCAAAGCCCGGTATTTAAAGCAGTCCGCTGAGCTGTTTAAACAGCTGGGGTTTGAAAACAACAGATAGGAATATTGACCACCGAAGCGTCCCGAACCTCATGACCTTCTTCAAATGACAAGGGGCGGAGCTGCCAATCTCGGATAGCCCATCGGACTTATCGCCCCGGTGATGTGGTATGTTGGAATTTAGGTGGTGCGGTCACTCCTATCGGAATCGTAGTCGACAAAAAATCTGTAGGTGGCAAGCGCCCTATGATTGTCCACAATATCGGCGCCGGGCAGGTCCTGGCCGATTGCCTGTTTGATTTTAAAATCATAGGGCATTACCGGTACGGTATGTAGCCGTGCTGTTTTTCCCTTTCGATGAGGCTTCTTCTCTGGCCCTGCCGAAAATGATGTTTATAAAGCTTTATTATTAGTATCGGGAGAAGACAGCGCTCTGAATTGCAGAACTAATTTCGTATTATGTTTGCCGAAAGCGAACTACCGCATTGGGAACTAAACGGATAATAGATGAAACCGACCTCGACAATGATATGGCTGGCCCTACTGGCGCTGGCGTTTAATTGCAGCAACGGGAACCAAAGTAAAGACGGGCAAAGTATGACTGATACCTGGGTAGTGGATTTCCTCGATGATTTTGAAACGTTCAATCCGGACAATTGGCAGGATCAGCGGATCTGGGTGAATAATGAAAACCATTGCTACGTACCCGATGGGGAATTTGGCACCCGGGAAGTAAGTGACGGCACCCTGAAAATTAAGGTGGTCAATATCGGGGAGAAACGCCCGTGTGACAACTTCGACAAGCATGGCAATCAACACCCGGAGACCGAATATGTCGCCGGCCGGATTTGCTCTAAAAACCGGAAAGAATTCGTGAAGGGCAAGTGGACCGCCCGGCTCCGGCTATCGGGCAACGGGGAGGCGAGCATGTTCCCGGCCTGGTGGCTGCTGGGGGCACAAAATAATGAGCCTCCCGTTCAGGAAGACGATGAGAATGTTTGCTGGCCTTTGACCGGGTCAGGAGAGATTGATATTTTTGAACATCATGGTGACCATATGAAAGACGAGTTCACTACGGGTGCTATCGTCAGCCTGGGGGAGTGTGACAAAGGGGACTGGCAAAGCATGCGCAGGAACTTCCCGGCTACCCTTAATGAGTTCCATGAATATTCCGTCGAATGGGAGGGCAGCGACCTGGTGTACCGGCTGGATGGCAAAGAGGTTTACCGCAACGAGGGAGAAGGGGATAAATACCCGGAGCCCATGTTCGCCATTCTGAACTATGCTAAAATCACCGACTCGCCTATGACCGGTGAATGGGTGATGGAGGTGGACTGGGTGAAGCATGAGTATAGAAAGGGATCGTGAAAAAGGCCCCTTTCGCATTTTGTCTGGGAATAAAATATCTGCGAACTAAGTTTTTCGGCCGGTGTTGATTGTCCAGCAGCATTTGCTGATCTATTCACCTCCTTAATATCTGATGGCTATGAATAAACTACAGTCTTTCCTTTTTGGCATATCGTTTTTTACAATGTTTTTGCTGTCCTGCAACCCGGCGCCTGAACCCGAACAGACGGCAACAGCGCCTGAAGAAGAGTCAACTACAGGCTTGGTAGAAGACGTACTGACTGCTGAGGAACAAGCAGCACTCACACCAGATATGGTTATTCAATCTTTCAAAGAAGGCAACGGACGTTTCATGCGAAACGACCTGACCAGCCGAAACCATTCTGAACAGGTGCGTAAAAGCACCAATGCGCAGTACCCCAAAGCAATTGTACTGTCGTGTGTGGATAGCCGCGTTCCTGTTGAAGATGTGTTCGACCGTGGTATAGGAGATGTTTTTGTAGCCCGCGTGGCAGGGAACTTCGTCAACGAAGACATTCTGGGCAGTATGGAGTTTGCCTGCAAAGTGTCTGGCTCAAAATTGGTCCTTGTCATGGGGCATGAGCACTGCGGTGCCGTCAAAGCGGCTGTCGATGGTGTAGAGCTGGGCAATATTACTCCGATGCTTTCTAAAATAAACCCAGCGGTGGAAGCTACGGAGTACGAAGGGGACCGGAGTTCTAAAAACGAGGAGTTCGTACACATGGTTTGCGAGAGCAACGTCCGGCACACCATACAGCAAGTACGTGAACGGAGCCCTATTTTGAAAGAGATGGAGGATAACGATGAGATCAAAATTATTGGTGCGGTCTATGATATGGACAACGGTAAAGTGACTTTTTTGAAATGAGCTACCCGTTTGTACTGAATAACACGCTCTAATACGGGTAAGTTATTGTTGCGCAGTCCCTTAGGTCGAAATAGCACCTAGTGGCCCTTACGACGTAGTTGCTCCAAACATGCTGGCTTGATCGGGACTTTTGTAGTGGTTCAATGTTGTAATACCAGGTAGCTTAATGATCTTTTAAGGCGCTCGCACAGTTTATAGATAGAAGATAGGGCGAAAGTTAAGATAAAAGCACTATCTTTAGAAGCACAGCTGTTTTCAACATTGACGGGATAGAACGCTAGTACCGGCTATTTGCTTTAATCTTGGATATAGCAATTACTTAACAAAAACTTTAAAGTGAATGGCAGATAGCTATCAGAAGAAAGAACGGGAAAAGAAAAAACGTAAAAAGAGGAAAGAGAAGCAGGAGCGAAAAGAACAAAAAAAGTTTGAGGACAAGACCCAGGTCGAATTCATGTATGTGGATGAAAATGGTCAGTTCTCTACAACCCCTCCTGACAAGCCAAAGAAAGAGGTCAAGCTGGAAGACATTGAAATTGGCGTCCCAAAGAGAGAAGACGATGGTCAATCCAAGTTTGAAAGGAATGGCAAAGTAAAGTTCTTCAATGCGGAAAAGGGCTATGGGTTTATTATTGAGAATGACTCTCAGGAGAGTTACTTCGTACACGTGAATGATCTCGAAGAGGAAATCGATACGGATGACCAAGTGTCCTTCGAGATTGGCACGGGTCCTAAAGGCCCAATCGCGATAAACGTACAGCTCAAGAAGTCATAGCACCGTATCGCACTTTCCAACCAGTAGCGCCAATTAGCATTTGTTTCTAGCTTATATAGTATAGTCTGCCCGGCTGCGCATAACAGTCAGGCAGACCGAATCTTCCCCTGAAATCAAGGTTTCTACGATGTTCCCCGGCGGCAGCCATTAGTTTTAGAGCGTGTTGGGACTTTAGTAATCTGCCTGCACCCTTGTTTTAGACCCTGACCTGTACAACAGGCTGTACCGCCGCCGATACTATTGAGCTGGCCTTTTCTGGTCTTTCGGGCATAAGCCTCCCGGTCAGTACACATACCGCCACAAATTCTATTTAAACACTGAAGGCAGCGGAAGCACCGCTGCCTTCAGTCCCTTAACAACTCATCAGATTACGCCTGCGCGCCGCCACGCTCCAGCGCCGCCTCTTCCCGTGACATATCCTCCAGCGTCTTGCCTTTGGTCTCTTTCACGTAGAACTTCACAAAGAAGTAAGCAACAAAGCCGAAGAAGGCGTAGATACCGTAAGACAGCCCCAGCCCGATACCCGCCAGCAGGATCGGGAAGCTGATGGTAATCAGGAAGTTCGCGCCCCACTGCGCCAAGCCACAGAGGGCCAGTGCCGCGCCCCGGTATTGGTTGGGGAACATCTCGCCCAGCATCACCCACATCACAGGGCCCCAGGAGAAAGCAAAGAAGGCGATGTAGCCGTTGGCAGCCAGAAGGGCGTAAGTGCCCTGATTGGAGGACAGCTGCAGCCCGTCCGGCCCGCTGGAAGCCGCATTGGAGAAAATATACGCCATGATGCCCAGCATCACCGCCTGACCAATGGAGCCAGCTAGAAGGAGCGGCTTTCGGCCCAGCCGGTCTACCAAAACAATGGCCACGATGGTGAAGAAAATATTGACACTACCGGTGATCACATTCTGCAAAAGCGCATCCGCCTCCGTAAAGCCGGCCGCCTGCCAGAGAGTGGCACCGTAGTAGAAAATCACATTAATGCCCGTGAACTGCTGCAGCACCGCCAGGCCCAGGCCCGCCCAAACCAGCGGGTGTATCTTGCCGGTGTAAGAACTGATCACGTCCTTCAGGCGGGGCTTGGCACCTTCGCGCAGGGTGGAGCGGATATCCGCCACTTTTGCGTTGGCGTCCTCCTCCGGTGCGATGCCCGCCAGCACTTGTGCCGCCTCTGCTTCCCGGCCGGCCGCCACCAGGTAGCGGGGCGATTCCGGAATCGTCAGCAAGGCAAATAAAAACACCGCAGCGGGAATGATTTCTGCCCAGAACATCCACTGCCAGGTTTGGAAGCCGCCCCAGAATACTTCTGATGCACCACCCGATTGCCCGGCCAGCCAGTAGTTGCTCATGAAGGCCATGAAGAGCCCGATCACGATCATCAGCTGCTGCAAAGTCGCCAGGCTGCCCCGAATCTTCGGCGGTGCAATTTCGCTAATGTAGGCTGGTGCGAGCACACTTGCTGCGCCCATAGAGACCCCACCGAGAATTCGGAACAGGATAAACTCTATTGAACCATCAGAAATACCCGAGCCCCAGGCGCTGATGGTAAAGCCGATAGCGGTCACAATCATCACCGGCTTTCGCCCAAACTTGTCGGCGGCCGTACCGGCAAAAAAAGCACCGGCCATGGCGCCCAGCAGCACCGACGCGACATTAAACCCGGTGACGGCAGCGTCCGAATCAAAGGCAAGCTGCAGTGCATCCACAGTGCCATTGATCACGCCACTGTCGAAACCGAACAAAAAGCCGCCGAGCGCGGCAATGCCACTAATGAGTACTAAGCTGGTTTTTTTTGGTTGACTTTCCATACTGTTTTGGTTTATGACCGCGCTATACCGGAGTTGTGACCTGCGGCCAGGTATTTCGTTTTGTTTTGATTTGCTCTGCCTGCCCACATTTGGAGCTGACAGGGCCATTTTAAGAGCTTGTTGGGATTTTACACTTCGGGCTGCTCTTGCCAAATTTTGTCCTGCTCTTCGTTGTTCTTCGGTCACTTAGCTAAGGCTATGTTCCCTCATCACGCCTTGATCAGAACAAAATTTGGCTGCGTTCGCTCCAAAAGCAAAACCCCAACAAGCTCTAA
>NZ_JAVJSK010000127.1:0-42919 GCF_040219495.1 Phaeodactylibacter sp. | reverse complement strand
CTGCAAACTACACTTTTTTGCTTATACTTCGTCCCGAAAATCCTCATTTAGCTAAGGCTAAACTCCGGTTTTCGTGCCTCGTCTAACCAAAAAATTGTTAGTTTTCGACTAGAAGACAAAAGTCCCAACACGCTCTTAGATTTTGGGCAAACTGCAACCTTGGCGTAATGCTTCGTGGGCTCTGCCTGACCCTTTACGGGCTTTGCGGGCATCCTATTCGGTACAATTCCTAAAGACGCTTTGATTTTCCTCCTTTATCCGCCGGCTCAGGCCTCCAGGATGAGCTTTTCAATTTGGTCATTATGGGTCCGGCCCTGCACATGTTTGGAGTCTTCAAATAAAACGGTCTGTCTGAGATTGGGGAAAAGCTTCCGGGCCCGTTTAATCATTTTTTCTCCAGGGAATACTATATCCTGTTGGGCAGCAAAAAGGGTGATGGGCGTCCGGATGCGCCCGGCCTCCGTCTTTGACATGACCGGAACCGGGGTGAAATCCATCTCAAAATGCAGGAATACCTGAGCAAGGAATGCCAGTGCGAATGGGTCATCATCGGTGAAGATTTCACTCAAAAACCGGCGGATATGCTTCGGCTTCGCTGTTTTCATGTACCGCTTCATGGGAATAAACATCTTCCAAAGCAACTTCAGGGGATTGCCGTTGACGATATAAGCGGGAGCAGCGAGGTAGGCGGCTTTGACAAGGGATTCGTCAAAAGCGAGCGTCTTTAGTATGATCAGCCCGCCGAAGGAAAAGCCAGCGAGGGTGACACTTTCCAGCCCGAGCTGAATAAGGAGTTCGTTTACCCACTGCCCATAGGACAAGTCGGACATGCTCAGGCGCTCTCCTTCGCTTTTGTTGGGTTGCGCCAGGACATCCACCGCATAAACCCTGTATTTTTCAGCCAGATTGGGATACGTCTCCAGAGCGATTGGGGCGCAGCCGTTGGACCCATGCAAGAGCATAAGTGGCGGGCCGTCAACGGGGCCCGTTATCAGCACGTTAGTATGGCCAAATTGAGTTCGGATAGTTTGGGCCTGATGATCCATACCCAGGGCTTGCAGTTTTTGATCGTACAGGGACAAAACTACTGCCCGGCCTGCTTCAGATTTAAAGAATGAGGTCATTATCATTTATTTTGAGTTGAACTGCGGCCGTTTTACCAACAACCACATGGCGAATCCCAGCTCACTAATTGTCATTGGGACCGCTAATATATTTTCAATGGTGCCCCAAGGCATATCGGGGGCAATGCCAAGAAGGTTTTGCAAATGAAGTAAAGTGTAGCTACATCCTGCAATCAGGAGCAAAATTCCCCAAATCCAATGCCCAGCCTTTGTTTGCCGGACGAACAAACCCAACGCTGCCAGGTGTAGCCCAAACAGTATCAGCCCGAGCGACCAGGTATCCTCAAAGGATTCCAGTTGAAGCAATACTTGCTGATTCAGCAGGTCCGGTGAAAGGCCTGCACCGCTATCCAGTAAAGCAGTAGCAGAGAGCAGGTCGCCAATGGCCATTTCCAAAAAACCAGTATAAGCCAGCCGCAACAGGGCGACCAAAAGGGCTAGCCCGGGATGAGTACTTTTAAACAGCAGGTACAGCGCCCAGGCAGCTACAACGTCACACAAGGCGATGAACAGCCAGCCGGCGACACCTGCCCGGAAGACAGGCAGGGCATTTTTGAGATTGGTGATCGTTTGCACCGGGGCTGAAAAGTCAACCAGCGTTGTCCAAACGTAACCGTAGGAAAATCCGGCAGCAAGGGCCATGGCAATGATAGTACCGCCTGCGATGGCAGCATAATTATAATCGGGGTTCATTCTTAAAGGTTTGAAGGGTTGGATTTATTCGGCGGAGGTGATGACCACATTGCCTTTCTTACGCCCTGCGGCAATATAGGTATGGGCTTCTGCAACTTTCTCCAGAGGATACTGCCGGTCAATCACCATTTTGAGCTTTCCGGCTTCATAAATTTCAATGAGCTCGGCCAGCATGTCCCGCAGCTCCTCGTCCGACCGCAGGCCGGTGGCCGCAAAAACCGCCTTCTTTTTACCCAAGATATTAGTTTTTAACATTTGCACCAGTAATGGCAGGCCCAGTACAGGGCAGAGGTATTGCCCATTTTCCTTGAGCACTGACTTACAAGCCTTAAAGGAGCTTTTGCCCACGGTATCGTAGATAAAATCATAGGTTTCTGTGCCTTTCGTAAAATCCCTGCGGGTGTAGTCAATCACCTCATCGGCTCCCAGGGAGCGCACCAGGCCAAGGTTGCGGGTACTGCAAACGGCGGTTACTTTTGCGCCCAGGTACTTTGCCAGTTGGACAGCTGCGGTGCCCAGGCTGCCCGAAGCGCCGTTGATCAGGATATGTTGCCCCGGTTGCAAATTAGCCAGGTGGCGAAGGTAATTCCAGGAAGTAACGGCTCCGTCGCAAAAGGGAGCAGCCTCAGCGTAGCTCAACTGATCGGGCATCAAACTGATAACCCCGGATTCAGGTACGGTAACATATTCCGCGTTGGTGCTAAAGCCCAGGGTGGTTTCGCCAAACACACGGTCGCCGGGCTGAAACTGTGTCACCTCCGCCCCTACCGCCTCCACCTGACCAGCAAAGCCTGTGCCCGGAATCGGATGCTTAGGTTTGGTAAGCCCCAGCATCAACCGCCCAAAGTAGGGCGTGCCGGTCCGCATCATGCCATCGGCAGTGGTGGCCGAGGAAGCGTGTACCCGGATGAGGACTTCGCGGGGTTGGGGAGCAGGCTTGTCCACCTCCTGAAAGGTCAAAACGTCGGGGGAACCGTAGCCCGTCATTACAACGGCTTTCATTTTCAATGCAGTCATGATAGTGGTGTTTTTCTGATTCATGATGCAAAGAAAGCCCCTTTAGCAGGGCGCTGCGTTCTGAAAAAGCAGGTAGACGTTCGGATTTATATTCCCGAACCGGAATCCGCACTTTTCAGGAAAGCCCGGGGCGTCATACCGGTTTCCTTTTTGAAATAGGTATTGAAGACGGTCTTGGAGTTGAACCCGCTCTCATAAGCCAGCCCGAGCAGGGAGATGTGTGCATTGGCCGGGTTGAGGGCGAGCTTTTTGAAATGCGCCACGCGGTATTGGTTGATGAATGTGTTATAGTTTTTGCCCAGGCTTTCGTTGA
Source organism: Phaeodactylibacter sp. (assembly GCF_040219495.1). Lineage (GTDB taxonomy): Bacteria > Bacteroidota > Bacteroidia > Chitinophagales > Saprospiraceae > Phaeodactylibacter. The sequence continues at coordinate 39,772 of NZ_JAVJSK010000127.1, read as the reverse complement.
GCAGCCAGGATAACTTATTGGGATGGACTTCGATCTGTTCCGCCAGGCTGCGCAGGGATAAACCCGGATTCAGGTACGGTTCTTCGGCTTCCATGAATTGCAGAAGCTGCTGACGGTATTCCTCCGTGGTAGCCTCATCCAGCAAAGCTGTTTTTTGTTCTATCTCTTCTTCCCTGCCACTTCTTCCATATAGCCGCTCATGGAAAACCCGGTAGCGGGGATCACTGCTCAGCTTTTTGGACAATTGTCCGCTGTAGCTCAGCAGCAGCACGGAGGAGTTTAGCTGAAGAGCTTCTTCCAGCCATTCGAAGGCAGCATCCGCCTCCTCAAGGCAGGCATAAGCCATAAACAAGTAGGAATGCGCCTGAAAAGCATCCGGTTTTGCCGCTTCAGCCCGGAGTAATCCCAGCGTGGCGGCCGCTTCCTTTTGATGGCCAGCCAGGATATGCGCCAGGCAAATGATACCCTGCTTGTCCCCTTCCACCGTAATATCCTGCGGAATTTGATTGATAAAGTCCAGGGTCTCCTGATAACGGCCTTCCATTAGAAGGCAGTAAGAGCGCTGTACGTAAGCCGGAATATTATTGGGGTTGGCTTGCAGGCAGGCATCAAGCTCGCGGAGCGCACTTTGGTAATCCCCGTTGCGGTAATCGAAGAAAGCTTTGAAAAACAGGGTTTCCTGTGATAGCGGGTCGATGAGGAGTGCCAGCCCCAGGTGTTTTTCGGCTTCTTTCATACTCCCTTCCAGGGTATAGAGAAAAGCGACAAACTGCTGCGCTTCCGGATAGTTGGGTTTCAAGCGGATGGATTCCAGAGCGTGCTCAAAAGCTTTCGCAAAATCACACTCCGTGAAAAAAGCCAGGTTGGACAGTTGATAATGTACCCCGGCGTTTTTAGGGTTGAGCTCGAAGGCTTGCTGCGTGTAGGCCGCTGCTTTCTGCCAGCCCTCAGCCGGGTCCATAAACTGGGTGGTCGCGAGAAAACCATAGGCATCTGCAAGGCCAACATAGGATTCCGTATGGCGGGGATCCAAAACAATGGCTTTCTCAAAGAGCTCAATGGCCTTTTTGACATCAGACGGGTTCCATTGATTGTGGTAGTACCGGGCTTTCAGGGCATAGGCATAGGCATCAAGGCTATCGGTTTGAGGCTCCACGAGGTGGTCTTCGATTTCAAAGTGCCCGAACTGTTCGCGGAGTTTTTCGGCAATCAGAAGGCTAATCTCATCCTGAATGGCGAAGATATCGTCCAGCTGCCGGTCCCAGGTCTCCGACCAAAAGTGGAAGTCCTCCTCAGCCTGCACCAGCTGAGCCATAATGCGGACTTTACGCCCGGAGAGGCGGATGCTGCCCTCCAATATAACAGCCACGCCTAGCTGCTCCGCTATTTCACGCAAGGACAGCGCCTGCCCTTTAAACTGAAAGGAAGAAGTCCGGGAGGTCACTTTTAGCTGTTCAATACGGGCCAGGGCATTGATGATCTCCTCTGTGATGCCATCACAGAAGTATTCATTGTCCGGGTCCGGGCTGCGATTGACGAAGGGTAGAACAGCAAGTGTATTGGGAGTCATGCTTAGTGAGGTGTGAGTAGGCAATAAAGATAGTACTTTTATACCTTTGCCGCTCAACAGCTTGATGCGTCGGGGATCATTACAGGGTTAAAACAGCGCTCCTACTTTGATCCGGTTGTGCTCCAGTTGGGCCTCAGCAGTCGATAGCAGGCCTTTCATCTCCCGCTCGTGCAGGGTTTCGTAACGGGCGCGGACCATCATCCATTCTTCGTAGAGCGGGGTGTTTTCCAGAGGCTGCCGAAGCATGTCGATCGCCTCACGGGTTTTGCCATTGGTGAGGCGTTCCTTGACTTGTTCGCAGTGCATGCTGTTTTAGTGTGGTTGGTTCGGGGTGAAAACACGGAATTTTGGGGAGGTTTTTTGGGGTTCACGCAAAGAGCGCGTAGAGGAGGACGCAAAGGCACATCCTCAAAACCATCGCAAATCGCGCGATTTGCGATGGCTGACCATTGGAAATCACGCGATTTGTGCTGTTTTTTTATCTTTGTAATAAAAATGATAGCGCGAGCCCTTGCACCGACCCTTTTAGAAGAGCTACAGCACTCCAATAAAATCATCATTCTGTACGGCAGCCGTCAGGTTGGCAAAACGACGCTAATTAATGACCTCATTCAAAAATTAAACTATAAAACGCTCAAAGTCAATGCCGATAGTGGGGAGGATCTATCCGTATTGTCCAGCCGGTCTCCTGAAGCGCTTAAACGGTTCATTGGTGAAGCGGATTTGCTCTTTATTGATGAAGCACAACGCATCACCGATATCGGCATTAACCTGAAAATCATACATGACACCATGCCCGAAAAGCGTGTCATCGTTACCGGTTCATCGTCCCTGGACCTGGCCAATCGGATCTCAGAACCGCTGACCGGGCGTACCTGGACCTATACGCTATTCCCCATTTCCTTTCGGGAATGGTTGGAGTATAACCAGATTTCTTCCGGGCTCAACATCGCAAAGCTTGAAGGCTTGATGCTTTTTGGTTCCTACCCTGAAGCTATTACCTTGGAAGGGACGCAACGAAAAATACAATACCTGAACGAGTTAAAACAGGCCTACCTCTACAAAGATGTACTTGCACTGGGCAACATTCGCTATCCGGAAAAGCTCAATCAGTTAGTCCAATTGCTGGCTTACCAGATGGGGCAGTTCGTATCCATTCAGGAACTCGCTAAAAGCCTTAAGGTCAACCGAGACACGATCAACAACTACATTGACCTTTTAGAAAAGGGGTTTGTCCTTTTCCGGCTCGGGGGCTTCAGCCGAAACCTTCGCAAAGAAATGACAAAAATGAACAAGATTTATTTTTATGACCTAGGCGTACGCAATGCAGTTATCAATGACTTCAGCCCCATTCACCTGCGGAAGGACAAGGGAAGCCTTTGGGAAAACTTTCTGATCGCTGAACGCAAAAAGCACCTAAGCTATAACCTCCAATTTACAAATACTTACTTCTGGAATACCCACACTGGCGCAGAAATTGACTACGTGGAGGAAATGGGCGGCCACCTGAACGGCTTCGAGTTCAAGTGGAATCCCAAAAAGTACCGTAACAGCTACGCTCCATGGCAGAATGCCTACCCTGAAGCCCGTTACCAATGCATCACGCCCGAACAGGTGCTGGATTTTATCTAAAGAACAGCCCCGAGCCCATGAAATTCTCCCCGCCCCGCCAGTCAGGCATGAACTGATAACGGGGCCATCCATTTTCGGATTTTTCAACATCGCGGTCCTGCACCACCATATTGAAACGGATAGAGCGCCAGTTCTCGCCCTGCCGCTCTGTGAGGTAGGACAGAGGGATAGCGGCTTCCAACACGTACACGCCTTCGGCTTCCACCTGGCAGCGATATTCAGCACCTTCCGGCAACTTATCCTCATAGAAAATGGAGGCCGGCAGCTCCTCCGTTTCCGGTGCTACCGTGAACAGGATGGAATTTTCGTACCACCCCTGCCCCGTCCGGCTGGCACTGACGGCGGCAGGCTCGGCATTCACCACAAACCCGATGAAGTCCTGCTGCCAGGAGACCTCAGCGGTATCGACCATGATCTGATCGTCCTCCACCCGGGCGGCGATGTAGAGGTAGTCGTCATCGTACCCCAGGTTGAAGCGGGCATTCAGGCTTTCGCCGGGCAGGTCCTGCAGGGTATAAGGCAGGTTCTCCCATTCCTTCAGCTTTCCGTCTACCTTGACACGCTTTGGTGCCTGCTCCAGCTGATACTTCTGTGCCGGGCGGAGATTGAAAGAGAAAGGGATGGACAGGTCCGGGAAGTCTTCGGTATCAAAGCTTACCTCTGCTTTCAGGGGCAGGGCTTCCAGGTTGGAAAGTGCAGTTTCGCCTTTGCGTGCCTTCAGGTCGATTAGCAGGGTGTCCACCGAGTTAGGCGCTACCGTCATTTCGGGCGCGCTCAGCACACCGGTCAGCCCCCAGCTGAACTGCTCATCCCACTTCACCTGCATAGGCACGTTTTGATCGTTGAAGACTTTGACCACCATTTGTGCCTCCTCAAAAGCAGCGCCGTCCATCAGCAGCGGCTCCACACGGATGGGGCGCTGGGCGGTGATGGTTTTCACAAAATCGCTGGATGCAGAAGTGACGACATTCTCATCCCAAATCCCATCGAGGAGCAGGTTCGCCAGCACCGGCCCTTCCTCCGTCATCGTCACCCACACCACATGGTCAAACTCGCCCAGCTGCGGGCCACGCAGGGCACTCCCGCCTCCGGTGGTGGCCAACATAAAGTAGCGCCCGTTATTGCGCTCGTACTTGACATAATGGTGGTGGTGCCCCACAAAAACCGTATGCTTGCGGTTGGCCAGCAGCTTCTCCACATCCACCCAGCGCTCGGTGTCTTTGAGGATCCACAACGGTTGGTGCATGAACAGGAAGGTCCAGCGCACTTCTTTATTTTCCGCCAGTACCTGCTCGATGTATTCGTACTGCGCATCCGAGATCGTCCCCCGGTTGGAGCCCCGGTACTGGTCTTCGGAGTTGAGGCACAGGAACAGCACATCCTTATAGATAAAGTGGTAGTAGGTCTGCCCGAACCGCTGCAGATATACCCGCTCCATGACTTCGTTGGTGATGTCATGATTGCCCGGCACATAGAAAAACGGCATCTGCAGCTGGGCCGTAAAGCCGGTAAATTCTTCCCACTGCCGCTCCAGTTCCACCGTATCCTTCGTGTACCCCTCGATCAGGTCCCCCACCGACATCACAAACTCCGGCTGCAGCAAATTCAGCTTGCGCACCCCGTCCATGAAAACGCCCGGGCGGTGCCCGCCGGTCCGGTCGGTGACGATAGCAAACTGGAACTGGCAGTCGTCATTATTCAGCTCCAGGCTGGTGAAGGGGTGGGGCCCGGCGGTGGTATCAATGCGCAGGGTGTCGGAGGTGCAGTTTTGGCTGTTGGCGGTTATGACGCCCAAAACAGCAATGATGAGCAGGTAAAATTGGCGGTACATGTTGTTTTTGAGGCTAAAGTACGGGGTTTGGGGTTAATTGGGGGTTAAGTTTTAACGGAAACTAATTTCAAAAGGACTTCTGGACTCCTGTAAGAAAAGTAGCTAAGGGTTTGAGAATCATACGCTTTTGCAGCCTGCTTCAAAGAATATATCACGGGCGGTTTTCACATAAAAACTTTAAAGTGTAACTTAACGATACGTTTGGTCAGACCAAGATATAAGACATGAACCTCAGAATGATCGTACGAAAGAGAAAGTTGCAGTTGCAGCACCACCCGATAAAATGTGCTCTGGTGAGGTTAAATCAAATCTTGCTCCTCTTATGTTTTCTACCCGGTCAAGGATTAGCTCAGCGCGTAGATTCCGCTACTGTAAAACTTACCTTACCCCTGCCAGATACCCTGCCGATCACTACTTCCCTCAGGGTCTACACCGACCCCACTTTAAAGCTCAACGAAAATACGGTTTTAGAATACCCCTTCGAGTCTTTCCCCGACCGGGGCAAATTGTATGTCAAGCCCGGCAGAAACTACTGGTTTAAGTTTTCTGTGCAGAATCTTACGACAGATAGCATCCGTTCATTACTTTGGACCACAGAGGCCTCCTCCGCTGATTTATTCCTGATTGAGCGGGGTGCTGCCAGAAAGGTTGGGCAAGCCGGAAGCATCTGTAGCTATGACCAGTTGAGCTATCCTTTCTCCTATCATTACCTGGAGTTGAAATTACCGCCCCGGGAAAAGCAGGTGTACCTTTTGCGCATAGAAGAATTCCTGGAGAACCAACGACTTTCGGATTTATATCTGGTAAGCCCAACTGCCTTACAATCAGACCAGGAAATCCGGATTCAAAAAGCCAACAACCGGCAATTCTACTACCTGTTTTTCGGGCTGCTCACTTTTTTCACTGTACTTTCCGGCACCCAGTACCTCATCAACCGGAACCGGGCTTTTTTATACTATGCATTTTACTTACTAGCCTGTATTGGGCTCAACGCCAAGCAAATACGTTGGCTGTTCGGACAAGCACCCTACAGTTTACTAAGCGAGTACCGATATATCGTGGTTTATGGAGAATCCATACTTACCTATCTGATGGCGATTGCTTACGTCGTTTTTATCCGGCAGTTCCTGAGTCTTCGTACTGAAGCCCCGGTTGCCCACCGCTGGCTCGGTTATTCAATAGGGGTATGCGCCGGACTTATTCTGACAGACCTGCTGTTACGGCTGTACCCTGGGTACGCCTGGAGCTTCACCCTGTTTACCTACACCCGTGTCCTGTTGTTTGGGCTTTTTTATGCCGTAGTCCTCTACCTGTTGACCCAATTTCGGAAACCGCTATTCCGGTACATCTTCACCGGCTCCCTACTCATGATGCTGCCCTTTACCCTGGTACTGCTTAACCATCTCGGGATACTTCCTAAAGACGGGGAAGTTTTGGCAACGCCCTACTACAAAGTCATTCAGAGCGGCCAATGGTCTATTCCCATGCATACCTCCCGCATGGGCGTTTTGCTTGAAATTCTATGCTTTTACATGGGCCTTAGCCACCTTAACCGGCTGTACAAACAGAAAAGCGAGTCGTTGGAATCCATCCTGGCCAGGCAGTCGGCAACCCCTGCAGCAGCACCACTGCCACCGGCTCAAAAAGCGATTTTCAAAATCCCCAACCGCAGTGGATTCGAAACGGTGCCTGTGGATGACATCCTCTATTGCCAGGCAGCCAGCAATATGTGCGTTCTGCACCTTGAAAATGGCAGGCAAAAGGTGGTTTCCCGTACGCTGAAAGACACCTTAAAGGAACTATCGAGTTATGGTTTTATGCGTATTCACCGTTCTCATGCCGTCCGGCTGTCGGCAATACAAGAGTTTCGTCACGCAGGCCATACCGGTCAGGTGATATTGCAGGACGGCACTCTGCTGAACGTATCACGGCAGCATAAAGCTACAATACTGGCTCAGATAGAATGAATCCAAAATGGCTGTTAGCTCATCGAGGAGGTCTACTGGCTCATTGTCATGGGGATAGAGCCACAAGCTTTTACACTTCGTATATATTAGCTCACATATGTAGTTAACCTAACAGCCCTTACACTATGGTCCTGGACAACAACCTCAACCGTTTTCCGAAAATACTGAAAGACCTTTTCGGACAAGCCCGGCAACCGACGAAGGCTTCTTTGGCTTCTGCCGCAGCTTACAAAAAACAGCTTTGCGAAAATATACAGGTCGATTCTTTTCATCTGGAATTAAAGATGGGCCCTCCCACTCAAATCCCGTGGAGCTGTAATACCGGGGCCTTACTTGGATGCAAAAACGTTACTTACGAGGAATATATCAAGCGTGTCCACCCGGATTACCACGATTTGTACTTCCACTTCGGCGTGGCAGCTTACCGCTTATCCATCAAGTACAAAGATCTGCTACAGGAGCAAAAAGTCTCCTACAACATCATGGTCCCTCTGCGCCATGAAGAGGGGCACTACCTGTGGTTTAACCAGGTCTCAGTACCCAGCGGGTTTGATGAGCAGCGCCACATTACCCACCACATCAACTCCTACCGTTTGGTATGCGAATTTCAGGATGCTATGTTGCTGTCGCGGCCGCTGGTGATTTTTGAGGCGGAGGTGGGCAGCAAGGTACAATCGGAATTACAGCAGCTCTCGGCGGAGTCGATACTGGATTTGATATTCGCCCAACACCTGGAAGAACACCCACCGCTCACCCAAAACCACCGCCGCATTTTGCTCGCCTGGTGTAAGGTATATGCCGAGGAAGGGCCGGAGCACACCCATCATAAGTCAGTTGCCAAAGAGCTAGACATCAAGCCCGCCTCCCTCAAAAAGTACGTGCAGCCGGTTTTGGCGGCTGCACGCGAGGTCTTCCCGCTTCATCCCATGAAGGAGATGAATGATTTGGGACGGTTGATGGTGGGGTTGTTTGGGTTTGGGGGCTAATGTTTAATGAAATGCTGCATCACCACCTCGCCTTGGGCAGACAGGCTGAAGACTGATAAAAAACATAAAACAGAAGTAAAAATGGTTTTCATAGGGGTATACAGGTTTGAAGCAGCCTACCAGACCAGCGTTTATAAAGAGTCCCAATTCAAGACTATTCAAAGCTAAGATCTTTGATTTTGGTTTCTCATCCTACCCTAAGAACTTTCTGCATACCACGCCCCCCGCATCCCCACCAAAACCCCATTCACCCGCGCCATATCCACCGCCGCCGGCAGGGTGCTTTGGGCGTAAGCGGCCTCCAGTTCCGCCATTTTATCTTCTGCCATGCCGAGCAGGGTATCGTAATCGTACTTCCCCCGGCGGATATCCAGCAGCTCGGCCCGGTTTGGCCGCCGCACCCGAATGACACCCTCGCGCAGGATTTCAATGCCCATTTCCAGCAGGCGGAAGGTGTGCATCATGTTTTTGGAATCGTACTGCGCGCCGTGGGCCAGGTTGGTTTGGTAGCGGACCTCGTTGCGCTCTTCCACCCAGTTCCAGTAGGCTTTGTAGTCCTTGCAGTAGGTGGCGTAGCCGTCCTTGTTGAAGTGAAGGTAGCCGAGTATTTCACCGCCTTTGGGAATGCTGCTGAGCGAGAGGTCGTTGGAGGTGGGCTTACGGAGGATACCGGCGTAGCCCAGCTCGCCTGTAGGATCATGATGAATGGCGTAGACCTCCCGGAAGTGCGGGATGGCAGAGAGGCCACAATGGGATTGCTCAAGCCCTTTTTCATCCAGCCAATGCCGGAGAGGTACGGAGCCGTTGCCCTTGAGCACGTAGCAGAAGTCCAGAGGCGTCTGCCGCTCCCGGGGCATGGGGTTGACGATCTTCTTATTCAGCCCCCGGGCTTTTTTGATCTGTGCGTAGGCGTAGCCGCCAAAGGTGTCTTTGCACTTTTTGGAGAGGAACAGCTCGGGGCTCAGGTGGTCCATGATGGGGTGACGGTAGCGGATGCACTCCGGTGGTGTAGCGAGCAGCTCCAGCATATTGGGGTTGCCCTTGGCCAGCAGTTCTACAAAACGGCCGAGCTCAAAGTAAACCGTATCGTTGGTGTCGTCCGCAACCTGTGGAATGTAGCTCAGGCTGTACAACTCCGGTTGCGGGAGAATAAAAACACCACGGATATCTGTGTCGGAAGTGGGCAAATCGGTACCGTAGGCGCGGCTGCCAGTGATGCAGTCGTAGAGGAGATGAGGGCTGTTTTGGAGGTCCTGCAGGGTCATAATCCAGGGTATTGAGCAAGCAAAAATAGAAATTGCTAACCATTCAACACCCGGGGGACAATGGACGTTCCCGGGCGAGCCCTGGGATAAGCAAGAACAAAAAAGGCAGCCCGAAGACCGCCTTCCCAAGATAGTTACAATTATATCCAGGCTGTAGCAAGTATTTCGATCCTCTGATATTTTCTTCAGGTCATTTGGAACAACCTGGTGCGACTAATGTGGCCAGGCCAAATTAGTTGGTTGTATTTTCAAGCTTAAGCCCTCTCCGATGCCGGTCTTTAAATACCCAGCACTTTGCACCTTTTATACTGATTACCAAGCTTTTGCAGCACTCCATATTTTAAAAACAAAGCCGTTCCTCCACCAATGCCCCCTGATATCAAGTGAGTTAAATCCCCGATTTTTCTTATCATTGGATAAAAAATTGAGCCCTGCCTCTACTCCTGTCCGAGCAACCGCCCTCGATGCCCTCCGCGGCATGGCCATTATTGGTATGATCCTGTCCGGGCATATTGCCCACGGTGGTGTGCTGCCCGCATGGATGCACCATGCACAAGTCCCGCCCCCCAATCATCAGTTCGATCCGGGCATACCCGGTATTACCTGGGTGGATTTGGTCTTCCCGATATTTCTCTTCGCGATGGGCATGGCTTTCCCTTTTTCTATGCGCCGAAAGCTGGAGCAAGGCCTGCCTGAATGGAAGGTCGTTCTCCAGGCCTTTAAGCGATGGGGGTGGCTGTTCTTTTTTGCTTTATTTTACCAGCACCTGATCCCGCAGTATATGACGAGTAGCCCGGGCGCAACAGAACAACTGCTGGCACTGGGTGGTTTCGTGCTGCTCTTCGCCATCTACGGCACCCACCCGCGCATACGGCAGTGGAAATACCACGAGCACTTTAATGCCCTTGGGCTCATCCTGGCCATCGTGTACCTGCTATTGCTACCCGGGGAGCCCAAACCCGGGGACAGCCGCTACTTATCGCTGGAGCGGACCGACATTATCATCCTGATCCTGTCCAACGTTGCCTTCTTTGGTTCGGTGGCCTGGTTGTTGACGCGCAACAACGTGCTGCCCCGTCTGGCCCTTCTGGCGGTACTGTTCGCCCTTCGCCTCAGCCAATCTGCCGGCGACAACTGGACCGCAGTGCTTTGGAATGGCTCGCCCTTGCCCTGGTTCTTCAATTTCAGTTTCCTGCAATACCTGCATATCGTGATTGCCGGATCTATCATAGGCGATTTGGCACAAGCTTACGCCATCCAAAGGGGGGCTGACAGTGGTTCTTCCTCCCTGACTGCTACCGGATGGCTGATGGTTGCCATGGTTGCCCTGTCCCTAACCGGCTTGTTTGGGCGCTGGGGGTTTCCGCTGTTCCTGCTGCAATTAGGCATTTTGGCGCTTACAGCCCTGCTCCTGCGAAAAGACGGCTCTCCCACCGCCCGCTTCCTGCATCAATTGCTGGCCTGGGGCAGTGCTTTTCTGATCATAGGTATGGTTTTTGAGCCCTACGAGGGTGGCATCCGTAAAGATCACGCAACGATGAGCTATTACTATGTGACCGCCGGGCTGTCCACTTTTCTATTCATGGCCTTCTTCCTCTTGCTCGACCACCACCGGGCACGGGGCTGGCAGTGGCTGACCGACACCGGGCGCAACCCCATGATTGCCTACGTAGCGCCCTGGCTGCTGGTGTGGCCGATCTTGAAAATTTCCGGGCTTGCCAGTTTGGTGGAGGGTATGAATAGCAATGCTTTGATGGGATTGCTTCGAGGTATGCTCATCACCGGTCTATCACTGGCGGCTACGGTGGGGCTGACGCGTTGGGGGTGGAGATGGAAGACGTGACGTTCATTGCCTTAAGAGAGCGTGTTGGGACTTTAGAGCATGTTCCGGTGCACCGGGACACTCTCCTGCCTGGCAAATCCGTTTGGCAGGCAGGTCGTCTAACCCAAAAATGGTCCGTTTTCGATTAGAAGACCAAAGTCCCAACAGGCTCTAAATTTCACGGACATCCTTTATGGCTTTTGCCAGAACCCGGGTAAAAACCCTGCTGCCCTCCACATTCAAATGATGAGCATCAAAGAAAGTAAAGTCGCTGCTTTGTTCTGAAAAGTCCAGGTATGGAACGTCCGCCCGGGCCGCAAGGCCCTTCAGTTTTTCATCGAAATCTGGAAAAATAGCATCCTCCTTTTCGCGAACGTCCGGAGAAACGGGCATGCGTACCAGTATTACGGATCCCAAAGCGTTTAAAGACGCCACCAAATCTGAAAGGGCTTTCAACCGCTCAGGAGCAGGGATTTTCTTATTCGTGAGCCTTATGATTGTTTCTGCCTCTTCTTCGAGGAACTCCGCCGCTCTTCTTCCCTCTAATCCCATCCATCCTCCCTCAAAGAAACGGAAAGACGCTGAAAGAGCAGTCGGTTTAAAATTGATCAGGGTAGCCTTTTTGCGCCTGATATTACGAAGGATGTACTCCACGTTGGGGTTGAGGTTTACAAAAAACAGATCATAAACTGGGTGGCTTCTTTCTCTCCAAAGATCCCGGTTTTTTATTTTTGACAAATTATCAGGATGGACAGAGAGGATAAAAACCGGTGGTTCTTCCCCCTTAGCAATTTTACGATGGACCAGCCGGCTGTAGTCGGGCCCGTAGGGTGTTACTGCTCCAATGAATGCAAAGTTCAGGACCCGTTCCTTCAAACCCAATTCTGACTTTAACACCTCCGGAGCAATACCCACGGCTGCTCTGGAGACGCCCAAAATGAGGTGCTCCGCCCGATGCGTCAACTTGGGGTAGAAACAGTCTACTGCCTTTATCTGCTTTAGCGAGATCGTTACGTAAGGCCACAAAACCAACCCACCAATGATCACCCCTTTGACCAGAAGCATAAAAACCGAATGCCAACGACTTAACTTGCTCATTTTATTTTGTTTAGAGCGTGTTGGGACTTTAGTAACCGGCCTGTCCTCGTGCACCGGGACACTTTCCTGCCTGTGTCTCGTCGCCTGTGGGCTTTGGCCACCGGAGACCGAAGTGTTCGACACGCAGGCAGGTTTGCTTATACTTCATCCCAAAAATCCTTCCCGCAAACTGCGGTACGGGCTATTTAACTCAGGCTAAACTTCGGTTTTCGTACCTCGTCTAACCAAAAAAATTTAGTTTCGACTAAAAGACAAAAGTCCCAACACGCTCTTAGCGGATTCTTTCAGCTACCGGATTGAGCCTTTGCTCATGCCTGGCCTGTATGTTAACTCACTCTGTCTTAATTCTGGGAATGCCCATAGCATGGAGGTCATCAGCTAATTGCCTGGTAAAAGCACGGGCTCCCGTATTGAGCAAATGATGCGGGTCACTAAAAACATAATCGGCTCCTGACCGGAGATAGTTGAGGTAGATCGCATCGTGAGCAGCAGCAAAAGCAGTAAGTTGCTCGTCAAAACCAGGTATTGCCTTCTCCTCCATAGCTGCCATAGTTTCGTCAACCGGCAAACGGACCAACACGACCTCGCCGTACTGCTCCAGGTAGGTGGTAAGTGCCGACAATACCTGCAGGCATTCAGATGATAATTCCAAGCTCCTGAATTTTTCTGCATACTGGCCGTAAATCTTTTCATCAGGAACCTCAGATTCACGCGTTCGCTCTACCCAGCCGTCTCTGTGGGCTACAAACATCGGCTGTTTATCGGGCTCCTGCAGCCAACTAAACAAAAAAGATGTCCTGGAATTTATGTTCCTCAGGATGTAATCCGGATTTGGAGAGGTGTTGACCAGCAAGAGATCATAAATCGGAGGGGGTTTCTGAAAGAAGTTTCCGGACCAACCCAGGTTACCGGTATTGACCGACAAAATAAACAGCGCGGGACGCCCCTGAACATTGCGGCGTACTTTCCGCCTGACCAAGGCAGCATAGTGCTCCTCGTAAGGAGAAACCAACCCTGTAAAAGCGAAATTGAGCACCTGCCCTTCCAGATCGAGTGTTTCTTTCAGGATCTCCGGGACCAGTCCAACCTTCGCCCTTGAAACCCCAAGGATCAAATGCTCTGCTTTATGGGTGAATTTGCTGTAATCGACATCATGCTTCAGCATATTATTGTGCCGTAGCATCAAATATGGTATAAAACAGAGCACCGTCAGTAAAGTGCCTTTCCAGACTAGCTGCCCTAAGCTGTACCCTATTTCTCGCTTCATAAGCCTATTCGTTGGTTTAGAGCGCGTTTATCAAAAGTCAAAATAAATAAACTCCCGGTCGGGTGGCATCCCCAGGTAAAGAATTGCATGAATAAGAATAAGGTAGAACGCCCAGCGTACCCACCACGACTGCTGCGCCAGGAAAACATCAACAGACTGCCCTTTCAGCAAACGGTGAAAACCGTCCATAAACAGCAAAGCCCCCACCCCTACGATAAACTCCTGAATATCAATGACATCTGCAATACTAAGGTGAAGCTGAATGGGTGCCCAAAAACGCAGTTGCCCCAGGAGCGTCAGGGCCGACGAGGTATCCACCGCCCGGAAGAAAATAATACTCACCACTGCCAGATTGAAAAACAACGCAAAATCGGCCAGCCAGCGCAACGGCTTCCCCTTCGCCAAGCCTATACGGCTCAGCCAGCGGTCGGCTGGCTTTGACAGCAGCGTCTCCAACGCTACAAACAAGCCATTGAGCCCACCCCAGATCAGAAAAGTCCACTCTGCTCCGTGCCAGATCCCATTGAGCGTAAAAGAGATTAACGTTGCCAGCATAATCCAGGCCATGCCCCGCCCCAATGGTGTAAGCTGAAAGAATACGTAGTCCCTGAACCAGTTGGTCAGAGTCATGTGCCAGCCCCGCCAAAACCTATTGAAAGAGGTAATAGCGTAGACCCGGTTCTCAAAGTTTTGAGAAAGCCTGATGCCCAGTATCCGGGCACTGCCGATTGCAATATCGGTATAGGCCGAGAAATCACAGAAAATCTGAAAAAGAAAAAAGACCGATGCCAGCCATACGGTGAAGCCTTCGTACTGTCCCGGAAACCGGTATACCTCATCCACAAACAGCGCCAGGCGATCGGCAATGACCAGCTTTTTGAACAGGCCCCAGAGGATGAGCTGCAGCCCACCTACCACCCGCTTATAGTCAAATTGATAATCAAAGTGGAACTGCGAGAGCAGATCACGGGACCGCTCTATGGGCCCGGCCACCAGTTGCGGGAAAAAACTGACATAGAGTGCATAGCGGCCCAGGTGGCGCTCCGCTTTAGCAAAGCCCCGGTAAACATCAATGGTATAAGCCATCGTCTGAAAGGTATAAAAAGAAATACCCACCGGCAGGAGGACGTCCAGCTGTGCGGCTTCAAACCCCGGCTCAAACCATCGGGCCACTTTGGCCACCTCTATACTCAGGAAATTAAAATACTTGAAAGTGAAAAGCAGCCCCAGATTGGCAGCTATACTCATCCATAACCAGGGCTTTTTGCGCCGCTGTTCCTTCTGCCGGTCAATCTGCAGGGCGGCAGTATAATCAATCAGCGTAGACCCCACGATCAGCCAAATGTACCAGGGGTTCCAGTCCATGTAAAAATAGTAACTGGCAATCAGCAGCCATGCCCAACGCCAGCGTACCGGTGCCAGGAAAAACACCAGCACAACTACCGGCAAAAAGATGTAATAATCCAGGGACGTAAATAACATAAACCGGAGTTACGAATGTTTATTCTGGTAACGCTGCAACAGATGCTCAGCCAGTTCCTGAATCGAATCGAAAGCCCAGAACGTATCAGGGGCCAGACGGATTTTCAGCCAGTCGGAAAGCGCATCAGAAATGAACACGGCGTCTACCGATTCCAGCGGGTACGCTTTGACCGGCTGCCCGGCCTCAATCTGATCTATGGGCATTTTAACTTTTTCGGCGATCTGCTGCTGCAGGCAACGTACGATATCAGCCTGGCCAAAGCCCTCGCTGCCGGGCTCTGCAATAGTCTGAGTAGGCGTTTCGGCATCCACCGGCTGTTGCCAATGATGCATAACCCGCAACTGCTCACTGAGGTATGCTTCACGGGCAGCGTACCGCTGAATTTTCCCGCTCGAAGTCTTTGGCAGGCTCATTGGGCGGATCAGCACGATCGCATAGGGCTGAATTTCGAAGGTTGCTCCAATGACCTGCCGGATAGCCCCCACAACCGCTTCCTCATCTGCACTACGCCATTCCGAACGGCGGACCTCCTGCACGATGACCAGACGTTCCCCGGCGGGGTTGTCTACTGCGAAAGCCGCACATCCATTAGCCTGAAGCGCAGGATGAGCACGCTCCACTACTTGCTCAATATCCGTGGGATAGTAATTCTCGCCCCGCACGATAATCATGTCTTTGATCCGGCCGGTAATAAAAAGCTCTCCCTTCAGCAGGAAGCCCAGATCTCCGGTGCGCAACCATTGCCCGGCAGTACTCTCCAGCGTGTTGCCAAAAGTAGCAACGGAAGATTCAGGGCGCCCCCAGTACCCGCTGGCTACGGAGCCCGGGTATTGGACTAAAATTTCGCCTTCGTCCCCCTCCGCCTGCTGCTGAAGCGTCTTCGGGTCCACAATACGGACCAGGCATTTATCTACAGGGCGGCCGTTACTGACCACCCAGTTTTCAGGCGCAGATTCTGCAATTCCGGGATCATCCCATTTCAGAAGCGCCTTGCGCCTTTCCCGGTTGGTGACCAAAACCTCCCGGTCGAGCGGACAAGTGGTAATCGCCAGCGTAGCTTCGGCCATTCCAAAGGAAGGCAGAAAACCCACCGGTGAAAGACCTGCTGCCCGAAATTTTTCAAAAAACCGCTGAAGGGTTCTCCATCTTACCGGTTCCGACCCGCAGGCAATACTTTTCAGGCTACTCAGATCAAGCTTTCCAAGTTGCTCTTGAGTGATTTTTTCACAACACAGGTCAAAAGCAAAATTAGGTGCAACGGTGTATTCAGCCCGGTAGCGGGAAAGTGCAGCCAACCACCGGTATGGCTTTTGCACAAAATGTACCGGAGCCATAAAATAGCACTGAACACCCCCGGAAACGAGATAAGCGATCATCATGATTAAGCCCATATCGTGATAGAGCGGAATCCAGGAAACCACACGCCGTAACCCCGGAATATAGAGTTCCATACAGCCCTTCACGTTGGCCATCACATTTTCGTGGCGGATGATGACCCCCTTTGGATTTCCCGTAGAGCCTGACGTATATTGCAGGTAGGCAATATCCTGTGCCTTAACCGGATGGGGCGACCATACCTGCTTTTCGTTCACCAGCTCCTCAAAAACCAGGTAGGTATAGTTGGAAAAATGCCCGTCCATGCCCTGCATTTGTTCCACTGTTTTCTGATCGGCCAGAATATGCACTGCACCACAATCCTCCATGATAGCCTCCAACCGGAGTAAATTGCGGTTATTCCGGGGCGGGTAAGCAGGTACGGCAATGGCGCCGGCATAAAAACAACCAAACAGCGCAATCAGATACTCATTGCCCTGAGGAAACAGCAACAGCAAGCGCGCGCCCTTTAGATTAAGCCGCTGAAGTTGTGCGGCTACCCTCATTGCTTTTTCATTAAATTCCCGGTGGCTCAGCGGCTGTTCCTCAGCTTCCCCATCTTTCAAAAAGATAAAGGGGGTAAAATCAGGCTGAGCTTCCGCACGTTGCTGAAGCAGGGCTACAAGGTTATCCATAAAGGAAAAATGTGGTCTTTGAATAATACATATCTGGCAAAACTCGTATTTTTTTCCGTAGTTTCGATAAAAACTACTGCCCCTTTATGAAAGAAGCACTGTTCTGGATATTCATCGCCATTTTCTCCCTGACGGCCATCATCACCTTACTGGGCATTACCGGTGTGATCAAAACCATTAAGGAACACTACCTCAATGCGCTTTTTACGGCTCTTATTCTGGAGGTGGTGGCAGCCGTAGTACTGCTTTTCCAAAGCACCAACTTCCTGTCGCCGAATACCGAGGAGGGGCCCTGCCTGGAGGAAGTCATCACCCGTGCCGGGCTCGCAGCTAAGGTAAGCGATGCAGCAGACCCTTCTGATTTTTTGGTAGAGCAACTCAAACGGCTCCCCCTGCTTGATCAGTCCAACGGCAGCGTACAGCAGCTAACGACTCAACTGAAAGAGCAGGACTCTATATTGGCTGTCCAAAAAGCCGAGATCAAAGAACTTGAAACCGAGCTTCAGCAACTGGGGCAGCAGTTTTACACTAAAATCACGCGCTTGCGAAACTACATCAGTCAGTACGGCGGCTTTATCAACCTGGCCTGGCGGGCCGAAGAGAAAAACCGCGTTTACCAGTTGCTGATTGAGATATTCGGGGATATGGGCCTGGTACAGGAGGAGGCGAAGCTTTACCTCGATGAGGGCCGCTCTCAAATCAACTACAAGGCGGTGCAAAAGATTTACAAAGCCTACAAAGCCGATCTCAAACAACCGGTGGACGGCAATACCAAAGTCTACGTTGGCGAATACGATACGATATTATTCATCCGTACTTACCTCAACCAAACCAGCTACTGATCCATTTTTAATAGCAAAGGGAAACCCCTAACTTCGCGCCAACTTTTTCATAACCGATAAAACCAACGATATGGCTAATGCATATTTTACGCCGCCACCTGCGGTCAACGAACCCTCGCTGAGCTACGCCCCGGGCACTCCGGAACGGGAAGCCCTCAAGGCCACCCTCAAAGCCATGAAAGCCGAACAGCGCGATGTCCCGATGACTATTGGCGGAAAAAAGATTACTACAGACCACAAAGTGGCCATGCACCCGCCGCATGAGCTGAAACATACCCTGGGCCATTATTATAAAGGTGGAGCTGAACATGTCAAAATGGCGATTGATGCCGCATTGGAGGCTAAGCCGGCCTGGGAAGCACTGCCCTGGCAGGATCGGGCAGCGATCTTCCTGCGTGCTGCGGACCTGATCTCCGGCCCTTATCGCTACAAGATGAACGCCGCGACGATGCTGGGACAGTCCAAAACCCCACATCAGTCGGAAATTGAAGCAGTGGCCGAACTGGCGGACTTCTTCCGCTTCAATGTGCAGTACATGACCGAAATGTACGAAGATCAGCCACTCAGCGAGCCGGACGCTGCTGTCTGGAACCGGGTGGAGTACCGGCCGCTGGAAGGCTTTGTTTTCGCGATCACGCCGTTCAACTTCACAGCGATCTCGGGCAACCTCCCCGGGGCACCTGCCTTGCTGGGCAATACCGTAGTCTGGAAGCCGGCGGAAACACAAGTCTATGCCGCCGGACTGCTGATGGAGGTCTTAGAAGCAGCTGGCCTGCCCGATGGTGTCATCAATCTGGTGCTGGTAGACGGCCCCGTTGCCGGAGATATCATCTTTGAACACGAGCACTTCGCCGGGCTGCACTTTACCGGTAGCACCAAAGTGTTCCAGACCCTATGGCAGACTATTGGCAAAAACCTGACGCAATACCGCAGCTACCCGCGCATCGTTGGAGAAACGGGAGGCAAGGACTTCCTGGTTATGCACCCTTCTTCGGACACCCAGCAGGTGGCAACAGCGCTCATCCGTGGCGCTTATGAATACCAGGGGCAGAAGTGCTCCGCTGCTTCCCGCGCCTACCTGCCCAAAAGCAAATGGCCAGCGCTGAAGGAAGCCCTGATCAGGGACATTAAAACCGTGAAAATGGGCACCGTGGAGGACTTTAGCAACTTCATGGGCGCTGTGATCGATGAGCGTGCTTTTGATAAAATCGCCAACTATATCGAGATCGCTAAAAAGAGCAATGAAGCCGAAATCATCGTAGGCGGTGGCTACGATAAGTCGGAAGGCTACTTCATCGAACCTACGGTCATCGTAACGGGCAACCCCCACTTCACCACCATGGAGGAAGAAATCTTTGGCCCGGTACTGACCATCTATGTCTATGAAGATACAGACTTTGAGGCGACGCTTGACCTCGTGGACAGCACCTCTCCTTATGCCCTGACTGGTGCGATATTCTCCAATGACCGCTACGCTGCGCAGAAGGCCATTGAGCGCCTGCGCCACTCCGCCGGCAACTTCTACATCAATGATAAGCCTACCGGCGCGGTGGTCGGCCAGCAGCCCTTTGGCGGTGCCAGAGGTTCGGGAACGAATGATAAAGCAGGTTCTATTATCAACCTCTACCGCTGGGTCTCTGCCCGCTCTATCAAGGAGAACTTTAATCCGCCTTCGGATTACCGTTATCCTTATATGGGCTAAGGATTCAGTACGATAAAAGTGAACCCGGGGCGCTGTGGATACAGGGCTCCGGGTATTTTTTTGTCCGGAAGTGCAGTTTACCGGACTACTGTAACCGACTGGAAGATTTCAACATCCCGGATCGGCAGCCGCACCCTGCCAATACAGGTATAGACGCCCGGATTAACCAACTCGCCGTTCACCCGCCCATCCCACTGCACTGCAGACAAGGGGCCGGAAGCTTCGTAAAGCAGCCCACCGTAACGGTCAAACACCTGAAAAGAAATCACCGCTGCTGACTCGGCCAGAGGCGTGTATAGTTGAAGTACATCATTGCGCCCATCACCATTGGGGGAGAAAGCGGTGGGTAGGTAGACCGGGCAATCAGCCGCGACCACAACTGAGTCTACAGCAGAGACGCACCCATTGGCGTTTTTGGCGACTAAGGTGTAAAAACCAGGTGGAAGCGCTTCAAACTGCGGTATGTCCTGAAAAGGGCCACCCGATAAACTAAACTGCAAACTATCTCCCTCCGCCTCTACCCGGATTGTTCCATTGGGCTGATCGCAATCCGATGGCTGTATGTCCGCACCTTGCAACTGTGCCGTATCTTTTACCTCCAAGACCAGAAGCCGTTCCAGCCCGCATAACCCGATACTATCAATTTGGTAACGGTGCGTACCTGCCCTGCTAAAGCCCTCAAATGCATCGCCGGTGCAGATAGAAGCATAAAGTGTATCTTTTTCAGGGCAACAAAGGGGGCGTTTTTCATCCAGGAAATACGGTACATCGACCATTTGATGATTGGCTTCCGCCAGCCAGGGCTGCGTAAATGCGCCACTGGTGCGGCTGTTCCAGGCAAGGGCGGCGGGCTCCGGCAGCAAGGGTGCTGACAAGCAATTTTCGGGGGCTTCCCACCAGTTTTCCGGCCATTGCAAAAAGGTGGCATCACCGGCAGTGCTGCTACCAGGGAAGGTACTACCCGTGGCGGCGATCATGCCTGCAGGCCCGGGAATCAGCTGCACAATGACCTCCCTGCCCTGCCCAACACGCCGGCATTCGGCGAGCGTTCCATCTTCTTCAATCAGTAACCAAAGTCCAGTACTGCTTACGCCTCCGGTTGCTTCAAAGCGGTTGGCTGCGACCACTATCCGCCCGTCTGCCCGTTGGTACCCTCCGGTGGCAGCCAGCAAATGCGCCCCCTCAACATCGCGGAAGCGCCTGGCCCGCACCTGTTCTCCGCTCTGGTCTGCCCACACCAGTAACAAATCGGGGGTATCTGTTCCTATAGTACCCACCAAAAGGCATCCATCCTCCAGGGCAATCATCTGCCGGAAACTACAGGGCTGATTATCAGTAGCGGCCATAGAATACCAGGACAAGGGCTGACCGGCCGTGTTGAGCGTAGCCCAGAAAGCTTCCTCCGTGCCATCCGCAAGAGAAGCAGTCCCCGCAATCCAAAACCGGCCTGCGTGCTCCAGCCCGTGTGCCGGCATAATCCAGTCCAGGTCCTCATGCCGAAGCTGTGTCCCCCAGATAGGACTGCCGTTGTCCTGCAACAGTGTAAGGTAAGCGGGGCGGTCCTGCCCTACGGCCTCATGCATTACGACAACGATATTCCCGGCATCAGTTGTAAAAACAGCAGCCGCATGTTCATCATCCCCACCGGTCGTACGGCCAAGGTACCGGCTCCAGCCAATGCTGCCATCCGCTTCAAAAAAATGCAGGAAAACATCATCAATCACGTTGGGATTACCGGGCTCCACCATCCGTCCCAGAACCAGTACACCATCCTGCTGGGGCGCTAAATCGTTGACAAGGTCACGCCCGGGCGTGCCTACAGCTCTGGCCCAGAGCATACTACCACTCGCATCCAGCTTTAGGAGTACGGCATTTTCCCCACCAATCTCGGCTTGCACCTGAAGCAGGAGGTAGAAGGCGTTGTTGTGCCAGATTATTCGCTGACCGGTTTCGGGGCGGTCGGTGCCCAATACGGTGATTTCAGACTGCCCAAAAACAAGAGAAGTGCAGAAAAGCGTAAGGAAAATCAATAACGGGGCTTTCATGATAAAGGTGTTGCTTGTAAAAAGAACGGGAATTACCGGTGGGTAGTGCTGCCCTTAGAGCGTGTTGGGATTTTGCTTTTGGAGCGAACGCAGCCAAATTTTATTCTGATCAAGGCGTGATGAAGGAGCATAGCCTTAGCTACGTGACCGAAGAACAACGAAGAGCAGGACAAAATTTGGCAAGAGCAGCCCAAAGTGTAAAATCCCAACACGCTCTTAACAATAGACATTCTAATCGACTCCACCCTATTTTCGCTTCGGAAGCCTTATCTTTCCGGACAGATTTATCCTCCGACTATGCCCAAACAATCTACCTTTTACGATGACCGCCCGGAAGACTTGCAGGCTTACATCCGGAATATTGGCAACAACCGGCACCTACTAAGCTTACTGCTGGCGGGCATTACCGATGTACGGAATATCGGCAGCCTTTTCCGCCTTGCTGATGCGGCACGCCTGGAGCACCTTTATTTCTACGGAGCACCTGAGCTTCTGGAACACCGCAAAGTCAGGCGGGTGGCCCGCGCCACCCTGGAGTATGTCCCCTACACTGCTTTAGACCTTGAGGGGGTGCGGGCACTGGCAAAAAAGCGCACCTTTCTGGGATTGGAAATTACTGATAAAAGCCTTCCCTACACCGATGTAGAAGCTCAGGAAGGCACGGTTCTGGTCATCGGACAGGAAGCCCATGGCATACCGCCCGAAGTACTAAGCCTTTGTCAGCAGGCGATGCACCTGCCCATGTACGGGGTCAATACTTCTATGAATGTGGCTATGGCAGCGGGTATAGCGGTGTACGATCAGCTCAGGAAATTACACAGGAAGCAGAAATAGCCACTCAGGGAGGTCAAAGCTCCTCCACCCAACCTTCAATAAACAGTACTTCAGCTTTTCGTTGATTGCTGAAATACACCTTGACCTTCTTTTTAAAATAGCCCAAGTCGCGGGCATCATAAGTGACAGCGATGACGCCTGTGGAATCCGGAGCTACGGGCACTTCATCCCATTCGGGCACCGTACAGCCACAGGAAGTCCGTACATTATCAATGATCATAGGCTCCCCGCTAACGTTTCGGAAAACAAACTCATGGGTAGCCGGTTCGTTCCGGATCAGGTCGCCCATTTCATAGGAAGTCTCCCCTTTCCACTCCACTGCAGAACTCGAAAGGAGTAAACAGACTGCCATAAATATCGAAAGTTGCATAGCTGCTTTTTTAAGCTCGGAAGATCAAAGGAGTAACTAAAATTTACGTTTCATCAGCCTTGCGCAGGACATCCCAAGTATGGTCTGCCAGCAATTCGACCGTGGCTACAAAGCGATAAGGCGGATTGGGGCCCCATTCCTCCGGGCTGACCATGGAGAGCACGTAATCGCTACCGTCCCCGCGTTCATAGAGGTGGTAAGTGAAGCCGATCAACGGTTCAAAATTCATTTGAGCGTTATAGATTTGCTCAGATATAGAAACGCGGTCCTGTATCCCTTTGGCCTGCTTTGCCAATAGTTCAATCTGCTTCCGGATTTGGTCCAGTTGCATGTCCGACTGTTTGTACATGGCTTTGACCGCACGCCCTTTCACCTTGCCTTTATCTATGGGCTTAATTTCCACTCCGCTTACCGTGTGCGCATAGGGTAGATTGTGCGGGTTTTCCGCAATTTTATCCGGATCAATGGGATTGATGAATTCTTCCTTCTTCTCGCTCATAAAAGCATTTTCAGGTTAACCGCTGGTTCACAAAAGTAGAAATCGTTTTGGGCAGCCGATTGTTCAAATCCATCCGGGCACCTACAAAAACAGCGCCCGAAATATGCCCGGGCGCTGTGTGTAGTTTTCTTTTTTCAGCTACGCTACTTTTGCGAATTTTACTTCAACTGGAAGCTAGTGGTACCAGCGAGATAGCCTTTATTGTACACTTCGATCTCGTAGTTGCCTTCCTGGAAAGCCTCATTGGGCGCCCAGACCAGGCAGAGGCGCTGCTCGTCGCGGTCGTAGTCCACCTCCTTGATGGTGGTGTACCGTATCTGTTCTCCGTTCGCACTATTCACGAATACACCGGAGCCCATAGATTCTACAGCGAGTGTTTCGCCCAGTGGGTTGATGATACGGATCATAAACGCTTCAACGCCGACTTCAGCGACCTGATTGGCGACCGTATTAAAGCATACCTGCAGCTGATCTACACTTTTTGCACTGCGGCGAGAAGTGGTTTTTCCGTTGTTACGGATTTTCAGACCCTCTGCTTCGACGTTGCTCACTTTTACGACAGAAGCGATGTTCACCTTTTTAGCCAACCGCGCGCGATCCGCCTCTACAGCTTCCTTCTCGCTGACCAAAGCAGCCTTAGCTGAAGACAGCTCCATATTGCGTACGCGTGCAGAATCCAGGTTGGAATTCAGGGCATAGTTTTCTTCGCTCAGCGCTGCTGTACGTTCTGTAAGTTCCTCATTTTCCTGCCGGAGCTGATTGATTTCTGCCAGGTACTGTTCGACTTTAGCATTTAAACCATTGATTTGCTTGCGGGCTTCGGCCAGGTTACGGCTATCGCGCAGCAGCACGTCGATCCGTCCTTTGGCATCTTTTAATTCTGCTTTCTGGGCTTCAATCAGTGCGTTTAGCTCTTCATTGCTACCGCGCATCTCTTCCATTTCAGACAAAGCCTCGTAATATTGCTTTTCCAACTCCGCTTTAAGCTGTTCAGATTCATTCAACTCATAGCTTAGGCTTTCGTTGGCGTTGTTTTTACTGACCAGGCTCATCACCAGCACAATACAGACAATAGCCAGTACTGCGATAGTAGCGATTGCCGCGATTTTCAGCCGTTGTTGCCCATCGTCCTGCTTTCCGGGACCTGGATTAGGGGTTGGGCTGGAAGGCTTAGGGTTTGGATTGTTGATTGACATAATAAATCGTTAGTTTGTTAGAGGTGTCAGGTTTTGACGCAAAGTACACGACCGCGTCACTTAGAATACGGCATTAACGATACTGCCCATCCGTCTATTGTATCAACAGCCAAAAAGTGAGGAAAGGCAAAGAGCTTATTAGCTCTAACCAGCCAGGGCCTGTTCCAGGTCTTTTTGGATGTCTTCGGTATGCTCCAGCCCTACGGATACCCGGACCATGCCCGGGCCAATGCCCACTGCTGCCTGCTCTGCTTCCGAAAGCTTAGCATGCGTGGTGGTTGCGGGGTGGGTGACGATGGTTCGGGTGTCGCCCAGGTTGGAAGACAAAGAGCACATTTGGATACGGCTCAAAAACCGCCGGCCAGCCTCCAATCCGCCCTTCAGGTCAAAAGCTACGATCCCGCCCCCGTACTTCATTTGTCGCCTGGCCAGCGCATACTGCGGATGGCTTTCCAAATGCGGATAGTGTACCCGGCTGACCTCCGGCCGACCTTCCAGCCACTTTGCGATCTCCAGCGCGTTGGCACAGTGCCGCTCCATGCGGACGCTCAGGGTTTCCAGGCTTTTGGACAACACCCAGGCATTGAAAGGGGACATCGCAGGACCGGTATGCCGGCAAAAAAAGCGGAGTGCTTCAATCAGGTGCGCCTTGCCTACCACAATACCACCGAGGACACGCCCCTGGCCATCCATCCATTTGGTAGCCGAATGTACAATCAGCCCGGCACCATATTTACCAGGCTGCTGCAGGTAAGGCGTGGCAAAGCAATTATCCACATTAAGGATCAGCCCATGGGCTTCGGCAAACTGCCCGGCAGCCTGAAGGTCGATGAGCTGCAGCCCCGGATTAGAAGGGGTTTCGAGTACCAGCATCTTGGTAGACGGCTGTAGGTGTTTAGCCCAGCTTGTGACATCGAGCGGGTCTACATAGGTATGCGTGATACCCCAGCGCGGCAGCAATTCGGTCAGAATTTGGTGGGTGGAACCAAAGACCGCCCGGGAAGCCAGCACGTGATCGCCCGAACGCAGGAACGCGGCCATACTCGCAAAAACAGCCGACATGCCGGAAGCCAGCGCAAATCCATCCTCGGCACCCTCCATTGTGCAGACTTTCCGGATGAGCTCATCGGTGTTCGGATTGCTGTACCGGCTGTAGATGTTGTCATCAGCACCGCCCTGAAAGGCAAGCTCCATCTGCTCCGGGCCCGGGAAGACAAAACTGGAAGTCAAGAATAAGGGGGCACTATGCTCCTGTTGCCCGGTGCGCTTCATCTGCCCGCGGATGGCGTTGGTCTCAAAATGATCGAAAGACATAAAGTAATTTTAATTTCCTATAAATCCTATAGAATAAAATATTTTGTGAAATTTGCACCGACTAAAGTAAAGTCAGCCGACACAGCTAAGCAAAGGTTTGGGCATGTAGCAAAAAACCTATTTCTTTGCGGTTCATTTGTGTGTCAAATTATTAAATGATTTCCGGGACAGCCAGCATTAAGCCAACAGGTTAGCAAACACTTTCCAACTCCAAACAACACCTAACCGCTGGCCAGCCGGCATAAAAAAATCTGTTTTGACGGAACACATCCACCCCATTTTCGACCGGCTCCTGCAACGAGCAGACCGCGAACAAAGGCTTGGCCAGTGTAGCAAAGTCCTCTGGCTTACAGGCCTGTCCGGCTCTGGCAAAAGCACGATTGCCCAGCATTTGGAACGCTACCTCTACAATAATGGTTTCTTTGCACAAGTGCTGGACGGCGATAATATCCGTAGCGGCATCAACAACAACCTCAGCTTCAGTCCCGAAGACCGGCAGGAAAATATCAGGCGGATCGCTGAGGTCGCAAGGCTCTACCTGGACAGCGGTATCATCACGCTCAATTCTTTCATCAGCCCGACGATTGAAATCCGGGAGATGGCCCGGCAGATTATTGGCCCGGAGGATTTTCTGGAAATCTACGTCAATGCGCCCCTTGAGGTTTGCGAATCCCGCGACGTCAAAGGGCTGTACGAAAAAGCCAGGGCTGGCCAGATCAAAGGCTTTACCGGGATTGATGCGCCTTATGAGCCGCCGCAGCAGCCGGCTCTGGAAATCAAAACAGCCGAACAATCATTGGAAGAAAGCGTGGAGATGGTTTTCCATTTCCTGAAACCACATATTGAATTACCTAAAGCATAATTTACAGTGGCTCTGAAAGAGTAGCCCACTGTTCAATCATTGCGATAACCCTAAAATTATGAGTTACCACCTCAATCACCTCAAGGAGCTGGAATCCGAATCCATCTTCATCATGCGCGAAGTAGCGGCTCAGTTTGAGCGGCCCGTGTTGATGTTCTCAGGCGGCAAAGATTCTATCCTGATGGTGCACCTGGCCCGGAAAGCGTTCTATCCGGCCAATATCCCTTTCCCACTCTTGCATGTTGATACCGGCCACAACTTCCCGGAGACGCTGGAGTACCGGGACAAACTGGTCGAAGAGACAGGAGCCCGGCTGATCGTAGGTTCTGTTCAGGAAGCAATCGACAACGGTGCTATTGCGGAGGAAAAAGGCTACAACGCCAGCCGCAACTTCCTGCAAACCCACGTCCTGCTTGAGGAGTTGGAAAAAGGCAAATTTGATGCTGCCCTGGGCGGCGCACGACGCGATGAAGAAAAGGCCCGGGCTAAGGAGCGCTTCTTCTCGCACCGGGACGAATTTGGGCAATGGGACCCCAAAAACCAGCGCCCGGAGCTTTGGAACCTTTTCAATGGCAAAAAAAACTACGGAGAGCACTTCCGTATTTTCCCTATCAGCAACTGGACCGAGCTGGACGTATGGATGTACCTGGCTATGGAGAACGTAGACCTGCCCAGCCTCTACTTTGCGCATAAGCGCCCGGTCTTCGAGCGGGAAGGCACCCTGCTGGCCGACTGTGAGTACATCCAGAAAAGACCGGAAGAAGCAGCAGCGGTGGAAACGCGCATGGTCCGCTGCCGTACCATCGGCGATATGACCTGCACCGGCGTTTGGGAATCTGAAGCAACCAACATTGAAGATATCATCAAGGAGGTTTCTATCGCCCGTAAAACCGAGCGTGGTGGCCGGACCGATGATAAGCGTTCTGAAACAGCTATGGAAGACCGGAAAAAGCAGGGGTACTTCTAAGCGGGAAGGAAGGGCTTCGAATTTCCAAACTTTATAGACCTATCAAAGACAAAAGATATAATGGAGAATTATGATAATATGGAACTGCTCCGGTTTACAACGGCAGGCAGTGTAGATGACGGCAAATCCACCCTTATCGGGCGATTGCTGTACGATAGTAAATCAATTTTTGAAGATCAGTACGATGCGGTAAGGGAAAGCAGCGAGAGGCGGGGCGAAGAAGGCGTCAACCTGGCCCTGCTGACTGATGGCCTGAAGGCGGAGCGCGAACAGGGCATTACTATTGATGTGGCCTACCGCTACTTCTCGACACCCAAGCGCAAATTCATCATTGCTGATACGCCGGGCCATATTCAGTATACCCGCAATATGGTGACGGGAGCTTCCACCGCGAATGTTGCACTGGTGCTTATCGATGCCCGCCGGGGCGTACTGGAGCAAACCCGCCGTCATGCTTTTATTGCCTCTTTGCTACAAATCCCTCACCTGGTGGTCTGTATCAATAAAATGGACCTGGTAGACTATTCGGAGGAGATTTATGAGCAGATCAAGCGTGATTTTGAAGAATTCTCTTACAAGCTCGACGTTAACGATGTACACTTTATCCCTATCTCAGCGCTGAAGGGCGACAATATCGTCACCAAATCTGAAAAGACGAAGTGGTACGATGGGCCGACCCTGCTCTACTACCTGGAAAATGTTCATATTGGTAGCGACCACAACTTCATCGACTGCCGCTTCCCGGTACAGTATGTGGTGCGCCCGAATACCGACGACTACCACGACTACCGGGGCTACGCCGGGCGTATAGCTGGTGGCATTTTCAAAAAAGGTGATGAAGTCATGCTCCTGCCTTCTGGTTTTACCACCAAGATCAAAAAGATTGACACCTTTGACGGAGAGCTGGAGGAAGCCTACCCGCCTATGTCTGTAACCCTACTGCTGGAAGATGATCTCGACCTGAGCCGGGGAGATATGATTGTCCGGGAGAATAACCACCCGGAGACTGAACAGGATATGGAGGTCATGGTCTGCTGGTTCTCTGACCGCCCCCTGCAGCTCCGTGGAAAATACGCCATTCTGCACACCACCCAGGAAGTGCGGTGTATCATCAAGGATATCCGGTATAAGCTGGACATCAAAACCCTGCACCGTCAGGAAGGAGAAACCCAGATCGGCATGAATGATATTGCGCGGGTCGTAATCCGTACCACCAAGCCGCTGCACTTTGATGCCTACCGCAAGAACCGTATTACCGGTAGCGTCCTTTTTGTGGATGAAGGCACCAATGAAACCGTAGGCGCGGGTATGATTATTTAACCCACTGCGAAAAACTACGTTCCCAAGCCTGTCTGAAGCATCGACTTCAGACAGGCTTCTTTTTTATTATGGCACGTTGCAACGTAGCAATAAGGGTTTTGCTGCCCTGAAACCATCAATGGGCAAACCAAGGTCCCAAGAAACCAAAAAGGGCAATCTTGCGTTCTGACAGCATACTTGATTCCACAAAACCCGGTAGCTATGAAACACCTTGCCCTGCTTGTCTCCTTCCTCTTTACGCTTCCCTTTCTGCAAGCCCAGGCCCCTCCTGCCATTACCGATTTCCGGCTGGATGGAGATGCCCGCCAATCGGGAGCAGATTGTATCACGCTTACTCCAGACTATCAGTGGGCTTCCGGGTCAATATGGTACAAAAAAGCCATCAGCCTGAATGCTTCCTTCGAGATGGAACTGCGGGTCATGCTGGGTTGTAAAGATCAGGAAGGAGCTGATGGTATGGTATTCGTATTCCACCCCTACGCTGAGCGGACAGGCTATAGAGGTGAAGGCATGGGCTTTGCCGGACTTGACCCGGCAATTGGCATCGAAATTGACACCTGGCAAAACGAGCACCTGGGCGATCCCTGGCAGGACCACATCGCTATCCTAAGAGACGGCAGTGTCTTCCACGGGTTTAATCTGGCAGGCCCCAACCGCATTGCCAACATCGAAGATTGCCGGGAGCACGACCTCAACATTCAATGGTCTGCTGATTCAAAAACGCTAAGTGTACGGATTGACGGCAAGCTGGTCATTACCCTTCAGCGCGATTTGGTCAAGACGATTTTCAGAGGAAGGGATAAGGTGTACTGGGGTGTCACTTCTGCTACGGGCAACTACAACAACCGGCAGGCCGTTTGCTTCGAAAAACTGGATTTCGAGCTGGTGGAAGAACTGCCTGTACTGGAATTGCAAGGGCAGAAAGTACGTGAACTGATGCGGGGGGAGTTTATCACGCTGGACCATATACAGTTTGAGTCCGGTGGGTCAAACCTAACGCCGGCTTCCCGTCAGGAGCTGGATGAGCTGGCAAAGATTATGCACGAACATCCCAATATGGACTTAGACATTATTGGCCATACCGACAATGAGGGATCAGCAACGACCAACTTATCGCTGTCAGAAAAACGGTCAAGAGCAGTAGCAGAATACTTGAAAAGAAAAGGCATCTCACCGAAGCGCATGAACCCCAGAGGCCTGGGGGAAAAATACCCGCGCAGCTCCAATGATACGCGATCCGGACGCATGCGCAACCGAAGGGTTCAGCTGCGGTTGATTGAACCGATTGCCTAGAGATGCTATGTGACCAAAGATCGATGAAGAGCCAGGATGAAATTTGGCAAGAACAGCCCGAAGGGTAAAATCCCAACAAGCTTTTAGTTACAACGCCCCCCTGATAGTGCGTAGGTCGCAGGACCTGACTTTTGGACTTCAAGCCCGTAGACGGCTTCCAGCACTTGCAGGAAATTCGACAACGGGTCCGCTTTTATTTCTGTAGAAAGTGCACAATCCTGAAGCCCTGGATTCTTCAATTTGAATTCCACTTTGTAGTACCGCCCGATCTCTTTGAGGGCGCTTGATAGCTGGGCATCCCGGAAAACCATCCGCTGGCTGCGCCAGCCTTGTGCGTTCAACTCCGGCGAGGGTTCTTTATACAGCCGCTGTTTATCCATGCTGAATATCCCTCTTTCCTTTGGCTGAAGCTCAATTTTTTGGGCAGCCTGGTCTTTTTCCATGCGCACATGGCCCTCGGTGACTTCCACCTCCACGGTAGGCTCATCCGGATAGGCACGCAAGTTGAAAGCGGTGCCCAAAACGGTCGTACGGACATCATTGGAATAGATCACAAAGGGCTGCTCAGGATTAGAAGCCACTTCAAAGTAAGCTTCGCCGGTAAGGGAGACTTTTCTTTTCCCTTCTCCTGCTTCATAGCTAAGATAAGAGTGCTCGTTGAGGTAAACCACCGATGCATCGGGCAGTGTAATCTGGATTTTTTCATCCGAAGCGGTAGTGTAGACAAGGCCTTGCGCAGCATCATCAGCTGTGGCAAACCAGTATGAGCCGAAAGCGATCAGCAGGGCAATAGCAGCTGCCGCCCTCATCCACTTTCCGGACTTCGTTTTCAGCTGCACCGTTTTGGCTTCCCGGGGCTGATCAGCTTCCATACGGAACTTTAGCCGGGAGAAGCCCTTGTCGACATCCGGTTCGTAGCCAGCTTTGTAAGACCGGCTATCTGACCATAGCTCGTCCAACTCCTGATGGAGCTCCGGGTCATGCTCTTGCTGAAATGCCTGAGCCTCTTCAGCGCCCAATTGCCCGGTCTGCTGTCGGTGAAAAAGTGTTATATATTCTGTTAATTTCATTCGCTTTGGCTTCATTCGTCAATAGGACACAGGCATAACTACCCTCCCCTATCTGTTATTTTCCTTTTTTCGAATAATCATAAAAATGTCATCTGCCCGTCCAAACAGGCATTAAAAAGCACTACCAGCTAATCATTGCGGTTGACCTTCAGCATTTCTCTGAGTATTTTCAGGGCTTTCGCCATTTGGTTCTCAACTGTCTTGGGCGAAATCTCCAGCTGCTCGGCGATTTCGCGGTAGCTCATGTCCTCAAAGCGGCTTAGGACAAACACGATGCGGCAGCGCTCCGGCAAAGCGTCAATTGCCTTGTCAATGCTGGATTGCAACTGGTCTGCCGCCATCAGCTCAGGGGCTGTAGCCTCGGTACTCTTTTGCACCGGCGCCTGCTCCTCATCCGTAAATTTAATGCGCTGATCACGGACAAAATTGAGTGCTTTGTTGACAGCAGCCCGGCGAAGGTAACCCTTTAGCGATGAAGAGACCCTGATGCGTTCCCGCTTACGCCAAAGCTCGTAAAACACCTCCTGAGCCAGGTCTTCCACCAGGTTGCTGTCCGGGATAATCTTGTAGACTGCTTTGCAAATATAGGCGTAGTACTGCCTGAAAATCAGCTCAATGCCTCTTTCGTCCCCCTGGTTAAGCAAATCCAGTAACTCCTGATCTGTTCGTTGCGGTTGCAATTTGATGTTGCTTTAATCGTATTAAGAGCGTATGGCCTAAGCAGGCAGTAAAGGCACCTGCCTGGTTCCATCCACAATATAATACTTCCGCGGAATATACCGACTACCCGTTTGGGCCGCGCCAAATATTAAGCTTGAACTTTTGAATAAGTAAAAATAATCAAATACCTTAGTCCGCATCACTAAACTAAGCTATTCAGCAGCCTTCTTGTAGCTACCGATAACGACTTTAAACCAAAACTCAAAACCTGCAAGCAAGATGCCTGAGCACAGCCTGATTACCGCATATGTTACGGGGTTCCGGCTAGGGCGAATCACTCACAACCATGAAAAAACTTCTCTTTTTTACGCTTAGCCTTTTTGCCCCTTTAGCAATCTGGGCACAAGAAGGCGGATCTACTATTGATGACGCCATCAACTCCGTCATGGAGCCCCTGACACAGGCGGTGGAAAGCGTAGTCTTTGTACCGATTACAGTGGCCGGCTTCACCATCCCCTTTGTGTTGGTCTGGCTGATTGCCGGCGCGCTTATTTTCACGCTTTATACTGGCTTTGTGAATATCAGGGCTTTTGGTCACGCTATCAACGTGGTTCGCGGTAAATATGACGACCCGAACGATGCGGGGGAAGTATCTCACTTTCAGGCGCTTACAGCAGCCCTTTCCGGCACCGTGGGCATCGGCAATATCGCTGGTGTTGCTATTGCCGTTTCCGTTGGCGGGCCGGGCGCCACGTTCTGGATGATTGTCGCGGGCCTGTTCGGGATGACCTCCAAATTCGTGGAGTGCTCCCTGGGGGTAATGTACCGCAACTATAATGTAGATGGCTCCGTATCCGGTGGCCCAATGTACTACCTCGATAAAGGTTTTAAAGAAAAAGGGCCTGTCATGGGCACGATCGGCAAGGTACTGGCCGTACTGTTTGCGATTGCCTGTATCGGCGGTTCTTTCGGAGGCGGGAATATGGTGCAGGTAAACCAAGCCGCCCAACAGTTTATCGATGTTACAGGCGGCAAGGATAGCTTTATTGCTGACAGTTCCTGGATGTTTGGTGCTGTAATGGCCGTCGTCGTTGGGATCATCATCATCGGGGGTATCAAATCTATTGCAAGGGTAACAGACAAGATCGTTCCTTTCATGGTAGGCATTTATGTGCTCGGTGCACTGATTGTCCTCGGTTATCACTATGCCGATATTCCGGCAGCATTCGGAGAGATCATCGGTGGTGCATTCAATTCTGACGCACTGTACGGTGGATTTATCGGTGTGCTCATACAGGGTTTCCGGCGGGCTGCGTTCTCCAACGAAGCGGGGGTAGGTTCTGCCTCTATCGCCCACTCTGCAGTACGTACTGACGAACCTATTTCGGAGGGCATCGTTGCCTTGTTAGAGCCGTTCATCGATACGGTAGTCATTTGTACAATGACCGCGCTCGTTATTGTCATCACCAACTACGGTGGCATCGGAGCAGAACAAGCGTTTTTGAGCGACCAAAATGGTGACCTCGACGGCATTACGCTGACCTCTTCTGCTTTTGAAGCGGTGATGTCCTGGTTCCCGCCAATCCTCTCAGTAGCAGTTATTCTCTTTGCCCTTTCTACTATGATCAGCTGGTCTTACTACGGCCTGAAAGCCTGGACTTACCTCTTCGGTGAGAACAAAACCAATGAGCTGATTTACAAAGCGATCTTCTGCGTCTTCGTGGTCATTGGCTCTGCCATCTCTGCCAAAAGCGTATTCGACTTTGGCGATGCGATGATCTTTGCCATGTGCTTCCCTAACGTTGCCGGCCTTTACGTATTAATGCCCAACGTGATGCGGGCTTACAGAGATTATATGAGGCGGATTAAATCCGGAGAAATCGCTACTACCAAGTAACAGCCAAAAGCGCTTCAGTCTCAAAACTGAAGCGCTTTTTTATTTGACTTGCTGGGATTTTACAACGGTTTCAAGTCTGGCTCCACCCAGCGTGCCCGGGCCCGGACGGACTGCAGTAGGCCTTTACTGTAAAACGCCCCGGGATACTTTGAGTCCCCTTCCGGCGAGCTCAGGAGTAAGCTCAAGGCATCCTCGTAATTCAATTGAGGCTGAGCGTTCATAAACCGGCTCAGCACCCTGATCCAAAAAAGCGTCAGCGTTTCATGGTAGCCCTCATCAGGGGTATTGCGGTTGCCCTGCCCCTGATTGAAGGCGATGATGCCCGTACGCATCCTGGAAAGTGCGGCATCCTCTCCCTCCTGAAAAAGATACCAGAGAGCCACTTTCAAGTGCGCTTCGTGGGTCCATCCCTCAGCCGGCAGCGCCTGCCGTTCAAAACTCCGGACCAGCTTCTCAATTGCCGGCAAAGGCGGCTCTGCCTGAAAGTCCTCTGCCAAAAGGGAGAAGCTAAAAGAATCGGTATTTACGCCTTCATACCGGTAGTGCCGCCGGGCGTACCCTTCCCTTCTGAAGCCAAACCGCCGCAGCAAAGACATCGAAGCCCAGTTGTCGGTCGCCGTAAGCGCCTCAATACGTTCCAGCCCCAGGGTTTCAAAACCAAACTTTAGGGTAACCGGCAATAGCTCCTGCATGAAGCCCTGCCCGCGGTCTGCGATATCGTATAAACTGTAGCCAATTTCGGCACGCCGGTGCCGCCGGAAAATAATATGGTAAGAAAAATCGCCGATTAGCTTGCCTGAATCCTTACGGTACAGCAGCCAGTTGTGCATACTCAGGCGCTCGTTGTCCAGCCCAAAGGTCAGAAAGCGTTCTTTGATGCCCGCGTACATTTCCGCAGTTGGGCAGCGCAGGGCACAGGACAAGTCTTCGTCATCAAACTGGGCAACCAGCCGTTTAAAAGAAGCCGGATTGAGATTAAGCAGCATCAAACGCTCTGTCTCCTGAATGGGTAAGTCAAGGTGTAACATACCGGGGATAATTTCTCAGGATAACTACTGCACAGCCTGTAAAGTTCCTGGTCTATCTTTTAATGCGCCCATCCAGCCAGGCCGCCCTGGGCAGCTGCTGCAGATAATACCACCCCATAGCAATCAGCACGCCCAGGATGGCCCCCAGGTAAACATCCTTGAAGAAGTGCTGCACCAGGTAAATCCGGGATAGCCCAACAATCAGTGCCAAAAGAAAAAACAAGGTGCCGCTGAGTTTCTTGTTCGGCCAGCAGAAAGCCAGAAAAGCAAATAATGCAAACCCCGCCATTGTATGCCCACTCGGGAAACTCGTTGATCCGGTATGCACCTTTACGCCTTCCACCAGATTGAGCTGAGTAGCGATGCCCATTTGCTCAAAGTACGCAAACGGACGGGCGTGGGCAAAAAATGACTTACTGAAATAAGCGGTGACCGTTACGCTAAAGCCCAGAAAAGGGACCGCGATTGCATACCTGAATTTAACAAACAGCAGCAAGAGCAGTGCCCCTATGAAGCCCACAGGTTCTCCAAGCTTCGTACCATAAATAAACAGGTAATCAAGAAAAGTACTGCGATGCCGGCTGAAGAACCATACAAAGGCTCCTGTTTCCATTAACAGTAACAGTATGGCCCCGAAAAATAAAAATTGAACCATACCTGAGAAGAATGAGCGGTTGGACCGCAAAAATTCAGACAGCGGGGTCATGCGCAGTTTTTCGTTTTTTGAAGAGTTTGAAGATAGCTTTGAAGAAATTGACGTACTGATCGATATCAACCAGCTTACTATCGTTCATCGCTTTGCGGGTCAGTATTATACCAACCGGAAATAAAACCGTGCAGGGCACCCAGGCCGCTACGGCAGCCGGCAGCACAAAGGACTCCGCAATTTTCCGGCAGAAGATGGTCAACACAATAAAAACCATGAAGAAAATGATGGAAATCAGGATGGGATAACCAAAGCCGCCTTTGCGCACAATCGCGCCCATGGGAGCACCGATAAATACAAAGATGAAGCAGACCAGTGCCATGCTGTACTTGGTATGGAGCTCATAAATGTGCTTCACCCGGCTCTCCCGCAGCCGGTCGATCGACCGCGTGGCAGACTCTGCATGTGCCTGAATACTGCGGATAAAAGACTTCGACTTGTTGATCAACCGCAGCCGTTCCGATTCGGGGAAAAGCAGTACAATACTTTCGTAGGATTCCAATGGCTCCTCAATGACTTGCTTGAGGGGCCGCCCTTCAAAGGATTGGATAGGCTTCCGGTCGGTTTTTTTATCTTCTGTTACCCGGGGGCGCTCTTCTATTCTTTCTTCTTCCTGTTTTGCCGAAACGGGGGGGGCTCCCTGCGGTTCAATTGCAGCACTTGCAC
Organism: Phaeodactylibacter sp.; assembly: GCF_040219495.1. Lineage (GTDB taxonomy): Bacteria > Bacteroidota > Bacteroidia > Chitinophagales > Saprospiraceae > Phaeodactylibacter. The sequence goes on along the minus strand of NZ_JAVJSK010000127.1, from coordinate 3,571 downwards.
TATCTTCTTTCTCCGCTTCCGCACGGATGCGCTCCGCCTCAGCGGCAACCAGATTGTCCTCATCATCTGGAATATCCAGGAACGTACTGTCTAACTCCAGTAAGTCAAAGTAAGAACTAAACTGATTGGAAATACCCACCTCCCGGCGCTTGATTTTCAGCTCCAGCGAATCAATGGCATCCGCCAGCTGCCCGCTCGTCAGCATACTGCGGTTAGACTTGAAGAGTTCCTCGTTGGTCCGGTTGAGGTTGAACTCACTAAGGTCAAAAACTTTGTACCAGCTTTTGAAATTCGTACGCACAAAGGGGTAAGACCGGCTATTGCCCGATCCTGAGGGGTCGCCCTCCATGTATTGATGCCCGTCATAGAGGTTCATCATGAAGTAGTTACCGTCTTCCGTGGCGTACATTTCCCCATCGCTGGCTATAATTTGCGACAGCTTGCCCTTATTGGCATCGGTATGATCATAAATCAGGACATCTTCAATCCGCTTTCCATCTCCGGGCTTGTTGCCAATATGAATAGCGAAACCGTCGAAGTCATCGTTGAAAATACCAGCCTCCAGGCGCAGCGCCGGTTTCTGTTTTTGAATATCGTACATCCGGGAACCAAACTTCAGATTGGCTACGGGAATGAGGTTGTTCGAGCAGAAAAAGGATGCCAGCACGGTAATCATCCCAAACCCGATGATGGGCCGCATGATCCGCGCCAGGGAGACCCCTGCCGACTTGAAGCTCGACAACTCGTACTTCTCTGCCATGTTGCCCATTACCATGACCGAAGAAATAAGCACGGCGAGGGGCAGTGCCATAGGTACCAGCGAAAGGCTCTTGTAGCCCATCAGCTCCAGGATCAGGAACAGCCCCAGCCCTTTGCCCGCAATATCATCGATATACAGCCAAAGGACCTGCATGACCAATACAAACATGGCGATCATGAACGTAACGATAAAAGGCGGGATAAAACTCTTAACCAGTAAGCGGTCAACTATCTTCATAGATATATGCTAATGAATGCCTGATTGTGAAACAGCCCGGGCGGATCTCAGTTTTCCGAACGGTAGCCGTTTCGCCTTCCACAAAGGTACAACGTCTCCTTACAACTCAATAAGGTGTACCTAAGGTTGACTTTATATTAACTTTAATTTTTTTCTGAAGAGGTTGTAACTTTCTTTGCTCCTCTTCGTCACCCCTATGAACGCAGCTTGAAAAGCGCAATGAACCTAGAAACTTTCAAATCAGACATCCTGCCCATCAAAAATAAACTCTTCCGGGTAGCCCTGCGCATAACGGGCAACCCTCAGGAGGCAGAAGATGTAGTGCAGGAGACCCTGATCAAAGTCTGGGAACAACGCCACGAACTGGGTAACGTCCGCAATATCGAAGCCTGGTGCATGCAGCTGACCAAAAACCGGTCTATTGACAAACGCCGCCTTCGGTTCAACCAAAACGAAGGGCTGGAAGGTGCCTACGGACTGAGCAGTTCAGCACATACACCCGATCAGCAAGCGGAACTCTCAGATAGCTTCCTGCAAATCCAAAAAATGATGCAGGAGCTGCCTGATAATCAAAGAATGGCTATGCAACTCCGGGATGTGGATGGCTTTTCCTACCAGGAAATCGCCGACACACTCGAAATGCCCCTGGCCCAGGTAAAAACGAACATTTTCCGCGCTCGCAAGAGCGTAAGAAATAAACTGACCGCCTTATGGACCACCAATTGACCCGGCAACTACTCGACGATTACTTCGAAGGCCAAACCAGTCTCGAAGAGGAAGCACTGCTTAAGCGGGCTTTCCAACGCGATGACCTGCCTGAAGACTTGCAGGGCTACCGCCCGCTCTTTGGGTACCTGAAACAGTCTGCCCCTACCGTACTGGGCGACGATTTCGACGCCAAAGTCCTCGGGCAAATCCAACCGCAGGAAGCTAAGGTACAGCACCTGTCACCCAGAACATGGGTACTCCGTGTAGCGGCAGCAGTCATACTGGCCCTCGGCGTTTTTTGGCTGTACGAAGACTATCAGCCTGCTCAGCAGCAGGAAGTTGCCAGCGTAGACTGGTCAAAATATGAAGTACAAGACCCCCAGCAAGCATTCGCTATTACCAGCGGTGCACTGAAGCGGGCTTCTCTTGAACTCAACGAAGGAACTGACGTGGCTGCTCAGGGCTTTGAACGCAACCTCAAAGAAATCAGCCGGTTTTTCGAATAATTTCATCCGATTGTTTATCCTAAATCTTAAATCATGAAGACCTCAAAGTGGATTTTTACCGCCTTGATGCTGGGCATCGTCAGCATCGCCTCAGCGCAGACCTCCAACGCAAATGCCATTGATAAGTACTTTCAGCAGTACCTTGATGATGACCGCTTTACCGTGGTGTACATCAGTTCCAAACTGATGAGCATGTTCGGTAAGCTGGACGTGGAATCCATGGAAATGGACGACAACGAAACCGCAGCGATCATCGACCTGGCCTCTGACCTCAAAGGCATCCGCATTCTTGTAGCAGAGGAAAATGGTGCCGGCTTTTACAAAGAAGCCAAACAGAAAATCAATACGACCGAATACGAAATCCTCATGACCGTCCGCAATGCCGATGAGCAAAACGTGGAGTTCCTGGTCAAGGAAGACGCCGCCGGAACTATGGAAGAACTCCTGCTGCTCGTTGGCGGAGGAGAAGAGTTCGTGCTGATGAGCTTTGTAGGCAAAATCGACATGGAGAAAATCTCCAAGCTCATCAACGAGTTTGATGACAACGAAGAACCCGCAGAACAGAAGCAGTAAAAAATGAGGGGTGTTGGCTGGGACTCTCCCAGCCAACACCCGCTCTTAACACAAAAATCCGACTGCCATGAGAATGTCCATCCTCCTTTTTTGTGCTGCTGCATTTGTATTTACCTCATGCAGTAGCCCGAAGACCACAGCTCAGTTTTATCAGACCCATAAAAAACAACCCGGTGTTGTTAATTTCAAACTGCCCGGTTGGGTGATGTGGCTGGGCGGCGGCATAGCCTACAACAGTCTCAAAGATAAAGAGACAAAGGTGGCCCTGCGCTACGCCCGCAAAATCGGCAAACTCCGCTTGCTGGCTTCCGAGAAAGGAGCCTCGTTACCACAATCTGAAGTCAACGCTTTTGTAGACCAAATTAAAAGTAATGGGTACGAAGATTTGATTCAGATCGACAGCCCCGGGTCCTCTGTGCGCATTATGACCAGAGACCACAAGGACAAAATCAAAAACCTGTTGCTGCTGATCCGGGACGAAGATGGCTTTGTGTTTATGGACATGAAGTCGCGGATCAAATACTCCGAGATTTCCGACCTGATCAACTACTTCATTCAGATGGGCGAAAATGATAAAAAGGAGGAAGACGAGGAAGAAGAAAAGGCAGCCCCTTCCACCCCGCGTGTTTAGAGCTTATTTGGAGCAGTTTCGTCATGAAAATCAAGGATTTATGGTTCTGGCGAAGTCACTAAATTTGAGTTTAGCGGGCTAAATGAAAATTTAGTGAGGAAGCCAGAGCTTGCCCCGCATTTCTGCGGGGTTCATAAAGCGTTGATTTGCAATAGG
>NZ_JAVJSK010000126.1:0-74742 GCF_040219495.1 Phaeodactylibacter sp. | reverse complement strand
TAGCTTCAAGAAAAAGAAAGGGGCAAGCGCGTTTCCCTATAGTGCGCAGGCAAGCTGGGCGGGCTGGTTTCGTCCAACTGAAATTTCTGCGCGTGGGGGGGGCTTGGGTGCGGGGGGCGCAGACATTCCTTTGAGTTGTGGTGCATACAGCAAAACCGACCAAAAACAAAATGAACGAATTACAATTAACAGGTGGAGCAAGAATTGGAATGGCTAATGCGACATTTCCATTTGCGACTTTAAAAGTGAATAAAGACAGATTGGAATTAAACGCTTCGATTATCGGAAATTTGACTTTTCAAGCTTCAGACATTATTTCAATCGAACCTTATACAATGATTCCAATACTTGGGCAAGGAATAAAAATAAATCATAAAGTTGCTAACTATAAAGAGCGAGTGGTTTTTTGGACTTTTAAAGACCCGAATTCTGTAGTTCGACAAATTAAAGAAACGGGATTTTTAAATAATCAAAATGAAACTGAACAAAAAATTGACAGAACAATAATTGAAAAAAAGGCAAAAGGCGGATTTCCAATCAAAAAAGGTTTTGCAATTGGAGCAATAGTTGTTTGGAACTTACTTTTCTTGACCGATTTTATTCCATTCTTTCTTGGAAAAACAGATGGATTTCCAATTGGTAATGGAGTTTTAGCTGCTATTGGACTTTTATTTCTGACTGCTCTATTCAGCCTAATTTCAGCAGATTTTAGGCGGTTGATTTTAAAAGATGGACGAGAATTGAATGACGTAAAGAAATTCGCAATTTTCGTAATGATAATAAGTGGATTTATGTTATTGCAATTAGGAATAATGACAAAATTTATGAATTAAAAAATACGACACCATAACAATATATATAAAATAGGCGAAACAGTAGTAAATGCAAGGGTTTTGACTCGTATCGAACTTTATACTTAACCGAAATTTTCGTGCTTCGAAATCGCCTGCTTTTCATATACTAACCGATATTTGATTGTAGGACTCCGGTGGAAGTTGCAGCATAGTTGAAATGTCAGATACTTCAAATATACTCCTTCCTCAGAGTTCTTTTGTTTTATAAAAATGCCGAAAGTCCAGCTAAGGAGGCAGACGACCCTAACCTCACTTTCCCCCCTTCCATCTACCTACAAAAAAAGCTGCTCCGACCCAATAGGCCAGAGCAGCTCCTGATCGCTCATTCGCAGCGAATTACTTCACCACCACAAAGCGGCGTACAATATGCTCCTGATTGGCGCTCAGGTGCAGGAAGTACACTCCTGGCGCTAATTTGGAAGCGTCGATTTCGTGCACAGAAGTGCCTACCTGTCCGAGCCATTGCTCCTGACTGAGGACGCGGCCATCTGTACCCGTTACCATGACCTGCACCTGACCGGCTTCGGGCAGGGTAAAGGCAAGCTTCAGGTCCCCATTGGTCGGGTTCGGGAACAGGTTGATGTCGGCAATCTGCGGTATAGCCTGTGCCTGAGGGCCACGATGGGTTGCACCATCAACAGCCGGCTTTACATAATCAGCCGTAAGTACAGGGTTCGCCATCCGGGCACCATCCTGACAGCCGCTGATCACGATGTCATCGAGGTAGACCCAGTCAGAATTACCGGAAGCATCACAGCGGAAACGCAGGCGCGTATTGCCGGTGAATGGGCCGGGAATGACCACTGCGTCGAAGTAGCGCTGATTATTCTGGAACTCATCGCCCTGATTCCATTCTTCCACGGTGGTGTAGGTGCTGCCGCCATTGGTAGAAACCTGCAGCCAGAAGTCCTCATTGGCATTGTCCATGCTGACCGGGAAGTAGCTAAAGTCAACAGTGAGTTCGCTGTAAGCGGTCAGGTTGAGGTTATCAGTAGTGAGTACCGATGAGCTGGAGTTATCCCGTAGCGCCAGGCTAACGGAGCCGGTATTAGGGTTACTGTTGCTACGGTAGCAATCGCTGCCACCGTCATTCCAGATGCCGAAGCCCGACTCAAAGCCTTCGCTGTTGAGTGTGAGATAGGTGCATCCTCCACCGCCGCAAGGTGCGCAAGAGCCGCCGCAGTCCACGCCGGTCTCATCGCCATTCTGAATACCGTCATTGCAGGTTGGTGCGGTACCGCCGTCGCCGGCACAGAAGTTGGTGCTTTCTGAAGACGCAAATGCGCCACCGGAAGCCAGGGTGTTACCGAGTTCGTCGCTCAGGCTGTAAGAACCATTGCCATAAGCACAGCAAATACCATCACCAAAGGAATCAAAAATGGTGAACACATAGTCGCCACCAGAGAGGCTAAACGTTTCAGTGACGGTAGAGCCGTTGGGCTGCGTGCCGTAGGGACCACCCGAAGCTACGGTAGTGCCGCCATCGGTCACTGTCCAGGTTGTCTCACCGGGATAGTTGTCGAGTACGATGGTCAGGGTGAAGTTGTTGCCGTTACTGCAAGAGGTAGCGCAAGGTGCACAGTCAGGCCCGCCGCAGTCTACGCCGGTCTCACCGCCGTTTTGGATACCATCGTTACAGGTAGCACAAGGTGTACAATCAGGCCCACCACAGTCTACGCCGGTTTCACTACCATTTTGGATGCCATCGTTACAGGTGGCGCAAGGTGCACAGTCAGGCCCGCCGCAGTCTACCCCGGTTTCGCTGCCGTTTTGCACGCCATCGTCACAGGTAGGGCAGGGGGCGCAGTCCGGTCCGCCGCAATCCACGCCGGTCTCACTGCCATTTTGGATGCCATCGTTGCAAGTCGGGCAGGCCGGGCAGTTAGAGCCACCGCAGTCTACGCCGGTCTCATCACCGTTTTGCACACCATCATTGCAAGTTGGAGTCGCTGCTCCTCCTGTACAGAAATTAGTGCTTTCGCTGGAAGCAAAGCTGCCACCGGAAGCGATCACCGCGCCTGTGCCATCAGTCAGGGTATAGGAGCCATTGCCGTAAGCGCAACAAATGCCATCGCCAAAACTATCGCTGATGGTAAAGGTGTAGTCGCCTGAGCCCAGGCTAATGCTTTCGGTAACGGTAGAGCCATTGGGCTGCCCGCCATAAGTACCACCGGAAGCCACGGTAGCGCCACCTGCATCGGTGACCGTCCAGGAAGTTTCTGCAGGGTAATTATCGAGTGTGATGGACAAGCTTAGATTGGAGTCATTACAGGGGCAGGGGGCGCAGTTGGAACCACCGCAGTCCACACCAGTTTCGTCACCGTTTTGGATGCCATCATCACAGGTTGGTGCGACCGGTGTGCCGCAAGCCGTGGAGTTGAGCAGGCTGGCGCGTGCACCACCGGGCTCGAACAAGGCACGCATACGGGCAGTCTGGCCTTGGGTAAAGAGGTTCATACAGGCATCATTGGAGTAGTCCATGTAGTTTTGGAACATATCCGGAAGGTCGCCTCCGCCTTCATTACAGCTGTTGGGGCCGGGGAAGGTACAGGGAGAACCGGTATAGTTGGGCCCACCGGCCCGGGGCGTATCGCCCACGAAGTCGTCCGCGTTGCAATTGCCGTCGCCCCAGATGTGGCGGAGGTTGAGGTAGTGGCCTACCTCATGGGTGCCGGTGCGGCCAAGGTTGAACGGAGCCGTAGCGGTACCGATATCACCAAAGTACTGGTAGTCAACCACGACTCCATCGGTGCTGGCAGGGCCACCGGGGAACTGCGCATAGCCCAGAATGCCGCCGCTGATGTCGCAAACCCACATATTCATATAATTACCGGCTGGCCAGGCATCTTTACCACCGCTGGAGTTGAACTTCACTTCATCGTTGGTGCCAAAAGCCGTAACCGAAGTGGGGGTCCGTGTAATTCCACTGCTGGGATTGCCCTGTGGGTCAGTTGTCGCCAGGCAAAATTCGATCTCTACATCAGCTGCCACGCCCTGAAAGGCAGATGGGGTGTTGGAAGCATCGGCATTCAACCGGCGAAAATCCTCATTCAGAATATCGATCTGACTTTGGATTTGAGCGGTACTGATGTTTTCAGTGGCTGTGTTATAGACCACGTGCACTACCACGGGGATGGTAATAGTGCCGGATACAGCACGTGTGGAATGCTCGAGTACGCGGGCGGTGTGCCGCTCAATGGTCTTGAGGCGTTGTTCCCGTTCGGGGTGCTCTTCTTTTTGGTACTCCAGGTAGTCCATGCTACCACAGTTGCGCTGTGCCCAGAGGTTGCTTGTCAGGCCAAGGAGTAAGAGTACAAAAAGGGTGTTCAATGTTTTTTTCATACTAATCCAGTGTTTTGGTAATGAGAATAAAAGATTGACTACAACGGTGTTGTATTGCTTTTTACTGAGGTCATTAGTGTTTGTCCTGGAATAAAAAACGTGATGAAGGAGCTAAGCTAATAAATTATTTGGTTATTGTCTGCTGGCTTTCAAAAAAAATATTCCAAATAAAACCCTCGTTACAGGTAGGATTTAGGAGCGCAGGCGGAAAGTACTTTGAAGTTGGGGCAGAGTGCGGGTCTATGATCTCACTATACTTTGCGCACCACTCTGCGGACTTTGCGTGGACCCCAAAAAAGTACACTCCCCGCAAAAGGGTACGGCGTTTTAGCGGGTATTCGATATCTTTGGCGCAAAAAGCATGCGCTACTTATTATTGGGCCTGGCGGCTCTTACTATTTTCTCCGCCTCCGGATGCTACTCTTTCAAGGGGATTAGTATCGACTACTCACAGGTGAAAACCTACTTTGTGGATCAGTTTGATATTACCGCACTGAACGCAGAGCCGACGATCTCAATCCGTCTGACAGAAGACCTGAAGGAAAAAATCCGGACCGAGTCGCGGCTCACCCTTGAGGAAATTGACCCGGATATCTCCTTCGAAGGTACCGTAACCCGTTACACAGTGACGTCAGAAGCCCCACAGCCGGGGGAGGTCACAAGCATCAACCGGCTGACTATAGAGGTAGCGGTGCAGTACATCAATAATGTGAACGAAGAAAAGAGCTGGGAGCGCAAACGCCCGTTCTCTTTCTTTTTCGACTTTGGCACTTCCCAGGCGCTGGCTGACGTAGAGGAAGAAGCCATTTCGACCATCAGTCAGCAGATGATGGAGGATATTTTCAACGCTGCCTTTACGGATTGGTAAGTAGAGGTTATTAATAAACTCTGATGGGATTAGAACTTTGTCAAGTATAGACTTGATGCGTCGGGTCAGTGCAGTGGGAAAAAAGAGCTACTTTAACCCTGTAATGATCCCCAACGCATCAGGTCATTTGAAATGACAAGTAAAACAGACCGCATATACGGGATGACTTCGGAGAACCTGTCTGCACGGCGAAGTCAGGTAGAGTCACACCTTAACCCTGGCAATACCACAGGAGGTCGACTCCAGAGAAGTCGCATGTCATCCCCAGCCACAGGAGATGCTCTTTCTGCCCATCTCCAACCACCCGGCTTTCCACACTTGACAAACTGCTAGGCCGTTACGCCAGCGTAAAGCTCATCCCGCTGCGTGTGAATCGAATCCGAACTCAGGTAGTCATCGAAGTTCATCAGGCTGTCTATGATGCCGTTTGGTGTGATTTCGATAATGCGGTTAGCCACCGTTTCCGTGAGTTTGTGGTCATGCGACGTAAAGATCATATTGCCCTGGAATTCAGACATCGCATTGTTCAGTGCAGTGATCGACTCCAGGTCGAGGTGGTTGGTCGGCTCATCGAGGAGGATGAAATTAGGGTGGGTGAGCATGGTTTTAGACAACATGCAGCGCACCTTTTCGCCACCGGAAAGCACGGATGACTGCTTGAGCACCTCTTCTCCCGAAAAGAGCATGCGCCCCAGGAAGCCGCGAATGAATTGCTCATCGGGGTCTTCGGAGTACTGCCGCAGCCAGTTGATGAGGTCGAGGTCACCCTTACCGGTGAAGTACGCTTCGTTTTCGTTGGGCAGGTAGCCCACGCTGATGGTTTTCCCGAATTCAATGGTACCACTATCCGCAGTGGCTTTGCCCGCCAGAATATCAAAAAAAGCAGTAAGGGCAGTGGCATTGCGCCCGAGGAGCGCTACTTTCTCCCCTTTGTTCATGGTGAAGCTCACATTGGCAAACAAGGGCGTGCCATCCGTGCTGCGCAGGCTCAGATCATGGACTTTGAGGATCTGATCGCCCGGTTCCCGTTCCATCTTGAAGTTGATGTAAGGATACTTCCGGCTAGAGGGCTGTATGTCTTCCAGGTTGAGTTTTTCCAGGGCTTTTTTCCGGGAGGTAGCTTGCTTGGACTTGGAGGCATTAGCGCTAAACCGCTGAATGAACTCCATCATCTCTTTGCGCTTTTGCTCAACCTTTTTGTTCTTGTTGGCCATCTGCTGCGTCATGAGCAGGCTGGATTCATACCAGAAGGTGTAGTTGCCCGTGAAAATCCGAATCCGCTTGAAGTCGATATCTACAATATGGGTGCACACCATATCCAGGAAGTAACGGTCGTGAGACACGACGATGACCATGTTTTTGAAGTCGGCGAGGAAGTTGGCCAGCCAAGTGACGGTCTCCGCATCAAGGTCGTTGGTCGGCTCATCAAGCAGGAGGATGTCCGGATTGCTGAACAGAGATTGTGCCAGGAGGACTTTTACTTTCTCCCCCCCGTTCAGGTCTTTCATCTGCCGGTAGTGCAGGGATTCATGTATGCCCAGGTTGCTGAGTAGCTCTGCGGCATCATTTTCGGCATTCCAGCCGCCCATTTCCCCAAACTTATTCTCCAGCTCGGCTGCCAACAGTCCATCCGCTTCAGTGGCATCCGGGTCCATGTAGATGGCATTCTTGCGCACCATGAGGTCGTACATCTCCTTGTAGCCCATGATCACAGTATCAAGCACCTGCTCTTCTTCGTACTCGAAGTGGTTCTGCTTGAGCACCGCCATACGGTTGCCCGGCTCAATAGCCACGTCGCCACGGTTGGCAGCAATTTCGCCGGAGAGGATCTTGAGGAAAGTGGATTTGCCAGCCCCGTTGGCCCCAATGACGCCGTAGCAATTGCCGCGGGTAAACTTGAGGTTGACTTCATCAAAAAGGACGCGCTTGCCGTACTGCAAGCCAAGGTTATTTACTGTGAGCATGAATTTTGCACTTGGGGGCACGCTCTAAGTGCCATGAAATAAAGCCGCAAAGGTAAGGGTATTTTCTAGTTTAAGCCTTCTTGAGCAGCTTCTTTTAATAAGAACTTTTTGGGATTTTGCACTTTGGGCTGCATTTGCCAAATTTCGTCCTGCTCTTCGTTGCGCTCCCGCCTGCCAAAGTCTTGTACGGTCTCCGGTGGCTAAAGCCCGGCAGGCCCCGATGTGGGAGCCCATTCACACCCGGGAAACAGTAGCGGATGAGCCTGAGGAAGATCTGGGCCGTATTAACAAACCCCTGCTTGTTACCCGGTTTTTGCTCTCGGCAGTCGTGGTTGGCGTAGCCGGTTACTTTGTGGCGAAGGTGGCAGTGGTCATTGCCAGTCAATCCGGTTTGTCACAGTCTTTCGTTGGTGCCTTGTTTACCTCGGTGGCGACCTCTCTGCCCGAACTGGTGATCTCCATCGTGGCGGTAAGACAGGGGGCGCTGACCCTGGCAGTGGCTAATATCATTGGCGGCAACAGCTTTGATGTGCTTTTCCTGGCTTTTGCCGATACCGCTTACACGGAAGGCTCCATTTACCATCAGGTAGGGGATGCCGAATCCTTCGTGCTGGCACTGTGCATACTACTGGGCGGCACTCTGTTAATGGGCATGCTCCACCGGCAACGGGAAGGGTTCGCCAATGCCGGGTGGGAGAGTATATCGGCTATCGGGCTGTTTTTGGGGGGATATATAGTGCTTTATTTTATGTAAATTAGGTGCTCAAATACAAGCACTATGCGACACCTGATGCTACTGTTCTTAATGCTGCCCATAAGCGTGAGCGCCCAATCTTCCTTCCAACATCAGGCCCCGAGTCTGCAGATCGGGCTGGGCGGGCTGAGTTTCGGCAGAGGGACCCTGGATGCAGAAGTCATCGCCTCCGTGATATCAGATAAACAGGAGGAAGTCCGCGTGCGGCTCATCAAGAATATGTTTTTGGGCAAAATCGAGGAAGCCGGCGGACTGAATTACATCTACCTCGACAACATTATCAATACGGTCCTCGAAGAGCGCAATGCAGAGGCCCGCACCCGCAATATTTATGAGAACACAGTCAACCTGGTGTTTGTGTACGCTCTTTCTGACTACTACTTTGCCCTCTGCGAACCGGAGCTGGTGGCCCTGGCGGAAGCCTACGGCGGGCAAAAGACCGGACAGGCTATGGCCGGGCAGACCTTCGCCCGCTTCCAGCTGTCTGAGTCCGGAGAGCGGCCCAATCAGGGGCTGATTGCGCAGTCTTCAGCCATTACCTTTAGCACAGATAGCCTGACTACTGACTTTAAGGCCTTATTGCTGGATATGGCAAGTGAAGCTGTGCGCAACGATCCTGCTCTGCAGCAACTGGGTTTGTTGCGGACCATGTACCGCAATTCCGGCAGCGAAGCTTTGAATGCCTACCTGACGCTGGAGCACCCGGTGCGCCGGCCGCTGGCTGATGCCGTTTATACCCGCTTGCAGAACCGGCTGGCCGGGCTGATCGACTACATCGGACTGGTCAATTATCTGTTCCGGACAACCAATTTTAAAGTAAGGGGCGCTTCTATGGGGCTGGACCTGGGCGGTACAACCGGGTTGCGCAATATGGAGGAGATCGGGGCGCAGCTCGACAGTGTGCGGCAGTATGTCCGGCAAGCTATTGGCAAGGAAGGGCGGACGGAGCTTTCAGAAGAAGAGCTGCAGGTGCTCTTGTCCTTTTTAGGGCAATTGCAACAACTCGACCTGGACAACCTCAGCCCGGGCGCGCTTTCTGACCTCATTTTTGAACTCTACAATGACGTGCTTCCGGTGCTGGAGCGCCTGGCAAAAAACTCCCAGTATTTTATTGATACCTACTTCGAGCTCAACACCTTACTACAGGCGCTGGTGAAGACCATTTTTGAAGAAGGGTTCCCGTTCAATTACGAAGAGTTGCGCAGCCACCTGTTGTTCCGCCTCCTTGCCAAGCTGTATGAGTTTGATCAGGCGGCCACCTACGACGACTACCTGAATGCACTGGCGGGCCTGAGTGACATTTTCCCTAATGAAGATACCAAAGCGGCCCTCAATAAAATCATCAGCCTGCTGCGGAGTTACACAGAGATCATTGAAGGGTTTGAGGAGAATGAGGCCCTGGATTTTGACGTGGAGAGCTTCCTGGTGTCCCTGCAAAATATCAACTATGACCGCTGGCGGCCGCTATCGTTTATTTTCAATGTAGGCATCAACAACGCCCACTTTCCGGATGGACTGGTGCTGAGCAGTGGTGAAAGCCTGAGTAATTACACCTTTGCCGGCGAGAAAATAGGGATCAGGCTCAATCTGCTGGACTGGGCGTACATCAATAGTTTTGGACGGCAGGAAACGTTCACCTATTGGGGTAAACGCTACCTGCGCCTGGAGCCGGCCAAGACACCTACCGTCAGCAATTTGCACTTATTGCTGTATGGTTCCGGATTATTGTACAACCTGGCCAATACCGGCACTACACCTGATTTCAACCGCCCGCTCGTTGGGGGTGGGCTTGGGCTCACCTTTTTCAATCAGCTCGACCTGAATGCTACGGCTGGGGTCCCTGTCAATGCCACATCTGGCGTATCCACCCCGCTTTTCCTTAATATCGGCTTTGACATCCGGTTTGATGAATACCTGCAGGCGCTGAATGAACGGCGGCGGCAGCGCCGGTATGAGCGGCGGGTGGACGCGCTTTTGGCAACGCCCCGGGCGTACTAAGCAAGCACCGGCGCGGAAGCACAAAACGTTCGGAAACGACTACACTACCGGATTGCAAACCATACCGTCATGCCATAGCCCGGGCCGTCCAGCTCTTCGACTTCCGCCTTCAGTTTTTGACTCAGCAGTTGGATGAGGCGCGTGCCAAAGGAGGTGCCGGGTTTTACGTCCCGGGTTTGGGTTTTTCCGACCCCATCGTCTTGTACCTTCAGCAGGTACCCGCCTTTCGGAGGGGTTGAAAAGTGCAGGGTGATGGTGCCGCTATGCCCTTCTGGAAAAGCATATTTGCAGGCATTGGTCAGCAGCTCATTGGCGATCAGCCCCAGGGGGATGGCCGTATCGGCATCCAGCTCAACCGGGCTTAGCTCGTATTTCAGCTCAACCGGTTGCTGCTCCAGCCCGAAGGAGTCCGCTACCGTTTCTCCCAATTCATACAGGTAGGTCTCCATATTCAGTGCGGCGGCAGTATTACCGGTGTATAGTTGTTGGTGGATCAGCCCCATGGCGTCTACCCGGTTTTGCCCTTCTCGTATAGCATCGAGGGCATGGGCATCTTCAATGTAGCGCGACTGCAGGCTCAGTAGGCTGGAGAGTACCTGCAGGTTGTTTTTTACCCGGTGGTGTATTTCGTATAATAAGGTCTCAATATTACGGTTCTTCTGCCGGATCGTATGGTAGCCTTGTAGCAGCAGCAACGCAATGACCAGCAGCAATACCGCAATGCCAATGGCATACCACCGCATGGATTGCTCCTTTTCCAGTTGCTCCTGTTGTTCGTAAATGGTGATCTCTTTCTGGGCCGTTTCGTATTTTGTCTGTAGCTCCGCCACCCTTGAATCCGCCTCGGCGGTGAACAGGCTATCATTGATTGCGGTATATCTTTTATAGTAGATCAGGGCGGAATCGAGTTGTCCCAGGCCTTCGTAAGCTTCTGAGATCAAGAAGAGCGATTCGGGGTTTATCCGCTGTTGGCCGGGGCCATAGGCGGCCATCATCTGCTGCATTTGTTGCAGTGCCGACAAAGCTTCCCGGTAGTTTCCCACGCGCCGGTACACATCCCCTATGTTGTTGAGGTTGGTAAACTGCAGAGTAGCGAAACCCACCTCCTGGGATAGCTCAAAGCTCTCCCGGTAGGCGGCAAGGGCATCATCATAGCGCTTCAGGTATTTGAGGATATTGCCCCTTGTATTTTGCGAAAGGGCAATATCGACGGGGTTGTCGTCCAGTACCCTCAGCCGCAGGGCTTCATCGGCGTATTCGAGTGCCTGATCATAGTCGCCAAGCATCAGGTAAGTATCGGCCAGCTGCTGAGTGGCGACACCCTGGTCGGCATTATCGGCATTGACCGCCAGCATTTGTTCGTAAGCCTTTAGGTTGTATTCGTTGGCGGCTTCGTACTTGCGTTGATAATAAAGTGCGTTGCCTACATCAATATTCGCCAGGGCAATTTCAGTTTTGTCACCCAGCTGTTCGCGAATGCGCAGCACCTGGTACGCAATCTCAAACTCTTTTTCGTACTGCCCCAGGTAGTTGGCAATATACCTGATCTTGCCCAGTGCATCCGCCCGGCCCGCTTCGTCTCCGTTCTTTTCAGAAATGGCAAGGGCGCGTTCGAAATACTGCAACGCAGAGTCGGGTTGGCTGGAGTTGGCATGGGTGCGCCCAATAGCGATAAAAAGCTTCGCCTGTGTTTTGCTGTCTGATTTCCGGGCCAGTGGGAGGGCTTGGTAACCATACCGAAAGGCTTCTTCAAGGTTATAACCGTTCAGTTCGTTCGTGAGCGCAATCAAGGTGTTTACTTTATCTGCATCTTGATTGGCACCCGACATTTTTTGAAGGAGACTGTCAATTGTTCCCGACTGAGCGCCAAGTATAACCGGGCAAAGGAGGGCAAGACAGATTTTTACAAATGCAGGCATCTTAAGCTCTTTTGCATTTCGGTTTGCTGATCTAAAAACAAGTCGCTTCATAGTAGTTTCAACCGCTGTTGCAGGGTCTTACTGTACGATTTTCCCACCGGGATTTTATGGTCTTTAATGTACACATACAGTCCGCCAACCTTGTCAATTTGGTTCAGGTTGACCATAAAAGACCGGTGTACCCGCATCAAAAAGTCGGCTTGTACCTGCTCACTGAATTTTTTCAGCGTCAAGGTAGCCAGGTGCTTTGCATCTACAGTCACAATTTTGCAATAGTAGTCATCCGCCTCCACCCACAAAATATCCCGGAGCAGGATTTTGACCATCAGGTCTTTGGATTTTATAAAAATACGGTCGTCAAGCTGATCCGTGCGACCGCTGACCGAAGACAGGCCTTGCGTGTCACTATCAGCCTGACTGAGCGCTAATGCTATACTATGCCTGAGGTCGCGCCCCCGGAAAGGCTTGGATAGAAAAGCTTGTGGGCGGCTATCCTTCGCCCGGTCAAAGGTGACGCGGTCTGAGTTGCTGGTCAGGAAAATAATAGGGAAGCTATACCTTTCAGCCATTCTTTTTGCCGTGTCCACGCCATCAAGTTCCCCCTCCAGTTGGATATCCATCAATACGAGCGCCGGTTGTTGCGCTTCCACAGCCCTCAGCGCGGCTTCTCCGCTGGGCACATTTGCGAGAATACCGTAGCCCATTTCCTGCAAACGGTCTTCCAGGTCCGCTGCGATGATGGGGTCGTCTTCTACGATAAGTATCTGAGGATTGGGCATAGCGTACAAGTTATCCGGTATTCATCATTGAAATACGCCTTCCAAGATGAGCAAAATTTTTGAAACGGTAAACACCAGTATTTGCAACAGGGAAGCCAGCCTGAGCGGTCAACAGGGGCTACAGGTGGGCCAGTTCAAGTCTGAGCCTTTTTTTTAACTGGTAGGAGGTGAAGGGTTTGTAAAGAATTGGAAAGCCCTGATGAAACATGTAGTGATCCGGGTAGGCGGTCAGCGGTACGGCGCTTGTCCAAATGATGGGCAGCTCAAATTGCCAGTGCAATTGGGCCGCGCTGCTGATGACCGGGGCAAAAGAAGCAGGGGAGAGGCTGATAATCGCTATGTCGCTGAAGAGGGCCAGCTCATGGTGCTCTGGAGCCGGAAGCAGTGAACCAGAATGGGCCCTGCAAGCGATTTCATGCAAAGACGTTGAGATGCCGGTGGCTATGATTGGGCAAGGTTCGAATAGATAGATATGGTACTGTTGCTTCATAACCATCAATGTTCGGATAAAACAGGATAAGGTATCCGGTTTTTTCAGGGAACAGCAGGAATGGCTCAGTTAGCGTAAATAAACAGTGCTCTTAGTATGGTGTGCCGGAAAATGGGGTAAGCGGCAGCCGGAGGCCTAAAGAAAAAGAGCGCCACAGCATTGCCATGGCGCTCTCGGGTAGTAGGATTGATTTTGATACAGAATACTACTGCCGCACCACCTTCAGCACCTCCCGGTAGCCGTCTTCGGTCATAGCTTCCAGGAAATACAGCCCGGCGGGCAGATTTTTGGCATCCCAGTACAGCTCCGTCTCACCGGTGCGCAGGGGCTGTTGGGCTATACGCTGCCCGAACTCATTGAGCAGGGTAGCGGTGCCTTCCGCAGTCAGGGGCAGGCTGAAGCGCAGGGTGAACGCGTTCCGTACCGGATTGGGCAGTACGCTGGCTTTGGGCAGTTCGGGGGTTGCTGTTTCCCAGGTTAGGTTGTTAGGTACCGAGAGGTTCGCATTGCCTTGGTTGAGGTAACGTACGTTGCCAAAGACTGCGCTGGCATCCCCATTCGGATCTGTGGTAAATACTGCCAGGCCCATTTCCACGCAGTTGCCCATCGGCAGGTAGGCCTGATGGAAGAGCTGCCAGCTGCCACCGTTGCTGTTGCGGTAGAAGGCGCGGATGTAGTCGCCCTGCCGGACCAGCCGCAGCCAGGTGGGGAAGGGCGCAAAAAGGGTGCTGCTACTTCTGGAGCCATTCGTCACGGTACGGGTTTCCCGGCGCAGCAGATTGGTCAGGTTAGCGTATACGGCTACCATCTTTGCCCCCGGCGCGCTGCTTTCGCGTATCATAAGCCCGGCGTAGCCGCCCTGAACGCTCTCGATGCGGGTCTGAATTCCGCCATTGCCGCACAGGGGCACACTGGCGAAAGCGAGGTTGTCGCTGTTCTGCGGGATGAGGTTGTACCCTCCGGTGCTGATGGTAAAGTCACCCTGATTGGGGTTGTTGCCGGCGCAGGGGTCGTAGGCGTAGGTGCTGCCATTGCCCTGATCGCCGATGTCGTTGGCGGTCCATGGGAGGGGCAGTTCGTCGCTGTCTTCCACAGTTACGATAGCGGTGCAATCATCCATATTACCGCTGGGGTCTTCAATGGTGACCATAACCGGGAAGTCCAGCCCGGCATCATCGCAGGTGTAAGTAACACCCGGAAAGCTCACGGAGCTGATGCTACAGTTGTCAGTGCTGTTTGCCGCATCGTACACGTCGCTTTCCTGTAGGGTGTAGGTGCCATCGGGCTTTAGCTCTACGGTGGTGTTGAGGCAAAAAGCGGTTGGGGCGATGTTGTCTTCCACCGTTACCGTAGCGGTACAGGTAGTGGAGTTCCCATTGACATCGGTTACCGTTAAGGTCACCGTATTTGGACCTACGTCTGCGCAGCTGAAGTCCATCACGTCCAGCGCCAAGCTGGCGATGCCGCAGTTATCGGACGACATATTATTGACTGCTGCGGGAGTCGTCGAGCCGTTACCGTTAGCGTCCAGTTGGACCGTTAAGTTTTGGCAGATAGCCATTGGCGTTACGTTGTCTTCGACGGTGACCGTAGCGGTGCAGGTGACCGGGTTAGCGTTCACATCGGTTACCGTGAGCGTCACTGTATTCGGACCTACGTCGGTGCAGGTGAAGTCCATCACGTCCAGCGCCAGGCTGGCGATGCCGCAGTTATCGGACGACATATTATTGACCGCTGCGGGGGTAGTCGAGCCATTGCCGTTAGCGTCCAGTTGGACGGTTACGTTTTGGCAGATAGCCATTGGGGGTACGTTGTCTTCTACCGTGACCATACAGTCAGCCATTACGCTATTGATGCCATCCGTTGCAGTTAAAACCACGGTTTGCGTACCTACATCCATACAGCTAAAGTTGGTGGCCGGGCTGCTTTCACTAACCGAACAATTATCGGTGCTGTTGCCAGCTGCCAGGGCGTCGGCCGCTAGTGTTCCATTACCTGCTGCATCTAACATCACGACTGGTGCGACCGCCGGACAAATAGCCATTGGCGCTTCGGTATCGTTGACTTGTATTATTGTTTGTACTTGCTGGATACAGCCCGGGTAGTTGGGGTTTCCTACCGTGCCCGTACCATCATTGGTGCCAGCTGCGCCGTCCCAGGTCATGACTACGGTGTGTGGGCCTACCGTCAAGGCACTGGGGTTGAATACGGTAGCCGTCATACCGTCAATGGTGAAGCTAACATCATCAAACCCTAAGCCATTCTGGTCTGTTCCGCCAAGGGTGATTTGGTCTGCATTGGGGCAGTACAAAAGATCGAGTGCTGGATTTAAAACCGGATTAGGATAGGCACAAGTATTACTGATCTCATACTGATCCCCTCCTGCTACATCGTTGACGTATTGCTGAACAACGAGGGTATAGCCCACTTCATCGACGTGGACAAATTCGAGCTCATAAAAACCCGTCATAGCATTAAAGGTGAAGGCCGTACCCGGAGCAATGGCCGTTCCATTACTTTGGTCGCCGATAGTGGGGATGTTACCGGCGTCGATGCCACCCAAGATACTCACTACCCGGTAGTCGAGGTTATCCGCTAAAGCAGCACCACCAACTCCCCTAAGGGTCACCAGTTCCGCAAACTGGCCATCATCACCGCCAGTTCCGGCATCCAAGTCAATGATACTGGCATTATTCAGACAACTGCAAGGATCTTCCAGTACTATTTCAACGGGAACAATGCAGGTTTCTATTGTCACACTCGCCGCCTCACTGGTGACACTACAGCCATTCCCATCACTCACCACTACCTGATAGGTACAGTCGGCATCTGCTGCCGTTGGGTTAAAGGTGTAAGTATCGACCGTGGCATTAGGGATATCTACGGGTGTACCGGTATCTAAGGTCGCCACGCCGCCGGCATTAGTAGCCGCATAGATCACGCCGCCTGATTCATAGACGCCATTAACAGAATTATTCGGAAAACCACTCGGGCCAGTAGTTGTATTGTAAACCGTCCAGGCGCTAGCGCCGCCTGCCACATCTAAGGTCGCCACGCCGCCTTCAGTGCCCGCATAGATCACACCCTCCGATTCATACACGCCTAGAACAGAAGAAATACCCGGAAAACCACTCGGGCCGGTAGTTGCATTGTAAACCGTCCAGACCGTGGCGCCACCCGCAACATCTAAGGTCGCCACGCCGCCTTCAGTGCCCGCATAGATCACGCCGCCTGATTCATACACGCTGGAAACAAAATTATCCGGAAAACCACTCGGTCCAGTAGTTGTATTGTAAACCGTCCAGGCCGTCGCGCCTCCCGCCACATCTAAGGTCGCCACGCCACTAAAAGTAGCCGCATAGATCACGCCGCCTGATTCATACACGCCAAAAACGTCATTATCCGGAAAACCACTCGGACCAGTAGTTGTATTGTACACCGTCCAAGCCGTGGCGCCACCCGCCACATCTAGGGTCGCCACGCCACTATTCGCCGCATAGATCACGCCGTCCGATTCATACACGCCGGAAACAGTATTACTCGGAAGACCACTCGGACCAGTAGTTGTACTGTAAACCGTCCAGGCGCTAGCGCCGCCTGCCACATCTAAGGTCGCCAAGCCGCCGCCTTGAGTAGCCGCATAGATCACGCCACCAGATTCATACACGTCAATAACAAAATTATTCGGAAAACCACTCGGGCCGGTAGTCGTATTGTACACGGTCCAGGCCGTAGCACCACCCGCCACATCTAAAGTCGCCAAGCCACTACCAAAAATAGCCGCATAAATCACACCGCTAGATTCATAGACGCTCTTAACAAGATTATCCGGAAAACCACTCGGTCCGGTAGTCGTATTGTAGACCGTCCATTCGGTGACTGGGCAGCTTTGCTGCCATTGGTAGCTGAGGTTGCCGCTGCCGCTGGCGGCTACGCTGAAGGTAGCTTCATCGCCTGCGCAGATGCTTTGGTCGGTGGGTGGGGTGGTGATGGTGGGGCTAGGGTCGATATTTACGGTAGCGATAGAAATATCATCAAGACAAGGTGCCGTTCCGCTAACTTCATATTGGAAAGTAGCGGAGGTTGCACCTATGGCAGGGGTAAATGTTCCTGCGGCTACATCAAAGGTACCGCCATTGCCGGTTAGCTGCGTCCAGGTGCCGTTGGGCTCTTCGTCAGTGATGAGGTCGCGTAAGTTGATGGTTATAGTGGAATTATCGCAGACCGTGGTAGCACCGTCATCGCCTGCATTGGGTGCAGGAGTGATCGTCACACTCGCCGCCTCACTGGTGACACTACAGCCATTCCCATCACTCACCACTACCTGATAGGTACAGTCGGCATCTGCTGCCGTTGGGTTAAAGGTGTAAGTATCGGCCGTGGCATTAGGGATATCTACGGGTGTACCGGTATCTAAGGCCGCCAAGCCGTTAGCAGTAGCCGCATAGATCACGCCGCCTGATTCATAGACGCCTCTAACATCATTATCCGGAAAACCACTCGGGCCGGCAGTCGTGTTGTAGACCGTCCAAGCCATAGCGCCACCCGCCACATCTAAGGCCGCCAAGCCGTTAGCAGTAGCCGCATAGATCACGCCGCCAGATTCATAGACGCCAAAAACATTATTACTCGGAAAACCACTCGGGCCGGTAGTCGTGTTGTAGACCGTCCAAGCCATAGCGCCTCCCGCCACATCTAAGGTCGCCACGCCGCCGCCAAAAGTAGCCGCATAGATCACGCCGCCAGATTCATAGACGCCTAAAACAAAATCATTCGGAAAACCACTCGGGCCGGTACTCGTGTTGTACACCGTCCAAGCCGTAGCGCCTCCCGCCACATCTAAGGTCGCCACACCGCCAAAAGTAGCCGCATAGATCACGCCGCCAGATTCATAGACGCCGGAAACAAAATTATCCGGAAAACCACTCGGGCCGCTAGTCGTGTTGTAGACCGTCCAAGCCGTAGCGCCACCCGCCACATCTAAGGCCGCCAAGCCACCGCCTTGAGTAGCCGCATAGATCACGCCGTCCGATTCATATACACCATAAACAACATTATTCGGAAAACCACTCGGGCCGGTAGTCGTATTGTAGACCGTCCAAGCCGTGGCACCACCCGCCACATCTAAGGTCGCCACACCGCCATTAGTAGCTGCATAAATCACGCCGCCAGATTCATAGACGCCGAAAACACTATTATTCGGAAAACCACTCGGGCCGGTAGTCGTATTGTAGACCGTCCAAGCCGTAGCGCCTCCCGCCACATCTAAGGTCGCCACGCCGCCGGCATTAGTAGCCGCATAGATCACGCCGCCAGATTCATACACGCCTCGAACATTAATATCCGGAAAACCACTCGGGCCGGTAGTCGTATTGTAGACCGTCCATTCGGTAGCAGCTGGGCAGGTTTGCTGCCACTGGTAGTTGAGGTTGCCGCTGCCGCTGGCGGCTACGCTGAAGGTAGCTTCGTCGCCTGCGCAGATGCTTTGGTCGGTGGGTGGGGTGGTGATGGTGGGTGGGGCAAAGACTTCAATATTATCAGAAGCCGCATCTGTACAGCCCGCTGCCCCTACGGTATAGGTAATCATAGTCGTACCCACACCCGCAGCAGCAGGGTCAAAATCGTAGGTGCCATCGCCATTGTCAAATACACCATCACCGCTGTACATACCGCCCGCTGGCGTGCCACCACCCAGGTTAGTTTTTACGCCCGCATTGATACACAGATCGGCAGGGGCCGTGAACATGGCATCAATAGCCGTAACCACAACTTTGACACTACAAGTATCAGAATTTCCTATTGCGTCCAGTGCCGTCCAGCGCACTTGCGTCGCACCAATCGGGAAGGTCTCGCCCGCTAGTGTAGTCAAGCTGTTGTAATTATTGGTCAAACTCGTCACCCCACAGTTGTCCGTAGCGGTAGGGTCGAACTCTGTGCCCTGAGCCGTGTAAGTACACTGACCGGGGTCGTTGTTGCGAAAGACGTCTGCAGCAACACAAGTGACTATTGGGTCTTCTATATCATTAACGACGGTAATAGTAGTCATAGCCGATGGCCGACAATTAACATCAGTAGGAGCAGGATTGAGAATGGCGTAAACCTCTAAGGTGCCAGACGTCGCTGAAGACGTTCCGACCAAGGCCGCAGTAGTATTCCCCCCTGTAAGACTGCCAAACGGTACGGTACCCAAAACGATACCCCCGACGTAAGGGTCAGCAGGAGTGCTCGTAAAGGCTCGGAATTGGATGCCGAAATCTTGCTCGTTATTATCGGCATTGGCCAGATTAGCCAAGCCAGTTGCCGTGACATCGAAAGGATCGTTGGCACATACATTGCTTACTGAGGTGGAAACGGCACCTACGGAAGGGCAGTCGATCATCGCGGTTACGATCATCTGGTTGGTGAAGTTCGTGGTGCTTAAGGTGATATCTGTGATACCAGAATTTGTCCAGTTTGCAGGGTTTTGCAAATCTGCTAAAGTCGTATTTACTCGACTAGGGTCATTAAAGTTATAGGTTCCGTTTCCTGGGCTCGGGCTGAAATCGAGAATAATACAATTTGGAAAATCAGAGCTCGGATCTTGGTCTGGTTGGCTAGACAGCGAAAGGTTTTGAAAATAGGCAAAGCAATGCATCTCGTCCACATCACCCCAGGGAGCATCAGGGGTGTCGGAGGAGTAAGCATACAGTTCGTCGGACTCCGAAAAACTCCAATTACCAGTCCCCACTACGTGCACAGCGGTCCCTCCTCCGGTTACCGTGTAGGCATCAACACCCGTTTCGGTAATTTGGATAACCGTATTTTCGGTGAGTCCACCTGCGGGTACCGTATAGGCAAGGTGACCTTCTCCGTCGTCAAAACCATTTGCGACATCCGAGTAGTCTTCTTCGGTGAAGTAAATGATTTCGCCAGCGGTATGATCCCGTAGCAAAACAAAGGTAAATTCATCTCCTCCCACGCCATCCCAGCCACAGAACGCAACGTCCTGAGCCGAAAGATTAGTGGAAGGCAAGATCAGGAAAAAAAGGCTGAAGAGGGAGATTGTACGCAGCGCAGAAGTTTTTTGGTAGAAGTTACCAAAATGGCTAAGTACAGCTAGCAAATGTAGAGGTTGCTTCATGTCAGATTATTCTTTGTAAAAAAACGCAGGTATACCAACACAGAAAACTTGGTATGGCATTCAATATTTAGAGCGTGTTGGGATTTTTGTCTTCTAGTCGAAAACTAACAATTTTTTGGTTAGACGAGGCACGAAAACCGGAGTTTAGCCTCAGCTAGATAGCCTGTCCCGCAATTTGCGGGAAGGATTTTCGGGACGAAGTGTAAGCAAAAAAGTGTCCCGGTGCACCGGGACAGACCGATTACTAAAATCCCAACACGCTCTTAGAGCTTGTTGGGATTTCACCCTTTGGGCTGCTCTTGCCAAATTTCGTCCTGCTCTTCGTTGCTCTTCAGTCACTTAGCTAAGGCTATGCTCCCTCATTACGCCTCGATCAGAACAAAATTTGGCTACGTTCGTTCCAAAAGCAAAATCCCAACAAGCTCTTAATGTCGTCTGAGCTATCGTCCTTAGCAGCGTAGATGCGAGCATTTATCGCCTGGCCAGACTTTAGCCTCATAAAGATAGTTAAACTATCAAATAAGCAGGTAACTATTCACAACCTCCTCGGGCACAATAAGTGATTTTTGACTTTTTCTTTTTGCGTCCTGCGGCGTTAATCCCGGTTAACCGGGGCGCCGACTTCAGAAAGGGGCCCCTTAATCCCCTTTCTTCGTGTGGCTATGCCTGCGGTTCGCTTCGCGTCTACTTTGCTCTGCACAGCGAGTGCAATCGTGGTTTTGCCTTGCAGGCCACAAAAATAAAGTCGTCAAAATTTTACCTCTCGTGACTGAGGGGAGTATAGAGCATGTTTAGAGCTCGTTGCTATTGCAAATCAACGTTTTATTAACTCCGCAGAAATGCGGGGCAAGCTCTAAATTTTCATTTAGCCCGCTAAACTCAAATTTAGTGACTTTGCCAGAACCATAAATCCTTGATTTTTATGACGAAACCGCTCCAAACATGATCTTAGCCAAAGCCCCAATAGGCTATAAATAGCCTGTCCCGCTCCCCGGAGCGGGACAGGCTGTGCCTCTACTGTTTTTCTTTATCCATACGGATCACCTCAGCGATCTGATTGACCTTGATGTTTTTAGCAATGATTTTACGGTCGGGGCCGATGACATAAATCTCAGGCGTAACGTCTACATAGTACTTGCCGTAAATCGACCGGTTGGAGGAGTCGAATACATTGGTCCAGTTCATACCCGTTTTCTTGATGTAGTCGGTCCACTCCTGCTGATCGGTATCCAGGGCAATACCATATACATCCACCCCTTTGTTTTTCCATTCCCGGTAGAAATTAACCAGCTTTGGCGTCTGTTCCATGCAGTGCTCGCAGGTCGGGTTATACATATAAACAACGAGGTAAGGCGCTTTGAGGTCGAGCAGTGTTTTTTCTGACCCATCGGGGGCGTAGGAAGTCACATTAGGCGCCTTGTTGCCCACCAGGCTGCCGGCCATCTCTTCGGCACGCTGTTGCAGCCCGTAGATGTTCATGGAGTCCGACCAGAAAGCCCGTTCCCGGGTAAAGTAGTTTTGAACCATAAAGACATACATCGCCTCGGCATCCATCAGGGTGGTCTTCGTAGGCTCGTACTTGATGGTGATCCAGTTGGCGAAGAACTTGAGGTATTCCCTGGTAGCTTCATTGTCTACCACCTTGTCCATCAGGTACTTGGTCGCGGCCCGGAGCGAGTCCGGGTTTTGAGCGGTCAGCTCTGTCATGTAGCGGTTGAGCTTGTTGAAGATCACGGGGGTGTTCAACAGGCGCTCATCGGTAAAGTCCACGCCATCCCAAAAGTCACGGCGGAAGTGGTACACCTGAGCTTCGGTATCGATACTGCCATCGGGCCGTTTGGGCTCCCGGAGATCCGGGTTTTGACCGGCTCTTTTGTAACTGGTGAATAGGGTGTTGGGGTACTTTTTAAACAGAGCATCGAGGTGGGCCTTTCGTTCGGCCATTAGCGCACTGCGTTCTGCCGTGAGGCGGTCGTACTCTGCACTTCCCTTTTGGACACCTTGCAATTGACCGGAAATGGCATCAAATTTTGGCGACTGGCTCTGCTCAAACTGAAGGTTTTGGTAGAGGATTTCGTTTTCGAGGTTACCTTCCACCTGCATCGTGCCAATGACGTCTGCTGCATTAGCCTGCATTTGCATGGTCTGATCCTTGTCGATGAGCAATTGTACCACGGCCTGCTGTGGGACAAGGATGTAGTAAAAACCAGGCAAATAAGGCTCTTCCCGCTTGAAATGAATGCTCCCGTTTGCGTCCACAACAACGGAGTCTGCCCGGAAGCGCTGTTCGTTGAGGTGCCCGATCAGAGAGGCCTGACCGCCACCCTGAATGCCCTGTAGGCTGAGCTGAATATCCGGCGACTCAGCAGGGGAGTTATCTCGCACGGCTCTAGGTGCCGGTGTGGAAGAGCCGGTGCTGTTATCATTATTACTTGCGCCTTCGGAAGAGGGGGCGTTACAAGCTATGGCTAGCATCGCCACAGCAATCATAAGAAGTTGTCTCATATCTCGTAAATTAGGTCACTCAATATTTTGCAGGGCAAAAGTAATAATTACCCGCCAAGATTACCCAAAAAACAAGCCCTGGTAAAACCATAAGGTTACCAGGGCTTGTCGTATCAGCTAGGTTCGGTCCTGCTATCTGGATTTTACAAAGCGTAAAAGTTGAGGCAGGTCTGTACCACCGCGGACTTCTATCAGGTAAAGACCGTTGGACAGCCCACTGACATCCCAGACTTCCTGCAGGGTGCCGGGCTTAAGCACACGGGATTCGATGGCTTGCCCAATCTCATTGTGCAAAATGAGCGTTACCGGCTCTTCATGTGGGCGTTCCCACTCCAATGTGATGGTATGCTGTGCCGGGTTCGGGTAGAGGTGAATGTCTTCTGTGGTAAACAGCGGGGACGTTTGCTCCACGCTTGTGCCTTCCAGCCATTCCTAGTCTTCCTCAGACAGGCTGTTGTTATTAAATTCCCGGTAGCGGACGCGGCCAAATACAGCCTTCGTTTCTCCAAACGGATCATTGGAGAAGGCCGTAATACCTACGATTTTTCTGGACGCCGGGTTTGGTCTAATGCCTGTCAAATTTACAACAGTTATCCGGTAGCCTTAGTATTTTTGTAGTTTTACGTCCAAACTTACCATTTTGAAGATGAAGCTAAAATACGTATTAGTGATGCTTTTAGGCATTGCGCTCGTTGCCTGCAATAAAGAGGCCGATGACCGGCCTGATGAAGAGAAAATCCTGGACTTCCTGGCAGAGAACAACCTGACGGCTGACCGGCACGAGTCCGGCTTGTATTATCAAATTCAGACGCCGGGTACGAGTGAACGGCCTGAGCTCACGGATTCTGTCACTGTACGCTACAAAGGCTCGCTGCTGGACGGGCACGTTTTTGATCAGACACCGGGCAGCAGTACCGTTACTTTTCCGCTTAGAAACTTAATTCCCGCCTGGCAGATCGGCATCCCACTAGTAGGAAAAGGAGGGGAGGTCACCCTGTATTGCCCATCCAACCTTGGCTACGGCAATCGGGCTGTCGGGACTATCCCGGCCGGGTCGGTATTGGTTTTTGAGATTGACCTTGTAGACTTTAGATAGACTGGATGGGTTAGGCCAGTTATAAACGCCCGAAAATAAAGATAAAGTTGCCGCCAAAATCAGCATACCAGGAGTTCTGCCGCGATCATGCCGTTCCTGCCTTCAATCACCCCTGGTGGCTGGATGCGATATGCGGCCCGGACAACTGGGGCGTAGCGCTGGCTGAGGACAAGAAAGGCGAATTGGCGGCAGCATTGCCCTGCCACATCCGGCGTATTAAAGGCATCCCTTTCCTGCTAACGCCTCCACTGACGCCCTACCTGGGCTTATGGAGGTATCAGGCTTATGATGCCTTTACACCGGCAGATCAGTTCACCTTCGACCGGCAGGTCATTCCGCAACTCCTGGAGCAACTGCCCGGGCACTGGGGGCATATTCAGAAACTTCATCCGCAGACCCAAAACTGGATGCCTTTCCTATGGCAGGGGTTTCAGGCCCAGCTCCGCTATCATTTTTTTATCCCGGATTTATCGGACCTGGATGCAGTGCACCGTCAGTTCAACCGCTCCGTAAAGTACAGTATCAAGGAAGGGGAGAAGGTGCTGGCGCTGGAAGAAAGTACGGACCTGAGCGCTCTGATGTCCATCATTGAGCATACCTTTGACCGGCAAGGGCTTACTGCACCGGTCACAATGCCGTTGTTGCAACGAATGGATGAGGCTGCCCGGGCGCAGGGTGAGGTACAGCTCCTGTTTGCCCGCCATAAAGAGGGCCGCCTCCACAGTGGGGTGTATCTGATGCATACACAAGGGGTAACTTATCCCATTACCGCAGGAAACGGTAATGGGGCCCGGGATAGCGGTGCCTTCCCCTGGCTGATGTGGCAATCCATACAGGCCGCTGCTGCCCACGGTAGTCAGCAATGGAATTTTTGCGGCAGCACTATGCCAAATGTCGCTCCGTTACTCAACGGTTTTCGAGCTGTGCCGGTATCTTATTTTGAGATTTATCGTGCGCGTTACCCCCGGGCAACGCCACTTTTACAATGGCTTTTGTAAATTCGCAAGTAAAAAGGTATGAGATCTACGCTCCTTAGTCTTGTTTTCGTATTCCTTTTGTCAGGCTGCGGCAATGGTAGCCAGGAACAGGTCGATTTGCCTGAGGCAACGGCCCTGCTCTCTTTGGAAGCCATTCAGGAGACGGTACAGGAGCCGGTCCGGAAAGTAACCGCAGTGGCAGCCGGGCTGGGGGAGAAGTCGGCCTGCATATTCCTGATGCCCGCCCGGGCAGAGATGCAGATGTTGCACTTTTATATTTTTGACCCCACTCCGGCACAGGATATCCCACAGCTGCAGGTGGTGGCCAGCCAATGGCAGGAACATAATGCAGGTGCAGGGTACGAAATACTGCAGGGCACAAGTGTACCTATGGCCTGGTTCCCGGGAGAGGCGATGACCTACCCGGCAACCACCATCGCTTTGTTCAAGCAGGCAACCCTGGTGATTACTGGTGTGAGCCAGGAACATGCTAAATCACTGAGTTATCAGATTATGCTGCAACAGAACTGGCAATAAATTGTAGCTTACCTAATTACACCTGACATAAGTATCTTCATGAAGCAAAGATTCCTTTCCACCCTTTTGTTATTTTCTTTGGCTACCTTTTCTTATGCGCAGCTTGGTGAATTCAGATTAGAATGTACAACTGGTGATTCTGTTCTTGCTGTTGCTGCAACACAAGGGCCCGACGGCAGTATTTTTGTACTGGGGTCCATCGCTAATGGCTTTAACAATCCGGCGGGCGATGCTAATGATGCCGTTGTGACCCGTATCGCCGCCAACCATACGGTGGAGTGGTCCCGGGTTTACGATCCGGGGACCTTTCAGGGCATTACTGATATTGCTTCTGCTCAGGGCGGAGGTTTCGTGCTGTCAGGTACGTCCACCACGGCCTATTTTGACGGCTTCATCGCCAAAGCCAGCCCGGACGGGCTCCTGGAATGGAGCAGCTTTCCCGGCAACCCTGACCTTCTGGAGCGAGGGTATGCCGCATTGGCAACTGAAGATGGAGGCTATATCTTTGCGGGCCACCACTCGCCCCTTGTAGAAACGGCTCTTTACCTGGTCAAATACGATGCCGCCGGCGCCGTGGAGTGGGGACAGTATTATCCGCTGGAAGGGTCTGCAGCTACGGGCATTGATATTGCGGAAGTACCTGCTGGCGGGTACCTCGTTACTGGTAATACCGGGGGTGGGATAGCAGCATCAGCCTTCGTGGTACGGCTCAACGAACAGGGCCAACAGCTTTGGGCCAATTCTTACGGGTATCAAAATTTTAGTGGAGGGGGGCTGCAGGTTGCCGCACTACAGGATGGCACTTTCGCCCTGCTGCAGTCTACCCGGCTCGACGATGCCTCCTTCGGTGGGGCGAGAGGGGCTATTATTTCCCGTATCAACTTGGATGGTACCGTAAACTGGTCCCGTTTAGCCACACTGGTTGATGATCTGGTCACTGTGGAGTTTAATGGTTTCAATTTCTCTTTCTACGGAGAGCCGGAAGACTTGATCGCTACGCCTGACGGTAGCCTATTGTTTGTAGCAGGAACCGATATCGATGATTCCGGGGACATTCGTCCGGCTTTGGCCAAAATAAGTACGGACGGCGAATTGATCTGGGGGCTTGAACTGGCAGAAGAAGGCTTCCTGCGGGGGCCTTTTGCCTTTGCAGGCAGCCCTCTAGCTATCACCTCTGAGGGCTACTACAGTTACATTTATCAAGACCTCTACGACCGCAATGGGTTCCGGCTGGTTAAAGTTGATTCGGATGGGCAGGGGCTGTGCGCCGACCCCCTGCCTGAGGGCTTCTTCACTTCGGTGGCCCTTAATGTTGCACCTCTTAATTTTGAGGGCGTTTCCCTAACTTCGGCATCAGACCTGGCGGTCGGGCTTTCTGATTTATCGTTTTCTGCCAACCCCCTCAGTGGTTCTTTTACAGTGGATTTAGGCAATGATACCGTATTGTGCGAAGGGAGTACACTTCTGCTTGCCTCCGGTGTGGACAGTACAGCCACCTTCCTTTGGCAGGATGGCAGTACAGATTCCACCTTCCTTGTTGCAGCACCTGGCCTTTACAGTGTCACCGTGACACAAGACGAATGCACCGCCGTAGATTCCATCGCAGTGATAACGCCGGAAGATGCCGTAGCGTTGGGGCCTGATCTGGAAGTTTGCGCCGGTAATCCTGTAACGCTGGAGCCTGCTTTTGAAATACCCGGTGAATATAGCTGGAGCAGTGGAGCTTCCACACCTCAGATTACGGTGGCCGAAGATGGTGTGTATGCACTGGAGCTGACGACCACCTGTGGGGTGGTAACCGATGAGGTGGAAGTTAATATATTGGAATTGCCAGATTTGGAAGCGGAGATTATGCCGCCCAGTTGCGGGGATTCCAATGGAATGATCAGCCTCACACTAACGGGGGGCGATCCGGTTAGTACCATTGAGTGGTTTGATGCTGAAGGGAATTCCATTGCTGAGAACGTGCAGGTGATTGAGGGGTTACCTGACGGGAGCTATGAAGTCATTGTCACCGTTGGGCCGGACTGTTTTGCGACTTCTGCTTTCTCCCTGCAATCTCCAGGCGTACCCCAGGCGGACGTATCGGTTAGTCCGCCCAATTGCCAGGGGGAGGCTTCCGGCATCCTTTCTTTGGATGTGAGTGGGGGGAGTGCGCCCTACCAGTTTGAATGGTCACGTAACGGGTTGCCGTTTGAGGGGAGTTCAGCGATGATCAACGGCCTGTTTCCTGGCCTGTATGCTTATACGGTCACCGATAATACCGGCTGCGCGATTACCCAGGACAGCATCGCCCTACCGGATGTGCCACCGATTAATTTCCAGCTCGAAACAGCAGACCCGGCCTGCCCGGGGGAAGCTACCGGCTTTATTGCAATCTCCGGGCTGAGTGGCAGTACATCTCCCTATAGTTTTTCACTCGACGGCAGCCCCGGGCAAAGCGAGCCGGTCTTTGACGGGCTGGCATCCGGCGTTTATGACCTGACCATCGAAAACAACAATAATTGCGATACCACTTTCTCGGTAGCATTAGCAGAACCGAATACGGTGACACTTGATTTGGCTGCCCAGCCTAATCCTGCCCGTTTCGGGGACTCGGTAAGTTTGGAAATCATTACGGCTTCGCCCATTGATACCAACCTTTCGACTTTGCAGTGGGTGGCAGACCCCGGAGCGGTGCTCAGCTGTACCAGTTGCCCGGACCCCAGGGTGCTGGCTACCGGTTCAGCAGACATCGACCTGACCCTGACCCTTCAGGGTGGTTGCGCCTATACCGCTTCGCTCTTCCTTCGGGTAGAGGGCACCCGGCGTATTTATATCCCCAATGCCTTCTCGCCCAATGAGGATGGCGTCAACGACCGCTTTGAAATTTTTCCCGGAGCAGGCCTTGCCGAGGTGCTCAACTTTCAGGTTTACGACCGCTGGGGCGGGCTGGTCTTCGAAGCCAAAGATGGCGTATCAGCATGGGATGGCACCACGAGGGGGGAAACGGCAGCGGCAGGCGTTTACGCTTACATCGTACAGGTCCGCTGGGTGGATGGATTTACCACACTTTACGAAGGAGAAGTTCAATTATTCCGATAAAATCAAGCTATGTATCTTTCAATGAGAATTATAACCTGGGCATTCCTGAGTTTTGCCCTTATAGCCTGCTCAGGAGGAACAGGTCAGGATGTGGGAAAAGCACCTGCTGCCGGCGCAGATACGGCCGAAGTCATTCAGGAGCAGCCCGAGGCCTCCTCACCGCCAACCGATGAAGCTCCTGGAGCTGAAACGGACAAGCGGAAGAACGTCCTGGACTATTACCGCAGCCTTGAGCCTCCCTACAACAGCCCCTATGAGCTAACCCAAAAGGGGAATAAATGGATGGCGGAGTCCCCTCTGGAGATGGAGCTTGAAGCAACGGTCGATCTCAGGAACGGCTTCATCGAAATCATTGACGAAGGCACCGGTGGCGGCACCTATCACGTACAGGTTGTCCTCTTTCGCCTGGCCAACGGCAACCCCATGATCGCCGTTAGCAAAAGGGCATACGATGGGGTGGGCGCTACCCAGGAATACCACTTCCTCCGCCCGGAGCACCCGGATCAGTACGACTGGACAGAGCACACCCTTGGGGCGCTGTCTGTCTTTGACTTTTTAGAACTGGACTACGCCGAGGAGGCGCACACTCTGGAAGAAGCCATGCCGGTCCTGCTGGATTTACCACAGCGGGGCACCACCCTCACCGCTTCTGTATTTACCGGAAAGCGGTTTTACTACTGTGGAGATTCCGCCAGCCCGGAAGAACAATTAGCCTGTCCGGCATTCGATCGCCTGCGCCAGGAGCAGATTGCGCTGAAATGGGACCGGGAAAACGGGCAGTTCCTTTTCCCGCCGGAAGATTAAGTTACAGCAACCCAGGCGGGACCAAGTTTATTTCGCTTTTACTTTTTTGGGTGCCTTCTTCGTGGCTCTCGGCTTTGAAGCAGTTTTTGCAGGCGCTTTCTTGCTGACGGCTTTGGTGGCACGTTTTGGAGCAATGGCTTTCTCAAGCTCAAGCACCAGGATGCCAAGGGGGGGGAGGTTAACCTCCGCACAGTAAGGCCGGCCGTGGTAGGTTTCCTGTGTGGTTTTGATCAACTTGGTATTATGGTGGTCACCGGTGCCCCCGTAGGCCTTGTCATCACTGTTCAGGACCTCTTTCCAGTTGCCATGCTGAGGGAGCCCGATCTTGTATCCCTGTCGCGCGACGGGCGTGAAGTTGCAAATGACGGCAACCGGATTATCAGGGTCCTCTCCAAAGCGGAGGTAGGAAATGGTACTGTTCTGGTTATCGTTGTGGTCAATCCACTGGAAACCCTCCGGGCTGAATTGCTTTTGGTGAAGCGCCGGCGTGTTGCGGTAATAGCCATTCAGCGCCTTGATCCAGGATTGTGTGCCTTTGTGGAATTCAAACTCGGTCAGCCACCATTCCAGCCCTTTTTCGATGTTCCATTCGCTGGTTTGCCCAAACTCATCTCCCATAAACAGGAGCTGCGTACCAGGGTGGGTAAACATATAGCCATACATCAGGCGCAGGTTGGCAAACTTCTGCCATTCGTCACCGGGCATGCGGTCAATGATGGAGCCTTTGCCGTGCACGACTTCATCGTGCGAAAGCGGGAGCATAAAGTTTTCGCTGAATGCATACACCAGGCTAAAGGTGATTTCACCATGGTGATACTGCCGGTGGATAGAGTCATGCTTGAAATAGTTAAGCGTGTCGTGCATCCAGCCCATCATCCACTTTTGGCCAAAGCCTAACCCGCCATCGAAGGTGGGGCGGGAAACGCCCGTCCAGGCGGTGGATTCCTCAGCAATGGTGATGGCATCCGGGAAATCTTTATAAACGGCCTCATTAAACTCCTTGAGGAAGTCAATGGCTTCCAGGTTTTCGTTGCCCCCGTGGATATTCGGTATCCATTCGCCTTCTTCCCGGGAATAGTCGAGGTACAGCATAGACGCCACCGCATCTACCCGAAGGCCGTCAATGTGGTAATGTTCAAGCCAGAACAGGGCATTGGAAATCAGGAACGCCTTCACCTCGTGCCGCCCGTAGTTGAAGATCGCACTTTTCCAGTCGGGATGGAACCCTTTGCGGGGATCAGCGTGGTCGTAAAGGTGTGTACCGTCAAAATCGGCCAGACCGTGAGCATCTGTGGGGAAGTGAGAAGGTACCCAGTCGAGGATGACCCCAATACCCGCCTGATGGAAAGCATCCACCAGGTGCATGAACTCCTGTGGCGTGCCGTACCGGCTTGTTGGTGCAAAGTACCCGGTAATTTGGTAGCCCCAGCTAGGGAAATAGGGGTGCTCATTGACCGGAAGGAATTCCACATGGGTGAAACCCATCTCTTTAACGTAGCTGACCATCTCATCGGCCATTTCTTTATAGCTCAGGCTGCGCAAGCCACCGTGGGTCTTTTTCCAGGTGCCCATGTGTACCTCATAAACTGAGTAAGGCTTGTCGAGGCCGGAGAGGTCTTTGCGCTTCTCCATCCAGGCTTTGTCCTGCCAGTTATAGCCGTCGAGGTCCCAAATAACGGAAGCGGTATTGGGCGGAATTTCCCAAAACAGTGCAAAGGGATCTCCCTTTTCGAGGTGCCGCCCATCCTTAGCGTGAATATGATATTTGTATAGTTCGCCCTTACCGATACCGGGGACGAACCCTTCCCAGATACCCGACCCATCCCAACGCGGCATGAGCGCATGGCTATCACGGTTCCAGTAGTTGAAATTTCCGATAACGGAGACGGATTGGGCATTAGGGGCCCAAACGGCAAAATAGGTACCGGCTTGCCCATCGACCTCCATCGGGTGGCTGCCGAGCTTTTCGTAGAGCTTGAAATGCGTGCCGCTACGGAAAAGATGAATGTCAAATTCGGTAAAAAGGCTGTGGGAAACGACGTTGGCCATGTTAGGTCAAGGGTTTATTGGTTTGCACCCAAAATAGGAATGTTTTTTTGAATCGGGAAATCCTATCCTTGTAAGTGTGAATAACATATTGCACGGTTGGCTGTAAATGAACAGCAGCAAGGGTTAAGCGAGGAGCGTATTTCTCACCTACGCCTTCACCCACACTTGGGGGCATGTTGATCCGCGCAGGTTGCTAGCCTGGGCAGGATTGTGCAGCAGGTAATGCCGTCCCCTCTATGCATCAACCAACATGCTCTTATACCACTTTGTTATGGCGTATCGCGTTGAGGCGGCGCCAGAGCAGCAGGATCAGCGTTGTGCCCCCGACTGCTACAACAGTGGAAATAATTGCAGAGTTGGTGTTGCCGTAGATCCAGAACCCTGTCGCAAACAAGGCGGCGTAAACGGTGAAACAGGCAATGACCATTGCCGCCAGCTCCATCGGCAGCTGCCCGGGTATCACCTCCGCTTCGGTGAGCTCCCCTTCCGTTTTGCCGCGCTCAATCACTGGCCGCCATCCACCGGGAGAAGGCTTGATCAACTGGTAGAAAGACAGCAGGGTCTTGTGGTCGGTGGGCGGAGTAAGGAAGGTGGCCAGTATCCAGCTCACAGTCGTCACGCCTACGCCCAGCACTAATTTTGTATGACTGGCTAGTTCTCCCGGGTGCAGGATTTCCAGGTAAATGGCCATCAGGAAGGAAACCACCATGGCCGTGATTTCACTGAACGCATTGATGCGCCACCAGAACCACCGCAAAATAAAAATAAGCCCGGTGCCCGCTCCAATTTGCAGCAGGATATTAAACGCTTGCAGCGCATTCTCGAGGACCAGTGCAAACAAGGCTGTCAGCACCATCAGGCCCAGCGTAGACCAGCGGCCGAGGCGGACCAGGGCTTTATCGGAGGCGTCTTTGTTGATGAACCGCCGGTAAAAATCGTGGACGATGTAGGAAGCCCCCCAGTTGAGGTGCGTGGACAGGGTAGACATGAAGGCAGCGATGAGCGAGGCGATCACCAGCCCCAACAGCCCGCTGGGCAGATAGGTCAGCATAGCCGGAAAGGCCAAGTCGTCCTTAACAACCTGCTCATTGATATTCGGGAAAGCCTGACGGAGCGATTCCAGGTCCGGAAAGACGACAATAGAGGCCAGGGCAATCAAAATCCAGGGCCAGGGGCGCAGTGCATAGTGGGCAATATTGAAGAGCAGAGTCGCGCCCATGGCATTTTTTTCGTCTTTGGCAGAAAGCATCCGTTGTACGATGTAGCCACCGCCACCGGGCTCTGCCCCCGGGTACCAAACGCTCCACCACTGAATTGCCAGGGGAAGGATGAACAGCGGGATTAACTGACTGCTGTCGTTGAAGTCCGGCAGCAGGTGCAGTTTGGTGCGGACCTCCTCGTGGGCGAACAGCTTTTCCAATCCGCCAACTTCGGGTAGGTTGACGATGACTACCGCGGCCCAGATGATACCTGCCATAGCGAGGATGAACTGGAAAAAATCCGTGAGGATTACCCCGCGTAGCCCCCCCAGAGAGGTATACACCACGGTCACTGTCGAGGCAATGAGCACCGTTTGTAGTGGGCTGAGCCCCAGCATCACGCCACCTATTTTGATGGCCGCCAGGGTGACGGTCGCCATGATCATGATATTGAAAAAAACGCCCAGATAGATGGCGCGGAAGCCCCGCAGGAATGCTGCCGTTTTGCCATGATAGCGCAATTCGTAGAATTCAAGATCCGTCATAATACCCGACCGCCGCCAGAGCCTGGCATAAACGAAAACGGTGAGCATACCCGTTAGCAGGAAAGCCCACCATACCCAGTTGCCGGCTATGCCGTTGTTGCGGACAATATCAGTTACCAGGTTGGGGGTATCCGCGGAGAAGGTGGTCGCCACCATGGAGATGCCGAGCAGCCACCAGGGCATACCTCTTCCGGAGAGGAAGAATTCTTTATAATTTTTTCCCGACTGACGGGAAACAATAAGCCCTATGGCCAAAGAGATCACGAAGAAGGCACCGATAATAGCCCAGTCTAGTCCTGCGAGATTCATAAGTCGTGTACGTTGGTTTCGTTTTGTAAAAGTAGGGCTGACCGGGAAATGCCGGCCAGCCCGTATCATTAATCTATCCTGATTTCGTCTACAAAGAGCCAGGCCTCATGCCCGGCACCCTGCTCGCCGGCTTCGATTTTGCCGTGGTTTTCAATCTCTACGCGAACCTTAGAGGTGGTCGTTTTACCGAGGTTCAGCTCCACTTCGGCAATCTTGCCATTGGGGGCAGTAACCTCGGTCGTACCTAGCGTTTCCCAGGTGTTTTTGGCTTCATCCCAGGTGCTGATTTTGACCCGCTTAGGAGCGTAAACCCACTGCCCCGGGCTGTGGAAGAACCGTAGGGTAGCTTTCGTTACCCATTGCTTACGGGACCATTCGATGGTGCCGGTGAAGTCCTGCCCTTCCAGCCCCAGCCATTCGGCGTCGCCGTAGCGCTCATCACTGCCATTGATGCCGTTGAGCACCACCTGTGGCTGCGCTCCGTTGTATTTGGGGTGGGCTTCGGTTTCCAGGGTCAGTTTTTGACCTGCTGCCAGGTGCGGGTTGAAGGTGATGGAAGCCGGGCGGCCGGTTGCTACCCCTTTCACATAGCACTGCGCGGTGTACGTTCCGTACTCCGGCTCAAAGGGGGAAAGATAAGTGAAATCGAACTGCCCCGTAGCCGGCGATTTCTTAAGGCTGAACCGCCCTTCGCCTACAGGATTGCTTACTGCGATCTTCAAAGGCTCGCCCTGTCCACCGATGACTTTCAAGTCTACATCGTAAATGTGGTTCGCAGCATTAATGCCCTCGTTCTCCATCCAGTCCAGGTGGTAGCTCAGGCGCTTGATGAAGTCCGTGTAGCCGGGTTTGCGTTTGCCAGACCAGACCACTTCTGACAAGGCCTGCATTCTGGGGTAGGCCATATACTGCAATTTGGATGGGGTGGGGATGTACTCTGTCCAGACGTTGCCCTGTGCACCCAGGATGTGCCGGGCCTCTTCTTCGGTCAGTTCTTCCGGCACCGGGTGGTAATTGTACACTTTGTCCAGGGGCAGGTACCCGCCGATAGCTAA
This sequence comes from Phaeodactylibacter sp., assembly GCF_040219495.1. Lineage (GTDB taxonomy): Bacteria > Bacteroidota > Bacteroidia > Chitinophagales > Saprospiraceae > Phaeodactylibacter. Next base: position 40,494 of record NZ_JAVJSK010000126.1, on the reverse strand, counting down.
TGGTTCATCCGGATGATTAGACTGGTAGTAGTCAAAGTAGCAGTATGTCGTGGGGGTCATGACGACATCATGGCCCTGTTTGGCAGCTTCTATCCCGCCAGCTTCGCCCCGCCAGCTCATAACAGTGGCATTGGGGGCCAGGCCGCCCTCCAGAATTTCGTCCCATCCGATGATTTGACGGCCTTTGGCATTCAGGAATTGCTCAATGCGTTGGATGAACCAAGACTGTAGCTCGTGTTCGTCCTTAAGGCCCTCAGCTTTGATGATTTGCTGGCAGAGCTTGCTTTCTTCCCACTGGGTTTTGGGGCACTCATCCCCACCGATATGGATGTACTCGCTGGGGAACAACGCCATGACTTCCGTCAACACATTCTCCAGGAAAGTGAAGGTCGCCTCTGAGGGGCAATACACATTCTCAAAAATGCCCCATTTGGTTGCCACTTCCACCGGCTTGTCGGTACAGCCAAGCTCCGGGTACGCAGCAATGGCTGCCTGTGCATGCCCCGGCAATTCAATTTCCGGAATAACGGTGATGAACCGCTCCTGGGCGTACCGGACGATTTCCTTCACTTCTTCCTGCGTGTAATATCCGCCATAGCGTTTGCCATCAAACTGCTGGGGCTGATCGCTGTAATGCCCTTTGAGGGTCTCCTTGCGGTAAGCGGCTACTTCCTGCAGCTTCGGGTATTGCTTGATTTCAATGCGCCAGCCCTGGTCTTCGGTCAGGTGCCAGTGGAAACGGTTCATTTTATACCGCGCCAGCATGTCGATGTACGACTTCACAGCGGCTACCGGGAACATGTGCCGCCCCACATCCAGGTGCATGCCCCGGTAAGCAAAAGCTGGCTTATCCTGAATAATCGAGTAGGGGATTTCGACCAGGCGCACCTGCTTTCTTTCCCATGGCTTGCTGAGTTGGATCAGGCTTTGAATGCCATAAAACACCCCTGCCGCATCAGAGCCCGAAAGGGCAATGCCTTTTTGCGAAACCCGAAGCCGGTAGGCTTCTTTCTGGTCCAGGGAGTCAACGATACGAATTTGGAGGGTGGTCTTTTCCTGGCCATCAGGAACGGGCTGCAGGCGCTGACTGGCCAGCCATCTTTCCAGGTGCCCCACTGCGGTAGCCAGGGCTTTATCCGAGGCGTCAAATTCGATTTCCGTATCAGCCCCTATGATAACCGACCTGCCTTTATCGGACTTAGCCAAATTGGGCTGTGGGATGATCACGTCTTCCGCTAAACGCTCCTGAGGGATGCTATTCATACGTTCGCGCAAGGCTTTGCGTTTGTCTTTTTTCTTCTTTTCTGTCGCAGTACGTTCCTGGCTCTTATCATCCTGTGCATTGGCAGTAGATACCGTCGTCAGGGTCAGCGCAAAAAGCGTAATACAAATGATAAAAATACGTTGCATGAAATTTATTTTTTGGTTTCGTCCAGCCAAATTACAAAAGAAGGAAGGCGTACGGCCTTCCTCCCTGAAAAATAGTGTATGAAACTTAAATTCTAATATAAGCCAACATACCCTTAGGCCTTAGCTTTTGCCTTTTCCCCTTTGGGAGTGGGCTTTGAAGCGGCTTTTGGGGCATAGGAAGGCTTCCCGGATGTTTGCCAGTCAAATTTCCAGCGGCTGAAAGCTTCCATCGCTTCGTATTCTGCCAGGCCCAGTGAGCGGTACTCGTTGGCCAGGTATTTATTTCGGTCTTCGGCACGCTGCCAGAACTCCCGGGTATCATTGCCCGGGAAGGGCGGCCGGTCCTTTTGCGATTGGTGCATAAAGATGGCATCCCGCTTCTTGAGCAGCTCCACCGGGCTGACCGGTACGGCCATTTCGATTTCGTGAACGGGCCACTCGTGCCAGGCCCCGCGGTACAGCCATAGCCAGGCATCCCGGGCCCAGTCTTCTCCTTTTACCAGGTCGTAAGCCTGGAAGATAGCATCGAGGCAGGTGGCGTGCGTGCCATGCGGGTCTGCAAGGTCGCCCGCTGCATAGACCTGATGGGGCTTGATATCCTGCATCAAATCTACAATGATCTGAATATCCTGGTCACCAAGCGGCTTTTTCCGGGTGCGGCCGGTTTCGTAGAAAGGCATGTCCAGGAAGTGGATGTGTTCGTCGGGCAGGCCGCAGAGCCTTGCGCCGGCTCTGGCTTCCCCTCTTCTGACGAGCCCCTTCACCAGGCGGGTTTCCCGGGCGGCGACTTCCTCGGCGTCTTTGGTAATTACCTGTTTCAACATCTGCTTCACCCGGGTTTCGAGCCCTTGGTAGTCCTCTTTTTCGGCGTCCATCAGCTCCAGGCAGAATTCCAGGAAATGACGGGCATGATGGTCGTGCACAGCAATATTCCCGGAGGTCTGATAGGCAACGTGTACTTCGTGCCCCTGATCGACCAAACGCTGGAAAGTACCGCCCATCGAGATGACGTCGTCATCGGGGTGAGGGCTAAAGATAATGACGCGCTTTTGGGAAGGCGACTTGCGCTCCGGCCTTGTCGTGTCATCCGCATTGGGTTTGCCTCCCGGCCAGCCTGTAATGGTATGCTGCAGGCGGTTGAATATCCGGATGTTGATGTTGTAGGCTGATGCATGCTCAATGGTCAGGTCGCTCAGCCCATTCTCTGCGTAGTCCTCAGTGGTGAGTTTGAGGATAGGCTTTTGTGTTTGCCTGGATAACCAGATGACCGCCTTGCAGATGAGGTCTTCGTCCCAGTTGCAAATCCCGACCAGCCAGGGGGCTTCAAAACGAGTTAGCAGCTCGGCCGCGCCATAGTCGAGATGAACGCTCACATCAGGGTGCTTCTGAAGAAAGGTGGAAGGGATATTTGGCGTAACCTCTCCCTCTATTGCTTTTTGGAGCACAGCGGCTTTGTGCTGCCCCCAGCCAAGGAGGAAGATCTTCCGGGCGTCCATAATCGTCTTAATCCCCATCGTAATGGCCCGGTAGGGGATGTTCTCCTCCCGGTCGAAGTCTTTGGCGGCATCTCTGCGGGTCAGGGCATCGAGGCGCACCATCCGGGTAACGGAGTTCTCCCAGGAGCCCGGCTCGTTGAACCCAATGTGGCCAGTCCGGCCAATACCGAGCAGCTGTATATCGATGCCGCCATAGTACTTAATTTTGCGTTCATACTCCTCGCAGTAGGCTTCTACTTCGTCCATATCCAGCGTGCCGTCCGGGATGTGGACGTTCTTGCGCTTGATGTCGATATGATCAAAAAGGTGTTCATTCATGAAGCGCACGTAGCTCTGACGAGCGTCGGGCAGCATGGGATAGTATTCATCAAGGTTGAAGGTGATGACATTCTCAAAGCTAAGGTCTTCTTCTTTGTGCATGCGCACCAGCTCCCGGTACACCTGAATAGGAGAGGAGCCGGTCGCCAGCCCCAGTACAATGTGCTTGTTTTCCTGCTGCCGCTGCCGGATTGCCAGGGCAATAGACTTTGCTGCATGAACGGAGCCATCCGTAGCTTTAGGCCAGACTTTAGTTGGCATCTTTTCTACAGATCGTAACTGGTATTTCAGGAAATTCCTCATAAGTGAACTTGGATTTTCTATTTAGATTTTTTGCTTGTGTCTTTTCATAGTACAGGTAAGCCCAGGTAGACTTGTGCTGCTGCGCCCAGAGTACCAGCATTATCGGCTCCCAGCCAGGAAACTTCCACAGGGACTTTACTCCGAAAAGCAGGAAGCAGTTGCTCATCCATGTGGTACGCTACGCGTTCGGCCAGCATGGGCCCGGCATTGGAAAGCCCGCCCGATAAAAAAATACCTTCCGGGTCGAGCTGAAGGACTACTGATGCCAGGGCATGCCCCAGGCAGCGGGCCAGGTTTTCCAGTGCCATTTGCGCAAGGGGGTCGCCCGCTCCTGCAGCCTGCACGATGACTCTTGCGGTAAGCGCCGATTGTGGCAGTTCCCGCAAAGCACTGGGAAGGATCTCCTGTCCCATCAATTCCTGGCAGGTCCTGCGCAGGCCGGTCGCTGAGGCGTAGGTTTCCAGGCAGCCGTTGCGCCCGCAAAAGCATTTACGCCCGTTTGGGACAGCAATGGTATGCCCCATTTCGCTGGCCAGTCCGTGCCCGCCTGCTACTATTTTGTCATTGATATAAAAAGCACTGCCCAACCCGGTGCCCAGCGATACGAGTACAAAATTCTCCATTTGCCGGGCGCCGCCCCACATCTTTTCTCCTAATGCTGCGGCAGTGGAGTCTTTGACTAAGACTGTGTGCGCACACAGTCTTTCTGATAAAAAATCCCGGATAGGGAAAGGAGCCGAAAAAGGAAGGTTGACCGCATAGCTGATGTACCCGGTAACCGGGTCACAGCCAGGGGCACCTACACCAATACCTTCCAGCGGGTAGGGGGCAGACTGCAATAATTGCTCAACGGCATCCACCAGCGCATCCTGATAACCGGTTGCGGTATGCCCCTGTGTTGGAAAAGCCGCACGCTTTAAAATAGCCCCGGTACGGTCTACCAGGCTCAGCTTGGTACTTGTCCCCCCGATGTCTACACCTAGCGCTAGTATGCTCAAGATAATGATTGATTATCGCTCCTGCTTCGAGAGCGGTGCTTTGACAAAATTATGCTTTCATTATCAAAAGTATAATTTTTTCTACTATTATGCGAGTAATTTGAAATATTTTAACGCTGTGTTCGGACACATGTCCAATTTTATACGTATTATAGCAGCTATGCCTACTCATCCGGCTGTTGGACATGCGGTTGCCGCATTGTGAATTTGTAAGCGCTTATTGGGATTTTGCTTTTGGAGCGAACGCGCGCGAGGCTGAAATCCTAACAAGCTCTAAGAAAGGCAACAATCTAAAAGGATCAATGGGAAAACGAATTCGAATCAAAGACATTGCTGAAAAGGCAAAGGTCTCGACGGGGACTGTAGACCGTGTTATACATAACCGGGGCAACGTTTCGCCTGAAAAACGGGCCAAAGTGAAATCGGTCATGGAAGAGTTGGGCTACGAACCTAATATCATTGCCCGTACGCTGGCCACCCGCCGGGTGTTGCACATTGCGCTGTTATTGCCTGACCCCTCTATTGACCCTTATTGGGAGCTTCCCAATACCGGGGTGGAAAAGGCCTGGCAGTCTGTCCGGCATTACGGGGTGGAGCTCGAACCCTTTTATTTCAACCTATTTGATCAGGCTGATTTTGCCAAAAAGGCGGCAATTGCCCTTAAGGCTAAACCGGAGGCTATTGTCTTCCCGCCAGTCTTCCTGAAAGCGGCCAATGAACTGCTGCAGGAGTGTGCCTGCCGGGGCATTACCGTGTCTTTGTTCAATACCGAGCTTTCCGGTGAGAACGTACTGACCTACGTCGGCCAAAACTCTTACCAAAGTGGGGTGCTGGCGGGCAAACTGCTGAGCTTTAGCATGGGGCAGTCCGACCGGGTGGCGGTGGTCAATCTGAGCAAAGAGCCTGCCAATGCGAAGCACCTTAGTGATAAAGCCCGGGGGCTGGAAGACTACTTTGAAACTCAGGGGCTGGGCGGTAGCAACCGGGTAGAGAAAGTCGTGTTTGAAGAGTTTGAAGACAAAGCCGCACTCCGGGCGTTCCTGCTTGACCTTCTGCAGGCGCAGCCCGAACTCAAGGGTTTTTTCGTGACCAACTCCCGCGCTTATAAGATCATCGACGCTTTGGGGCCGGAAGCCCTGAAGGATATGCGCATAGTTGGCTTCGACCTGCTGCCGGAAAATATTGCCTATCTCCAAAAAGGAGCCATTCAGTTTCTGATCAACCAAAACCCGGTAGAGCAGGGCTATCTGAGCCTGACCAGCTTGGTGCAAAAATTAATATTTGATAAAAAGGTGGAGCCTATTCAATATTTGCCATTGGACATTGTGGTGGCAGAAAATGCCCGCTACTACCTGGAACGGGAAGAAAAGTACGCGTTGGTGGTTTAGGGTATGTTTGGAGGTGATTTGCAACGTAGAGGTGCTCCAAATATAGCATCTCTTAAGCGTGTTGGGACTTTTGTCTTCTAGTCGGAAACTAACATTTTTTTGGTTAGACGAGGTACGAAAACCGGAGTTAAATGAGGATTTTCGGGACGAAGTATAAGCAAACCGATTATTAAAGTCCCAACACGCTCTAAGTCTGCCCCGGCCGGATTTCGATCAAAACAGCCTGGGTTCCCTTCGTCGCGTTCCAGGTAATCTGCTCAAGCATGGCTGGCAGGAGCACCACTTGCCCAAACTGTAGTTGGTAGGTTTGCCCTTGCCCGTAGTTCAGCTGGGCGGTTTGCCCTTCCGCTATGCAAATGGCACGTACTTTACCAGTACCGGGCAGTGTTAATTGCGTACCGCCCGGGAGTTGGTGCAGCCGCAGGAAGTGATCTTCATAGGGCTCGGCATCAAGCGATTGAGTAAGACCGGACTGCGGCGGCAGGCTTTGAAGAGGGAGGGCAGCCGGTGCCGCCGGAATGGATAAATGCGGTTGCTGACCGGTTTTCTTGCTGATCAGTTGCTGCCGGAAAAAGGGCGTAGCTATACCGATATTCAGAAGCTGGCAGCCGGTGCCTGTACTGTGTAGCATCCCGGAGGGTATGGCGACCACCGCTCCCTGTTTAACCGGCAGGGCTTGTAGCAGTGTGCTCCAGCGTTTCTCCGAAGGCATTTCTTGTAAATTAAGAGCTACCGTTTGCTCTTGGGCAGTCCCTGCCTGCCCGCCTGCCAGGAGCGTCGCATTTTTTCGGGCTTTAACGGCGTAGTAATAGTCCTGATGCCGGGCTGTTTTCCCAAAGTGTTCCACCATAGCCGCCGGAGTAGGGTAGTAGTTGATATCATGGAGCTGCTGCTGCAGGTGGTCAAAAAACTGAATATAGAAAGGCAACCGGTCCCCGTAAGTGTCCCGGATCTCTGGCCCGAGGAGCCTGGAAGAATGGCAGAACAGCAAATTGACGACCGGTGTCTCCAGAAGCTGATCACAAATTTTAAACAAGAGATTGTCTTCTTCCATCCGGAGGTGGAAATTGACGCTCAGCTCGCCGGGATTGTTCCTGTTGCCTTGCCCGTCCCAAAGCTCAGGGTCGAAGAAGGGCGAGGGCGAAAGCGGCTGCTGCAGAGCGAGCTCAAAGCCGCGCCTGAGGGCATCGCCTTCCACCATTTTGGGGCGTTGCCAGTTGTTGGTCTCCAGGACATAGTCGCAGTTCGGCAATAGTTCCTGTTTGATATGGTCGCCCAGGGGCCAGTCAATAAAGTAGCTCCAGGCATATTGCAAGGGGTGGCTCAGTTCGCGGTTGTCCACACCAATATTGGTGATATCCTTGCGCCTTAGCCGCTGTATGAGCTCGTACCGTGATACATCAGAGTAGACGAGCACATCGGGCGTAGCTACCAAATGAGCACCTACACCGTGGACAAGAATGACACCGGTTTCGATTGCTGCGATGGTTTCCTGAATGGAGGACAGCTTCTGCGGGTCAAAGTAGGAGGCCACTGTGGTAGGCAGGTTGGCATCCGCTCTTGGGCTTTTGGCAAAAGCTGCCCCAATGCGCTGTCGGATATCATTCTCTTCCAGAAAGAGGTCTTCTGCCCGGCAGACCACATTGGGCGACAGCGCAGATTTCAGAAACCCCATGTCAATATTGGCATAGGTGCCGGGGTAGCATTCCACGGCAAGTATGGTTTTAACTTTGCCCATCCGCTGCAGGTGTTGCTGCAGAGCGTGGCCAATAGCCGGCCAGCCGCCCCAGCAGGCGCCTTCAGAGTCGGGTACTTCAATGTATGGTGGTTGTTGCATCCGTGGCTTGTTTTTTATACTTAGGCCTTGGGGTTGAGCACCAGCTTGCCATTGACGAGGTTGCTGACGTTGTCCGCTGCAAGTGCACCTGCACCGGGGTGTTTGATGAAAGTTCGCTTATTCTTGTGCTTCAGTTGGATGGATCTGGTCAATCTTGCCGTCTTCACGGATGCGTACCTTGAGGTCACCGAGCTCGTAAAGGGCGATAAAGTAATCGGCTCCGGCGATGACTGTAATGGGTTCTCCCGCCAGGCCCAGCTGACTCGGGTCGTCGGTGTAAGCCCCGTGGGTTTCGTGCCAGTCGTTTTGCTTGTAGTAGAGCTGCCGCAATTGCCAGCGGATGGCTTCCAGATTGGGCTGCCCGTTGAAGCGGATGCGCTTGCCCGGGGGCGTATTGGAAAACTGTACGAGCCCCCAGGTTTCCGGCTGATGCATGGCAATAGCGCCCTGAGGCGACCAGACCCAGTTGTGCTCCGGGTAGGGAGCACCAGTAGCAGGGTCTGTTTTCTTTTGATACCCTTTGCCATTGGCTTCAGTTTGCCACTGTACTCTGGAAAAATTGACCCGCCAGATTTCCTGGTCGTTTGGTGGCCCGGGATGGGGAGCCAGCTCTTCCAGTACTGACCAGGGTAAAGCCAGTTCTACGGTCCAGCTCTTATCTTCGTCATCTGGGTTGTTGAGCGTGCCGTTCAGGTGCACGCCCGATTGGAGCCCCCTGATGTCCCATGCATCAATGGGCTGCCCGCCATCGCGGTATGGCCGGGTGAGAATGAGGTCCCAAATAGTCCCCAGGGCATTGATTTCCAGTTCATAATAGTGGTGAGTGTCACCGTCCGGGTCGATAAAGACCTCAAAGTCGTTTTCATGAAAAATGACCATGTCTCTTTGGTCGTAGGTAGCCCAGAGGTGAGGTTCTTCAAGCTCTACGGCAATGTAGAAATACTGCGAGTCCCAGAGCATTTTAACCTGTGTATCGTAGTAGGGCAGGGGCTTGATCGTACCTTCAATATCAATGAATTTGTCGGTTGACGGGGCTTGCTTCCAGGCTTTTTCCTCCAACTTGCCGTCGATCTCCAGCGGGGTATCCACATACTGGCAGACGTACTGACGGGGATTGAATGTGTACAGGTCATGTTGTTGTGCCTTCAGGCCGGTGTGCAGGGCTAGTACAGCTACTATTACGTATAAACTTCGCATCATTTTTTCTTTTTTGGTTTGGTAGTCAGTTCCATTTGCAGAGTGCCTCCTTCGGTCAGCTCTTGATGGCTTAAGAACAGTCGGTTGAGCGGCTGACCCCTGTAGCGGGCTTTTTGGATATAAATGGCGCCCTTTTCTTTCCGGGGCGCCTGTATGATGAATTCCTGCCCCGGGTAATAGTCTGGGTGCAGCTGCAGGCGGACCTCTTCGAGGACAGGGGTGAACAGGGCGTAGTCCATATCGGCCGGGCAGACCGGGTAGATGCCCATCATGCTGAATGCGAGCCAGGTAGACAAGGTGCCGGTGTCGTCATTGCCGGGAATGCCGCCGGGCGTATTGGTATAGTGCTGTTCGATGATGTCCAGCACCTGTTGCTGCGTGCGCCATTCGGCTCCGGGCACATAGTTGTAAAGGAAAGGGTAAGTGATGTCCGGCTCATTGGCAACATCGTACTGCTCCTCTGCAAAGCAGGTGGACAAAGCCTCCACAAATGCAGCACCGCCGCCCAGCGTATCGATGAGGAAAGGGATATCGTGGGGCACGTAAAACCGGTATTGCCAGGCTGTACCTTCCACAAATCCGGTTACCGGCTCGAAGTTTTTTCCTTCTTCCGGGTCAAAATTTTCATAGAACTGCCCATTGGCATATTTCGGCCGTAGCATCCCCGTTTCGGGGTCCAGGTAGTTGAGGTAGCCCTTTGCCCGGTTTTCCAGTATTTTGGCATTTTCCGTTTTGCCTAGCGCTTTGGCCAGCTGAGCAAGTGTCCAGTCTGAGAGGTAATATTCCAATGCCGTAGAGACGCTGCCGCCATATAGGTCTTCCCCATCCATCGGGATATAACCGAGGTCCGCATAGGCATCAAAATCAGGTCGAAGGGCATTTTCTTTTTCAGGCGTGGTGGCCGCTTTCCAGGCTGCTGTATAAGCCTTTTCAATATCAAATCCTCTAATACCCCGCAGATAGGTGTCTGCAATTACCGGGGTACCGGGGTCACCAACCATAACATTGGTTTCCATTCCGAGTAATTCCCATTTAGGCAGCCAGCCGTTTTCCTCGTACATATCGACCATCGTTTGCACCATTTCTTCCTGTAGGTCCGGGTAAAGCAGGCTGAGCAGGGGATGTACATTCCGGTAGGTATCCCATAGCGAAAATACCGTATACCGGTTGCGCCCGTTTTCCATTTTACCGACTCCGGGCTGCCCCATCAGGGGGTACTCCCCATTCACATCCTGCAGGATATTGGGGTGGATGAGGCTGTGGTAGAGTGCCGTGTAGAATAGGGTCTTTTGCTCGTCGGTGCCTTTCACCTGCGCCCGCCCCAGCAGGTCATCCCAACGGGTTTTGCTGGCTTGCCTGACCCGCTCAAAGTCGAAGCCTGGCTGCTCGGCTTCCAGATTGGCCCGGGCATTCTCAATACTGACGTAGGAAATGCCCAGCTTGACCTCGATCACTTCCCCCGCTTCTGTGTCAAAAGAAAAGTACGCACCAATATCGTCCCCGGCCATTTCCTGCATGAATTCTTCGTAGGGTTTCCAGGTATTATTGTACTTCGTCCATTCGCCTTCGGGGCCCTGATAAGCCGGCATTTTCTTCCAGGTACCAAAAGACTGTGCCGGGCGGCTCAACCGGGCTACGAAATAGACCGGGCGCACGTCTTCCGGGTTGTAGCAAAAAGTGCCGATCATGCGGTAGCCCTCCACTTCCTGTGGTGAGTTGATCTTGACCATACCGCCGGTCTCGTTGGTCAGGCCGAGCCCAAGATTAAGTAAAACATGGGATTCACCGGCAGGAAAGGTGTACCGGCTGATGCCTGTACGCAGGGTGCTGCTGACTTCTGCCTGTACATCGTATTTATCCAGTTGGCAGCTGTAATAGCCGGGCGAGGCTTCTTCCTCACGGTAGGTGCTGCCGTAGGTGGCGGGGTCGAAGTTGCGCTCACCAGTTGTGGGCATTAGCAACAGGACGCCCAGCTCCGGGCAACCCACGCCACTAAGATTGGCATGGCTAAAGCCGGTGAGGAAGCCATTCTCCTGAATGTAAGACCGGGAATTCCAGCCGGCATCCTTTTTAGTGGGGTTCTCTGAATCTGTGCCGTAAGCCACGTTAAAGGGGGTTACGGATGCCAGCGCGTGGGGGTACTGCGCGCCGGGATGGGTGGCGCCAAAGTTAGACGTGCCAATAAAAGGATTGACCCAGTCTGATGGAGATTGTGCGTGACTGGCAGTGTACAGGGTACAAAACAACAGCACCATTTTGAGAACTTGCAGGTATTGCCGAACCAGCTGCGGTTTTCTTAGCATGAGGTGGTCACTTTTGAATTATAGAATATGTAGTTCCTGACTGATCAGGCCGGCAAGTGGGGCATCCTCCGGCATCAAATCGGTGATTAGGGTGGAAAATCCAGTGGTTTTAGCAACCTTAAAGGGTTGTATTTGCCCCAGGTGCTCAGAAGGGCAGCAGATAGCGGCCCGGGCAGCAGATGCAATCATGGCTTTTTTGACGATGGCGAGGTCGCGGTTGCTGCTCGTCAGGCCTATGGTTTCGTGCAAACTGGAAGCATTGATGAGGCAAAGGTCGGCGTGAAGCTCTTCTATGGCCCGAATGACCTCAATGCCGCTGGTCAGTCGGTTGCGGCCAGTTACTTTGCCCCCAAGTAAATAAGTGTGCACGTTGGGCAACGTCGCCATGCGGTCTGCTGCGGCAATTGAATTGGTGAATATTGAAAGCGTCAGCTCTGCCGGCAACTGATCAATAAGTGCGAGGGTGACGGGGCCGCCATCGATAAGTAGGACCATGCCTTCCCGGAGCAGCGTAGTGGCTTTCTGAGCAATCAGCGTGGCCTCCGGGCTGGGCGTGCCGTTCTGCCGGTACACGGCTTCCGGGGTTTTGGGGTTGGCCAGGGCACCACCGTGGACTTTCTTGATGAAGCCGCCTTCTGCCAGCTCACGGAGGTCCCGCCGCACGGTATCTTCCGAAACGCTGAGGTGTTCGCTCAGTTCCGTGGATTTAATTTTGTTGCGCAGATTGATGATTTCCAAAATCATGCTCTGCCGTTCTTCCTTTAGCATAGTCCAATTATTGCGGCAGCTCATTGCGCGGTTTGGTCATCAGGGCTACCGGTTAGTCAGGACTAAAGTAAATAAAAAAGTTGCATTTTTTTTCTTGTTTGTGCGGGTTTGTGTTTAAGTCGGCAAAAAAAATGCGCTTTATTGCTGTTTTTGGCTTTTTTTGTTAATTTCATTGCTCATTATCATCAAGCTATGCACGAAAGCCCAAACGAATTGCTCCGACGGTTCTTCAGGTAAAGTGTACTAACTCTTATTTACGCTATGTCGCACGCTAGTCATCACCAAAGAACAGTTCCCGAAGCAACGCCAACCATTGAGCGCTCCCTTTTGCTTCAAAATTGGGCCTTCCGAAAAGCGGGAGACAAGGAATGGCTGCCTGCAAAGGTGCCCGGCAACAATTTCTCTGACTTGCTCCGGCATGGCATTATTCCGGACCCCTTTTACAGAGCCCACGAAGCAGACCTGCAGTGGATTGAAAAAGAGGACTGGGAGTATAAAATGGTGTTTGAGGTTGAAGCCAACCGGCTAAGCCTGCAACAGCAGTTGCTGATTTTCTACGGGCTGGACACTTACGCTGAGGTGTTTCTGAATGATCAACTTTTGCTGGAAGGGTACAATATGTTCCTGGGCTACGAAGTGGATGTGAAGACTTTCCTGAAAGCAGGACCGAATGAATTGCGGATCCGTTTCAGGTCGCCCATCCGGGAGGTAAAGGCACAGGCCGAAGCCGCCGGTTTTACCTATCCGGCCGGCAATGACCATGCTGAGGAAAAATTGAGCGTATTTACCCGTAAGGCCCCCTATCACTACGGATGGGACTGGGGCCCTCGTTTTGTCACTTCAGGTGTCTGGCGCCCGGTAGAATGGTTGAGTTTTGACCTGGCGCGGCTAAAGACGGCTAATTTGGTCACAAAGTCGCTCACAGCGCAGGGCGGTATAGCCTTGGCAGAAGTGGTTGTTGAAGCTGTTGTTGCGGGCGATTATACCCTGTCCCTCGATATCGCTCAGGGGCGTTGGCAGTTTGAGCGCCCCATTTACCTGGAGGCAGGCGAAAACAAGATCACTTTTGAGGTGGAGCTGGAGGTGGCAGCGCAGTGGTGGCCCCGGACCTGGGGCAACCCGGTGCTTTATGATCTGGACTGGCAATTGAAGCATGCAGCGGTGCCGGTGGACCAGAAAAGCGGGCGCTTTGGCTTGTGCACCATAAAATTGGTCCGGGAAGCAGATAAGGAAGGGCACAGCTTTTATTTTGAAGTGAACGGGCAGCCTATTTTTGCCAAAGGAGCAAATTATATCCCGCAGGACAGTTTTCTGGACCGGCCCACTGAGGCCCATTACCGTAAGGTCTTTGAGGATATGGCTGCGGCCAATATGAATATGGTGCGCGTATGGGGCGGTGGCATTTACGAAGCCGACCTGTTCTACGACCTGGCCGATGAGTACGGTATTATGGTCTGGCAGGATTTTATGTTTGCCTGTACGATGTACCCCGGCGACCCTGGTTTTATCGAAAATGTGAAGGAAGAGGCACTGTATAATATCCACCGCTTGAAGGGGCACCCCAGTTTAGCCCTTTGGTGCGGCAACAATGAAATTGCGGTAGGTTGGCAGTACTGGGGCTGGCAGGAAGAATACGGCTACAACGAAGAAAACTGCCGGTTGATGGCCTCTGACTATGAGCGGTTATTTGAAGCGGTGCTGCCGGAGCTGGTCTTTGAGCATGACGCTACGCGGGATTACCTGCCTTCTTCGCCCATCTATGACTATTCGGATCACGAAAACTACAGCGAAGGGGATGTCCACTACTGGGGCGTCTGGCACGAGGAGGCCCCGTTTTCGACCTACAAATGGGCGGTGCCCCGCTTTATGAGCGAGTATGGCTTTCAGTCGTTCCCTTTATTGGACTCCGTCAAACGCTACGCTGAACCTGAAGACTGGTCGATAGAATCGCCGGTGATGCAATTGCACCAAAAGCACCCGAGGGGCAACGGGATCATCCGGAAGTACTTACTGGAGCACTATCGGGCGCCCAAAGATTTCGAGTCTTTCCTGTACCTCAGCCAATTGTTACAGGCTGAAGGTATCCGGATCGCCATAGAGGCGCACCGCAAAGCCAAGCCTTTCTGCATGGGCACGCTGTACTGGCAACTCAACGACTGCTGGCCGGTGGCTTCCTGGTCGGGCATCGACTACTATGGCCAGTGGAAGGCGCTGCACTATGCTGTTCGTCAGGCTTTTAGCCCACTGTTGGTAGTGCTGGAAACCGAGACGGAAGAATGGATAGCCACTGTCGTTTCTGACTTACCTGAAGAAAAGCACCTGCGCTTCATCGTAGGGCTGTACCGGCTGAAGGGGGAACGCCTGTTGCTCGAAGAAAAGAGGATTACGGTGAAGCCCAATGGCAAAATCTCGCTTGAACTCGACTATTTGAAAGAAGCCGCTGATTCCTATGACCCTGCGGGACTTTGGCTGCGTTTACAATTGGCAGATGGAGGTGCAGTAGCCTACGATCAAACCGCTTATCTGGTACCCGCCCGGTCCCTAAATCTGCCCCAACCCAAAGTCCGTTATACAGTGGAGCCTTCCGGCGCTCAGTTGACGGTGCACCTGCAGTCTGAAGTTCTGGTCAGGGGGCTGCACCTCAGCCTGGAGGGCGTGGCGGGCAACTTTTCTGACAACTTTTTTGACCTGTGCCCCGGCGAGCCTAAAACGGTACAGCTGACCTTGCCGGAGCCACCGGCAGAGGGCTGGCCGCCTATCCGCCTGATGTCTGTTTATGATTCCTATACCGAATAATTCGACAACCAACGATGCTAAAAAACCTAACCTTCTTCTTACTGGCGCTCCTGATGGCCGCTTGTGGTGATGCTCCGCAAGAGCAGGCACCGCCTTCTGGTGAAAAGTACCTGCCATATGTAGACCCCATGATCGGTACCGGCGGCACCGGCCACACATTCCCGGGAGCGACGACACCCTTTGGGATGGTGCAGCTCAGCCCTTCCAACGAGTATAAGTCCTGGGATTATTGCTCCGGCTATCACTACAACGATACCATCGTTAAAGGCTTTGCACATACGCACATTAGCGGGCCTGGCTTGTCCGGCCTGGGGGATATTCTGGTGATGCCGGCCCGGGAGGCGCACACTGGACCTGGAGAGGACGGAAAGGCCGATACGGGCTACCGTGCCCGTTTTTCCCACGATAACGAATCGGCTTCAGCGGGCTATTATAAACTGCTGCTGCACGAGGAAGAAGTACTGGTAGAGCTGACAGCGGGTACGCGCATGGGCTACCACCGTTATACCTTCAATGGGGAGGGCGAGGATTACCTGCTTTTCGACCCTAATCATCAGATTAATGAAAATATCCAGGATACTTACCTGGAACTCATTTCGGATTCCGAAATCGTTGGCTACAAAGATTGTGATGGCTGGTCGGCAGGAGACCGCACGCAGTATTTTTATGCAAAATTTTCTCAACCGGTATCCAGCTTCAATCTGGTTAGAAAAGGCGAGCCGGTTTCAGGGAATAAAGGCAGTGGGAAAGGCTTGCTGGGGCAGGTCCGCTTCGATCTGGCACCCGGTGAAAGCGTGGAAGTCCACCTGGCGCTGTCCTCCATTTCCATAGAGGGCGCCAAAGCCAATTTTGCAGCTGAAGCGGTGAATGATTTTGATCTTGCGCACAAAAATGCCCGCCGGGAATGGGCAAAAGTGCTCGCTAAAATTGAGATTGAGGGCGCGACCGACCGTCAGATGAAGCTGTTTTACACCGGTCTCTACCACGCCTTTATCTCTCCCAACCTCATTTCTGATGCTGATGGGCAATACTACGTCGAGGGCAAAGTGCGGCAAAGTGATATCCCTCAGTACAGCAACTACTCTACCTGGGACACCTACAGGGGGCTGCACCCACTCTTCACCATCATTGAAACCGAGCAGACAGCCGGGTTTGTGAACAGCTTGTCCTCGCGGGTAGCTGTGGAGGATGTAGGGCTGCCGAGCTGGGAATGCCTGGGCTACGACAACCGCTGCATGATTGGGTACAGCGCCGTCTCTCCCGTAGCGGATGCTGTCCTGAAAAATATCCCCGGCGTTAACACCGACGCTGCGTACGAAGCCATCCGGTATGCCGCCTTCGACCGCACAAAGCACAGCATGGTGAGCGATCTGAACGGTATGGACGAATACCTGAAATATGGATATGTGACCGCCGAAACCGGCGCTTCTGTATCCAAAACCACTGAACAAAATTATTGCGATTGGGCGATAGCCCGGGTAGCCGAGAAGCTGGGCAAAACGAAAGACCAAACTTTATTTGACCGCCGTGCGATCGGCTACCGCAATTTTTTTGACCCGCAGACGGGTTATTTTATGCCCATCACGGCTACCGGAGAGCACCTGCTGCTGGATACAACGAAGTGGAATTCCCTCAAAGGGCACTACATTTCCGGCAACATCTGGGCCTACTCGGCTTATTCCCCACATGATATGAAAGGGGTGATGCAGCTTCACGGCGGACGGGAGGCCTATGCGCAGTGGCTACAGGGTGTTTTTCAAAATGAATCGCCCCTTGAAGGGCATCAGCACGTGGATATTTCCGGATTTATCGGGAAGTACGGGCACGGAGATGAGCCCGGCCACCACATGCCTTACCTGTTCAACTACGTAGGCAAGCCCTGGCTGGCACAGCGCTACGTCAATGAGGTGCTGACCACGATGTACCAGCCCAACCCGCAGGAGGGCTTCATCAACAACGAGGATTTGGGGCAGATGTCAGCCTGGTACCTGCTCAGTTCAATGGGGATGTATCAGGTCGCTCCGGGAGATGGCGTGTTCCAGCTTACCGCGCCCCTCCACCCCAAAGCGGTCCTCCACCTGGAAAGCGGAGAGGACTTCACCATCATCGCCAATAATGTGTCGCCTGAGCAAATTTACATTCAGTCGGTTACCCTCAATGGTCAGCCGTACGATAAAAACTATATTGCCTATGAGGCCATCATGCAGGGCGGGGAGCTGGTCTTTGAACTTGGGCCTGAGCCCAATTACAACTGGGGCAGCGATCCGGCAGCGACCTTCCCCGGCGACTTTGAGGACACCGCTGTGGCGGAAATTCCGGTCGTGGGAACGCCTGCGCCATACGATGTGGCACCTGGTGCTTTTTTCCGGACAGGGCGCACCATTGAGCTGGCTTCCAAAAACAAGGACGCTAAGATCTACTACACCCTGGATGGGAGCGAACCGGACGACAGCAGCACGCCTTACAACGGCCCATTCACCATCCGGGAAAACACCACGGTAAAGGCCATCGCCTACGAGGAAGGGCTCAACCCAAGCGCCTTCTTTGAAAAGCCCTATTACCAGAGCGTTCTGGCAGGATTGCCGACTGGTTATCCCAAATACAGCGTAGAGCAAAGCGACTTCCCTTACGGAAAGGAGGGCGCGGAGCTGATTTTTGATCAGGAAATTGGTTCCGAGAGCTACAACGACAACCGCTGGACAGGCATCAAAGACAACATCTTTCTGGATATTGACTTCGGGGAGCCTACTAAAGTCACAGAATTGGAAGTGGGCGCTCTCAAAGATACCCAGTCTTATATTTTCCCACCGGATAAAATAGAGGTGCTGGCAGGGAATCAGCCCGGTGCTTTGCAGCCGATCGGCAGCCTGGACCTGCCGCCTCAGGACGCACACGAGCTTAAAGTATACCGCTACAAGCTCAATCTCGAAGCAGGGCAGTACCGCTACGTAAAAATCAAAGTCTACAACTATGGTTGGCCACCGGCCTGGCACGGTGCCCGGGGTAAAGAGCTGTGGACATTCCTCGATGAAGTGATTCTGAACTAACGTTATGAAGTATACCAGATATTTGATTTTGCTGAGCTGGTTCAGTCTGTGCTTACTGCTGGGCTGCACGACATCAGATACTGCAGGAAGCCCGGGAGCGGGCCCTGTCGATTACGTCAGCTACATCAATCCGCTGATGGGCACTGACTCGGAGTTTAGCCTCTCCAATGGCAATACCTATCCGGCGATTGCGATGCCCTGGGGCATGAACTTCTGGACCCCCATGACCAACAAAATGGGCGACGGCTGGACCTATCAGTACGATGCGTATAAAATCCGGGGCTTCAAACAGACCCATCAGCCGAGTCCGTGGATCAACGATTATGCGGCTTTCTCTCTCATGCCAGTGACCGGTAAGCTGAAGTTTCAGGAGGAGGAGCGGGCGTCCTGGTTTTCGCACAAAGCGGAAACCGTGCAGCCGCATTACTACAAAGTCTACCTGGCTGACTACGATGTGGTCACAGAGATGGCACCCACTGAACGCGCCGTGCAATTCCGTTTCACCTTTCCTGAAACTGATTCTGCCTACATTCTGCTCGATGGTTTCTTCCGGGGCTCGATGGTGAAAATATTGCCGGAAGAGCGGAAGATCATCGGCTACTGCCGCAACAACCACGGTGGGGTGCCTGACAACTTCCACAACTACTTCGTGGCAGAGTTTGATAAAGATTTCACCGTACACCATACCTGGGGCGACGGCTGGCAGCTCATGCCGAATACGTTGGACAACGAAGGCGAGCACGTCGGTGCAATCGTGGGCTTTGCAACGGAGCGGGGAGAGCAGGTACAGGTCAAAGTGGCCTCCTCCTTCATCAGCCCGGAGCAGGCACAACTCAACCTCGACCGGGAAATTGGACAGGCCTCTTTCGAAGCCACCAAACAAGCCGGGCACGACCGCTGGCAGGCTGAGCTGAGCCGCATCAAAGTGTCAGGCGGGAAAGAAGCCGATATACAGACCTTTTACTCCTGTCTCTACCGGTTGCTTTTGTTCCCGCGCCCTTTGCACGAAATTGATGAAAACGGGCAAATCATACACTACAGTCCTTATAACGGAGAAGTCCGCCCCGGGTATCTCTATACCGACAACGGTTTTTGGGATACGTTCCGGGCGGTTTTTCCTTTTTTCAACCTTATGTACCCGGAGCGCAACAGTCAGATCATGCAGGGGCTGGAAAACACTTACGTGGAATCGGGCTGGCTGCCGGAATGGGCAAGCCCCGGGCACCGGGATTGTATGATTGGCTCGAATTCCACCCCCATTATTGCTGATGCTTATCTGAAGGGCGTGGAGGGCTACGATGCGGAACTACTATTAAATGCCATGATGAAGAATGCCGATCAGGATGAAGGGCGTCCGGTACAGTCAGTAGGGCGCGCCGGTGTGGATTATTACAACAAGCTGGGGTACGTCCCCTACGATGTGGGCATTAATGAGAATGCCGCCCGTACGCTGGAGTATGCCTACGCTGACTTCACCCTGGCGGAAATGGCTCGCGCCATGGGCAAGACGGATGTGGCTAAACGCTTTTACCAGCAAAGCCAACGCTACCGCAACCTCTTCGACCCGGAAACCGGATGGATGCGCGGTAAATTGGAAAATGGTGAATTCCAATCGCCCTTCAACCCGCTTAAGTGGGGCGATGCTTTCACCGAAGGCAACAGCCTGCATTATACCTGGTCGGTCTTTCACGATATCGCCGGGCTCATGGAGCTGATGGGCGGAGCAGAGCCTTTCGCCAATCGACTGGACGAGGTCTTCAGCATGCCCCCCCAATTTGACGACAGCTACTACGGCTTTACCATACACGAAATACGGGAGATGCAGATTGTGAATATGGGCAACTACGCCCACGGCAATCAGCCCATTCAGCATATGATTTATTTGTACAACTACGCCGGGCAGCCCTGGAAAGCTCAGGCTAAAGCGCGGGAGGTGATGGAAAAGCTCTATCAGCCTACGCCCGACGGTTACTGTGGCGATGAGGACAACGGGCAGACTTCAGCCTGGTTTGTTTTCAGCGCTATGGGCTTCTACCCGGTTTGCCCGGGCACCCCACAGTATGTAATGGGCAGCCCCTTGTTTGAATCGGTAGTGCTGCAACTGGACAACGGACAAACGTTCAATATCAAGGCCCCTGGCAATAGCCCGGAGCAGGTCTACATTCAGCACGCGACCCTCAATGGAGAAGCGCATCCTTTCACCTGTATTGACTACGATGACATTCAGGCTGGCGGTACTCTGCAATTAGAAATGGGCCCTGCGCCCAACCGGGAATGGGCAATTGATACCACCGCCCGCCCGTATTCCCTGTCCACAGACCCTGAACTACAAACATACCTGGAATGATACGTCCCCTACTTGCCTGGTTATTACTTTGCAGCTGGAGTTATGCTACTGGTCAGAACGCCCGGGAAAAGCCTAATGTCATCCTTATTTTTACCGATGATCAGGGTACGTTGGACATGGGTTGTTACGGGGCCCCTGATTTGTATACCCCCAATATGGATGCCCTGGCAGCAAGCGGGGTGCGTTTCACGCAATTCTATGCGGGCTCCTCGGTCTGTTCCCCCTCCCGGGCATCCCTGTTGACCGGGATGACGCCCACTAAAGCCGGGTTGAACAACAACGCTACCTCACAGCCGGGTTCAAATGAGGGCTTGCCTACTGAAGCCTTTACCCTGGCAGAAGCCCTGAAGGCGGAAGGCTATCATACGGCCCACATCGGTAAATGGCACCTGGGCTATCAGCCCGATAAAATGCCCAACGGGCAGGGCTTTGACCACTCCTTCGGGCATATGGGCGGCTGTATTGACAATTACTCCCACTTTTTCTATTGGAATGGCCCCAACCGGCACGACCTCTGGCGCAACGGGGAGGAAGTCTGGCATGACGGCGAGTTTTTTCTCGACCTGATGGAGCAGGAAGCCCATGACTACATCCGGGGTCACCGCGAAGAACCATTCTTCCTGTACTACGCCATTAATATGCCGCATTACCCTCTGCAGGCCAAGTCGCATTGGCGGGACTACTACGCTGAGCTGCCTTCGCCCCGGCGGGAGTACGCTGCTTTTATCAGCACCATTGACGAGAGCCTGGGGCGGCTAATGGATCAACTGGACCGCTACGGGCTAAGAGAAAATACGATTGTCATCCTGCAGTCCGACCACGGGCACAGTACCGAGGCCCGCACCTTTGGCGGAGGAGGGTATGCCGGGCCTTACCGGGGCTGCAAGTTTTCCCTGTTTGAAGCCGGAATACGGGTGCCCGCTATGATCAGCTATCCGAAAGCTATCTCCGCCGGAGCGGTCCGCGATCAAATGGTAGCTGGTATGGATTGGTTCCCCACCATTCTGGATTATGCAGGCGCAAAGTCCGTACCCGGTCATTTGGAGGGGCAATCCCTAAAGGGCGTCATTGAAGATAATACGGCATCGCCCCACATGCATCTGATTTGGGAAGGCCCGGACCGTTGGGCAGTCCGCAAGGGCGACTGGAAGCTGTTGTATGCCCCTATTGATCCGGCCGGTAACCCGGATGCCCCCTGGAGTCCCGTTGTAGATGGTCTATTCCTGGTTAATCTCAAACAAGATATTGGAGAGGCAACGAACCTCATTGAGGCATACCCGGAAAAGGGCGCGGAGTTACAAGCTATCTATCGCCAATGGCTGGCGGATAGATAGAAGAGCCCACCGTTTAAAACCAAAAAAATCACAACATGTCAAACCTGAAATCCTATTGCTTTGCTCTTCTCTGCACGATAATGGTTTTCAGCTGTACAGAGGACCATCCTGCGGAAGTAGGGCGTATTAGCGCATTGCCCGAAGTGGTTGACTTCAACTTCCACATCAAGCCCATCCTTTCTGACCGCTGTTTCAAATGCCATGGCCCGGACGAGGCTACCCGGGAGGCGGGCCTGGGCTTGCATACCGAAGCCCACGCTTTTGCTGCTTTGGGCAAAGCGCAAGACCATTATGCACTGGTGCCTGGAGACCCGGAGAAAAGCACCCTGATTCAGCGCATTTTTTCGGAAGACCCTCAAGAGGTCATGCCGCCACCGGAATCCAACCTCACGCTTACCGCACAGGAGAAAGCCTTGCTGCGCCGGTGGGTAGAGCAAGGTGCAGCGTGGAAAAAACACTGGGCCTTTCTGCCGCCTGAAAAGCCGCAGGTCCCTGAAGCAGGGGAAGGCTGGGCGCAGAATGAAATCGATCACTTTATCCTGGCCAGACAGCAAAGTCAGGGTTTGGCACCATCGCCAAAAGCCGACCGTGCCAAACTGATCCGCCGGCTGTCTTTTGACCTGCGGGGGCTGCCACCCACCCTCGAAGAGGTGGAAGCCTTCGTCAATGACGACCGCCCCGATGCCTGGCCACGTCTGGTGGACACCTTTCTCCACTCAGCTGCCTACGCCGAGCGCATGGCCCTGGATTGGATGGACATTGCCCGCTATGCCGACACCCACGGCTATCAGGACGACTTTGAGCGGGTGATGTGGCCTTGGCGGGACTGGGTCATACACGCTTTTCAGGAGAATATGCCCTACGACCAATTTGTCACCTGGCAGTTGGCTGGCGATCTCCTCCCGGAGCCCACACTGGAACAGCGCATCGCCACCGGCTTCAACCGCAACCATAAAATCACGGCAGAGGGCGGCGTGATCGACGAAGAGTACCGGGTGGAATACGTAGCTGACCGCGCTCAGACCCTCAGTACTGCTTTCCTTGGGCTGACTATGGAATGCGCCCGCTGCCACGACCACAAATACGACCCTATCAGTCAGAAAGACTACTTCAGCCTTTTTGGTTTTTTTAATAATATTCCGGAGAAAGGCTTTGTAGGTGAATTGAACCAAAACTTCCGTTATGCTCCGAAACCTTCAGTACGAATCACGCAGGAGGCTATTGATAGCATGCTCACCTTCATCAACAACCGGGATACCCTGCCGTACATCGACCTGATGGTAATGGAAGAACAGGCGGAGCCCCGTAAGACTTACATCCTCAATCGCGGACAGTACGATCAGCATGCAGCAGAAGTACAACCGGCAGTACCCTCTGCATTACCATCCTTACCAGAAGGAGTATCCAACAACCGGCTCGGACTTGCCAAATGGCTCTTTGCGCCCGAAAACCCACTCACGGCCCGGGTAACGGTTAACCGGCTCTGGCAGCAGCTCTTTGGCACCGGGATTGTAGCAACCCCCTTCGACTTCGGCAATCAGGGGGCACTGCCCACCCATCCGGAACTGTTGGACTTTCTGGCGATCAAATTCAGAGAAGCCGGTTGGGATGTAAAAGCGATGCTTCGGTACATGGTGCAATCCGCTACCTATCAGCAGACGGCTACTGCCAGCCCCGAGCTGTTGGAGCGGGACCCGGAAAATCGATGGCTGGCCCGGGCGCCCCGCCTGCGGTTGCAAGCTGAGATGATCCGGGATCAGGCCTTTGCCGTGAGTGGGCTTCTGAACACAACCGTCGGTGGCCCCAGCGTAAAACCCTATCAGCCCGAAGGGCTGTGGGAAGAGACGACCGGTGGCGGGGGTGGCAGTACCGCCCGCTACGTAGTCAGTGAAGGGTCAGACCGTTACCGAAAAAGCCTCTACACCTTCTGGAAACGCACGGTCCCCCCGCCTGGCATGCTGATCATGGATGCCCCCTCACGGGACCTCTGCACCGTAAAGCGGCAGGAGACCAATACCCCGCTTCAGGCGCTGTTGCTCCTCAACGACCCACAGGTACTGGAGGCCAGCAAAGCTCTGGCGCTGCAGGCTTGGGAAAAGGGGGGTAATAGCGCAAAGGAACGGATTGCCTTCATATTCCAATCGGTCACCTCAGCCGCACTGAATGCGGCGGAGCTGGAGGTGTTACTGGACTACTTTGAAGAGGAGCGTGCGGCCTACGCCGAAACCCCGGAGGCAGCGGAAAACTACCTTTCAACGGGTGCCTACACCTTACCGGATACGCTTCCGGTAGCTGATATAGCCGCCTACACTCTGGTTGCCAATACTATTTTTAACCTGGACGAGGCTATTACTCGTGGCTAAAACTTAAGCTGATGAATCCATTCGAAGAACGATCATTGCAACTCAACCGTCGCGCTTTCCTGTCCAAAACCGCTGTTGGGCTCGGTACGGCTGCATTGGGCTCCCTGTTGGGGCTACGCTGTTTTCGCGCCAACGATAAAGGCATTATCACGGAATCCGGGCAGGGCATTGAAGGCGTATTGAAAGCCCTGCACCATCCTGCAAAAGCGAAACGGATTATTTACCTGTTCCAGAGCGGCGGGCCATCACAGCTAGAACTTTTTGACTACAAGCCGGTGCTGCAAAAGCGGCGGGGGCAGGATCTCCCTGAGTCTATACGGCAGGGGCAGCGTCTCACCGGTATGACCTCCGGACAGGACAGCTTCCCGTTGGTGGGCTCGCTCTTCCCCTTTCAGCAACATGGGCAGAGCGGTGCCTGGGTCAGCGACCTGCTGCCCTATACGGCCAAGATTGCCGATGAGCTGTGCATCGTCAAATCGATGTACACCGAGGCCATCAACCACGACCCGGCCATTACTTTTTTCCAAACCGGCTCCCAGCAGCCCGGTCGCCCAAGTATTGGCTCCTGGCTGAGCTACGGTATGGGCAGCGACAACGAAAACCTGCCCGCCTTCACCGTACTCTTGTCCCGGGGCACGGGCCGTCCGAACGGGCAGCCTCTGTACTCCCGGCTTTGGGGCAACGGCTTTCTGCATTCTTTGCATCAGGGCGTGCAGTTTCGGGCAGCCAAAGACCCCGTGCTTTACCTCAATGATCCGGCAGGATTGGGCCGTAGCGGGCGGCGCAAAATGCTGGACAAACTGGAAGCACTCAACAGCATGCAACATGCAGAAACGCAAGACCCGGAAATACAGAGCCGGATTGCACAGTACGAAATGGCTTACCGTATGCAGACCTCCGTGCCCGAGGTGATGAGCGTAGAGAATGAGCCCGACTACATCTACCAAATGTATGGCCCCGACGCCATGACCCCCGGCACTTACGCAGCGAATTGCCTGCTGGCCCGCCGGCTGGCAGAGCGTGGCGTCCGTTTCATACAGCTCTACCACATGGGCTGGGATCAGCACGACAACCTGCCTACTGCTATCGCTAAACAGGCAAAAGATGTGGATCAGGCTTCGGCAGCGCTGGTCATGGACCTGAAGCAGCGCGGCATGCTGGAGGATACCCTCGTCATCTGGGGAGGCGAATTTGGCCGGACCAACTACTCTCAGGGTACGCTGACGGAGACCAACTACGGGCGGGACCACCACCCGCGCTGCTTCACCATGTGGATGGCCGGAGGTGGGGTAAAACCAGGGCTGGTGTATGGAGAAACCGATGATTTCGGGTACAATATCACCAAAAACCCCGTGCATGTCCACGATTTTCAGGCGAGCATGCTGCATTTGCTTGGCATCGACCACGAGCAGCTTACCTATAAATATCAGGGGCGGCGCTTCCGGCTTACCGATGTGGAAGGGCATGTGGTCAAAGACCTATTGGCATGATGAAGCGTCGGCAATTTCTCAAACAAAGCCTTTGGGCGGCGGCGGGGCTGGGGCTGGTATCCTGGACAAGCCGGGGGGAGCTCCTGCTGGGGCACGGAGATTATCGATACAAGGCAGACCTCAACTGGGGCGCCCTGAATCCACAGTTCTATCCGGTAAAAGACTGTCATGAACTGGTACAGGATAAGCAGGGGCGGATCCTGCTGCTGACCAATCATACCCGCAATAATATTCTGATTTACAACCGCGATGGCAAATTGCTTGATGCCTGGGGCACTGAATATCCGGGGGCGCATGGGTTGACCCTCAAAGATGAAGGAGGGGAGGAGTTTCTCTACATCACCGATACGGAGCGGCACGAGATTATTAAAACTACGCTGGAAGGACGGGTGATATGGACGTGGGTATATCCTAAAGAATCGGGTATGTACGATGCCCCGGCTCAATACCTGCCCACCGAAACCGCGATTGCTGATAATGGCGATGTCTATGTGGCCGATGGTTATGGGAGGCAGTTTATCCTGCACTACAATCAAAAAGGCGAACTGCTGAATGTTTTTGGTGGAAAAGGCGAAGGGGATGCGCAGTTCCTGAACGCACATGGCATCTGCATCGATCAGCGAGGAGAGGAGCCGGAATTGCTCATCACCGCTCGGCAGCAAAATCAGCTGAAGCGCTTTGGTATGGATGGCACCCTGAATGGGATCATTGACTTGCCCGGAGCGTACATCTGCCGGCCTGTAGTGCATGGCTCTAACGTCTATCTTGCCACAATCTGGTCGGGCGATGGCAGCAGCGGCACCGGTTTTGTCTCCATCCTCGATGAGCACAACCGTTTGGTATCGGCACCGGGTGGTGTGGCGCCCCGCTATGAAGGGGAGGAGCTCAGGTCTATGTATCAGGTGTTGCGCGTTTTTACTCATCCCCACGATGTTTGTGTGGATGAAGACGAGAACCTCTACGTTGCCCAATGGAATGCCGAATTCACTTACCCTATAAAACTCATCCGGGTATGACAAGGCTATTCATTATGCTGGTTATGCTAGGCAGCGGGGTGGTATCTGCTCAGCCCCGTATTTCGCTGAGCCCACCCCAGGTAGAAGCCGATTCGGTCTTTTTTGAGGAGGCTGCTGCAGTCCGCCTTGAGCTTGATTATCCGGGCGTTCAGCTCCGCTACACTTTGGATGACAGCCCGGTGGTGCCCGGCAGCCTCCTGTACGAAGGTCCGTTGCACCTGGCGCAAACTGCGGTAGTGCGCGCCCGGGCTTTCCATGAAGACTTTGCGGATAGCCCGGAAGTGGCACTAACTATTCGCAGCCTGAAGCAGGATCATCCGGTTAAGGTGGTGGCTGCGCAACCCGCGCCGTCCTCCCGGTACAGCGGAGCCGGCTTGCCTGCCCTGACGGACCGGCAGAAAGGGGCCCTCAACTTTGCTGCTTCTCCTGAAGCCTGGCTGGGCTGGGAAACCGATACCCTGCACCTGATGCTTGAGCTGGACACGCCCACCGCTGCCAATCGGCTGACGTTGAGCCTGCTGGATGATGCTGGGGCCTGGATCATGAAGCCGGCCCTGGTACAGGTATATGAGTCGGGCGAACTAGTAGGGGAGGCTACTGTAAGCCCTCCTGCTGCCGCTGCACCCACCCGGCATACCTTTCTGGAGGTGGCGCTGCCGCCCCGCCGGTATGAGCACCTGCATATCCTGGTCTGTTCACGCGAGCTGCCGGAATGGCACGACGGTGCGGGCCGCCCCGCCTGGATCTTTCTGGATGAAATTTTTCTGAGTCAAATCTCCCGATAATGGAATGGTTACCAATAAACATAGCCCGACTACACCCACTGATTGTCCACCTGCCCATTGGCTTCCTGCTGCTGGGTATGCTGATGGAAGGGTTGCAGCGATGGCAAAAGCACAATAATTACCAACCGGCTATCGGGCTTTCTCTGCTTCTGGGTACGCTGGCTTCTATAGTGGCAGCTGCTACCGGCTGGTGGCTAGCGGAGGAAGGGGGCTATGAAGAAAACCTCCTGCAGTACCACCGTTGGCTAGGGATTGCAACCGTAGTTAGTGCTCTGCTGCTTTACCTCGGGCATAAAGCCTATGTCCCATTACTGGCTAAAGCGTACCCTCATCTATTGTGGGTCTGTGGTGCCGTTTTGTTCGCCGCCGGGCACTTCGGTGGGGCGATGACCCACGGTACTGATTACCTCTTTGAGCGCCCCGTTGCGCCCCAAAAAGTTGAGGATATCGAAGAAGCGCTGGTCTACGATATCATCATTCAGCCCATTATGGATCAAAAGTGCACCGGTTGCCATAAGCCTTCCAAGTCAAAAGGTGGGCTGTTACTCACAGACCAGGCCGGGCTAATGGCAGGCGGGGACAGCGGCCCTTTATTCAATACAGCCATACCCGCCCAAAGCCTTTTGCTGGAGCGCGTGCATTTGCCAATGGAAGTGGAGGAGCACATGCCTCCGGAGGGCAAGCCTCAGTTGTCTGAAGGTGAGATACAGCTCCTGGAATGGTGGATGATTAATGGGGCTTGCTTCGACTGCAAGGTGGGCGATGTAGAAGACCGGGCTGCTGTGGCTACCCTACTGGAAGCTTATCAGGCACCGGCAGACCACTGGGCAAAGCTGTATCTCCAGCCTTTGCCGCTCGAAACCGTACAAAAACTGAATGCGCAAGGCCTGCGTGTGGAAGTAGCTGCGGAAGACAGCCCCTTTTTGCTGGTGAATATGGCGCGGGATACGGCCCTTAATACCCGGAGTTTTGCCCCCCTTAGCAAGTATGCCGGCCGGGTGATTGAGCTGCACTGTGGGTATAGCAATTTTTCGGATGCGCTGGCAGATCAACTTACCGGCTTCACCAACCTTAAAAAGCTACAGTTGCAGGGCTCCCGGATTACCGATGAGGGGCTGTCGGTTTTACCTAAACTGCCCCACTTGCAAGTCCTCAACCTGTACGGTACGGCTGTGACCGATGCCAGCCTGGAGCATATTGATCAGTTGCCGGGTTTACAGCATTTGTACCTCTGGCAAACGGATATTTCTGAAACTGGCCTGTCGGAATGGATGAAGGCGCACCCGCAAGTAATCGTGCAACGGGAAGCCGACCGCGAGGTTTTCGGCACCGCTGCGCTGAACCCACCTTTAATCGAAGCACCTTCTACGCTTTTTCACGATTCGATGGTGATCCGTGCGGTGTCTAATTTCAAGGGCGTGCGCGTGCACTACACCCTGGACGGAACGCCGCCCGACGCAGCGTCGCCTGTGTTCCCGGACTCCCTGGTGCTGCGGGAAACAGCAGAGATTCGGGCATTTGCATTAAAGGAAGGCTGGAACGATAGTGAGGTCGAACAAGCCCGGTTTGTCAAAGCGGGGCTTAGGGCGGCGCGTGGGGAATTGCTGAACCCACCGTCCGGAAAATTTCAGGCACAAGGGGGCGCGTCCCTGGTCGACTTGCAAAAAGGCACAGAGGTGTTTACAGCAGGCAACTGGCTGGGGTACGAAGGGGAGCACATGAGTGCGGTGATGGAACTACCGGCGTCAACTCTACTTAGCGAGTTGACTATCAGTGCCTTATCGAGGCCGGCCAGTTGGATTTTCTTCCCCAAAGGCGCTATTGTTTTTGTTTCCTCCGATGGGCGGCGATTCCGGGAGGTGGCGAGGGCGGACTGGCCCGCTATCGACAAGGATGTCGCGGAAGCAGAACTGAAGTATTTTCCGATCGAGTTTGAGCCGGTGGACGCCCGCTATGTAAAGGTGGAAGTCCGCAGTCCCTTGCGCAACCCGGACTGGCACCCCAACCCTGGAGGCAAGAGCTGGATATTCCTGGATGAAATTCTGTTGTCCGGGCCGGAAAGTGCTTTCAACCCTGGAGGTTTACAAAGCTCCAGGGTCGAAAGCAGCAATATCAAATAAACTCTGATAAATACGCAAGTCTACTCCACCTTCAACCGTACCCCTGCTGAGTGGCTGCTGTACTCCGGTGCGTACATGCACTGCAGGCGCGCCATGCCATTGGTGAAGTCCCCGCGGTGGCTGACCCGAAGGGGGTACTCCAGCGTATAGGTTCCTTTAGGCAGGTACGAAATAAAGAAGTCGGTAGAGGCATCCCGGGTGCTTTGGTAGTAGCCTAAGCCGCCCTGCCATTGATACCGGCTCAGTACGTTGACCGGCTCCAGGCCGCTTGCCCGCATGTCCTGCAGGTGCACGTACTCCATGGCCCGGTCCACTTTGATGTCAATGCGGACTATGAGTTTGTCGCCGGGTTTCAGTTTTAGTTCGGGGGTAACGATAACCAAGATGGGGCCGGTGTCGCCCAGCTCTTCCCGGTAGAGGGTCCGGTTCATAACTAAAGGGGTGGCTTTGAAGGACTCCACTTTATCGAGGTCTTCAAAGTATTGCCAGTAGGCTGCACCCCAGGCGATGCCCGGGTTGGGGTTGTCGACCTTGATTTGGCGGAAGCCCGGCTGAATGGCCTTGCCGTCCCATTGGGTTTTGAAATACCCGGTGCCTGCTTCAGCGTTCTTTTGCGCTTCGTTGATTTGTGCCTGATAGACATCGTTGTCCAGCTTCGGGAAGGAGACCTGCACGGGCTCGTCGTAAGCCAGCCAGTTTTCGCCGAAACGGAGCATAGCGTAGACCGCACTTGCCGTGGCCTTGGTGGTCTCCCAGTGGTTGGTCTGTTTGTTTTTCAGCAGCCACACTTTGAGTTGCTCCACCGCTTCTTCGTCCTTAGCAACGGTAGCGAAGGCCTCGATGAGCATGGCATGGGTTTCAATCGGCAGTTGGTACCAATAGAAGCCATAATCGTACTTCCAGTACATGCCCATTTCCTGGTTGTAAAGGGCGCGCTCGCGCAGGGACTTCATGATTTTGGTGGCTTGTTCCGGCATATCCTGCTTTTGGAAAACTACCGCCAGCATAGCTTGCTCGTAAAGATTGCGCTCTAACCACTTTTCCTGAGCCAGTTTCAGGTAAAAGCCGAACGCCTCATTTGCAGTCCCGGAAAGCTCCTGATCAGCGGTAAGAGATCGGGTGTAGAGGTAGTGGATGGCAATATTTGGCAGCAGGCTATCCTTTCTGGACATAGCCTTGGTGTAGTAATCTGCCACTTCTTCATCTACAAAGGCGAGGCCGCGCTCCAGGATGTTCCGGGCGTTCTGGTCCTTTGCAATGTCTTCCACGCCCAGCAGTTGAAGCCGTGCCAGCCCTTCCATCAGGTACTGCGTGATGTACCAGCTTTCGCGCCCGCCGGGGAACCAGGCAAAGCCGCCGTTGGAACTTTGCCGCTCTTTGAGTTTGCCCAGTGCTTCAGTCTTTTCATACCCCATGCGGTTGAGGTCGAAGAGCAACCCGATACGTTTACGCTGTGCGGTTTCACTTTGGGCATTGCGCACCCAGGGCGTCTGCTCCAGAATGATATTTTTAAGGTCCTGGTTTTGCTCCAGCTCACTTAGCAGGGCATCGGTTGAGCGCCACTGCTCGAACACGCGCTGTACTTCCGGATACTGATTGGCTACCGAGGAAGCCAGGCTATTGGCGTAGTAGCGGCTGAAGATCTGCTCGGTGCATTCGTGGGGGTACTCCATGAGATAGGGGAGTGCCTTCACTGCGTACCATGCCGGATTGGAGGTGAACTCCAGGGTGAACTGATGCTGCTGCAGTGTTTTGGACTGTTGCGCTTTTTTCATGGCGCTGAAGTCGAAGGTCTTGCTTGCTGCCCCACCGATCGGCAGGGGCATCGTTTCCGTGACGAGGGTCCGGTTGGTAAGGACCGGTAGGGCACTTTCTTCTCCATCAGCATAGCTGCCGGCCTCAGCTGTGACCCGGTGGACGATCGCGCCGGTGAAATCTTCAGGTACCTCGAGCATCCAGGAAACGCCCTGCGATTGCCCTGCTTCAATGGAGAAAGGCTGTTCCTGCTTCGTATTGCCGAACACGGCATCTATAGGCTGCATGCTCACTGCATCAAATAGTTGCAGTTGGGCGGCACCCTGCAGTTCGCTTTCCGATAAGTTACTCACCTTGGCGGTAAAAGCAATACGGTCGCCCTGCCGCACAAAACGTGGAGCGTTGGGCTGTACCATAAGCTGCTTTTGGGTGACAACCTCCTGTTCGGAAAGAGCATATTGCAGAGAAGTGGTATGTGCAAAAGCCAGGAATTTCCAGCGGGTGAGCGCTTCGTTCATAGTAAAACGCACAATGACGTTGCCCTCTTCATCCGTCCGCAGCTGCGGGAAGAAAAAGACCGTCTCTTTCAGGTTGCGGCGGATATGAGGCTTTGGGGTTGGCTGAGGCGCTCCACCTTCCGCACTATCTGCTTTGGGGCTGGGTGGCGGAGTAGCTGCCATCGGTCGTGCACCAGCCTCTGCGTTCGCTATTTTTGCAGAATAGGCAACGATCCCATCGGATTGTCCGGCTGCATCATCAAAAGACCGGGATTCAGTGGCGAGGTATGGATATCCGCGTCCATAGCTGTACCAGTTATACCAGTTGAGTTGCGGGTATTGGCGGCTCCATTGGGTGATCGAAGCCCGGCCGCTGTAGAAGTACGAATTGCCATAGGCGGCGGAGAAGATCTGTGCCGACCATTGAGCCCGGGGGGAAGCCATGGGGTAGGGGTTGAAGTACCAGTTGTGCATGCGGTAGGCATCGAGGGAGGCATCGTACATACCGGCTACCAGCTCGGCAGCAACGGCCTCTTTTTCCGGTCCGCTGATTTTGAGCTCCCAGGTTTCCTCTGAGCCGGGCAGCAGCTTATCGCGGAAGGTGCGGTAGGAAATATTGAGTTCCTTGTTGCTCCAGGGCACCTGAACGGACTGCTGGAACTGGAAAAAGCGGTTGTACTGCAAGGCCTGTACGTGGAAGAACAAATTGCCCCGGTCGTTTTCTGTAACAGACTGACTGATGCGTTGCCAGCTGGAGGGCTTGAGCCACTCCTGCCGCTTAACGCCGTTGCGCTGTTCCACTTCGATCAGGAAGGGGATCTTTGCGGTGGCACTGCCCAGCAAATGCTGATACGTATCACCTGGCTGTAAGGCCCCTTCTTTAACAGGCGTTCCCCATACGACGGTACCTGCCGGCAGCTGTTGCTTTTTGCTGTCAAAGAGGGCAAAGTGTTTGATAGACTCCACGGTTTCCCCGCTTTCGTCTTTCAGGCGCAGGGTGGCCCGGTAGTGCCCTACCTTCCAGCCGGAATAATTCAGGAACAGAGTGTCCTGCCCGTCCGTTTGTATGGCTTGTTCAAACGCGGTGCCAGTAGCTGCCCAATTGTGCTTTTTGTGCTCATCAGCGTAAGGCAGGTGGGGGAAGCGTTGTACGAACTCTGCCTTCTCCATCAGATAGTAGTCGGGGCGCTCCCAGTAGCGCTCAACGAGGGCGCGGGGAGGTGGGGCGAGGGCTTCTATGGTCAGCTGCCCCTGAGCCTCAGTGGGGTTGCCATCCAGGTTTTGCGCAAATAGCTGCAGAGTCATCATCGGATCGGCGAGATCGGCCTGTGCAGGCATCTCCATCTCGGCTTTAAGCTTGAGATAGCCCAGACGGATTATGCGGGTATCTGAGCGGGTTTCTCCGTTGGCATCCGTAACATCTACGGTTACGGTGTAGGTGAACTCCGGGCGGTCTTCTGGATTGACCGTTTCATCGGGTATTGCCGGAAAGGCAATGGAAAAGCTGCCGTCGGGCCCGGTTGTGGTGGTGCCATTAGCAATTTCCATACTGCGGGTATCTGGCATCCGGTACCACCAGAAAGACCACGGAAAGCGGGTGCTGCGCTGAACCCGGTACGCTACTTGCGCTCCGTCAATGACGTTGCCCGCATAGGCTTTAGCCAGGCCCGACAGGGTGACGGTATCGCCCAGCTCAGACTGCCCCTCGAGTGGTTTTAGTTCCACTTCAAACTTTGGGCGCTTGTATTCTTCAACGGAGAAGAACTGCGTATTTTGACCCAGGCTGGAGTGGATTGACATTTGGCCGAGCAGTCCGCCCTGCGGTGCGGTAAAACTTCCTTGTACCGTGCCAAACTCATTGGTTTGTAGTTTGAGTACTTCCACTTCCTGCCGGTTAGCATCCTGAAACGTAAGGGTGATAGACCGGTTGGGAAGAACGGACGGAATATGCGCTGCATCTTTTGTCAGGGCGAGGGCTTTGAAGTATATGGTCTGTCCGGGTCGGTATATAGAGCGGTCCAGAAAGAAGTGTGTGACTTCTGACCGGGGGTCTGCTTCATAAGGCTGGTACTGGGAATACCCGCCGCTAAGGATTTGTACATCTGCCCCCCGACTGAGTTGCACTACGTAGTATTGACGCTCGGCTTTAGGCAATGCAACCATGCCCGCAGCATCTGTTTGAGCAGTGCTATGGGGAAGGAACTCCTGCTGGTTTTGATCCCGGTTGTAGCGGGTGGTGAAGAACTGCAGGTTCACTCCTGCCAGGGGTTGCCCGTTCTCCCGGTGGGCAACGAGCAATTGGTTGGTATTTCTGCGGTAAAGGACGCCAAGCTCTGAAATGGTAAAAAAGGCGACGCTGACTTTTCCTGCTTCGTTAAAATTATTATTGGTGGCGTAGAGCAGAGCATAACTGCCAAAACCCTGGCCATCGAGGGCAAATTCCGTGCGGTGCTCTTGCAGGTCCCCCTCATCCGGCAGGTCTATAGCGCCTGACAGGCGGGTGTTTTTTTGCTTTAGCAACTCCAGGTTTTCGGTTTTGCGGTTTTGCTCCAGTTGGTAAGCCTCTTCGGGCGATAACGGAATCAGCCGGTAGTGTAACTTGTCTGTATTTTGGTAAGACAAGGAAAAGAGCATGGACTGTTCAGGCAGGTAGATCTGCTCGGCCTGTAAGCTTAGTCTTTGGGCCTTTAGCTGCGCCTGCAGGGCTCTAATGGGCTTAGTCCAATAATTATCAGGATAGGCTTTGAGTGCTTTCTCAGCCAGTTCCATGGCGGCTTTTGGTTTCCAGCGATGGGTCGTATCGCCAAAGGGCTGGTATTGCTGCCCCAGTTGCTGATAGTGGCGGGCAAGTGCATACCAGGCTTGCATGACCTCAGGTGTTCCCTTGTATTGCCCGATGGTTCGCTCCAGTGCCTGCTCATAGCGTGTTTCCTTGTTGGCGTTTATCAGCTTTTGGTAAGCAAACTCTAATCGTTTGAGGTCGAGATCGATCCGTGCAGCAGGGTTGTTGGCATGAAGGCGCAGGAGGCCTTGCATAAGGTGCAGTACGTTCAGGGTGTAAGCGGAGGAATCACGCCCGCTGAAGTTGGCATTCACGAAGGCTTCGGTTCCGGCGAGTGCCAGGGTATCCCGGAGAATGTACTTATAAGCCGGCTCGTTGAGGTAGGTCTGGTCGTTGGAAAAGTAGTCGATAGCCCGATGAGACAGAAAGTCATAGAGGGTAGGGCGGAGCCCCTCCGTTTCCGGGGTGCCGGGGGTGGTAATGGCTGCCCATTCTTCGATAGAGATGTCAAAAAGGCGTTGATCAGCAACCGACAAGAGGTACTGCCGGCCGGTTTCATCGAGTAATTGTTGGATGGTCCATAGCTGAAGGTCCTCAGGGCGCTCTTCTGTAGTGGTTGTCCGGGCACCGATGCGCCACCGGTTTTGTTCAAGGTAGCGTTTGTAGAGCTCGCCCAAGAGGGAGTGGAGCACAGACTTGACCGGAAAAGAAGCTGCATCAGCTTCCAATTGCATATTGGCGATAGCCTTTACCAGCCCTTCTTCCTCCAGTTGGCTTTGGTATTTGTTGCGGTAAATCAGGGCACGGACCCTTTCGGCGGCCTGGCCGTCTTCTTTGGCGCGGAGGTACAGGGCTTGGGTCGCTTCAAGGGCAGATTTGGGCAACCCTTCCTGTTCGAGGGAATCTATCGTTGCCCAGGCATCGGCATAGGGGCTGGAATATTCCATTTTGTCTTTTGGGGATTGAGAAAACAAGGGAAGGGAAAACAGCAAGGTTGCAGCTATCCCCAGAATTATGCGGTTCAACATATGGTTTGCTTTTTGGGTTGGCAGGGGTTAATTAAAGTTTCGAGTTTTTTGGAGCAATCGTTACATTGCAAGTCACCTCCAAACATATTCTTATACGCAATAAGGCGGGGTCGAATTACATAAATATATAGAAAATGTGAGAAATGAGGGAAGAAAGGGGCTTTTGGTAGAGAGGGTAAGCCATGTTCAGGGGAGCTGCCATTAAGGTCAGCTCCCCTGAAAGAAGGGTTTAGCGGATCATGGTCACCAGGCCATCCATGAGGAAAGACCGGCGCAGGCCATCGAGGTAATTTTGCGCTTCTGCCTTTTGGGGAAAGGGCGCGATGATGACTTTCTGCAGCCCGTTGGCGTTCATGATAAAGACATTGGTTAAGCCCTTAGACTGCAATTCCTGTACTTGGCGGGCAGCATTTTCATTATTGCGGTAAGAGCCTACCTGAACAGCGTAGCCCTGTGTACCTCTCGGCAGTGCGTTTGCAGTTGTATTGGCAGGTGGCCTGCTTACTGAAGCCGCTGCCGCTCCGGGTGCCCGGCTGGCAAGGCCACCACTCACCTGGCCATAGGACGCTGGCTGGCTCACAGGGGAACCGCCTTTAGCGGTAAACTGATTGCTGGCATAAGGCTCGGTATAAGTGCTACCTGCCTGAGGTGGCTGATTGTAGGCGTTGTTGCTGTACGCTTGTCCGGCAGGTGGGGCAGAATTATAAGCGGAGTAACGGGTTGTCCCTCCTTTGGCAGTGTACGGCTCTGTAGCAGCTCCTGACCTGGAGTAGCTGTTCCGTGTGGCGGCAGCCGGATACTGGGGTTCGTAGGAAGAAGAGCTGTAGGCCACCGGGCGCTGAGTGCTGCTGTAATTGCTGTAAGCGGATGGAGCAGCGGAACGGCTTGTCGTTTGCTGGGCAATCTGCCCACCTCTCGGATTTTGATCAGAATGGCCTACAGGTTCTATCCTGACCTGTGCACGCCCGTCTTTGAGCAGCCCGATGTCCATGGCTGCGGCCTTGGAAAGGTCAATGAGTACGTCCTCAACAAAAGGGCCGCGGTCATTAACACGGACGATGGTAGACAAGCCATTGTCCAGACGGATAACCTTGAGCAGGGTGCCTTTAGGATAGGTTTTGTGAGCAGCAGTATAGGCTTCACGCCGGTAAACTTCACCCATAGCCGTAATTCGGCCGTGGAGATAATCTGCATAGTACACAGCAGTACCGGTCTCACTACCGTTGGAAGAAGAAGTATAACGGCTGCCGTATTGCTGAGCCGAAAGGCCTGTTGTCATCAGGAACAGGCCAAAAATCATGTAGAAGCGCATATGCGTTTTGTTTAGCGGACTTTGTTTTTAACAAACAAGAAGTTGGTTAAGATCATATTAACATTCAAAATCGGCAATAAATTGTTGAGGGTCAAGTTTTTTTATACGTTTTATTCCAATTTCAGTGTTTCCTGAACCGTCTTTTCTCCAAATTGGATATCCACGCTGTATTTTCCCTTGTATAAATAGGCGTTGCCGTTGTCCATGACTTTAATACGGACGGGCTTCTCGTCTGCCTTTCTGTCTTTGTTTAGTATTTTATTATACTCATCCAGAATTTCCTCGCTAATTGTAAAATCGTAAGAAATGTAGTTTAGCCCCTTTGAAAGTTGAACCTCAAAATTTTGCAGCTCCAGACTGTCCGGGGTGGAGACTGTTACGGAAGCCTTGCCGGGCATATTGGCATAAACCGGAATTTGCGCCTTAGGTACAGTCTGTTCCCAGACCGACTTTTTGCCCCAGTTGGAGCGGTACCGGATGGGATCAGGAGGGAAGGCATGCAGTGCTTTAGCCATCAGGCTGCTGTCCAGTTGCTGAAGCTCCCGGATGCGCCCGACGTAAATGGACCGGCCATGGGTGCCCACCACCAATTCCTTAGCGGTGTTTTGAATAGCCAGGTCATGGACGGCAACCGCAGGGAGCTTATGATCGAGTAGCATAAAGGATTGCCCCCGGTCCAGAGAAATGTAAAGACCATGATCTGTGCCTACATAAAGCAGGCCTGGATGCTCCGGGTCTTCTTTAATGACATTTACCGGCTCCAATGGGAGGTCTTCGCCCAGACGCTGCCAGGTACGGCCGTAGTCTTCTGAAACGTAGAGAAAGGGCGTGAAATCGTCCCAGCGGTAGCCGTTCAGCGCAACATAGACCCGGCTTTTCTTATGAGTAGAGGCTTGTACCCGGCTGATCCAGAGGTCTTTGGGCAGGGCATCCGTTATATTGGTCCAGCTGTACCCACCGTCCTGGCTTACGTGCACCAACCCGTCGTCTGAACCCGCGTAAAGGAGCCCGAATTGCAGAGAGGACTCGTGTATGCTGCTGAGGGTGCCGAAGGGTACATCCCCTTTGACTCCGCCCTGGGTGAGGTCGTCTGAAATGGCTTCGAAGTGGTCGCCCTGATCCATAGAGCGGAGCACCTTATTGGCACCCATGTACAGGATATCGGAATTATGAGTGGACAGATGGATCGGTGCCTGCCAGTTCCAGCGGTAGGGGCGTTCACCGAGATTGGGCTTCGGTGTGATATAGGTGGTTTTTTCAGTAGCGGTGTTGATACGGAAGTAATTGCCAAACTGATAGCCGGTATAGACCGTTTGGTTGTCCCTTGGGTCAATAGCGACCTGCATGCCATCACCGCCCATGATTTCCCGGTATGGGTATTGGCCGGTGGCGTGCCAGCGGTCGCTGGCTTCGTAGGTACTGGGGCCTACCCAGACGCCGTTGTCCTGCAGCCCACCGTAAATGTGGTAGGGCTTGGCATCATCAACGGCTACGGTGTAGAATTGGCCCACCGCAGGGCTGTTGCACTTAGTCCAATGTACACCGTTGTCATAGGAGATGTTGATGCCGCCATCGTTGCCGAGGATGAGGTGTTCCGGGCGGTTTGGGTTGATCCAGAGGGCGTGGTGGTCTGCATGTACGTTGTCCTGCATGATATTGGTCCAGGTTTGCCCGCCATCATCGGAGCGTAGTACGGGTACGCCCATGACAAATATTTGCTTTGGGTCCTGCGGGGCGACCCGGATTTGCCCGAAGTAGTAGCCATAAGAGTTGTAAACCTGATCGATGTATTCTTTGTGGGTTTTCTCCCAGGTGCGGCCGCCATTATCGGAGCGGTAGACTTCCAGCCCGATAACGGGGGTATCAAAGAGTAGGGAGTTGGCATCTTCCACGTACTCGACCAGGGCCTGCGGGGTGATTTCTTCCTTTTCGATCATGGCGTTGACGGTCTCCAGATCATACTTTTTGGGGAAGCCGTTACTGCGCAGGTAATCCTTGATTTGATAGGGTGGGAGGGACAGGAAGGTATCCTTACTCATCGCCCTGAGTTCTGTTTTCGTCAGTTGGTCTTCTTTTTCTTCCTTTGGCCGCCTGCCGTAGTTGTCTATTGCAGCGTACAGAATAGTCTTGCCATTGGTCTGCACGAGATCGAGCCCAATGCGCCCCGCGCCCTCTCCGGTGGGGAACCCGCTTTTGGGGTTGGTCAGGCGTGCCCAGGTTTCGCCCCCGTCGGTACTTTTGTAAATGGCGGATTCTGCTCCGGACTCGATAAAGTTCCAGGCACGGCGCTCGCGCTGCCAGGTGGCGGCGTAAAGCACCTCGGGGTTGCCTGCCTCCATAATGAGGTCGGCCACGCCGGTTTCCGGGCCCGCGTAGAGGGTGCGCTTCCATGTTTGGCCACCATCGGTGGTTTTATAGAGCCCGCGCTCGGGATTGGAGGAGTAGAGATGACCGAGGGCGGCCACCCAGGCGGTGTTAGAGTCTTCCGGATGCAATAAAATACGCCCGATATGGTGGGTCTCCGGCAGGCCGAGGTGTGTCCAGGTTTTGCCCTCATCGGTACTTTTGTAAATACCGGTGCCTGCATAGGAAGAGCGGCTGGCATTGACTTCTCCCGTGCCCACCCAAATGGTGCCGGTGGCCCAATCGACAGCGATATCGCCAATCGTCATGACGACTTCCTTATCAAAGAGTGGGGTGAAAGACAGCCCGTTGTTTTCGGTCTTCCAAAGCCCCCCCGAGGCGTAAGCAACGTAGAAATGTGTCGGGTCTTCTTCCCAAACATCGATGTCGGCTACCCGCCCGCTCATCACGGTTGGGCCCACATTGCGAAATTCAATAGCATTGGCGATGGAAGCGTCACGGAGTGCCTGCCGTTGGGCATAACTTTGGATACGGGATTGGGCGGGAGTGGCAGGAACCGGGTTTTGGGCAAACACCACATTGAGGGCAAAAAGGCAGAGGGTGAAAAGGGTAAACCGCATGTTTTAGGCGAAAGATAAATAAAATCTCTGCATTCAGGGCAAATCAAAATACCCCGGACAATTAAGGTTGCCCGGGGTAAGTGTCGGGTGAATGATCTACAAGAACGGATTACACACGTGGAATATCCTCCTTTTTATCCGGCAGGTTTTCAAAGTGCTCCATGCCTTCAATGTCCAGATGCAGGTCATTGAGATCACTGAACTTCAGCAGGCCTTCCAGACTGAGCAGGATAAAGTTGTCCTGGCCGTGAACGGTCAACAGGACGTTGGTGACCTTTTTGTTTTCTTCCCGGATATAAAGCCCCACATCTTCATGGCCTTCGCGCACCCGGAAGAGCTCCTCGAAGCCGTTTTTGCGCATGTTCTTCAGCAGCTTTTGGTACTCCTTCGGGGTGACGAGGTTGCCATCGTTCATCGTCAGGATGCGCAACTGGGTGATTTTATCAATGATTTTTTTTGCGCCTTCTGCTTCCTCTGCATTGATTTTCAGCTTGAGGAGCCAGCCTTGTATATCAATATGGCTGACCTGTTCCTGGTCTTTGTACTGATCGTAAAATTCAGATATAAAGCGGGTTTGGCTATTGCCCCAAAGCGGAAGCAGGGCCAACAGGCAAAGCATGATTAAGATTCGCATATAGATTAGATTTCGGGTGATTGAATGGTTCGTTTTGGGTTAAGAGCATGTTTGGAGCTCGTTCCTATTGCAAATCAACGCTTTATGAACCCCGCAGAAATGCGGGGCAAGCTCTGGCTTCCTCACTAAATTTTCATTTAGCCCGCTAAACTCAAATTTAGTGACTTCGCCAGAACCATAAATCCT
>NZ_JAVJSK010000125.1:0-2993 GCF_040219495.1 Phaeodactylibacter sp. | reverse complement strand
CCCGCCACCTTACGGTCGCCTGGGCGGGCGCAGTGCCCACGGGCACCGGGCATTTCACGCTCTCCAATATGCAGGGGCAGGCGGTATGGTCGGTCACCAAACCATCTGCACCAGAGGTACCGCTGCAGTTGCCGGAGTTGCCGCCGGGCGTCTATGCTCTGCGCGTGGAAGTGGAGGGGCAGGTTTGGGTGGAAAGAGTGGTGGTTCAATAACGGGCTTGGGCATGGGGTTCTGGTATGGTCCCTCCTTTGCCTATCGGCTATGGCGGACAGATTCCCGCCTCCGCGTGAAGCTACGGCGGACAGAGGGTGTTGTGGTTTTGTGGTGTTCCCGGCTTCCCGGGCTGGTCAATCCGTACGGGTAGATATTGGCGCGTCAGACTTGCTTCGTGGGTCAGAGAAGGGTAAAGGAACAAAGCTCACCGGGTGTACTATGACAAGCCATCGCCGGGGCATTCACCCGGTGTGCTTTTCGTGTGCCCATAGTCTGCAGGCCGGGCGAAAGCTCCAACTTCTTTTTTATCTATATCCCACGGTGAGGGCACTGGGCAGGAGCCTAACATTGTTTTTCTCTACTCAATTCCGTATCTTACCGATCATTCACTAACCGCTAAAAACGAACCTCATGTTTACACACACACACCATTTCGTGCACGGCACACCGTTAAGCTTCTTTGGCTCATGCTCATGATATCAGGCTTGCATACCGCAACCGGGCAAAGCTACGTCACTTATGGTTTGTACGGCAGGTACGAAGAAGCGCGCATCCCACAATTGGTAGCCCTGACCCCTTATCAGTCAGGTACTTACAGCAGCCTTTCTGCACTCTTTTCGGCTCTGCCCCCTTATGTATCCGAAGGGGGCGACCTGTCCAATATGCCAAAACCTTTGGTTGAAGCATTGTATGATTTTACCACGCACTGCAACGAAGCGGGCTTTCTCGCGGTGGAGCTTTTGCGGCGCAATGGGGTAGAAACAGCGGTACAATGCAATAGCCCGAGCCCGGCGATGGCTCAACAAAACAACGGAGAGAGTCAGGCAAAGGATAGCCGCAGGCAGAACCAAATGAATGCTGCCTTTTTCCCCAACCCCACGCAGGGCACCCTTCAGGTCGTCCTTCCGGAAGGGGCCGATCAGGCCTCCCTGATACTTTACAACTTACAGGGGCAGCCTGCCTTCCAGTCCGTGCTCACTGGCTCGCGCACCACTTTGCAATTGCCAGTGCCAGCGGGCATTTACTGGGCACGCCTGCAAATAGCCGGGCAGCAGCCGGTGCACCACAAAATCATTGTATCACGCTAAACAAGCCTGCCATGAAATTAGTAACCAAAGCACTTTTACTGCTGCTGCTGGGGCCTTCATATCTTAGTGCCCAGCCATTCAATATTGCTGAAGATTTAGGGTATACAAGTAATCAGTTTGACCGCGTGATTGTCCATAAGGATACAATTGTTGGTGTGGGTATAGGTTTAAGCGATTCTCTGGAAGTTGGGGTAGTTATTGCTCTTTTCGACTCTACGGGGCAGCAATTAGCCAAAAATATTTTAACTGATATTGATGGGAATGGTCTTTTTTTTATTGACGGTGCAGGAGGTTTGACTGCGGCAAATAGTGGAGGATATATACTTATAGCTTACTCTGGTGGGAACGCCATTTTCATCAAACTAGACGAGCGGCTAAATGAGGAATTCCGGCATGAATACACAGACGTTGACGGAGAAAGTAACTTTAGCTATCTTGACCCTATACCCTTAGACGAGGGCTATTTGCTGTACGGGAATATAGACCGGGAGAATGGGGTGCCCGACCCTTTTGTACGCATTGTGGACGAGCAGGGGCAGACCGTGCGGCTTGATTTTTATGGAAATTATGAGGATAGAGATATCTATCAGGATGCCCAATTGCTCGGCGATTCTATTTTGGTAGCTTGGGGGCAGCGGCGGGTTAGCCCAGGCTACAGCATCAACTTTTTTCATCGTATCCGCATATCCGATGGTGCCTTACTGGATAGTTGGGAGTCTTCAGTAAACGCGGACATGGGCTGGCTGCGGCAATTGGTTGCCCTGGAAGACGGGGATATCATCACTTTTGGGCAGCAGCCGCTGGAAATTATCGACTGGAACACTTACATCGTACAGCCGATGCTGACCCGCCTCAACAGCAACTATGAGGTCGTTTGGCAGCGGCCGGTTTGGAGATCAGGTTACCATTCCCCAGGTCATGGTTTGTATGATATCAAGCAAGTGTCAGACGGCTACTACGTAGGGTCTGGCCACGTAAGGAGCGTTGTAGATAATGACCCAACTACAGTAGGCTGGCTTTTTAAGTTTACAGCTTTTGGTGATTCGCTTTGGTCGCGCTATTACCTCCCACCATTTGACACTATTGGCAATACACTCCTTAATGGCAGTTTTTTCTCCTTCGGAGAGCTGTCCAGCGGTAATTTAGTCAGTGGTGGAAGTGCAAGCGGCGATGGCCCTCAGCGCCGCTGCTGGATCATCAAAACGGATGCCAATGGTTGTCAGGGGGAGACGCCCTGTGAGGTGCTTACGGATGTGGCGGAGGTGGAGCCGATGGAAGAGCCGGGTGTGCGGGTGTTCCCCAATCCCACGCAGGGCAACCTTCAGGTCGCCCTTCCGGAAGGGGCCGAACAGGCCTCCCTGATACTTTACAACTTACAGGGGCAGCCTGCCTTCCAGTCCCTGCTCACCGGGCAACATACCACCTTGCAACTGCCGGTTCCAGCAGGCATCTACTGGGCACGCCTGCAAATAGCCGGGCAGCAGCCGGTGCACCACAAAATCATTGTATCACGCTAAACAAGCCTGCCATGAAGTTAATGACCAAAGCACATTTATTGCTGCTGCTGGGGGCTGTAGGCCTTAGTGGACAGTCTTTTAATATTGCTGAAGATTTAGGGTACCAAAGTAACCGGTTTGAAAGCGTGATTGTCCATAACGACACAATCATTGCCTTGGGTACTGCTCGTACTGA
>NZ_JAVJSK010000124.1:0-94464 GCF_040219495.1 Phaeodactylibacter sp. | reverse complement strand
TAACTTGAAATAACCTATCTTGGAGTCGTGCCCACATGGATGACTTTTTTGGTCGAACTCTAAAGTTACGAAGTGTGGGCACACTTTTTCGCTGTCACAAAAGCAGAGCGGGAAAATTACTTCAAACCGAACAGCCTAAGTTAAGAGAAGAAGCCAGTGCTGATATCGTTGTGGTTCTAACATTTGGAGAATATATAAGAGAAACTATTTTGGGAGAAGCCGAATTAGCTGTTACAGCGTTTTCTATTTGAATTTAAGAGGAAGTAACGAAACTCATACACAACAGCTATTGATCTCTAAGTAAAGCGTAACCTTTTATTTATAGAGTAAGGAGGAAACAAATAGCTGTTTCCTCCTTGTAAAATCCACACCCGCTCATGAAATATCCAGCCGTTTTTCTAACAACCTTCCTGTATTCTGTTACTATTTTTCTTTTTACCTCCTGTGAGAAAATCAGCCCCCGGCCTGAAAAAAAGTCTAATGCTTCTTACCACCTGAATGGGCTGGATGAAGCACTATGGAAAGGAGCTAGTGCAGTAAAACGAAACTATGTCAAGGATACTTTCAATTTGAATATTCAAGCTTCTGAAGACGGATTTGTGAAAAGGAGTATGTCATTAGACCATTTATTAATTAAAGAAGGTATCCAGGAATTGAGAAGTATTGAAAAGCTAGGTGTTATAAATGACGATAGCCCATCCGCAAGTGTGCGGACCATTTCAGATGATGGCCATGACTTTTTAATTCTGGACTGGTATTACCTGGATACATCCGCTGTAGACAACTGGGTCAATATTATTCAGTATAACAAAGAAACACAGTTTATACAAGGTACGTTTCAGTTTACGGCTATCCGTGATACGGTATTCGTTGGTGGTAATGATTTACCAGATACGATTCAGGTGCGAGAGGGGTATTTTGAAGCCACTTTGGAATAATCGAACCTCTATCCTTTTAACATTCACCCATAAACCGTAGCTACCAATTGCCGGCTACCCCCATGATTGCGGAACTCGCACAGATAAATCCCCTGCCAGGTGCCCAGGTTGAGCCGGCCTTTGGTAATTGGAATGGTAATAGAGGAGCCGATCATCGCTGCTTTGATGTGGGCAGGCATGTCGTCGGGGCCCTCAATGGTGTGGGTGAGGAAGGGGAGGTTTTCCGGCACCACGTGGTTGAAGATGCTTTCGAAGTCCGTACGCACATCCGGGTCGGCATTCTCATTGATGGTGAGGGCAGCGGAAGTGTGTTTGATAAACAGGTGAAGCATGCCGCGGTCGGGCAGGGCACCCTTCAACTGCCGTTGCACTTCAGCAGTGATGATGTGGTAGCCCCGCTCGAAAGCAGGGAGGGCGAATTCGTATTGTTGTACCATGCTGTAAAGTTTTATCGCACCAGCCCCCCAATCAGGCGGATCAGCTCTGTCTCTGTATTTTTAAGGTTGAAGACAGCATTGAGGCGCTGCTGG
Organism: Phaeodactylibacter sp.; assembly: GCF_040219495.1. Classification (GTDB taxonomy): domain Bacteria; phylum Bacteroidota; class Bacteroidia; order Chitinophagales; family Saprospiraceae; genus Phaeodactylibacter. Next base: position 92,996 of record NZ_JAVJSK010000124.1, on the reverse strand, counting down.
GAAGCATTGATGTAACTCACCTGTATAGTACGATAATCGAAGCTGTTAATCAAGCCCCCCCGGAAGCGCTCCTCGGCAATTTCCAGGTTGCGGCGGGCATTACTCACCAGGCTTGTGGTTACTTCCACCAGGCGCTTTTGGGTGTTGTAGGTCGCCAGGGTGTTGGCCAACTGGTTATTGAGGGTGCGCTTGAGGTCGCTAATGTTGAGCTGAGCGATGAGTTCCTCCTTGCGGGCATTCTCCAACCGGATTTTACGGGCCCCACCATCGTAGATCGGGTAGGAAGCCGAGAGGTTGAGGAACGGCTGAAAGGTCTTGGCGGCAATCTGCGGGATTTCCTGAATGGTCTCATTCGGGCCGAAACTCAGGGTTTGTTCGCCAAAGGAGATACCGACGTTGTAGGTTGCACCGGCGTTTACCTGCACCGTAGGCTTGAAGGCTGCTTCCTGCAGACGGGTATTGATAGACGACAGCTCCCGGTTGATGTACTCGTTGCGCAGCTCCACGTTGTTGCTTTCCATCTCCTGCTGCAGGTCGGCCAGCTGATAGTCTTCAGCTGCGTAGGAAAGGGTGTCGGTGAGGGTGTAGGAAGTGCCCATATCGTCGATACCCATCGCCAGGTTGAGGTTGCGGATGGCGGTTTCGTAGGCATTGATTTGCAGCACGTAGTTGGTGGAGTCATTGAGGTAAGCATCCTGCGTCTGTAGGATATCGAAGGTGCTCGACTGCCCGAATTCCTGCCGCACTTCCTGATACGCCACGCGGTCGTGGGACAGTTCCAGGACTTCCACCAGCACGTCGAGTTGTTCTTTTTGCACCAGGGCATTGTAATAGGCATTGATGATAGCCTGAATGCTGTTTTGCACCGCCAGTTGCTGGTTGCTCTGGCTCAGCTCTGCCTGCGTTTCCAGCTGCTCTTTGGTAATCTGCACCCGGTAGCCATCGAAGAGGATCATGCTGGCCTCTATGCCCGGTGTGATGCCGGTGTTGTAAGTATTGGCAGCCGTCAGCGGGCCTGCCGGGTTGCTGAGGTTGCGGTAGTTGTTTTGAGAATTGGCCGTCAGGTTGATGGTCGGGACTTTCCCGGCGATGGCCCAGTCGTCATTACGCTCCGCAATATCGGTGCGGGCTTCCGCAATTTTGATCTGGTAGTTGTTGTCCAGCCCCTTTTGGATGGCATCGGACAAGCTGAGGTTTTCCTGAGCCTTTCCCGTAAGGGCAAAAAGCAGCAGTGCGGGCAGTAATGCGAGTTGTATTTTCATGTTCGGCTTATATAAACTTGCGTTCAAAGACATATCGCTTGAGGTAAAAGTTGTAAAAGAATACGACGCCTGTCGCGATCAGCTTAGTCAGGACCTGGTATTCCATAAAAAAGGCAAAGCGGGTCAGCGCATAGACGATGCCCGTGTTGATGCTGAGCCCCACTATGGAAACCAGCACCGAGAGCAGGAAAGCCCGTCGGGCAGAGCCCTGCAGCTGAAATACGAAGCGCTTTTGCATCATGAAATTCAGCACCACCGCACAGGAGTAGGACACGATATTCGCCGGCACCGGCGTCCAGTCCTGATAGTCCACGAGCCAGAGGTAGAGCAGGAAGTCCACCGAGGTGGCTACCGCGCCCGACATGGCAAATTTGGCTTTCATTTTCACCAACTGCGCCAGCGTTTCCCTATTCAGCCTCATGACTTTTCATTTTGGCGGCAAAGGTAGCCCTTTATAATCAACCCAGCATAAAGGATACGGCCCCCGCCACTACGATAACGGTGACCAGCACATACCACAGGAATTCATACCCGGTTTCCCGCCGTACCGCAGGCTCCACTGCTTCGTAGCTGGGCTTCACGCCATTCCAGGCGTAGGAGGTATAGACTTTGAAGCGGTTCATGATGATGAGCAGCACCGGCAACAGCACCAGGATCACCGCCGTGATGACCAGCAGCCCAAAGGAAACGGAAATGGCCATCGGGATGAGGAACTGCGCCTGCAGGCTCTTCTCAAACAATAGCGGTGCCAGTCCGGCAAAGGTGGTGACAGTAGTCAGCACGATAGGCCGGAAACGCGATAGGCCGGTCTCGTAAATGGCATCCATGTGCGAGCGCCCTTCCTCAATGAGGGTGTTGTAGGTGCTCACAAAAACCAGGGCGTCATTCACCAGAATACCGATCAGCGCGATAATGCCCAGGGCAGAGAATAAGCTGATCGGCAAGCCCATGAGCCAGTGCCCCCAGCCCACCCCAATGAACCCGAATGGGATCAGCAGGAAGACCAGGAAGGCCTGCCCGACGGAGCGGAAGGTCAGTGCAATCACAAAAAACATAAGTGACAGCACGATGCCAAATACCGTCTGAATGGAACTGGCCGATTTTTGCTGCTCCCGGTTTTGCCCTTCGTAGATAGCAGAAACGGTGCTGTAACCGCTTATGATTTCGGGTATGATGTTGTCCTTCAGGCTTGCGGTGACATCGCTTACCGACACATCGTTGCTCGATACATCGGCTTCGATCTTCACTTCCCGCTTACCATCAATGTGGTTAATATTGATGACGCCCCGCTTCAGCTCCAGGGTGGCAATTTCCGAAAGGGGAAACGCCCGCCCATCGTCAAAGCGGATGCGCATGTCTTTTAGTTTGTTGATGTTGTCGCGGTCTTCGCGGTCGTAGCGCACCCACACCCGCACCTCATCCTGCCCGCGTTGCAGGCGTTGTACTTCGCTACCAAAGAAGCCACTACGCACCTGACCAACGACATCCTGCAATTTCAGCCCCAGGTATTTGCCCTTTTCGGTGAGCTGAATGTTGACCTCCCGCAGCCCCTCCTGATTGTTGTCCACTACATCTGCCAGCTCAGAAAGCCCCTTCATAGCGGCTTTGACTTCCTCGGTCGCCGCTTTGAGCTGAGTGTAATCCTCCCCAATCAGGGAGATGGAAATGGGCTTGCCAAAAGCAGAGGCTGCCCCGAAGGTGAGCACCTCAGCGGTAGGGATATCGCCCACCATTTGCCGGATCGTATTGGTGACGGCCCGGGCAGTAAGGCTGTCCCGGTTTTCACCATCCAGGATGCTCAGGCTAATGTTGCCCTGATAAGTGGTAGGGCCGAGATTGACCTCCACCCGCTCAATAGCTTGTTTCTCTCCCTTGAAGTAATGCTGGCTCAGGGAGTCATTGGCACGCCAGGCGGCTGCCTCAATCATTTGGAGATTATCCAGGGTGATGTGCTCCCGGGTACCGGCGGGCATTTGGAGCTGTATGGAGATGTCGTCCCGCTCAATAATCGGGAAGAAGGTAGTGCTGATGATCCCCCCGCCAATAGCGCCGCCAGTGATAACCAGCAGGCTAACGAGCACAGCAATTGTAAAAAACTTGTTGTGCATGGCAAACTTCAGGGTCGGCCCATACATTTTGTGGCGCATCCAGTTCATGAACCGCTCGAAGCCTTCCTGGATTTTGTTGGTGTCGCGGTCGGGGCTCAGGGCCTTACTGTGCGCGACGTGGGTGGGCAAAATGACCGCCCCCTCAATGAGAGAGAAAACGAGGGAGAAGATAACCACAATAGCCATCTGCGAGAAGAAGTCGCCCAGCCGCCCGTCAATGAAGAGGAAAGAGGAAAAGGCCAGCACGGTTGTTACAATTGCGGCAAAGACAGCAGGTAGGACCTGCATCGTGCCTTCCAGAGCGGCCTTCATGCGGGGCACTCCGGCTTCGTACTGCTGATAGATATTCTCCCCAATGACGATACCATCGTCTACCAGGATACCGATCACGAGGATCATACCGAACAGGGAGATGACGTTGATACTGACGCCCAGCGCACCCGCTACCAGGAACATACCGGCGAAGGAAATCGGAATCGCAATAGCGACCCAAAATGCCAGGCGCCAGTGCAGGAACATGGCCAGGAGGACCAGCACGATTCCAAAACCTAAAAGGCCGTTTTCCATCAACAGGCTGATCCGTTGCCGGAGCACTTCCGAGCCATCGCGGACGACTGTCGCTTCAATAATGTCGTTGGCCTCATTGAAGTCGATGATGTACTGCTGTACTTTGTCCGTGATGGAAATCATGTCTTCTTCCAGGGTATTCTGAACGGTAACCACCACAGAAGGCACTCCATTAAGGAAGCTGCGGTTGGGCGAGTCGGCCCATTTATCTTGCAGGTCGGCAATCTCATATAATCGCACCACGCTGCCCTCGGCCGTCGTCTTGACGATGATGTCGCGCAGCCCCTCAGCGTAGTATTCTTTGTTGCGGGCGCGCACCAGCAGCTCTTCGTCTTCCCCTTTGATGGTACCGCCGGTGATTTCGATATTGGCCGCCCGAACCGCCTGTGTAGCCTGCTGAAAAGTAAGCCCGTAGGCGCGCAGGTCCTTTTCGCGGAAAGCGATCTCAATTTCTTCATCCGGAAAACCACTCAGGCTTACCTTAGAGATGCCCTCCATTTGCCGGAGGTTTTCTTCCACCTGACGCCCGTAGCGTTTCAGTGTTTTGAGGTTCACGTCACCGCTCAGGGCAAAGCTGATGGCAAAGCCCAGGTTTTCCTGAATGTAGACGACGGGAGGCTCCAGGCCAGTGGGGAAGGAGCTGATCTGGTCCACGGCATTGCGTACATCCACGAGGACATCATCCGTATTAAAGCTTTTGAGGACTTCAACGGTAATGCTGCCGCTGTTTTCGCTAGAGACTGAGGTGTAGCGATCTACCCCCGTCACGCCTTTGAGGTTCTCCTCGATACGTTTGACCACGCCCTCCTCCATCTCTTCGGGAGAAGAGCCCGGGTAGACCAGCTGTATTTTGATGATTTTGCTGGGTACCTCCGGGAAGAAGGTGGACTTCATGTTGAGCAGCCCGGCGATACCGAGCACGAAAAGCCCCACCATGATCAGGTTGGCCGCTACCGGGAATTTGATGAAGTAGTTGACAAATCTTTTCATAATGGAGTTTATTCAGCGCTGCCCAGTTGACCGTTAGAGCCAGCTGCTGCTGATTGGGCGTTTTTGGATTTTTGCTTTTTGCTGATGCGGACTTTCATGCCGTCAAAGGCATCAGGTATAGGCTGTGCCAGGACGGGCGTGCCTGGTTTCAGCCCGCGGATAATGGCGGACTCATCCGTAATTTTAACGACCTCCACTGTTTCCAGCCGGAGTACGGAGTCTCGCACCACAAATACCCCCCGCTGATCATTGAGCAGGTTGCGGGGCAGGGCAAAGGCCTGGTCAATATTGCTGGACACGACGTCACCGCGCAGGTACATATTTTCCCTGAGGTTTTCTCCACTCACACTGATGAACACCCGCACCGTCTGCGTACCGGCGTCCACCTGATCGCTGATGCGGCGGATTTTGCCACTCCAGCTGCCTTCGATGTCTTCAGAATACAGCTCTACCGGGTTACCCACCGCCAGGTATTTCAGGTCGCGCAGCGCCACGGTAGCTTCCAGTTCATAACTGCCCGTGCTCATGAGCTCGCCCAGTTTCTGCCCCGCACGGACTACCGCACCGGAGTTGATGGACGCGGCCGTGATCACCCCGCTGAACGGTGCATAGAGGGCGTATTTGTCCAGCCGCTCTTCCTGGCTTTTGATGGTGTAATACTGACTATACAGATTCCGGGAAGCAATGAAGTATTTCTCCTGGTCATTCACCGGCTCCGGGAAGGCTGCGATGGGCGCATCCACCTCAAAGTTGTCGAGGTAGGCTTTCCAGTGCTGATAGCTTTCCGGGTAATCGATTTTGAGGTCGGGCATCAATTGCGTAATGCCATTGAGCAGGCTGCTTTTTTGGGAAAGCAGGGAAAGCTGAGCTTCCTCCTGATCCACCTTAATGAGCATTGCGCCTTTGGGGAAATAAGTGCCTACCTTGAAGGGGCGTTCTGTTTTTTCGAGGGTGCCCGTCACTTCTGAGAAAAGGTCAATTTTGTCGTAGGCCGACAGCTCGCCCTGAACATCCAGCGTAGTAGGGATGCTGCTGAGGCGGACGTGCAGGGTGTCGACGGTTTTGACCTGTGTGCCGGCGACCTTGGGGCGGGGCGGGTCTTTCTGCTGGCTTAGAAAGCGCGACAGGGCAAAGGCGCCAAGCAGGAGAACAAGCCCTGCAAACATGATGATTCTTCTTGCGGTGATGCTCATAAAGCAGCTTTATTAGTGGCTTTTAATTGTTGATTTTGCAACTTTTATGTATTGGTAAAGTTCTGGTAGATTTGCCATAGCACACGCTGACAGGTGGCCAGATCTTGCTCTGCTATGCCTGCGGTGGCTTCTTTGACTGTTTCTTGTGCTTCGGGCATTAGCTTTTCCCGCAGGGCCCTGCCCCGGTGGGTCAGGTAGATCAGCTTATTGCGGCGGTCTTCCTGATCGGGTACCCGTACCAGGATGTTTGCCTCTTCCAGAACCTGTAGGGCACGGGCTATAGTACCTTTATCCTTAATATTGGAAATGGCCAGGTCCTGCTGCCGTACGCCCTCCTTCATCCACAGATCCACCAGAATGCCCATGTGCTGAGGGGACACCCCCCACTGATCCACTGCTGTGCGGTGCCGGATTTCATGGGCCAGCAACCGACCGACACGATTGGTCAGAAACACCAGTGAGTTAATAGGGAATTCAGCAGAATGATCCATCCAATTAGTTGCGTTTGCAACGAAAACACAGTTGTTTCAATAAAGTTTAAACAGGGGTTGTTTTTTTACTGCCTCAGGAGCGGAACACAAAAATCAGAAAAATGTCAAAAAAAAGAGCAGGTTTTTTGATCCGCCCCCTTTGCATCTCCCGTAAATCAGGGAAAAACAATGGCAAAACATTCAAAAAGAAGCTTGCTGACAGCAAGCGCCCTGGCGATAGGCATGGCTTTGTTCTTTGCATTGGCACTCAACCGGCAGCAGCCTCTGCCCCACGCACAGGTTCAGATGAGCCGTATCGACTTTGCTGCCCCTCTGCCCGGACCGGATGTTCAGGCGGTCAGGGGTGCGGTGATGCAGGTACCTGGTGTAAAACACTGTTATGTCAATCCGGAAGCGGGCACCCTGACGTTTAGCTATGACCTGCGCGAACAGGAGCGCGGGGCGGTCCTGACTGCTGTTCAGCAATCTACAGCTGTGGGGGCGCATCTTTTTGAAGTACCGGCGTCAATGGCAGCGTCAGGCTGCCCGGTCACCGGGCCTAATGCTCCCCTGAGTAAAGCCATAGCGCTGGTAGGCCAGGTCTGGCCATTTTAAAACACCATTTACCATTCCATAATATTTAAAACTGAAAACATGAACACTCGATTATTGATTTTACTGCTTGGCATGGCCTGCCTGACTTTTACGGCCTGTGATAATGATGATGAAGAACCGATGATGGCGGAGGACACCCTCTACCAGAAGCTGGGCGGGACCAATATGGTGGCTGACCCGGCAACGGGCGGCATGATAGAACAGGGCCGCCTGGGTCTACGCTCGGTGGTGGACAGCTCCATTTTTGTGATTGCCGCTGACCCCGTTCTGAGCCCCTACTTCGCTTCCTTACTGTCAGAAGTCGGCAACGGCAACACGACTAACCTGGCTGTGCTCAGCGAAAATCTTACCGACTTTTTCTGTGTCGCCACCGGTGCAGAAAACTATACCTATGATGGTATGGACATGGTCAGTGCGCACGACCCGGCGCAAAATCCCCGAATGGCACAGAAGTCTACGGATGCCGCCTATGATGCGTTTGTCGCTGCGGTAGCCGAAGGGGCTATGCAAAACAACGTACCTGAGGACCTGATCGGGGAAGTGGGCGCGCTCCTGGAGACGTTAAGAGCAGATGTCGTACAGCAGTAACGGGCTCTTAATCTAACGAAAGAAGCCGCTTTGAGCATGAGCTCAAAGCGGCTTCTTTTATTTAACGTAATTCAACCATACTCTTAGTTCAAAGAGAACTGCAGGACGGCATCAGAAGTATTGTGGAACATCAGCTCCGAAATATTCGGGCTCATATACTCGCTCAGGGGCAACTGCGCGATGTTTTCCATTACTTCAAACTCCGAAGTACCGGTCATAATGGCCCACAGCCTGGACCGGTCCATAGACAGGGAATACGCTTTAACTCTTCCGTCTGCCAGCATGGTATTGATGATGTAACGCTGCTTAGGTATGAGCGCCATAAACTCTTCATCAAAAGATTGTGGCAGGTCGAATTCTATCATGAATGTCTTTTTCATCTTGTTGCTTTTAGTCCTGTACTTTTTGGGCAGCCGTCGCATTTATCAACTTTACCCAATGTATGCAAGCACAAATTATTAAGGCAATGTGGTCAGCATTGACGGACCATTTAGTAATGTAAATGCGAAAAGGGGGGCAGATGTTGTCTTCGTGCTGTTAAGGAAGCATTAAGAGCAGGGCAAAATTTGGCAAGAGCAGCCCGAAGTGTAAAGTCCCAACACGCTCTTAAACACTGCAAGCCTTCGGAGAAGTTACACCTTCTTAACCTTGGCAACACCACAGGAGCCCGACTTCGGAGAAGTCGCATGTTTCCCCCAGCCGGGGGGAAGTGTGCCTTCCGCTCATCTCCGAACACCCGGCTTTTCAAACTTTCCAAAGCACTATCGGGTGATGACGATATAATCACGGATCAGCGTTTTGAGAAAGGCGATTGGATCCCGGGGGCGTTCCTCAATATCCAGCAATTCCTGCAATCGGGTGGTCAGTTCCAGAAGTGCTTGGTCGTGGGCTGTGTTGCGGTGGCTGCGGTACCGGGTGAGCATATTTTTAATGAGCAGCATGTCTTCCTCTGCCAGCTGTTGCACCTGCGGATAGGTCAGCTCGTAGTTGTCCAGGGAGTTGATGCCCAGAATATCCGACAGCCCGAACTGCAACTGATGGCGCAGGCGGATGACCGTGGTATTGGCCGTCATATCCCCCAGGCGCTGATTGTTGGTGGAGGAACTGATAAAAATAGCCGCCAAAATACCGGAAGAAAAAACGGCATCAACGATATGAAACACCGCCCGGAGCAGATAATCGCTCAGCCCCGGCTCCTGCCCGTCAATCCGCACCACCCGAATGCCCATAGCGCGCTTGCCCCAGGTCTGCCCATTGGACATAATTTCGGAAAACAGATGGTACCCGATAAATAGGATCAACGGAAAGAGCCCGTACAGGACACCGCCCAGCATGCTGCCCTCAATGGCGTTGCCCAGGATCCGGCCAAAGATCAGGACCACAACCACAAAAAATACCATTAGAATGATAAAGAGGTCGATGAGAAAAGCCATAGCGCGTTCACGAAGCAGCGCGAGCTCATACTCAATGACGACATTCTGAGCGGTCTTGATTTCTATAGTCTTCAAAGCAAATAGACAAGTTTGTCCTCTAAACTAACGCAAATAATTCACGGTTTGCAACATTTTCCCTAAAATAGAGCTTCCTGTAAAGGAGTTACAACCTCACCGCATGCGCGAGACGAAATTCATTCAGCAAAATAAGGACAAGTGGCGGGCCTTTGACCAGGCTCTGGACCAGGAAGGGCGTGACCCCAAAGAGCTGGATGAGCTTTTCGTGCAGGTCACCGATGACTTGTCCTACGCCCGTACGTTCTACCCCAACCGCTCAGTGCGCGTGTACCTCAACGGGCTGGCCCAACGGGTATTTACCGTCCTCTACCGCAACCGCCGGTCTTCTGCTCACCGACTGGTCACCTTCTGGACAGACGAGTTGCCGCAGTTGGTGTACGAGGCCAGAGGGGAGTTCCGGTTTGCCTTTCTGGTATTCGCCCTGGCTATGCTCATCGGTATGGTATCCAGTGCCAGTGACGCGGAGTTCCTGCGGGTCATCCTCGGCGATAGTTATGTGGATATGACCCTGGAGAACATCGATTCTGGCGACCCCATGGCCGTGTACAAGCAAAAAGGCGAGTTTGAGATGTCGCTGGGCATCACGCTCAACAACCTTTGGGTATCCTTTCTGACCTTCGTGACCGGTGCTTTCTTCACCATAGGCTCCATTGCCGTACTGGTCCGCAACGGCATTATGCTGGGCGCCTTCCAGTATTTTTTCATTGAGCAGGATTTATTCTGGGAGTCGTTCCTGACGGTATGGATTCACGGTACGCTGGAGATTTCGGCCATCATTATTGCTGGTGCAGCGGGCATCACCATGGGCAAGGGGCTGGTCTTTCCGGGCACTTACAACCGCATACAGGCTTTCCAGAAATCAGCACGTCGGGGCATCAAAATCATGGTTGGCATCGCCCCGATCATCATTTTGGCAGGCTTCATTGAGGGCTACCTGACCCGGCACACCGAGACCCCAGATGCCGTACGGGCGCTTTTCATACTGCTCTGCCTGTCTTTTGTGCTCCTGTACTTTGTCTGGTATCCACGGATCAAAGCCCGGGTGGGCTTTGATCAGCCGGTGCGGGATACGCGGCTTACGCCGGATGCACGGTCGGAATTGTCGTTTACCAAAATCCGGTCGGCCGGGGAGCTGTTTACGGACTTGTTTGTCGTGTACAAACGCCACTTTGGGGTTATTTTATTGACCACTGCCGGAGCTGCCCTGCTGTTTACCGCTTTTGCTTTTTTGCCGGGCGATGCACTGCCGGAAGACCGCTTCCGGTTTCCATCCGGGGTATTTTTGGGGCTTGGGCACCTCGCCCAATTTTTCAATAACCCCTTCGCTCCGCTCATCCCGTTTGCCCATGTTTTAAACCTCTCCGTTATTGCGCTGCTGGTCTTCCGTAAACTGGCGCAGGAAGAGCGGCCGGGCTACAAACGGTCCGTGGGCATCGCATTCATCAACCTGATGCCCCCCATGGGCGCACTGACTGCCCTGCTGTACACCAACGACTGGTACACGGTTTTTCTGTCCGTCCTTTTCATTGTCATTCCTGCGGTTTGGGGCTACTGCAGCTACCGGGAGGGGCTCAATTCGCTGGCGGCTTTCAGCAAAAGCCTCTCTTTATGGAGCGCCAACTTCAGCCGTATCTTCAGCCTGTCCCTCATGCTCATGCTGATCGGGCTGCTGTTTTACTCTTTGGTCAATACCGTGCTGGCCTGGTTCTTCCTCGATCTGGTGACCTGGGTGGTGCAGCTCGACGAGGCAGGGATGGCTCAGCTAAGCGTAGTCTTGCTGGCCTGGCTGAGCGTATGGTTGTTGTACCTGGTCGGAGCCATGCTCCTCCTCGGCGGCGGGCTGTTGTACTACACCTTATTGGAAATACAGGAGGCGCCCGGGCTGCGAACGCGCATCGCACAAATCGGGCAGCAGGTGCGGATCAGAGGGCTGGAAAAAGAAAGGAGATGATGCATAAAGGGCAACGGATAATAAGATGGCTTTTACCGGCGCTGCTCGCCTTTGGGGCAGGGTTGGCGCCATTGCCGGCACAATCCTATCTGGAGCAGGAGGTCAGGCCAGCAGAGGTAGACCGGGAACGCTGGGCAGCTGCCAAGGAGGGCATAGATTATGGAGTGCCGGAGCCCCGTCAGGAGCGGGAGCGCAGCGGGCAAAGTGAAAACCAACGGGGCGGAGGAGAACGGGAAGGGCCTCAGGCCGAGGCGCCACCGTCCCCTGAGCCCTGGGTAGGTGGAGAAACGGCAGCGCTGCTGCTGCGCCTCTTTTTTTGGATTCTTATTGCCGTATTCATTGCGGTGATTATCCGCTACCTGCTGGGGCTCAAGCGGCCGCCGGGGAACCCGAGCATTGAAAAAGGCTTTAGCTCCGGCATTGATTTGGAAGCCATAGAAGAAGACCTGCCCGAAGTGAAGCTGGAAGATTTTTTGCAACAGGCCATCAACAATAAGGAATATACCCTGGCGGTACGTTTGTACTACCTGGTGCTGCTACAGGGGCTGGCCCACAAGAAACAGGTGGCCTGGCAGAAAGACAAAACCAATAATCAATATGTGCAGGAACTGAGCGGTACGCCACTGCAGGCTGATTTTCGCAGGGTGACGTTGCTGTTCGAGCGGGTCTGGTACGGCGATCAGCAAATCGACGAGGCCGCATTCGAGTCGATTGCACCCCGATTTCAGGATTTTGCACAGCGCATTCAGGATTTAAAACCAGATTATGCTCAGTAGGCGGCGCACTATAATCATTGCAGTAGCGCTCCTGCTCATTGGCGTGTTACTGACCCTGCTCTTCCGCAGCGACCGGAAGGAGCCCGTAGACTGGCGGGAGACCTACGAGAGCCAAAGCCGTGCGCCCTACGGCACGTCTGTTTTGACGGCCATGCTGGAAAGCCATTTCCGTAAGGATAGCCTGACGATATTGCGGGATAGCCTGCGCGGTCAGCTCGACTCCCTGCCCTCGGATGCGGTCTACCTCTTTTTTGGTCAGGCCCTGTACCAGGATTCCGCCGATCAACAAGCCTTGCTGGACTTTATCGCGGCGGGTAATACGGCTTTCATTGCCAGCAAAACAGTGCCGGACCTGATCGGGTCATCCTTATTCTCCACCCGGGCTTACTGCCAGGGTACAAGTTGGGACGAATACCAGTTGGTGGAAGACTCCACCGCCGGGCTTAATTTTGTGCACCCTGACCTTCAGGTGGATACCAATTTTCAGTACACTTTTGCAGATCGGGGGTATCCGGCAAACTACTATTGGACAGGATTGCCGCAAGCGCTATTCTGTGGCCGGGAAGCCTCCTTTTTGCCCTTGGGCACCCTGAACGACAGCCTTTATAACTTCACACGTCAGGCGTATGGCAACGGGTATGTGTACCTACACACCACCCCACTGGCCTTTACCAACTACCACCTCATTGAAGAAAACGGGCTGGAGTACCTGCGCCGCGTCCTGATCCACCTGGACGCCACCGGGCCCGTATACTGGGACCGTTACAGTCAGGTGCCAGAAAAGTCGGACGGGCAACCGGACCCTTTCCCCGAAAGGCGGCTGAGCGCCAATAGCCCGCTGGGCTTCATCCTGAGCGAGCCGGCCCTCACCTGGGCGTGGTACCTGCTGTTGAGCATGGGCATACTCTATTTGATTTTCCGCGCCAAGCGGCAGCAGCGTGTTATCCCTGTGCTGGAGCCGAATGAGAACACTTCACTGGAGTTTCTGAATATGATCGGGCGCTTATATTTCCTACAGAACAACCACCGTCAGCTGGCTTTACAGCAAATCAAAATGCTAAAGCAGCACATTCGCCGGAGGTACAATATCAAGGAGCTGAATGAAGAGGCGGTTGAAACATTGGCACAACGTTCGGGGGTGGCAGAAGCGCATATCCAACGCCTGCTTACCTTTAACCGCAACATCCAAACCTCTACCTTTATGTCGGCCAAGTCCCTAGCGGACTTTCACCAATTAATCGAACATTTTTACCAAAACAGCAAATAGATGCACCTGGACGAGCACGATGAACCCTGGAATACCCCGGAAGAGGATGCCGGGCGGCAGGAGCCGCAGGAACGGCCCGATGATGAACGGCAGGAAGTACCGCCGCTGCCGCCCCAAGCAGATGCGCAGTGGCAGCCGCCCAACCCGGCTATGCAACAGATCAATATTGCGGTAAGCCGCGTCAGAGAAGAATTGCAAAAGCTGATTATCGGGCAGGAAGAAATGTTGGAGCTGCTGCTGGCCGCCTTGTTTTCCGGAGGCCACGTGCTGCTGGAAGGGGTGCCCGGTATTGCCAAAACCCTCACCGCCAAACTGATGGCTCAGGCTATGGAGGTCGATTTTTCCCGCATTCAGTTTACGCCCGACCTTATGCCGAGCGACGTTGTGGGCACCACGATCTTCAATATGCAACAGTCCTCGTTCACTTTCAACGCGGGGCCGGTCTTTTCCAATGTGGTGCTGATTGATGAGATCAACCGGGCGCCCGCCAAAACACAGGCCGCCCTGTTTGAAGTAATGGAAGAGTATCAGGTCACGGTTGACGGGCAGACCTACCCCATGAAGCTGCCCTTCTTTGTGATTGCTACCCAAAACCCCATTGAGCAGGAGGGGACCTATAAGCTGCCGGAGGCGCAGCTCGACCGCTTCCTGGTCAAGATTAACCTGCATTACCCCAGCCTGGAAGAAGAAAAGCTGATCCTGCGGCGGTTCCGCTCGGATTTTGGTATGGCACAGCGCAGCACGGTCCGTCCCGTTTTTAATGCTCAGGAAATCCAGGAATGCCAGGCATTGGTGCAGCAGGTGCACATCAAAGATGAACTACTGGACTATATTGCGGGCATTGTGCACGATACGCGGAATAACGGCGACCTCTTCCTGGGCGCTTCCCCCCGGGCTTCCCTGGCCATTCTGAAAATGTCAAAAGCGATAGCCGCCATTCGGGGACGTGATTTTGTGACCCCCGATGACATTCAGTATGTGGCTTACCCGGTCCTCAACCACCGGGTCATGCTCACGCCGGAGCGGGAGATGGAAGGCTATACCACCCGCGAGGTGGTGCAGTCGATTATACAGAAGATTGAAGTGCCCCGCTAATGAAAGCCATTTACCTCACCAACCGGTTCTTTTGGGCTTTCGGAGGCCTGGTGCTGCTGTTTGTGGTCAGCTTCTGGGTGCCGGTCTTGCTGCCTGCTTCACAAGCCATTTTTGTGCTGCTGCTGGCGGTAGTCATACTCGATGGGCTTCTGCTGTTTGGCAGGCAGCTGGAAGTCAGTGCCACCCGGCATACGCCTAAAATGATGGGCCTGGGGGATGAAAACCCGATCAAAATAACGCTAAACAGCAAGGCTAACCTGCCCCTTCGCCTGCGTGTAATTGATGAACTGCCGGTGCAGTTCCAGCGGCGGGATTTTGAATACCGGGTGGGCCTACAGCCGGGGGCGGCAGAAAAACTGCAGTACACACTCCGGCCGGTGGAGCGTGGGCGGTATGCATTTGGAGATATCAACCTCTTTTTGTCTTCACCCATCGGCCTGCTGGAGCGGAGGTGGATTGCGCCCGCGGAAGTGACCATCCCGGTTTATCCGTCTGTGCTACAGATGAAGCAACTGGAACTGCGCGCCCTCGACCGCATTGCTCAGCACCCCGGCATTAAGAAAATCCGCCGTATCGGGCACAGCTACGAGTTTGAACAGATCAAGAACTACGTACGCGGTGATGACTACCGCAGCATCAACTGGAAAGCCAGCAGCCGCCGCAGCACACTGATGGTCAATCAGTACGAAGACGAGCGCTCCCAGCAGATTTATTCCATCATCGACAAAAGCCGGGTGATGAAGATGCCCTTTAAGGGGCTGAGCCTGATGGACTATGCGGTGAACGCCAGCCTGGCCATTTCCAATATTGCGCTTAAAAAATACGACCGGGCGGGGCTGATTACCTTCTCGGATAAAATCGGGGCTACCGTCAAAGCCGACAGCAAGGCCATGCAACTCAACAAAATCCTCAATGCCCTCTACGCCGAGGAGGAGCGGCAGGTGGAAGCCAATTACGAACTGTTGTACTACGCTGCCCGCAAGCTGATTGCCGGGCGGAGCATGATTCTGCTGTACACCAATTTTGAAAGCCGGTTTGCTCTGGAGCGGGCACTCCCGTTCCTGCGCCGTATCAACCGCACCCACCTACTGGTGGTCATCTTCTTTGAGAATACCGAAATCCGCACTTTTATCGAAAAAGAAGCGGAGCACATCGAGGACATCTACCTGCAAACGGTGGCCCGCAAATACCTCAATGAGAAGGCACAAATGGTGCATCAGCTCCGGCAATACGGCATTCAGGCTGTTCTCACCCGCCCTGAAGACCTTTCGGTCAATACGGTGAATAAATATTTGGAGCTGAAATCCAGGGGGTTGATTTAAGAGCTTGTCGGGACTTTAGTAATCGGTCTAACCAAAAAATGGTTAGTTTTCGACTAGAAGACAAAAGCCCCAACACGCTCTAAGTTGACCTTTAAAGCCATCTTTTTAAATCATTTTTGAGTTTCCTTCGTTTCTATTGCTGTTTTCTTTTCTAACTTACAATTCACCAAACAAACAGGAGTTGGGGCAAATAATACGCACAGCGATCATAGACGATCAGCAACTGCTGCTACAGCAAATGAAGATGCTTTTGGAGCTATCGACCCATCAGATCAAGTGCGTTATTATGGCTACTTCTGTAGAAAGCTTTTTTGATGCGTTATTAACGCAGCAGCTTTCGCTGGATATTATTCTGTTGGATCTGGACCTGCGGGGCCAGGAAAGCATTACCCACCTGCCTAAGATCAAACGCCTGACCGGAGGTGCCAAAGTTATTATGGTAACCGGGCACGACAACCCGGAGTTATTGGCCAAGGCCATAGCAGCGGGAGCAGACGGTTACTTTGTAAAACGGACGGACCCCCAGCCTGACCTGGCTGAGGTGGTGAAGCTCACTTTTGAAGGAGGGGCATTTCTGGAGCCTAGCATTTCCGCCAATTTACTGCAAGCCTTCCAAAACCGGAAGGTGCCGCACCGGCAAGTCAATATTGGACAACTATCCAAAGCACTGGGCATTCTACTCTCCAAACGGGAAGTAGAAGTACTGGATGGATTGCTGGAAGAAAAGAGCTATCAGGAAATTGCGGACCAAAACCACATTTCTATCAATACGGTGCGGCACTATGTCAAGGAGCTTTACCAAAAAATGGGCGTCAGCAGCCGGCGGGAACTGATCGAAAAGGTGCTGGAAATTTAGAGTGTGTTTGGTGGTGACGACCCTGGCGTTGCCTTTTTGTGCAACGGCAGGGTTATGATTACCGTAGTGCCTATCCCTACTTCACTCTCAAAAGCAATAGAGCCGGATTGCTTTTCAATGAGCTCTCTGGTGATATTCAATCCCAGTCCGGTGCCCACTTCGCCTGAGGTGCCTACCTGGCTTTGCGTTAGTGTATTTGAAGTGACCCGGTCAATGGTTTCCGGAGTCATACCAATGCCGGAATCTTTTACTTCAATGTGTGCATTTCCCCCTTGCTTATAGCACGACACTACCACTTCCCCACCCTGATCTGTAAATTTCAAGGCATTGCGCAACAGGTTTTGCAGGCAGATACTCATAGCGTTGGAGTCTGCAAATACAGTAAGGCTACCTGAATCCTCCACGCTAAGTATTATACCTTTCCGATCTGCTTCCGGCTGATGCGCTCTGACCAGGTGTTGCAGTAGCGGACTAAGCTCAACGTCACTTTTCCGGACCACCATCTTGCCATTCTGCAGAGAGGCCCAGCGGGTAAGGTTTTCAATCGCCCCTTCCATGCGCAGGGCAGCGAGGTGAATATTCTGACTCAGTGCGGCCGCACTGTCATAATCTTCTGATTTGAGCGTCTGCAGAATTTGGCGGGTGGCGCTGCCAATGAAAAAGAGGTTGCCTCTGATCTCGTGCCCGATGATGGACATGACCTTGTCCTTCCCCTCGTTGAGCTGTTCGAGTTCTGCATTTTGCCTCAGTATCGTTTGCCGGTCCTGTTCGATGGTTTTGGTGCGCCGCTCCACTTCCCGGCGCAGCCGCTTCTCCGAAAACCGGAGTTGCCTCAAACGGAAGCGGAAGAGTAAAAAGCCCACTCCAAAGGTGCCCACACCAACCAACAGCCAGAAGTACCATTTTTCGTAATAGGGCCGGTGTACCACTATTGGAATGCGCAATTCATTGGACCGATGCGAATAAGTAGTGGTGCGGCCTCTGATGCGTAGCTGATATTCGCCATACGGCAACCCGCCAATCACCAACTCATTGCTACTCATCGGGATCCAGCTATCGTGCTGCCCATCAATACGATAATCGTATTGGTGGTTTTTGAGGGGCAGGTAAGAAGCAACATGGACTTTGAGGTGGCACGCTATATTGGTCAGTGGAGAAAAATCAATCCTTTGCGTTTGGTGCCACTGTGCAGTACGATCCTGCAACAAGCCTGTTTTTTTGTCTGGCACCCCAAAGTAGACCAGGTTGAGGGAAACATTCTGCTCCTGCCCTAGCAGCAGGCTGTCGGGATGAAAGACCACTGCCCCGGCCACCCCGCCAAGCAGGAGCCGCCCATCGGGAAGCCGAAGGTGGGCATTATAGTTGAACTCGTTGTCGGGCAAGCCACTTTGGCGGGTAAAGGTGCCAAAATCCCCGGTACCCGGCATAAACCAAATCAGCCCGTCGTTTGAGGGGATCCACAAGCGCCCCGACCCGTCAGTGAATACAGCATGGTGGACATCATTCGGCAGCCCTGCGGTCTCCCGGTTGTACTTTCGTAGGGCGCCATCAGAAGGCGTCCATCGCCACAGCCCACTGCCATTGGTAGCCATCCAGCAGGTATCCGGTGCAGCCCAGTAGAGGTAGTTGAGCGATACAATGGTGTCGCCATCCAGGTGGTGCTGTACAGCCCGGGTATCCGCTTCCATACTGTACAGCCCTTTGTTGGTCGCTATCCAGATGCGGTTTTGGTATTCAACCAGGTGCCGGATTGAGGCATTGCCGAGCGCTCCGGTAGTATTGATATCCGCACAATGATCGTACAAGGTGTCTCCGCGGTGATATTCAGCTAGTCCAGCAGCTGTGCCTACCCAAATACGCCCTGATGTATCTTCAAGCAGTGAATGCACACTCAAAAACGAACCAAAAGGCTTGGGTAGATACACCTGCCGGTACACGCGGCCAGCTCCGTCAACCAAGTTAAGTCGAGAATTATGCGAACAAGTCAGAATGGTATCCGGAGCTAGTTGAAGGGCATCCAGCCAGACCTGATCTGCAGCTCTGTTGATCCGGTAAGTATCATGGCTGACCGGATTGTAGCCCCAAAGCCCTGAGTAGGCACTCAGTAGTATGGTGTCTTCCCGGTAAGGGACAAAGCTGCGCATACTGTTTAGCCCTTCTTCTGTAAATAGCTTTCGGAAAGGGAGGCTGGAAATTTTCAGTGCCAGGACCTTGGAGTAGAGTGTGGCGTAAGCCACGCCTTCCTCATCGAAGTACAGCTCCTGAGGGTAATTATTGATAATATACCCATTGACTTCCTCCGGATAAGCTTCTTTAAATGAAAAGGACTGCTTGGTTTCCTGGTCAATCACTTGCCAGTCTTTTCGGCTAACGATATGCCAAAGCCTGCCCTTCTGAAGCTTGACCATAACGGCTTGGGTGATATCTATCTGGTTGTCATTACTGACCTCAAGGTAAGGTTTGACTCCTTGTCCAAGGTACAGCATCAGATGCCTGCAGAGTTCGCCATTGTAGGTGATTTCCGGCAAAAACAAAAGCGAGTAAATATTCGGGCCGGCTTGTATAATCTGCATCGGTGCAATGGGCACCTGA
This sequence comes from Phaeodactylibacter sp., assembly GCF_040219495.1. Lineage (GTDB taxonomy): Bacteria > Bacteroidota > Bacteroidia > Chitinophagales > Saprospiraceae > Phaeodactylibacter. The sequence continues at coordinate 73,833 of NZ_JAVJSK010000124.1, read as the reverse complement.
TAGGTATTCAATATTGCTCCCCAACGGTCTTCCTGTTCTATTTTTCCAGGGCGGCCAATCAGATAGGTACCATCCGAAACCGGATAAACGGTGTTGATCAACTGCCCGGAGTTGTGTTCCAAAACTTCATGGAAGCCCGCCTCATCGTAGCGGAATATCTTGTGCTTGTTGGTAATGACGTAGATAGGGGCTCCGGGCACCCCGTTGCTGCAAACATTGATGATGTCATTCGTATGGAAGGGCAGCTGACTTTTGTAGAACGTATTAAAATCCGTTAGCTCCTCTTCAGGGCCAAGTACTTTGATTTCAAATTTCTCGCCAAAAAGCAGCTGTTTTTGCCGGGCGTGTTGGTAGCTACCGGCCCAGATTGTGCCATCGGGTGCTTCGAGCAGCAGGCCATTGATTTTCGCAACAGCCGGGGGGCTATCGCTGGAGAACGCTTTTACGGTATACCCATCGTAGCAGTTGAGCTGCTTTTCGGTGTAAATCCATAACCTCCCATCGGTGCTGATCATACTGGTATGAGGCGCATGGCCTTCTATCCCATCCCGGTAACTGATACTCCCGAATTTGCTCTGAAAGTTTTGCGCTGGCAACCCCATACAAAACAGCAGCAGCACGAATATGCAACAGGCTATTGCCAATCGCCTGATCGTTGTGGTCTTATAACTATTCTGGTATAGCTGTTGCTTCATGCTCTGCGTTCGTCCCTGCAAACCAAAGATAAGTGTTCCTGAACAGAAACAGGCTATCGGGTAAATGGATACCGGAAGAACAGTACGGCAACAATAGCGAGCAGAGCAAGCAAGACCGGCAGGTAGGGCTTTACCGCTGACAGCCCGTAGAGTAAAGGCTCAGAGAAAAAGAACCCTAAATTGCCCACGATGGTTACCCAAAGCAATGTACTGATGAAGCTAAATACGGCAAAGCGGGTTACCGGCACTTTCGCTACGCCAAAGAGGGTAGGCAAAACGATACGAAAACCATACATAAAACGATAAACAAGCAGAAGGAGCGTGGATCGCTCCTCAACGGCAGCTGACATCTGATTGAAGCGGAACTGTAGTTTCGGCCGGCGGTCGATCGCCTTTTGGCCACCTTTCCGCCCGGCAAGGTACAGAGACCAGTCAACCACCTGTGCGCCTAAGAATACCGCAAGCAACACGTAATAAAAATTGAGATACCCCAACCGCGTAGCCTGAATCGCCGTCAGAAAAGCCACCTCTCCTTCGAGCACAGCGCCGAGAAAAGCTCCCAAATAGCCCAACGATGAAATCCATTCTGCCATGAGGCTGGTTTTTTAGATGATCTAAAGGTCTCCGTTTTGCGCTAAAAGTGCATCAGGCAAACGTAAAAACAATTACCTGTTTGCTACTTCGACAGGGCTGATATCAAAACCCGCATCCTCCACCGCTTCAATAACGGCTGCTTCTTCGAAACTGCTGCCGCTGACGGATAGTACTTTTTCGGGGTGGCTGGTGTCTACTTCCCAATGATCGATGCCGGGCACGTCGCTCAGAAAGCCGGTAACCGCTTTGACACAGTTGCCGCAATTAATGGTGGTTTTGAATTTTTTAGTCGACATAGAAATTTACGCGATGGTTATGGGGTTAAAACGTCGTGTAAAAGCGGATAGTTGAGGAGCAGGAAGCGGTAAATACGGCCCAAAATTTGGGATCAAAAGCCTTAACGCTTATCTTATCCCTGAATTTAGGCCAAACCGCCTGATGCTATAGCCCCAATCCTGTTTCGGAAACAACCGGCTTTTTATTTGGTAAGAGTATGTTTGGAGGTGTTTTGTTAGCGAAAATCAATGGTTTAGGGTTCTGGCTAACCGTTTTGAAAGGAGTTTAGCAGGCTAAATGACTGCCAGCACTGGACGCCAAGGTTCCTAAAGCATTGATTATCAGTATAAAAAATACTCCAAACATACTCTAAGGCAGAGGAGATAAGATGAGCAATCAACCATCAGAGCAACACCGAGCACTATTTGAACAGGCGCGGCAATACGAAGCGGCAGCTGACCCCTATAATGCTGTAAAGTTGTATAAGCGGGTGATCAAAGAAGTACCTCAATGGCAGCAACCCTACCTGCGGCTGGGGCACATGTACAAGTACCGCAGAGAATGGAAGCCAGCGCTTTACTACAACAAAAAGGCGGTGGCTTTAGAGGTGTCTAACCGCCAGGCTTGGTGGGATGTTGGCCTGGCAGCAACTGCTTTGGGAAAGCTCAGGCAGGCCCGGAGGGTTTGGGAAAAGTTTGGCTGGAATACAACCGGGCAGCATTCGCTGAAGCCCGTCTCGGTAAGGCTGCAATTTCAAAATCAGTTTGAAGTCCTGTGGGTGCAGAGGATCAGCCCCTGCCTTGGCTATATCCGCTCCATTCCACAGCCGGCATCAGGCCGGCGTTATGGCGATCTGGTGCTGATTGACAATATGGTGAGGGGCTATCACAGCAGCGGCATGCACCGCTTACCGATCTACGACGAGCTGGGCCTGAAAAAGTGCGGGCACTACGGTACCTTTTCCTGTACGCTGCTGCAAGCCACAGAGGAAGACATCAAACTGCTTCAGCAATTGTGCCAGGAGCAAAATATGGGCTTTGAGGTCTGGGGCAACGCGGCTCAGGCTGCTACGGTCAGATCCGCAAAGGGTAAACCGGAGTACTATGCATTCAGCAGGTATGCTGCACCAGAACTATTAGTCGCCATTGCGGCCCGGCAGCAGGCAGAGGTACGCAGTGTACTCAAAGCCTGGGAAGTCATCTCACTGAAGAACTTCGCGGACTTCCGGGTCCATCAATTGTAAATATTCACCAATAGGGTTTATAATAAACTCTAATAAATATCCAGCTAAACTCCATGACTGAACAACAACGTAACCGACTGAATACCATCATCGAAGATGGCTACCAATTTGATCTTGGCGAGTACATTAGCAAAGGGGCCTCCCTTTTCCAAAAAAGTGCCGGCAATTTCATTGGCTTTGCCTTCCTGGCTGGTATGATCCTTAGCGTCGCCAGCTTTATCCCGATCATCGGGTCTATACTCACCAACCTGGTCTTATCGCCAGCCCTTTTTGTAGGAGGCTACCTGGCTGCGCATAAACTTAACAATAAGGAACCTCTTGAATTTGGCACCTTTTTCAAAGGTTTTGATCACGTTGGGCAGCTCGCTTTGGCGGCTTTGGTAACCAATCTGATTCTCTTCGCCACCTTTATCCCACTGCTGGCGGTTTGGTATATGTATGGTGCAACCGACTGGCTCTATGACATCTTTAGTAACCCGGTGATGGCAGGTGAGCCGCCGAGCTTCCCGGTCTGGTCCTTCCTCCTGACGCTGCCAGCTATATACCTTTCCATAGCCTACGCCTGGTCTTATCTGTTTATCGCCTTTTACGGCATGGACTTCTGGGAAGCCATGGAGAGCAGCCGGAAAATCATCAGCAAAAAATGGGGCATATTTTTTCTCTTTTTGCTGATCCTGGGCCTAATGGCAGCTTTGGGTTTCCTGTTTTTCTTCGTCGGTGCGCTGGTGACTTTCCCCATCTTAATCTGTGCCAATTATGCGGCATTCGCTGAGGTGACGGAGCTGCTGGCAGAACAAGAAGATGACCTGGTAGAACACCTGATCGACTAAGAGCATGTTTGGAGGTTCACGCAGAGGCTCTAATGCTTTACAGGGATGCCTTCCTGCGCGAGCCATTCTGTGATAGGGCGTTGCTGAATAGCGGCAGCCATCAGGCCCGGGAATTGATCCGGCGTGCAGGCAAAACATGGAATGCTCAGTGCTGCCAATTGCGCTGCAATATCTCTGCTGTAAGCTGGTGCTCCCTTATCATTGAGCGCAAGCAAGACAATAAACTGAGTGCCGGCAGCTTTGATTTGGGCAGCCTGAGCAAGCAGCCGTTCCGGCCGGCCGCCCTCGTACAAGTCACTGATGAGGACCAGGATCGTATCATTGGGGCGGCGGATGAGCGGCTGTGCGTAGGCGACTGCTTTGGCAATGTCTGTTCCTCCGCCCAGCTGTGTGGCAAACAAAAGGTCTACCGGGTCCAACAGGTGTTCTGACAAATCAGCTACTGAGGTATCAAAGGCAATAAACCTGGTGTACAATGCCGATACAGAAGCCATGATGCAGCTCAGGATGCCGGCGTAAACGACCGAGGCCGCCATAGAGCCACTCTGGTCAGCGAGGATGAGCACGTCTTTTAGCCGGGACCGCTTGCGCCCGTATCCGTGCAATCGCTCCGGGATGATGGTTTTGTAGTCGGGCTGGTAGTGCTTTAAATTGGCACGGATGGTCCGGTTCCAGTTGATTTCATTCAGCCGGGGGCGCCGGTTGGGCGTTGCCCGGTCGAGGCTGCCCCGGATAGCCCGCTTGAGCGGAAACTCCAGCCGCTGCTCCAGTTGTTTGACAATACGGCTAATGACGATACGTGCCGAGGCGCGCGTTTCATCGGTCATCTGTTTATTGAGGCTTAGCAGGGTGCCCACGAGTTCCACATCGGGCTCAATAGCTTCCAAAAGCTCAGGCTCCAAAAGCATGCGCTCCAGGCCCAGGCGTTGTAGTGCATCGCGCTGCATAAGCTGCACCACCGGCGTTGGGAAATAACGGCGAATGTCACCCAGCCACCGGTTGACATTAGGCGCAGAGCTGCCCAGCCCGCCTTTACGGTCGCTGTCATAGAGGGCTTCCAGGACCTTGTCCATCCCTTTGGCACTACCGGAAAGCGGTACGGTTGCCGAGGGGTCGGATTGTTTCCCCAGGATAAGCCGCCAGCGTTCTGTTTTCTGAGCTTCTTTCAATTTCAATCCTGAATTTAGCCTGGCTTTAGCCAAACTTATAACTTTTACCTTTCTTTACACAAAGGTAATGGATAGCGCCGCCTTTCGCACATTTTCAATCCAATATGGCATTTATAGATATTCTCATCCCGATTGTGCTTGCGCTGACGATGTTTGGCGTCGGCTCTTCACTGCAGCTTTCCGACTTCAAAGCGATTGCTGCCCGGCCAAAGCTCGTATTATTAGGGCTGGGGCTGCAAATGCTCTTTTTGCCTGCCGTTGCTTTGCTGGCGTGTTTCCTGTTGCCGATCAGCAATGCCTGGAAACTGGGGATTATCATCTTGTCGCTCTGCCCCGGTGGCGCCACTTCCAACTTTATTGCTTATTTGCTGGAGCTCAAGACCGCACTTTCGATTTCGCTGACCGCCATCAATAGTTTACTAATCCTGATAACGATACCCCTGGGGGTTAACCTGGGAGCGCATATTTTCATGAACACCTCTGCCTCCTTTTCCCTTTCTGCCGCTGAAACTTCGCTTAATGTGTTTTTTATTGTACTGCTTCCTGTTTCACTGGGCCTTCTTTTTCACCGTCGGTATACAGCTGTTTCAGAACGTTTAAAACAACCGGTGAAAATTATAACCACACTCCTTCTGGCTACCGTTTTTGCAGTCAAATTCTTTGGCAGTGAAGAAAGCGGGGGTAGTGAAATTGAGTGGAGCGATATTGTAATACTTGCGCCAATCATGCTCACTTTCCACTTCATTACGATGTCTATGAGCTATTGGGCTGCATACCGGCTGCTCAAAGGCGGCGCTTATGATGCGATCACCATTGGGATCGAAGTGGGGCTGCAAAATACAACCCTTGCGCTCCTTGTCGCTACAGTCATGATCGGGGACGAACAAATGGCTGAGCCAACCTTGGTGTATGCGATGTTCTCTTTTTTTACCACCCTTGGCTTTGGTTACTTTGCCAAACGATATGCTGATAAGCACCGGGGATAGGGGAGTGGCGTGGCCTTTTACTCCTTCTGGCAGTTGTCTGAGATGTGCTGATGTAGCGAGCGTAAAAAAGCCCTCTGAGCGTTAAGCTCAGAAGGCTACAATTCTCCCAACACATTTAATCTTTTATCGGTTTTTTGGGGGTTCGGTAAAGAAACAAACATTTTAGTTTTCTTAAAATGTGAAAAACATGTAAGGCCATGAAAACGCCGGGTATGCAGTGCATTTGCCTACAACGGACTCCCAATTGACCTTTTTCCCAAAACAGGAACAATGTCTAATTACAGGATCATATCAATTGAATAAATACCTTTTATTTGCTGATTTACAAGTGTTTGTAAATTTGGCACAACTTATGAATCAGAATTTATTGGTAATGAGAACGAAGTTACTAAAGCGTAGCTTCCAAATTGTGTTATGTTGGAGGAAGCCTTACTTTTTAATGGGGAATGTTATCAGAGAGGCTTCCTCCCCATAACTTATCACAAGACAATCACCGTACGTTTTCGTATCGGTTAATATATATGGGTTTTTAGGTGTATTTATGGTTAGTTGCTATAGGCTGATTTCATTCATAAAAGAGCGCATGAATATCTGGAGCGTTAAAAGTAAATTGAAATCAACACGAGAGCAACTAACCTTTTTAAGCCTCCAGCTCCGATAGCTTACCTTCCAGAAGAGGGAAAGCCAACTCTGTATCTGACACAAGCTGCCTTACCGTTTCGTGTATCCCTGTTTTTTCCGTTTCGTTTTTCGCTAGTTTTTCTACAGCCAGGGCTTTTTCCTGTTGTGCAGACATGCCAAGCATCATATAATTAGGTTTAAGTTGATGCGCCATTCTGTAAACGGTGTCCCAGTCTTCCTGGCTGAGCCCCTCCGACAAGCGTACTACATTTGCAGGGGCTTCCTCCAAAAAGGTTTGAATAATTTCTTTGATGAAGGCTTGGTCCCCACCACTAAACTCGTTGAGGTAGGTCAGATCGATCTGTACAGGTGAAGAACTCTGCTCCTTGTCCGTATTCATATTTAACTGCTTTTCTTGAGAGGTGGTACTAAGCTGCAGGCTTTTGAGCATAAGCTCTGATAGCGCTACAGGTGAGAAAGGTTTAGTAATGAACTCGTTCATGCCTGCTTCGATAGCCCGCTTCTTTTCATCCAGCATGGCAGCGGCTGTCAATCCTATAATTTGGGAGTTCCGATTGGGATTGGCCGGGTCTGCCCTGATTTGCGCCGTTGCCTCGCATCCGTCTAATTTCGGCATGTGAATATCCATCAGGATGATATCAAAATGTTGCTCCCTGGTTTTTTCTACCGCTTCGATGCCATTACTGGCTATTTCAAAATGGCAACCCCACCCTTTAAGAATGTGGCCAGCCAGCTTTTGGTTCATCGCGTTGTCTTCCACCAAGAGCACCCAAAGGGACCGGAGCAGGTCTTTGTGATCAGCATCTGCCAAACTGATTGGGGCCCTTTTATTGTCCAACTGATCAGACATGGGCAGCGATAAGTTAAAAAGGAAAGCGGTCCCTTTACCCACCTCACTCTCTATCCAGATTTTACCGCCCATCAATTCTACCAGCTGCTTCACAATTGAAAGCCCAAGCCCCGTCCCACCGTACATTCTGGTGATATCGGAATCCGCCTGCTTGAAATTCTTGAAAACCAGTTCCAGCTTTTCGGAAGCAATACCAATGCCGGTATCAAAAACGGAAAACTGTAAGTGCATATGCGTATCGGTACGGTCCAGCAAATGCGCTTTGATCCCAATCGTACCCCGGCTCGTAAATTTTATGGCGTTGCCCAGCAAATTGGTAAAGATTTGGTTCAACCGGGTCGGGTCACCAATGAGCTTCCGATCTATTTTTTCATCCAGCTCCAAGTCTACACTCAGAGGTTTGTTCTTTACTTTCAGCTGAAAGCTTTGCCTGAGGTTGCTCAGCATATGGTACAGGCTAAACGGCACCGACTCCAGGCTGAGTTGGCTGGCCTCGATCTTAGAAAGGTCCAGAATGTTATCAATTAAGGCGAGCAGGCTATCCGCAGAATACTTTAGAGACTGCAGATAATCTTTTTGCTCAGGGGTGGTCGCCGTATTGAGGAGCAAGTGCGTCATCCCAATCACGGCATTCATAGGCGTACGGATTTCGTGGCTCATGTTTGCCAGGAACTGCCGCTCGGCCTTTATGGCTTTTTCTGCCCGGGTTTTAGCAGCCTGCAGGCGGTCTTCCAATTGTTTGCGCTCAGTAATATCATAGTAGATGCCTATGTAGCCTTTCAATTGCCCTTTGCGGTTCAGAATGGGGGTGTTGCTCACAATCGCCCAAATGACAGCGCCATCTTTGCGCTTAAATTGCTGCTCGTAGATCACCGCTTCAGAAGCAACCTGCCCGGCCTGCCCCGGCCACTCGCGGTACACTCCGGGTTGGGACACAAAAACATCACCCGGTTTTCTGCCCGCCAGCTCGGACTCTTCGTACCCCAACATCGCGCAAAACCGGTCGAAAGCACGAGTGATGACCCCATGCTCGTCAAGTTCCAGCAAGCCAAGCTCCATGTTCTCCAGTATCCCCCGGTACCGCTCTTCGCTCTCCTGCAGCCGGGCTTTGGCTGTTGCCCGGGCAGTGATATCATGGCACTGCCATAGCAAGCCGAGGTAGTCTTGGCCCGAATACACAGGGATCGCATCAAAGCAGAGCACCTGCCCGTCAGGCATAATAAATTTTTGCCCCATAGAGAGCTGCCCTGCATGCCGTACCTCCTCAGCCCATTTTTCGAACACTTCCGGTTGAGCATGCTTTTGGGCTACTTCCCTGAGTAAAACCCCTGCATTTAACCCGATCAGGTCCCCGGGGTAGTACGGAATACTAAACTGCTCACAGAACAGCTTATTCACCAATAACGTCTTCCGCTCAGTGTCCTCAAAAATAATAGCAGCCTGAAGATTGGAAACCAGCGCTTTTAGCTGTGTATTCAGTTGACTCAGCCTATTTTCGTAGACAATCTGACTGGTAATATCCCGAACGATATGCCGCGACCCGGACTGATGCCCACTTTGATTAAGGATCAGGCTGGAGTTGAAAGCCACAAATCGTTCTACCTGGCCTGTGGTTAAAACCCGGCACCGGAAGCTTCTGTCAGACTTATGGTCAAGCAGCTTTTGCAAAAAATAAGCAAACTTATCCCGGTCTTCCGGGTGAATAAAGCGGGGCAGCTCATGCTGAAAGGGAAGCTCCCCGTTTGGGGCTGCCTTGATATCCAGCAACGCCTGAGCAGACCGGTTCGCCTGAACAATCTGGTGATCCTCATTGAGGATGAGCAATGCATCTGACATATTCTCAAAAAGATCACTATACTGAGCAACACTTTTTTCGAGCTGCCCTTGCACCTGATTGATCAACTGCTGTTGTTCCCTCAGGCGGGCGTGCACCATGCAGGCATCCATAGAAATGCCGAACTTTATAATCAGCTTAGCAAGCTCACGCATAGAAATTGCTTCAAATGGGCGTGTTCGCTGGGGTTCGAAAATTTGCATAAAGCTGAATACCGGCAGCTGGAAGTAGCCGTAAGCACCCGGGCCAAGCTCCTGGCTATTGATAAAGCGGGTAGTAGCCTCCCCTTCCTTCAGGACCTCGGTGAAAAAGGGCTGTTTTTCGAGTACTTTTACCATAGGATGGTGATCCGGGACCTCCACAGGCGAGTGCTCATCTTGAGCAGGAAAGGAAAACTCCAGGCGATAAACACCATCGGCTGACCTCAGCCAAAGCCCTGCGAAAGAGAGACTGGTAGACTCGACAAGCTGGCTAAGAAAAACCTTAGCGTTCTCTTGTGCATGGAGCGATGTGCCGATGGCGAGCGAGAGCTCAAAAAAGCGCTCCAGCTCGTTTCTTTTTATTTGGTGCATATCTGTTAGCCCGCTTGATCAACAGTCAGATCATCCAACATTGTTGATATCTTCCTTTTCTTCCTTAAGCATTCGGTAAATCGTGGATTTACCAATATCCAGTTTTTTGGCGACCCGGATAACATCATCCTCATATTTTTTCAGAAAATGATGGATAATCAGCCGTTTATATTCTTCTAAAGTCAGTTCTTCGGTCAGGAAAGCGTCTTCCTTCCGTATACTTCTAAACTGAATATCATCAGCGAGTATACCCTCCTGCTCATCGGCCATGACCGCAGCCAGTTCAATTACAGCTCTAAGCTCCCGCACATTGCCAGGAAAGCTATAACCCAGGAGTTTGTTCTTCGCTTCCTTGGTCAAATTAAGATTGCCCAGATTGTTCTGCTGCTGAAACTCCTTTAAGAAAGCGTTGGCCAGCAGAAGTACATCATTGCCGCGATCCCTCAGGGGCGGCAGCTCAATCGTCAGGCCAAGTAAGCGATAATACAAGTCTTCTCTGAACAGCCCTTTCTTAACCTCCTCCCCCAGGTCTTTGTGGGTCGCAATGATGATGCGGGCATCAAAGGGGATGGGCTCTTCCCCTCCTACCCGTACAATTTCCCGCTCCTGAATAGCCCGGAGCAGCTTGGCTTGCAGGTTGAGGTCCACCTCGCCGATCTCATCCAGAAAAAGCGTCCCTTTATCCGATAATTCAAACCGCCCCTTCTTCCGGGCAACAGCACCGGTGAAGGCGCCTTTCTCGTACCCAAAGAGTTCACTCTCCAACAGGTCTTTGGGAATAGCCCCCATATTTACGGCCACAAAGCCGCCGTCTCTGCGTATAGAATTATAGTGGATGCTTTTTGCCGCCACCTCTTTCCCGGTACCAGTCTCTCCATATATAGATACGGTGATATTGGTCCGTACTGCTTTTTCCATCAATCGGAAAACCCTTTGCATAGCCGGGCTGCCACCAATAACCGACTTGCTGAATTCATACTTAACAGCCACTTCCTGCCGTAGTTGGTCTACTTCTTCCTCAAGGTCAAGCTTCTTCTTGATTTGCCGAATGTCATTCTCCAGCCGGGCCCGAAAATCTTCATTCTTGGTGATGTAGTCATAGGCCCCGTCGTTCCGGATGAGCTTTACGGCGGTTTCTACGTCCTGTTGCCCGGATAGCATGACCACCTGTATATGCTCATCGTAACTTTTTATACGCTCCAGCACTTCTTCCCCGGTCATATCGGGAAGCGAGTAGTCCAGAGAAATCAGATGAGGGTTGAGGCTGAGCTTCGCCAGGCAAGCTGCGCCGGTAGCAAAAGCGTGCACCTCGTGCTCAGGGTCGAGCTCCAGAAAGTAGCGCAGCATCCGCATATATACAGGGTCGTCTTCGACGACAAATATTCTAAAGGATTTATCCATGAATTATACAGCAAACAAGTTTATGGGTAAGATATTATTTATGGTGCAATATTCCTAGCATGGCGCTAAGGAAAACCACTTCATGCCGTTTTTGGCACGGTTGTTGAAATGTATTCAGTGCAGGTCTTTTTACAGCCCTGCCAAACGGTCTGCACGCCCCCCTACAGAACCGCTTTCAATGCCCGAAAGGGCCATTTATTCATTAACCGATTGATCGCAAGCCGGTGAAACGACCGGGGCTTGCCTGTAAACCGTATTGTCAAAACTAATGTACCATGCACAACTTACTTAACCTTCGGACAAAGCAGTACCCCCCACAGCCTGTGCCACTGATGAGCCTGCTACTGGCCATCTTGCTTTTCGCAAATACCCAGGCCCGGGCCAATGATTATGGTAGTACTGAAGCATTCCAGATGCCCAACTGTACCGCACCGGTATTGAACCCGGTACAGTACAACTGCGATGGTTCAGTTACAATAAGTTGGACTCCTGCTCCCAGCGCAGCAACCTATTCCGTTGATATCATGAATGGTGGCAATCCTGTCCTCGACTTTGCGAACACAGGGGATACCGCTTTCACGGTTGTTGCCGGATCACTGACGCCAGGAACCGATTACACCTTTGCTGTAACTTCTGAATGCAACGGCACCACCGCAGCTTCCGCTCAGGGAACCATACAGGGGGACCAGATACAAAACCTCTTGCCCGTTTTGGCCCTAGCCGGCTCTGAAGGCACTTCCTGCCCGGACGCAGCAGATGGCATGGCCATGCTCGTAGTCAACGATGAAGGGTGCGGCGCTACGTACAACATCACCGTCGAAGGCACTAGCCAGATGACAACGAGCGGCAATTTTGTTACCTTCAACAACCTGACCGTTGGCGATTACACAGCTACGGTTACCCTGAATGACCCGGGTATGTGCAACCTGAGCAGTGATTGTATAGACGGTATGAGCATAGACTTTTCTATTGCCTCTACTGATGATATGATGCCCACTCTGGATATCACATCGAATATCGGTATCACCCCTCCTGCATTTTCCACCTTCAACTTACCGGAGGGGGAGTGTGGGCTACAGTTCCTGTGGTTCATCACCACCAACGACAACTGCGATAACGCACAGGTGAGCGCAACCATCCAAACCTTCACAAACAATGCAGCGGTATTCCCGGGCGGCAGCATCAATCTGATCAATACCGGCAGCGCTTATGTGCTCGAGGGCTTTGCGGCTATTGGTACAAACCTATTGACCATTACCTCGTCCGATGCAGATGGCAACCAAATCACTGCCGAATTTGAAATCGAAATCAAGGACAACCGCCCACCGGTATTCCAGGGGCCCAGTTCGCTCTTGGTGGAGACCCCATCCTGCGACAATGAAGTACCGGTAAACTGGTCTGTCATTGCAATTGATGATTGTGATATCGACGCAGAAATTATCCAAACCCAAGGGCCGGCTTCCGGCTCTTACCTGACCCCGGGCACTTATACGGTGGGCTATGAAGCCTTTGACGACTACGGCAATACCGCAACCTACAGTTTCGACATTACCATAGTGCAAGGCGAAAGCCCGGCCCCGATCGTGGATGTGAGCGGCAATACCCAGTATACCGTCACCGCCTGTGAAACCGAAGCTTTTACCATCTTTTCCGGAAATATTTTTGATTGCAATATTACGCCGGGCACTAATGTCCAGCCTGATATTGAAGTCACGGGAGCACCACTAAACGTAGGCTACACCAGCGTGCAGAGCGGCTTCGCTTACTTCGAGCTTTCGGGCTTCCTGAGCCCCGGAATTTATGGCCTGAACGTATCCTACCAGGGCGTGGAAGTAAGCAATATCTTGCTGGAAGTCGTGCAGGAAGCTGATATCCCTGCTGAGGTGACCCTCCCCGGGAACCTCACCTATGCTTTACCTTACTGCCAGGACTCCCTATGGATTAACCTGCAGGTACAGATTGATGATGATTGCGACGCCGTGATCAGTGGCGATGACCTGACAACCACCCTTAATGGCTCAGCGATTGACTTTGACAACAACCTGTCGGAGCTGGGTACTTTTGTCTACCCGGTCCTGCTCACACCAAGCCTCGATAGCGCAGAGCTGCTCGTCATCTATACCGATGGGGCCGGCAATATTACCGAATCAAATACCCGCCTTAACATCATCAGCAAACCAGATACGATTGCCCCCATCATCATTTATCCGAATCAAAACCTCAATCAGCACCTGAATGCATGCGAAGCGAGCCTGACGGAAGTCTGCTTCCAAATCAAAGCGATAGATGACTGTTCGGATGAGGTGACCCCATTCATTCAGCTTATTGGCAACGGTGGCAGCTTATTCCCCGTTACGAATACCACCGGAGACACCTACTGCGCCAACCTGAACCCCGGCCTGTATACTGTGAATGTTGTGGCAACCGATGACCACGACAACACTCGCCAGGTATCTTTCAGCATTGGCATCACGCAGGATACCGCCCAAATGGCCAACCTGGCGTGCAACGATCAAATCAACGCCGTCACGGATGCAGCGTGCCAGCGTACAATCACCCCCGACATGCTGTTGGACGGCAACTTCGGTTGCCTGACTGATGCCGATTTCAGCATCAGCATTGCCGACACAGACCCTACCAATGGTAACATCCTGGACGGCCACGGTTTATTCTCTTATGAAATCGAACTGGCACCTGGCGTTGATGCAGGAACGGGCTTCATCCCATGCTGGGGCTACATCAAAGGCATTGACAACAAAGCGCCGACCGTAATCGCGCCGGCAGATACAGACGAGGCGATCATCAACTCCAACGGATACGTACTGCAAGGTGCACTGACTGACACCATGCCTACGATGAACGCTCCGACTTACATTTGCCTCGATGGACTGAGCAGCAACGGCGCCCGCTACTACAACCTGCAAACAGTGGAAGTAGACGCTACTGGTTTTTACACCTTCCTGCTGACCTCTGATTTTGCAGATGGGCTGGTTGCTATGGCGCTCTTCGATGGAAGTTACAGCCCGTCCAACCCTTGCCACAATATTGTAGTGGAAGGTACCAACCTGGAAGGCACCACGGGCACTGGCATTCCATACATTGCCCTGAATGTATTCCTGACAGAAGGGGAGACTTATACCGTACTTACCACTTCTCAGCAACCCGGACAGACGGGCAACTACACCTATACCATACTGGCTGACGGGCCGGGGCAGGCTGGGCTTTACGACACCACCTACAACGCTGCTATGGCTGAAACGGTGACCTTTTCGCCCTTCGCCCTCTCGCCGGTCACCTTTAATCAGCCGCTGTTCTGCAAGGACCTGGACTCCCTGTTGAACAACCCTGCAAGTCTGCAGTATACCGGCACGCCAACCATTGAAGACAACTGTGGGGACGTAACCCTTACTTTTGAAGATACATACAGCCAAGGTAGTGACTGTGGGAATATTACCATTACACGGACTTTCACCGTCACGGATGCGGCGGGCAACAGCGCTACAGCACAGCAGACCATCACCCTGCAGCGCCCTGACCCCGAACTGGATGTCAACCTGCCCCCCAACAACCTGCCTATTGATTGCCAGGCTGTATACGAAACCTTGCCTAATGGCTACCCGGCACCTTCTGTTACCGGCTACCCCTACATCAACGGGGTGTTTGGAGTGACCGAACTGAAATATGCCTTCTGTGATGTAGCCGCTACGTTCCAGGATGGCCCCCAGATTCCGTTGTGCGCAGGTGCCTTTAAGTTTGCACGGACCTGGCAGGTCTTCGATTGGTGCGATATGAGCACGCTCTATACCTATCAACAGTGGATCAAGGTGGGCGACTTCTCCGCGCCGGTAATAACCGCACCCGATATTGACTATAACAACGATGGGGAAATTGACATGCCCGTATACTCCAACAGCCCCTTCAGCTGCGATGCGGCTTTCGAGGCACCATTGCCAGTAGTAGAAGAAAACTGCTCCGATTATCAGGTACATACCCAAATTGTAGCAGAAGAAATAGACAGCATCTTCGGCAACAACGGTCAGCTGACCGGTACCGAAACAGATACCGTAGTGGTGCGCGTCATCGGCTGGAATGCACCCAGCCGGATCGTTTCCGGTATACCGATTGGCAGCTACTACTTCCGTTATACAGTAACTGATGGCTGCGGCAATAGTGCCACACGTTACTTCCCCTTTGAGGTAGAAGACAACGTAGCGCCTACTGCCGTTTGCGACCAAAACACGGTAGTCTCGATTGGCGGGCAGGACTACGGCCGGGTTTATGCAACAGATATTAACAACGGCTCCTGGGACAACTGCGGTATTGAAAACCTGGCAGTCCGCCGCAACGGCTTCAACAACTCAACCGGAAGCTGTGGCAACGACTTCTCCAACTTCGGCCCCTATGTGGACTTCTTCTGCTGCGATGCCGGAGAACCGGTTATGGTCGAGCTGCGGGTAGTGGATGTTCATGGCAATATCAATACTTGTATGGTACAGGTCATCCCGGAAGAACAAGCGGCTCCGGAGTGCGTAGCGCCGGCTGATGTCACCGTTGACTGCACCGACCTGCCCCTGGGCTTTGATGCTGAGAATACAATGAGCCTTCAGCAGCTCTTTGGCAGTGCTTCTGCCAATGACAACTGCGGTGCAACCACCACGGAGCTCACGCCTATTGTAAATATGAACTGTAACGCCGGTACCATCCTGCGCCGTTTCACCGCTACCGATGGCTTTGGTAACGTGAGCGGAGGGGATTGCCAGCAACTGATCACCGTGGAGCAGGTGCACAATTACGAAATCCGCTTCCCGGCAGATAATGCGGCCGTCTGCGGCGCTACCCTCGCCGACAGCGTCACCTACAATGCCCTCGGCTGCGACATGCTGGCGGTTAGCTCTGAAGACGAGATCTTCGAGCCCACCAACGGAGAATGCTACAAAATATACCGGACCTGGCGCGTGATGAACTGGTGTCAGTACGACGGGGTAAGCGATCCATTCGTTGTGAGCCGAGACCCCGACTGTAATACTGAAAACGGCGAAGAAGCCGTATTTGTCCTCCACCGCCCGGATGGGTTTACCTACATCGACCGCGACAATGACGAGACGGAGCCTAACAATAACCCACTTGCGAGTGAAAACCTTTGCCAGGGCTTTGACGACTACTGGCAGCGGGCAGATTATGCCGGTGGCTTCTACGAGTACACACAGGTTATCTCGGTCTTTGATGAAGCGGCACCAACGATCAGCTTTGCCCAGGCTTCTCCTTTCTGTAGCCTGGATAATGAAACCTGCGAGGCACAAGTGAACTACAACTTCAGCGTCAGCGATGACTGTGTGACCGGTACCGCCAACAACGATATTCTGCAAGTACGAGTCTTCCTGGATGCAGAGAATAATGGCACCCTGGATATGGAGCTTACCCTTACCAATATGGTAGTGGCCAACTTCCCCAACTACGAAGTCAGCGGGTCCTTCCCGATCGGGAGCCACCGTTTCGAGGTGCAGGTGAGTGATGGCTGTGGCAATACTACGGTTGAAAGCCTGCCTTTTGATGTGGTAGACTGTGCCACCCCAACCTTATCCTGCCTGAATGGGCTTGCGGTGGAGCTTGATGCTCACGATGCTGACGGAGACGGTATTGCAGACGGCGGCATTGGAGATGTATGGGCAGATGACTTTGTGATCGGCGACCTGACGGACTGTTCTGGTGAAATCACCTACTCCATCAACCGGCTGGGCGATCAGCCCAATGTAGACAGCACCGGCATCTACTTCAGCTGTGCCGATACAGGCTTGGTCATGGTGGAAGTGTACGCCTGGGACCCTGCCGGAAACAATACAAGCTGTGAAACCTTCCTGTTTGTTCAGGACAACGATAATGTCTGCAACGGCGGGCAGCCTACTGCAGCTGCTGCTGGCAGCATCGAAACGCCGGCTGGTGCCCATGTGGAAGAAGTAGAAGTCAACCTGAGCGGTCAGAACGGCGGATGGATGGTCACTGGTGCAGATGGGTCCTTTACTTTCGAAGGGCTGGTACCAGGACAGGATTATACCGTGACGCCTTCACGTGACGGGGACGACCTCAACGGGGTCTCTACCTTTGACTTACTGCTCATGAACAAGCACATTCTCGGCATACAGCCGTTCAGTACGCCTTATCAGATTATCGCTGCTGATGTGAACAACTCCGGCAATGTCTCGACGCTCGATATGATCGTACTGCGGAAGCTCATCCTGGGCGATGAGCTGGAAATGGCCAACAACAGCAGCTGGCGGTTTGTGGAAGCAGACTACATCTTCCCGAACCCTTCAAACCCCTGGGCAGAGCAGTTCCCCGAGGTGCTCAACATCAATGATATCCCACAGGCTGGTATTGCCACTGCGGATTTCGTAGCCATCAAAATCGGTGATGTCAGTGGAGATGCACAGCCCAATAATCTGATGGGTATTGATGAGCGGGACTTTGACGGCATCTTTGTCCTCAACCTCGAAGACCGTGAGCTGGAACAAGATGAAGAGCACACCATCTACATCACTTCCGAAGACATTCGGTCGGTAGGTGGCTATCAGGGCACGATCAACTTTGACGAGGACGCTGTTGAGCTCCTTGATGTAATCCCGGGCCGCATGGAGTCCCGGTACATCGGCACCTCTTTTACCGACCACGGTATGGTAACCCTGAGCTGGAATAAGTCTGAAGATGAGCTGGCCGACTACTTCGCACCCAATGACGTCTTATTCTCTATCAAGCTACGAGCTAAAACGAGCCTGATCCTGAGTGAAGTAATGGGTACCAACTCAAGAGTGACCATCGCGGAAGCTTATAGCGAGAGCGGCGACCTCTATGAGTTTGGGCTGGAGTTCTACGGCCGACTCAACGGTGCTAATGCCAGCGACCGGTTTGAGCTCCACCAGAATTACCCGAACCCATTCCGTGATGAAACCGTGATTGGTTTTGAATTGCCGGAAGGGACCCCTTACCTGCTTACCATCAGCGATGTTGCAGGCCGGGTAGTAAAGACCATCGAGCAGGAAGGCCAAAAAGGCTATAACACAGCCACTCTTAGCAAGGCGGGCTTACCCGAAGGTTTGCTGCAGTACACTCTGCAGGCCGGGACGCATATCGCCACCAAACGCATGATGATACTGGCGGATTAATCCGGGCCAGAAGATAAATATAGTGTTTCATGATGATGCCGGGCGTACAGGAAGTGCGCCTGGCTTTTTTTGTGGCTGCGGGCGCAAAAAAATACAGGGGATAACCCGAAGGCATCCCCTGTATGACTGGTAAGGGTAAACAAGTTGGTCAGACCCTTAGAGCATGTTTGGAGCGTATTCCGGATTGATTCATCCTAATCGTTGCGGCGATTGTCATCATCTCGTCTTGGGCGGTAGTCGTCACGGTCACGGCGTTCCCGGTAGCCACCGCGGTCGCGGTTTCCACCATAATCGTCTCTGCGACCACCGTCAGAGCCGCCACGGTCACGGCCACCGCCGCCGTAATCATCCCTGCGGCCGCCATAGCCACCACGGTCACGACCACCGCCGCCACCGTAATCATTCCTGCGGCCGCCGCCGCCACCGTACCCGCCGCGGCCACCGCCACCGCCGCCACGTTTTTCACGCGGCTCCGCTTTTTTCACTACGATTGTGTTGCCGTCCAGGTCAGACTCGTTAAGCGCCTCGATAGCGTTCATGGCCTGCTCATCATCTGGCATTTCTACAAAACCAAAGCCGCGGGACTTACCCGTAAATTTATCATTGATAACTTTGGCGGAGTCTACCTCTCCATAGGCTTCAAATGCATTGCGCAGACCATCGCTGTCTGTGTCAAAATTGAGCTTAGCAACAAAAATATTCATCACAAGAAAGTTAAAAAGGTGATTAGGAAAAGATTGAAAAGAAAACCCGGGCGCAGAGCCCTCACATACCAGGCGCACGAAAGGTGCGAAAGCGTCTTATCGAATCAGTCTTGGATTATTGGAGGCCGGTACAAAAGTGGGCGATCAATAGAAGGCTGGCTTAATAAGGCTAGATGATATGGATATCGCTATTGGGTATTTATATTTTTGCGGTCATTAGTTATGATAGATGCATCAATTATTACCTCGATACGAACAAGTCGGCTAAATACGGTACAATCGTTCCCCGGTTACGGAGCGTATAATTCTTCTATTGTGCTGTAAATACAACCCAATATAGGATAAATTCGGAATAAAAATCAAGTCCTTAGAGTTTATTAATGCAGGTTTTGTGCAAGGCCTGAATTAGGATTTTTTGCCAGATCAAGACCTGTCCCGCCAAATAGCGTTAGAGCAACGAAAAGCAGGACGAAATTTGGAGAGAGCAGCCTGAAGTGCACAATACCACCAAGCTTTTAGACTATGTTTGGAGCGGGTTCATAACTCCTTGGTTTGCAATAGGATCAAGCTCCAAACATAGTCTTAGTTGCCAGGTACATGAGTCGTTGCAAAGAGCCGTTTGATGCTGTACTTGCCTACACCATTGGCCCAAACCATCAGCAAGCCGCCAACGATAGCGATGTTTTTCATAAACATAATCGACTCAAGGCGGCGCTGCGGCTCAGGGTCGAGCCAAAAGGAGTGCACAATAAAGGTAACGGGAATCCAATAGCACAACAGGAAAAACATTGCGAGCCCGGTACGATAGCCAATCAATAGCAGGATCCCCCCCATCGTGAGCAAAATGATGGCCCCGAACAACAGCAGGTCTTGCTGCCACTCCAGCCCGTAAGCGGTCATCTGCTGCTTGGTGGCTTCGTAGTAAAAAATGGAATCATAGGCTTCATACAAGAAAATAAAGGCCAACATTCCTCTGCCTAGCAAATCAAGAATATCTTTCATTAGCTGTTGTCTTTTGGAGGCCGAAAGGTAGGGTATTTTTACTTGATGCTGCGGCTTAAAAGCACTATTCGCTTAGGAACCTTTTGACGGCCCTGGCCACGTTTTGCCCATCCATAGCAGCGGAGATGATGCCTCCTGCATAACCCGCGCCCTCACCCGCAGGGAATAGTCCCCGGGCATCACCGTGCATATAGGTCTTAGGGTCTCTGGGGATTCTGACCGGGGAACTGGTCCGGCTTTCGGTACCAATCACATTGGCTTCTTCAGTGTAGTAGCCTTTCATTTTTCGGCCAAAAACCTGTACGGCTTCCCGCAGCCTTCCGGCAATAGAGGCGGGCAGCAGGTTGTGCAGGGGCGCCGCATAAAGCCCGGGAATGTAAGAGGTCCCATTCAGGCTGCCGGAGACCTTCCCCTTCACGAAGTCGGTCAGCCGCTGCGCCGGCGCTTTCTGGCTGCCATCACCATGATTGAAAAGAGCCTGCTCCACACTTTGCTGAAAAGTTAAGCCTGCAAAGACGCCATGCTGCTGAAAAGGTTTGAGGTCTTCAAGTTCTACGGCCACTACAGTGCCTGAATTGGCATAGGGGGAATCACGTTTGGACATGGACATGCCATTGACGACGAGCTCGCCCGGGGCGGTGGCGGCAGGGACAACAAGCCCGCCGGGGCACATACAAAAAGAAAAAACACCACGGTCGCCGACCTGGCAGGCGAGGCGGTAACTGGAGGCTGGCAGCCCCTCTTCCCGCTGACGTTGATTGTACTGTATCTCGTCAATCAGGGGCTGCGGGTGCTCAATGCGCACGCCAAGAGCGTAGGGCTTTGCTTCCAGTCTGATGCCTTTGCGGTGCAGGAGGTGGTAGATATCGCGTGCCGAATGCCCCGTAGCCAAAACGACTGCTTCGGCAGTATGTACTGTACTGTGATTAATGATTACTCCTTTAATGACACCGTCCTGCAGCAAAAAATCGGTAACGCTGCTCCCGAAGTGGACCTGACCGCCGTAACGCTCAATAGTGGCGCGGATATTACTGACGATTTTAGGTAGCTTATTGGAGCCAATGTGCGGATGAGCGTCCACCAGTATGTCGGTTTTGGCACCATGCTCTACCAAAAGGCGCATGGCTTTTTCGATATTCCCGCGCTTGTGGGACCGGGTGTAGAGCTTACCGTCCGAGTAAGTGCCGGCCCCCCCTTCGCCGAAGCAATAGTTCGAATCGGGGTTGACTTCATCAAATTGCTGAATAGCACGAAGGTCTCTGCGCCGGGCCTGCACATCCTTGCCCCGGTCAAAAATAACCGGCTTCAACCCCAGCTCAATAAGCTCCAGCGCAGCAAAATAGCCTGCCGGGCCGGCCCCGACAATAATCACCTCCGGGGCTTCATCCACCATCTTAAATTGGTCGAGAATGGCTGGTTCGGGCTGATAGCTTTCGCCTGCGTATACCGCTACCCGCAACCGGATTGCCGGGCGCTTGCCACGGGCATCTACCGACCGCCTTAGCAAGCGGACTTCCTGCACGGTGTCGGCAGGCAGCCGGCATTTCTGTATAGCCCGGGTATGTACGATCGTTTCATCCTGAGCTTCCGAAGGGCTCAGCTTAAGTTCCAACTCTTTAACCATTGTCGTCATTCTGGGTGCCTGGATCAGTACTCGTACCTGTAGAGTCCGGGGCAGCAGGCTTCACCGCCTCTTTTAGCTCCTCGTTTACGTCCATTTTTTCCCGGTTGAGCTTTTTGCGCTTTGGCTGCTGATCCTGTTGTTCTTCCGGCCGCTCCCAAAACGTGGGAGACTGCTGAACGAAGTAATCGGGGATATAGATGCGGCTATGTACCTTCTCCAGCGCCTCCACATCTTCTAATTTGATCACGCGCCGGAGCAAATCCTTGCTACTCACAATCAGGCTGTCACCCTGAGGCGCAGTGATAAAATCATAACGGCCTTCTTCCAGGAAGAAATCAAAAACCCCGCGTGAGGCCTTGTACATTTCCACATTTGTTTCTGCCATTATAGTATTGCCCGCCCAGGGGATAACATCGTAGGAGTCCCCTTCATAGATATTGAGGACCAGCTGATTAGCGGTCTCCGGGACTTCAAAAACTTTGTGTAGTGTCTTTTTAAGCTGAGCCTGAGCAGGACTGCTAAGCAGGAACAGCCCTATTAGGATCGATCCGATTCTCATTGATACTGCTGGTTTGTGGGCCAAAGGCAAAAAACGCCTTGGCAAAATAAAAGGTGTGCCGCATTTTCAGCAGCACACCTCTTATAACGTTCTGTTCTTTTTAAAAGTTGCTCCGCGGGAGCTTACAGTGACGAAGCTGTTTCTTCGGTCATATTTTCCGGTTGTGCCGGGTTGAAAACCACATTGCGTGGCTTCTTAATCACAAAAGAAACCCGGTCGCTCAGGGGGTGCCCGCTGATGGTAACCTCCCGGCCCAGGTTGGGTGCGGAAATACCATAAACCTGATCGGATTCTTCTGCGGTTAGGTTGTACCGGCCGGCACGTACAAGGGATTTGAGCAGGGCTTCCGTGCCTCTGTCAAGCTCTATATGCATTTGTACACGCACAAAGGGCTGATCCCAATCTGCCACTTCTACCGGCGCATCGACATTAAGGGACACCGTCTGCGCCCCGTTCAAATTGAAGGATTTGACCAACGTCTTTTCTACTTGTTGCCCAATCAGGGTTGTAGTGGCGAACAGCAGGAGGATGGTCAGTGTTGAATTGTAGATGTTGCTTTTTCTCATAGTTCCTCCTTTTGGTTTGGGTTTACGAAAAAATTACAAAATTTTCTTGTAAAAAACAAGGCTTGGGTGGTGTATTGTTTTGTTTTCATTTCAACCGGAGCGTAGCGTCTTCACAGCTAACATGAGTAGCCGCTCTGATTTAAAGACCCTTCGTTTTTCAAAAACGCTGCCTGACAGGTCTTTTTAAATTATAGCTTTTCTGATGTTTACCAACCGCTCCAGCAAAGGCTCCAATTGGTCGAGCGGGAGCATATTCGCACCATCCGACTTCGCTTCCGCCGGTTTGGGGTGGGTCTCAATGAAGAGCCCGTCGACGCCAGCGGCAATACCGGCTTTGGCAATAGTGCCAATCAGTGCCGGGCGGCCACCGGTCACCCCGGAAGCCTGATTGGGCTGTTGTAAAGAGTGCGTGCAGTCTAGTACGACGGGAGCCCCCAATGCCTGCATAGTCGGAATACCCCGGAAGTCCACCACCAAGTCCTGATAGCCAAACGTGGTGCCCCGCTCAGTGAGGAGGATATTTTCGTTCCCTGCCGCCCGTACCTTATCCGCAGCAAACTGCATGGCGTCCGGACTGAGGAACTGTCCCTTTTTGATATTGACAACCTTACCGGTTTCCGCCGCCGCCGTGAGCAGGCTCGTTTGGCGGCAAAGAAAAGCAGGGATTTGAAGCACGTCTACGTACTGAGCAGCAAGCGCTGCTTCCGGTTCAGAATGAATATCTGTCGTGACCGGAATCTGATACTTTTCCCCTACTGCTTTCAGAATGCTCAGTGCTTTTTCGTCACCGATACCGGTGAAAGAATCTGTACGGGAGCGATTGGCCTTACGGTAGGACCCCTTGAAAATGTAGGGAATCTTAAGCCGGCTACAGATGTCATGTACCTGCTCAGCGATTTCGAAAGCCATATCTTCTCCCTCGATGGCACAGGGGCCGGCAATGAGGAAAAAGGAGTGCCCGTCGGTGAACTTCAATTTAGGGATATGCTTCAGTTCCATAGTTTTTCTTGCAGGAGTTAGAGCGTGTTGGGCCTTTGCTTTTCCAAGTCAAAGGAGAGCAAAAGCCCGTACATGCTTTATGCCTTTAACCCCAATCGGGGCGGCTTAGTTCCTATAGTCGGAAACTGATGCCTACGTTCAGCAGGCTGTTGCCATAACCAACCTCGCCGAAGAAGCCCAGGTTGCTTTTAGGATAGTAAGAAGCTCCGATAAAAGCACTGTAGATGAGGGAGTTGTTGTCGTCCTCGGGGCGGATGAAGGAAGGCTCGTCGCCTTTGCTCTTTGGCTGCCCGTTAATTGATTCTTCTACCGTTGCCATGTCGTAACCGAGCATGCCACCACCGTAGATGTCAAACTTTTCGCCCACCTGACCATGTGCAGCGGCGCGCAGCCCTACCTGAAAAGACTCGTTGGAAATATCCTGTACTGCTCCCGTTGGCAGGACACGGCCGTTGCGCTCAAAGGAGGCATAAGCGGCGTAGGCGCCCAGGCTAAAGTTGGAAGACAAACGGGCATTCATGCGCAAGCTTACCGGAGGCACGATCGTAGTAGCACCGTCTTTGGCATAAGTGGAGACAACGCCATAGCCAGCAGCTAATTCAATATCGCCAGGCTTGAATGACAATTGAGCAGAAAGAGTAGTAAGGCTTGCAAACACCAGGGCGCAGATTAAAGTTAGGTTTTTCATCGGATTCTCGTTTTTAGCTTTTTGCGGTTTTGTTGCCGCAAATGTAGGTGCAAATGGCGTAGGAGTCAAGCTTATAGGCAGAATTTTATTTTGAATAACCCTATATTGAAAGGCTTTTGAAAAATTTAATTAAAAATTAACGTGTTTTTGTTTATCATTATTTTAAACAGAATTAAATTTCGATATAAAAATGGGTGAGGGGGGAAGAATCGAAATCTAATTTTTTTGCTTCGATTTGGCTTATAAACGGGCCCAAACTTCGGTTTAGTATAGCACCGTTTCATTTCGCTAAAAAAAAGGAATTCCAAATGCCAAATACTGACATTAATCAGGGCAGAAGCAAAAAATATTATGACATTTCTCAGTTCGCTGCAACAAAATCAAAACTGCCCTCTTTGTAGTAGGAAACAAAGCGTATGCGCCTTCTGATTCTAATACTGATCCTCCTGGCTTTTGACGGGTATGCCTTCATGGCTATACGAACCCTGGTGCAGGACTGGCAACCGACAATACGCTACGCTCTATACGGTATATACTGGGCCGTGCCGGTTCTCTTGCTGGTATGGATGCAGGGCGGTGATGCCGGGTGGTTTGAGGGCTGGTCAAAATCGACGGTCACCGTAGTGCGTACCTTATTTTTCATCCTCTACATCTCCAAAATGCTGGTAGCGGCCGTTGTGCTGATTGACGACCTGCGGCGGCTGATCGGCTGGTCGGCGGCCCAATTGGGTAGTGGTGCGAAATTCAGCACCGGGCGGTCGCGTTTTTTGGCACAACTTGGCCTGATGCTGGGGTCGGTACCTTTCTTTAGCCTCATCTATGGAATGGTGCGCAATCCCTACCGCTACCAACTCTTCAAGGAGACGGTCCGCATACCGGGGCTTCCGGCTGCGCTTGAGGGGCTGAAGATCGTACAAATTTCGGATATTCATTCCGGCAGCTTCCTGCACCGGGAGCCGGTGCGCAATGCCGTAGACCTTATTAATGCTCAGGAGCCCGACCTGGTCTTTTTTACTGGCGACCTGGTCAACAATAAAGCCGAAGAGGCACAACCTTTTGTGGAGGTGTTTGATAAAATCAACGCGCGCTTTGGCGCCTACTCCGTTTTGGGCAACCACGACTACGGTGATTATGTGCGCTGGGGATCTGCCCCGGAGAAAGAAGCCAATATGGATTTGCTCAAAGATATCCACCGCCGCATCGGCTGGGACTTGTTGCTGAATGAACACCGCTCGGTTGATGTGAATGGTGCCAAGGTGGCGGTGATTGGGGTGGAAAACTACTCCACCCACCCCCGTTTTCCTAAATATGGCGACCTCAGGCAGGCTACAGCGGGCTTAGAATCCGCTGATTTGAAGCTCTTGTTGTCCCATGACCCTTCCCACTGGAAAGGGGAAGTGACGAATGACTTCAAAGATATAGCGATCACTTTTTCCGGGCATACGCACGGTATGCAGTTTGGGGTGGAAATCCCGGGCTGGATCAAATGGAGCCCTATCAAGTACGTTTACAGGCAATGGGCGGGGCTGTACCAAAGCGGGCAGCAATTCCTGTACGTTAACCGGGGGCTTGGCTATTTAGGCTACCCGGGGCGCGTGGGCATCCTCCCGGAAGTCACCCTCATAGAGCTGCAACGGGAAGCCTGATGGCACACAAAGCGGGGGCAAAGTGGAATTCCACCTTGCCCCCGCAGCTTTTTTTTCTGACCTGTCCCCTAATTTTTCAGGGACTTGGTTTTCGCTTTCGCCTGATCGACAATTTGCTTTTGCTTGCTAACGGCATCGGCTTTCATCTCCGTTTCTTTCTTAGCGCTGGCCAACTGCTTTTTGAGTTCGGCCAGTTCCTTTTCCATATCCTTGATTTCTCCCGCGACGTTCTCTTCCGTCTTGCGTGCATCCTTGAGCACTTTCTCCATCTCTTTGAGCTTATCCTCTTCGGCTTCCAGCGCCTCCTCGGCGTATTCTTTCAACACAAAATCGCGAAAGCCCTGCAGCCAGTTGCGGGCGCCCTCCATACGGTCGGGGTGGGTAGCGGAAGACAGGTAAGCACCGCCCAGGTCAAACCAAATCGTGACCGTAGCGCCCGGAGCGGGTTTCTTCGACTGCACCGTAGAGTAAATATCAATGGTGTTATCGCTAATGGCTTCGATCTCGGCATTATCGCCAAAGTACTCCCCGGCTTTGTTTGGCTTCGGTTTACGGGCGTCAAAGTCTTTCTGATAGTCTACCCACAGGTCGGCAATAGCATCAGCTTCCCCAATTTGGAAGTCGATCAGGAAGCTGCTGTGGACGCCCTTGCTCATGGAGCGCTCGCCTTCCTCAAAAGGCTGGCCCATAGCGGTTCCGAAACTCAGTACCGACAGCAGCAGTGCGCATGTCATTTGTTTTGGCAGTAGCATAGTTTTTGTTTTTTTGACGGCTGAAACGGAAAGCGTCACAACCAGATATCTTCTACTGTTTTAACGGGCTGCCCGGGCAGGTGTTCAAAGGGGCAAAATCCAGGTAGGTAAGCCTTGGCCCCACGCCGGATTATGGGTTTAAGGATTTACCTCCGCCAGAGGCCTGGAAAAGCCCGGTGCGCCCGTCTTTTTTGGAGGAAGCTGCCAATCAAACGCCTATTCCGACCAATGAATGCGGGGTTTGCCCTACCTTTGCGGCAGCCAAAAAAAGTCACCATGTCTGTAGAAAAAGAATTGATGGCCCGAAGCGGTCAGGCTTGCGAACTGTGCGGCCAAAATGAAGCCCTTGAGGTATACACGGTCCCGCCTGCTGATAGCCCGTCTTTTGAGGAGAGCCTGCTCGCCTGTGCTATCTGCCGAAGTCAGCTCGCCGCTCCGGAAACCCTCGACCCCAACCACTGGCGCTGCCTCAATGACAGCATGTGGAGCCCGGTCCCCGCAGTGCAGGTTGTAGCCTGGCGTACGCTCCATGCCCTCCGGAGCGAAGGCTGGCCAGCTGAGCTGATTGATACAATGTATTTGGATGAGGAGGCCCTGAAGTGGGCGAAATCGGGCATGCCGGATGAGAATGCCGTCATCCACCTCGACAGCAACGGGCAGGTACTCGAAGCCGGGGATACCGTAACGCTCATCAAAGACCTGAAAGTCAAAGGCGCGAACTTTACGGCCAAACGGGGCACAGCGGTGCGCCGCATTTCACTGGTGCGCGACAATCCCGGCCAAATCGAGGGCAAAGTGGAGGGGCAGCAAATTGTGATCCTTACGGAATATGTGAAAAAGAGAGGGTAAAAATGGGAATGGGGGAATTGAGAGACAGAAAACAGCCGAGATAAGGCTATCCTGAGCCCTCAATCCCAACACGCTCTTAATCATTCCAGGACAGCCCAAACCGGAGGGCAATATTCACGAACGGAGAAGAGAAATCGCTGGAGTTATACTCCGGAATATCATCGTAGGTAATGAAGCGGTAGCCGGCTTCAAGCCCTACCCGGAACCACTGCGTGGCGTTCAATTCCAGCCCGGCAGAAGGCTTGAGGACATAGACCGGGTCATCGCCCACACCTTCGACGGTTGCTCTACCGCCCCCGGCAAAAAAGCCAATACGCGGGTGGAGCAAGCGCTCTGATTTTGGTGCATACGCCAGCTGTAAGCCATCGTAGTAAAGGTCGAGTCGGCGGTTGTCCGGCCCGGTGACCGGCTCCTGCCGGAAGCTGTTGCGGGCATAGCCGATGTAGATCGAACGGCTGACTTCAATACCAATATTGAAACCACGGGCGTAGGCGTATTCGTCCTCAAAGAAGTTGTAATTGTGGTCAATACTGGCCCAGATACCGGAAAGCCGGATGTCGGTGCTGTTGAAAAGGGTTTCTTCCTTCTGAGCAGTCAGGCTCAGAGCGGAAAGTAAAAACAAGGTGGTGAGTAAGTGGGTGATTTTCATAATTCCTTGATTTTTGATTCTGCATTCAAATAAAAAGGAAATTTCACATCCATGCTGGTTTTTAACCCACTTTAACCGGCTTTAGCATTTGGTTAAGAAAGCTTAGAGCTTGTTTGGAGCGGTTTCGTCATGAAAATCAAGGATTTATGGTTCTGGCGAAGTCACTAAATTTGAGTTTAGCGGGCTAAGTGAAAATGTAGTGAGGAAGTCAGAGCTTGCCCCGCATTTCTGCGGGGTTCATAAAGCGTTGATTTGCGATAGGAACGAGCTCCGAACATGCTCTTAAAAAAGGTAGCAGCCCCGTACGGTGATGGTACGCCCGATCCAGGGTACAAGCGTTTGCTCGTTGGTTTCCGCCAGCTCCTCGCTGTAGGGGGAATTGAGCCAACGCGACCACCGCACATCAAGCACCCAGTTTTCGGTGAAGTAAAAAGAGCCGCCAAGGATGACGGAGAAGATGTCCTGCGATAAGGGGTGGGCTTCAATACCGTCCTCGCCGGTCACCTCCGTCACACTATAGTTGATGATGTTACCGTAGGAGCCCCCTGCCGTCACCTGCAGCTTCCAGTCCCGGAAATGGACCAGCACTGGTGCTTCCACCATATTAAAATGTATCTCCTGCACGTCCAGTTCGGAACTGGGCACATCAAATTTACTTTGCCGCGCCCCTTGCTGCGAATAGAGGATTTCGATACCGACCTTCCAACGGTCGGAAAGCACGGCATCGGCCTTTATGCCGCTCTGGAAGCCAAATTTATAGAAGCCGCGCAGCTTGTCGCCGTCCACCTGTGAAATATTGAGGCCGGCTACCACACCGGCTTCGAAGCGGCGCTCCGGCCCGGTCTCCTGCGCCTGCAAGCTCCAAAACAAGCAGCCTGCCATGATGGTCAAAAACAATCGTATGGGTCTCTTTTGCATAGCAGCGATTAAAGTTATGTGGCAAAGTTATCAATTGAACGCATTTTGTGTCACTATGGTCTAGTAAAGACCGCTGTAACTTATGCCACTGCATTGCATTATTATGTAAAACCCTATGAAAACTTTCCTGTTCGCCGCCGGAAGTTTTTTGTGCGCCTTTAGCATTTGCGCCCAAAATCTGGTGCTCAACCCCGGCTTCGAAATCTTACAGACCGATAAATACCAAGCGGACTGCCGCTTCTCGCAAAGGACCTATCAGTTCAACGAATCGGCAGCGTACTGGAATTCCTTCAACGGGCTTACCCCTGATCTGATCTCTTACCCCGACTCTGCTGATTGTGTATTCCCCAAGCCCTTTGCGGGCAAAAACATGCTGGGCTTTATCAACTTCTACCCTGCCGCACAAACAGGCTGGCTCAATGACTATCATGAGTTCGTACAGGGGCAGCTCAGCGAACCCCTGGTGGAGGGGGTAACTTACGAGGTCCGCTTCTGGGTCAACCGGCAGGTGCAGGCTCCGCTACAGCACCTCAAGACCCTGCCCCGGAGCGAATTCAACGTCCCGCCAGTGCCCGTAGCCAGCAACAACATCGGCATAGCCTTCCTGCGCAGCCCCGCCGACCCCAATGAGTTTTTCGATCAGTCGGTGCGGCAGTTTGGCATCCGGCCCCACTTTAATGTGGATACGATTGTGGGCGACAGTGCCATGACCTGGATGCAGGTAAAAGGTACATTCAAAGCGCCCTTTGCTACCCGTCACTTTGTGATTGGCAACTTTTTCAAAGACGCGCATACCGACGTTAATTTCGAGCCTTCCCCCTATGTCGTCTTCCCCGTACGCATTGCCTACTACTGCCTGGACGAGCTCTACATCGGCCCTGCAGGTTCAGATTTGGAGGAAGCCCTTACGCAGACCGGGCGCTATACCTTCCGATCGGTACACTTCCCCACCGCAAGTGCAGCACTGCAGCCCGAAGCCTTCCCAGAGTTAGATACGCTGGCCGGCTATCTGGCCAGGCATCCGGAAATACAGGCCAAGATTGCCGGACATACCGATAATGTGGGCCAGGCAGAAGACAACCAAATACTTTCGGAGCGCCGCGCCGGGGCTGTCCGGCAGTACCTCATCGGGCAGGGCATTGACGACAGCCGCATCACCTATCAGGGCTATGGAGAAAGCCAGCCTGTAGCCGGCAACGGCACCGCAGAAGGCCGGCAGCAAAACCGCCGTGTAGAGTGTGTCTTGAAATAACTAATTTAGCGCCAAAGCCATCACGTATGTTCAAGTACACCCGCCATAGCCTGAAGAAGCTGGAAACGCTGTTTGAAGAAATTGACTTCACCATCCGCTACGAGAAAGGGAGCTTCAACTCGGGCTATGCCATTGTAGAAGACCGAAATATTATTGTGATCAATAAATTTTACGATATAGAAGGGCGGATCAATGTCTTGCTAGACATTCTGGGGCAAACAGAAGTGCGTATGGAAGCACTCAGCGAGCCCTCGCTAAAGCTGTACAAGCAGCTTGAGAAGAATGAGTTGATTTCTGATGACGAGGAGGAAGAGTAATTGTTGGCTGCTCTTTGAACAGCCAACAATCAGGTGTAGGCAGCAGGCTACCCCTTTGGACGGTCGTACTGACAGCAAGCGTGCAAGTTGGCATACACCTCATCCGGTGCGCGGTGGGTATCAGAATCATACCCCGCTGCCGCCACTTTGGCCTTGATATCATCTTCGGATACTTTGTCCGCTTCGTACGCTACCGAAAGCATACCGGATTTCACATCCCAATCTGCAGAGTGGACACCTTCCACTTCGTTAAGAGCACTTTCGATGGTACGCTTGCACATACCGCAATTGCCGTAAATGCGGATAGAAGCCATCGTAGCTTCCGCATCCATGCTTACCTTTTGTGCTTTGGCGTCGCCCATTTTAGCGCAAGCTTTGCCGTCTTCATTTTTGGCGCAGCAAGCCTTTTTCGCTTCTGCTGTTTTGGTGCAGCTGGTCTTATCTTTACCGCTACAGCATGCTTTGGCCGACTGTGCCTGCAGGGACATAGAGCCCAGGAAAAGCAGAGCCAGCATCATCATTAATGGTTTCATGGTCATTATTTGTTTCTTTCATGAATAAATCAGGTTAAAGATACGGACTTTTGTGGTATATCCATCCAATTACCGTCCAACCAGGCTTTCCCTTTTGCTAAACCAGCGGTTATAAATGCCCGTGGTGCCGCTTATGAAAGTCATGCCTCCGGGGCAGTAATTGCAGGGAATAACAGGGGAGCGTTCGCTTAAAGCCCTGCCAGGTACAACGCAGAAAGGCGCGGCTGTGTTATTACCTGGTAGCGTTAAAAGTTTTCACGCCTGCTGTTCATTCTGTGTCGAAGCCATTTACGAAAGTGGCCGTGTCCCAATAGGCTACGCCACCAACATCGCCGCCCCAAAAACCCCGGCGCTATCGCCCAGCTCCGGCGCCATAAACTGCGTATCGAGGCGGTGGTTAAAGACGTGTTTTTTGACCGATTCCACGCCCTCCGTGTAGAGGTTGGGAATGTTGCCCAGGCCGCCGCCGAGCACAATCACATCCGGGTCGAGGATATTGATGACGGAAGCCATGCCCTTCCCGAAAAAGTGGATAAGGCGGTCGAGGGTCGCCTTGGCGTGCTCGTCTGTATCTACGCGCTGCAGGATGTTTTTGAGTTTGTCTTTTTGTCCGGACTGACTGTGGTAAAAACGCTGCAAAGCCGGGCCCGAGATGATACTTTCGACGCAACCCACCTGCCCGCAGTAGCATTCTCCGCCCGAAAAATCAAGGAAGTTATGGCCCCATTCGCCTGCGATGCCCTGCCGGCCGTTGCGCACCTGCCCGTTGATGACCAGCCCGCCGCCCACACCGGTGCCCATAATGACGCCGAAGACCACCTGTGCGTCCGGCGCTTCCCGGGGCACTTTGCCCAGACGGGCTTCCGCAATAGCAAAACAGTTGGCATCATTAGCCATTTGTACCGGCAGGCCGAGAGCTTTTTCCAAATCCTGCTTCAGGGGCTGCCCGTTCAGGGCGGTGGTATTGGCGTTTTTCATCAGCCCGGTGATGGGGTCGAGGGTGCCCGGGGTGCCGATGCCCACGCGTTCCGGTGCTGCCCCGCTGTCTTTCTGCAAGAGGTCTAAAACCTTACCGATTTGCCCGATGATGTGCTCATACCCTTTTTCCTTTTCGGTAGGAATGCGCAGTCGGGAGCGCACTTTCAAAGGTTGAATGCTTTCGATGATCGCACCTTCAATTTTGGTGCCGCCGAGGTCAATGCCCCAAAGGAGTTGGTTTTCCATGGATTCGTTTTGTTGTGCCTGACAAAATTAGGTTTTCGTGGGGATTATTAGGCATTGGGGCGGGAGATTTGGGGCACTATCCGAGAGAGAAAGTTCTGGTGTTGTAAGCAAGTAGTCTGTTTACCGCTGAATTAGCCCAAGGCTGCTAAACGTCATCAGCAAAAAGTCCCAACACGATCGTAAAAGCACTCAGCAATCCGGCATCCATAATTTTCATACACAAGTTCCTGATTTTGCTTAAAACTACAACTTTCGGGGTTCTGTTTTCACCTTCGGTCAGGCACCCTACCCACAAAATAAGCTTATTTCTTACCTTTGGCTTGACAATCAACAAAGACAGACTTTAGCAACGACATATGACAGAAGGCGCTTCTTCCAGCAGCCATGCCCCTTCGAATGGCACCCAACTGCGGCTACAGCTACAAACTCCGGCTGAGGAACACGGCCGGGCCATCTTCGTATCGGGCAACTTCAATGGCTGGCGCACCGGCAGTGGTGCGTATGAAATGCAGCAAACCGGCCCGGGCTACTACGAGTTCAACTTCCCCCCTGATGAATGGCTGCCAGAGCAGCTCGAATACAAATACCACCGGGGCGACTGGGATCAGGTAGAGCTCGACCGCTTTGGTAATACCCGCACCAACCGGACCCTCAACACCCGGGAGCAGGATACGCAATCCGACAGTGTAGACCGGTGGCTGGTTGATGGCTTGGCTTACAACCCGGCCTATCTGCCCAAAATTGAAATACTGACCGAGGACTTCAAAATCCCTAAGCTCATTAGGACCAGGCGCATTGCCGCCCTGCTGCCGCACGATTATTACGAAACCGACAAACGGTACCCGGTGCTCTACCTGCAGGACGGGCAAAACCTCTTCGATGATTATGCCCCCTTTGGCAGTTGGGGTGTGGACAAGAAGCTGGCGCTGATGAAAGAACAGGGTTTCGGTGATATCATTATCGTGGCAATTGACCACGCCGAGAAGGACCGCATCACGGAATTTACGCCTTCCTATCGTACCCAACTGGGCGCGGGAAGCGGGAAAAAGTACCTCCGGGTGCTCGCCGACCGCCTCAAACCCTTCGTAGATGAGCACTTCCGCACCCTGCCTGGCCGCGAAAACACCGGCATCGGCGGCAGCTCTATGGGCGGTCTGATCAGCATCTACGCGGGGCTGATTTATCCGGAGGTGTACGGAAAGTTGATGATTTTCTCCCCCTCCCTGTGGGTGAGCCCCAATATCCCGTTCCGGGTCATGAACCTCAATGACCCGCACGATATGGATATTTACATTTATGCCGGGGAAGGGGAAAGCAAAAATATGGTGCCCAATATCCGCAGGTTTATGCAAGCCGCGGAAGAACAGGGCGATGCCTCCTTCAACTTTGAGCTCTCTTTGGACCCCGATGGCGCCCACAACGAAGCCCGCTGGGGGCAGGAATTCCCCCGCGCTGTGGAGTGGCTATTCTATTCTCAATCCTCACAAACCTCCTGAAAACATGAAAATTCATCTCGCACACGAATTCAATCCGCAACCACAGACGCAGCTCATCCCTCTCCCTGCCGGTGCACAACTAGAGGACGCGCTCCAGCAAATTGCAGTACAATGGGGCCTGAGCCCAGCTGGGCTTTCCGGTCATTTTAAGGCGGAACCCGGAGAGCAGATGCTCCTCATGGCAGATCAGCGGTACGCTTACCTGCTTGGGCTGGGGCAACAACCGGCCTATGCAGACACCTTAAAGACTGTACGCTCTTTTGCCCATAAGCAAAAAAGCAAACTTTCACCCCGTCTTGGCGTCAATCTGATGTACCTGGCAGCGCTTCCCGGAAGCCAAACCGAAGCCATCGTAAGCGGCCTGCTGCTGAGCACCCTCCCAACGGGGCAGTACCGGCAGGAAACCGAAACGCCACACCCTCTCGCTACTGACGAAGCCGAACTGACACTTTATACCCCGGAAGCAAATGCCGGCATGTGCCAACAGGCAGCAGAACGCGCCCGGCACCTTTCCGAGGCCCAGCTGTCCATCATCGGGCTGGTCAATGCGCCGAGCAATAAGAAAACACCGGCTATGCTGGCGGACTGGGCAGAACAGTCGGGCCGCAAGCACGGCTATAAAGTCACCGTCTTTGACAAACCTGCCATTGAGGAACTGGGGCTGCATGCCCTACTGGCGGTCAACCGAGGGAGTGAAGAGCCGCCACGCTTTATTGTCATGGAATACCAGCCCAAACAAGCCAACGGGCCGCTACCCAAAGTGGGCCTAGTCGGCAAAGGCGTTACCTTCGATACCGGGGGTATTTCCATCAAGCCGTCCACCAATATGCACTACATGAAAAGTGATATGGGAGGTGCCGCTGCTGTTTTTGGCACTATGGAAGCTGCCGCCCGCCTGCAGCTGCCGGTCCATCTGATTGGTATTGTGCCCGCAACCGATAACTGTGTGGATGCCAATGCCATCAAACCCGGCGACGTGATCGGCTCTTACAGCGGTAAAACCATTGAGGTAATTGATACGGATGCAGAGGGCCGACTGATTTTGTCGGACGGCATCGCCTACATGCTTAGGCACTTTGCACCGGATACGCTGATTGACCTGGCTACGCTTACCGGCAGTGCGGTGCGCACCTTTGGGTATCATGCGGCGGCTTTGTTTACCAATAACACCGAGCTGGAGCAACACCTGAAAAGCGCGAGTGCAGCCACCGGCGAGCGCGTCTGGCCATTGCCACTCTGGGAGGTATACGAAGAAGACCTGAAATCGGATGTAGCTGATGTTCGCAACTTCAGTGGCCGCCCCATAGCTGGTGCCATCAATGCCGCCAAATTTCTGGAATACTTCACGGAAAAACACACCCGCTGGGCCCACCTCGATATTGCCGGAGTCGCCTTTGGTGACTCTGAATTTACCATTCAGAAAAGTGCAACCGGCTACGGTGTGCGGCTGCTGATTAACTTTTTGGAACAACAGAAACAAGCATAAATCCATCGCAGCCTCCGCGGCTTCGAGCAACCTAAAATACCATCATCATGCGACCACTGACTTTCCTCTGCGTCACTTGCTACCATAAAGGGCAGGATTTTCTGAGCGCCTGCAAAGCCGCGGGCAATACGGTCTACCTCCTCACAGCCAAAAACCTGGAGCATGCCGAGTGGCCGCGCCACGCCATCGACGAGTTTTTCTATATGGACTCCGATGAGAATACGCCGGAGAACTTCGCCAACCTGGAGAAGGGCCTGGCCTGGCTGATGCGCAACAAGAAAATTGACCGCATCGTTGCCCTGGATGATTTTGATGTAGAGAAAGCGGCCTTTCTGCGGGAGACCTTCCGTGTGCCGGGCATGGGGCAAACCACTGCCCGCTACTTCCGCGATAAGCTCGCTATGCGTATGAAAGCAGCCGAGGCTGGTATTCCGGTCCCTCCGTTTTCGCCTTTATTCAACGATGAGGAAATTACGCACTACGCCACGACGGTACCCGCGCCCTGGGTCGTCAAACCGCGCTCCGAGGCATCTGCTACCGGAATCAAAAAGGTACACTCCCTGGAGGAACTTTGGCAGGTGGTGCATGACCTGGGCGACAACCGCCATGAGTATCTGGTAGAACAGTTCAAGCCCGGTGCGGTCTACCACGCCGATGCCATCACGGTAGATGGGAAAGTGGACTTCTGCCGGGTGTCCAAGTACCTGAACACGCCCTTCGAAGTCGCGCATGGAGGAGGGATTTTCCGGTCGGCCACCCTGCCAATAGGCAGCGAAGATGACATAGCTATTCAGGCGCTCCATGCGAAAGTTATGCAAGCCTTTGGGATGCAGTTCAGTGCCTCACATACCGAATTTATCAAATCGAATGACGACGGGCAGTTTTATTTTCTGGAAACGAGCTCGCGAGTGGGCGGCGCGCACCTGGCCGAAATGGTAGAGTATGCCTCTGGCATTAACCTATGGGCAGAGTGGGCACGGCTGGAAACAGCCATGGCCAAGCAGCAGCCCTACGAAACACCAAAGGCGAAAGCTGACCATTCAGGTATTGTGGTTTCTCTTTCCCGCTTTCAGCACCCCGATAACTCCGGCTTTGATGACCCGGAAATTGTCTGGCGGCTCCGCAAGGACCACCACATCGGCATGATTGTCCGCTCTTCTGACCTCCAACGTATTCATACCTTACTCGACGACTACGCCGGGCGTATCCACCGGGACTTTCACGCAAGTGCGCCGGTACCAGATAAGCCAATGGATTAGGTGCAGATAGTGGATATAGACGGGGTGGGAATAGGTAGAGCAAAGGACGGGGAGCATCTGTCTGGCCTTGCTTTGGTGTGCCCCGTAGTATAAACGCTCCAGGAAAAAAATACAGTTGGCAGACCTCCCTTCGATGAGCGGTGCCTCGGTCTGCAGTACCGAAGTGCGGTGGGCCGTTTACCCTTCCTTTCCTTCGTCCAGTAAATGGGCTTTGCGCTCCGGATAGGCTACAAAATAGCCCTCTACAAGATGGCGGCTACCCAGGAAGAAAAACCGCTTTCCGAAGATGCCTGACTCGTGCAGGTGCACGGTGGCCAACTGCAAAAACAAGAAACGGCTCAGGCGCAAGTGCGCTACATTATGAAAAGGGTAACGCGCCGTTTTGAAGTAGTTGGTCACATAAAGGAAATCCCCGTCCGCTTCCACGCGCTTGAGCCGTAGGAGTGTGAAAGCAAACAGCAGTACGCCAGTGACATAAAAAAAGACCATACCGGCTTTGAAGTAGATCGCCGGTGTATTGCCCACATAATCGTACTGATAAAACAGTGCGACCAGGGTACTGACCCCAAAAAACACAATCCAGAAGACCGGGATAAAAAACTTCAACAGCAAGGTTGCATTACTCGATAATCGGTGCATTAAAAGTCTTCATTTTCTCGGTTAACACGTGCAGATACTACAATACTGACTTCGTAAAGAATGTAAAGCGGTATGCCGATGAGGAACTGTGTTACCACGTCTGGCGGGGTAATCATAGCAGCCAGCATGAGCACCCCGATGATGGAATGGCGGCGGTACTTTTTCATGCCTTCCGGTGTCACCAGCCCTATTTTGGAAAGGAAGTACACGATGATGGGCAGCTCGAAAATCAGCCCGGCCGGTGCCGTGAACATGATCATGTAGTTGATGAAGGAGGACATCGTCGGCGTATTCTGTACGCCCGGTATTTGGTAGCCCGCCAGGAAGTTGATGGCAAAAGGGGAGATGATGTAATATCCGAACAAAACCCCCGTCATAAACAAGGCCGAGCAAATGCCGACCATCCCACGCGCGGCGTTGCGCTCTTTGGAATACAGCCCCGGCTTGATGAACTTCCAGAACTCCCACAGCACGTAAGGGAAAGAGACGATCAGCCCCATCACGAAGCACACCTTGATGCTCATAATAAAGGGCTCCCCGAAGCCAGTGGCAATCTTGGGGAAATCCGGCGGCACAAAGCACATCATATCTCCCAGCCCTACCGCATTAGAAAAGCTGCAAATAGCCCGGTAGGAGAAAAAGTCGGCCTTGGTGGGGCCAAAGATGACCGTATCAAACAGCCACCCCTGAAAGAAAAACAAAACGATCCCCAGGCCCACTACAGCGATCAGTGATCGGATGATGTGCCAGCGCAGCTCTTCCAGGTGTTCCAGGAAAGTCATCTCGTTGCTTTCCTGCCCGGACTCCAGCTTGTCTACGTCTATTTGGTCGAGTGGCATATGTGTCTGCTAATTTTCATCTGCAAAAGTAACAAAAAACCTATCCCCGGCAATTTTAACATTTTGGAACTGTAACGGACATACCGCCCTGCATTATGAAGCCACAACATCGGAAAAACATCATACATAATCATCGCTACTCTGTAAAAGAATTATCCGACTTAATTTTTAGGACCATCGTTCTATTTTATTGTTTAATCGGGCCGGGGCAGCGCTATTCGCTGGCGCTCTGTCCCTGACCGGTCACCCTTGCATAGTCGATATGCTTTGTACGCCCCTGGCTTGCATACCCTGCCTGCCCCGGGAGTGGCCTGCCCATAACTGAATGATCATGTCCATACCTAAAGATCCTCGTCAGCTGATGATCAACCTGATGTATATTGTGCTGACGGCCTTGCTGGCCCTGAATGTGTCAGCTGAAATTTTGGAAGCCTTTTTTACCATTGACCGTAGCCTGGGCGAAAGCAGTGCCGTGGTCCAGCATTCCAACGAGCAGATGCTGCAGGCCATCCGGGAAGAAGCGGAGGCCTACGAACAGTACCGGCCCTATGTGGCTAAGGCCGAAAAGCTTGGTCAAATTACCGGGCAACTGCAAGAGCAGCTCCGGCAGGTCAGGGCAGATATTGTGGCAGCTGCCGGCGGGCTCGATCAACAAGGTATTCCGGTCCGGGAAACCGACAAGGACATCCCCACCCGCATCCTCATCAATGAGGGGCATGGCAAAGCACTCAGAACGGCCGTCCTCCAGGCCCGGCAAGATCTTCTTTCCCTCATTGAAGACGAAGAGCAAAGGCGCCGACTGGAAGCCAGTATTCCGCTGAGCATCCCCGCCTTGCCCGCGGATGCGACTCACCCTACCTGGGAAGCCCATACCTTTCAGCAAATGCCGGTAGCGGCAGTCCTGCCTATTCTGCGCAAGTTTGAGAACGATGCGGAGGTGGCCGAAGCTGCAATTCTCAACTACTTCCTCAGCAAAATGGGCGCACAGATCGTCATGGACGCCTACGAGGCGGTGGTCGCTGCCCCCGAAAGCTACATCATCCGCGGGGATACGTACCAGAGTGAAATCTTCCTGTCGGCTTACAGCAGCACCGCCGATAACATCCGCATCAGCGTGGACGGGCAGCCGTTGCGGGTGAAGGATGGAAAAGCCACCTTCTCTACCACGCCCACCCGGCCCGGGCAACATGCGTACGTAGCACAGATTGAGCTCAAGGACCCGGTAACCGGTACTGTACAGCGCTTTGAGCGCCCGTTTCGGTTCCAGGTGGGGGAACAGGCTGTAGCTGTGGCTGCCGATAAAATGAACGTGCTCTATGCGGGTGTGGATAACCCCATCACCATCTCAGCAGCGGGCATCCCGAGCGCAACGATGAAGGTGAAAGCTAGCGGGACTGAACTGCAACATCGGGGCGGTAGTGCTTATATCGCCCAACCCCGTCAGCCCGGAAAAGCCGTCATCACCGTCTCCGGTGCAGGCCTGGCCCCGGTGCACTTCGAATACCGGGTCAAAAAAATACCGGACCCCGTGCTGGAGCTCGCCCAAAAGCGGGGAGGCACCCTGCCCGCTGCTGCTTTCCGGGCACAGCAGGGCATCATTCCGGTGCTGGAGAACTTCGACTTCCAGGCTCGTTGCGAAATCACCGGCTTTGAGTTGGTGCGGAAGCCTGCCCAGGCCGATATCGCAGTAGCCCGCAATGCAGGTGCCCGCTTTACCGGCCCTGCCCGCCGGCTCATCGATGCGGCAGAGCGCGGGGATACCTACTATTTTAATGAAGTGAAAGTGCGCTGCCCCGGCGATACCGGCCCGGCCCGCGAACTGAACAGCCTGATATTCAAAATTCGTTAACTCAAAATCAAAGGAAAATGAAGTGTTATCTGATCCTGGCGCTGAGCTTGCTGCTCGCGCCCCTCTTTGCGCAGACCGAAAGCACCCGGCTGCCCCTGAATGATATTACCAACCGTACCCTGACGCACGAAGAGCGCCCGCTGCCCTACCCACCGGTACGGGAAGCCGACATCCTTTGGGAAAAACGCGTGTGGCGGGTCATCGATACGCGGGAGAAAATCAACCTCCCTTTCCGCTACCCCAAACAGCCTTTTGTTACCCTTTTGACTGAAGCAGTGGAGTCCGGCAGGCTGCAGGCGTTCAGCACGGTGAACGACGAGTTCAGCCTGCCGCTTTCGCAGCAGGAAGTCGCGGGTATGCTCTACCGTATTGATACCATACCCATTTACGACTTTGATACAGGCGAGGAGGTTTATCAGGTCGTCAAAGACGAGCTCAACCCGGAAGATGTCAAACGCTTCCGCATCAAGGAGCATTGGTTTTTTGATACCCGTACCTCCACCCTGCAGGTGCGTATTCTCGGCATTGCACCGCTTATTGAGGAGTTTGACGACAACGGCAATTTTAAATTTGAGCGGCCCTTGTTCTGGATTTATTACCCGGATGCCCGGGAAATGCTGGCCCATGTGCAGGCGCCCACAGACGGGCTGTCCCACAGCCCTATGAGCTGGACCGACCTCTTCGACATGCGCAGGTTTTCCAGCTATATCACTAAGGCCTCCAATATCCACGATGACCGGCTCGAAGCCACTTACAGTGGCGTAGACCTGCTGCAACAGTCACAAAAACTGGAACAGGAAATCTTTAACTACGAGCACGATCTTTGGTCGTATTAGATGGTCCTTTTGCCACACGGCTACAAACGGGCTCCAACCGGCAATGAAATTTGTACGCCCCTGCTCAAGCACAAAAGTCCCTGCAAGTTGTTACTTTTGCGGCACACCTGAAGAAAACAGGTGTTTAGGGTACCGGGACTTTTCGGTACCCGCCGCAGAAGAAAGATTATGGAGATATTAATGTATACCGGGCTGTTTATTGTGAGCCTGGGCGTGTTGTTGAAAGCATCGGACTGGTTTATTGACTCGGCTGAGCAAATTGGCTTGTCGCTTGGAGTCTCTCCTTTTATCATTGGGGTGACAATTGTGGCCTTTGGTACTTCTCTGCCAGAGCTCGCTACGTCTATCGCCTCTGTGCTCAGTGGGGAGTCGGAAATTGTGACGGGCAACGTCGTGGGCTCTAATATCACCAACATCGCGCTCGTATTGGGCCTGGCTGCTCTTGTGTCTGACAAAATCGAGCTGGAATATAATATCTGGCATATAGACATGCCTTTCCTTTGGGGCTCTGCATTTTTACTTTGGTTTGTGCTCAGGGACCTCCACTTTTCGCTCTTTGAAGCCATTCTCTTCATCATGGGCATCGTGGTCTTTCTGGCCTACAGCTTCAAAAGCGAGCAGGAACCCGAAGAAATCGAGCGCCCTACTGTAAACTGGAAAACCTATGCCATGCTTATCGTCGGGGGGGCTTTTGTTTACCTCGGTGCCGATTACACCATTTTGGCCATCCGCAAACTATCCACCTTTGCAGGCATCGACCCGGAAATCATCGCCTTGTCCGCCGTAGCCCTGGGCACTTCCCTGCCGGAGGTGATCGTGAGCCTCAATGCCGCCCGCCGGGGCAAAGCGTCTATTGCTGTGGGCAATGTGCTGGGCTCCAATATCTTCAATACTTACATCGTGATGGGCGTTTCCTCTTTCTTCGGCAAACTAACCATCCCTGCTAATATCAACGAACTTTACCTGCCGCTCATGGTGGCCTTGACGGTCCTCTTTGGTATTATGGCGAACAATAAAAAAATCACCCGCTGGGAAGGCGTACTTCTGCTGATGTTCTACGCTTTCTTCTTCGGGCAGCTTATCGAATCCGCAATCTAATCCTTATGGCACTGATCAAACCTGTAAAAGGCATCCTTCCTCAATTTGGCGACAACTGCTACCTGGCTGAAAATGCCACCATCGTTGGCGATGTGCAAATGGGCGATGACTGCAGCGTTTGGTTTCAGGCCGTCATCCGGGGCGATGTGCACCGCATCCGCATGGGCAATAAGGTAAATGTGCAGGACGGTGCCGTTATCCATTGCACTTACCAAAAAGCGCCGACAACCATTGGCAACAACGTCTCCATCGGGCACCGGGCGCTGGTACACGGCTGCACCCTAAAAGACAACGTGCTCGTGGGCATGGGCGCTATCGTCATGGACCACGCCGTGGTGGAAGAAAACGTGCTGATCGCAGCGGGTGCAGTGGTCCTGGAAAACAGCCACCTGGAATCCGGCTATATCTACGCGGGCGTACCGGCACGCAAGGTAAAAGCCCTAAGTGCAGAAGCCTTCAGCGATTCCATAGAGCGGATTGCTAATAATTATGTGATGTACAGTAGCTGGTTTAAGGAGTAGCCATCTGCTGACAGCAATCACTCTTCTTCGAACTCAATCGCCATATTGTACCGCCACTGATTGAAGTACAAATTCCCCCCACGCCATTCCACTTCGCCCCGCTGAAAGTCCACCGTTTCACTGCGGGGGTGCACCTTGGCCGGAAAGAAATCACCGGAAAAACCATCATTGACAATCAGTCGGTAGGCATCCGCACCGCCAAAGAAAAAGCGGCGGGCCTCCGGGTGGTCTTCAATGGCCTGCAGATTGAAATCGGGGTCAACGGGCACCCAGCCCAGCCCCTCGAAGTACAGCTCCGACCAGTCATGCAGGTTTTTGCTGACTGGATAAAGGAACCAACCGCTCTGCCACTTTGCCGGAATGCCCACATAACGGCAGAGCGTAATAAATAATAAGGCTTTCATCCCACAGTCCCCCCGCTGATTTTCGATACAGTAGGCTGGGATATTGGGCATGGTAGAATACTCCAGCGCACTCGCCCAGGGAATATTTTCGCCAATCCACTGATAGATAAGCCAGGCTTTTTGAACGGGGTCCTGCTCATTGCCAACGATGTCCTGAGCGAGCTGCTGTACCTCCGGCGTGAAGCGGATGTGCTTTGCCCGCTCCTGCGTGTAGTATTGGTACAGCATAGAGGAGGTATCGTAAGGCTCCACTTTCGCATTCCGCAAATCCTGCCAGTGGTCGTAAGCCGTGTAGGATACTTCGTACTGGAATTCCGTCCACTCCCCCGCCAGTGCCGGCTTTTCCATGTAAATGGACGTATGCGGATAGCTAAGGGGCGAAATAATGTAATGCGGCTCACTCGCATTGAGCAATTGCGGAGCAGCCAGGCGGTCGCGGCTCGTACGCGGATAAGGCAGCCAGGCGCGGACCATCTCGCCGTGGGGTACGGCATCGGGCTTCACGCGCAGGGTGTACGTGAGCTTGAGGGTGCGGGGACGGGCAATGGGTGCATCCTCCCCTTTTACCGCCTCCACAGCGCGGGGCAGGTACACCTGCAGGAAACTGTCCAGGGTTTGACTGCCGGGGCCATCCACTTCCTCCTTCCGGGCTTTGGCCTCCGCATTTACCCGGAAAAGGTTCCACACCGCATTCCGGAAGTAGCGCTTTTTGCCTTCAATAACGCGCATTTCCAGTTCGCCGCTCTCCTCCCAAGCCCGTAGCTGTGCATCGGTCAGGTTGGGAAAGTAAGCGCCCAGCGTCTCCCGGATGTAGGCTTCATCCCGCGAAAAGTCAAGCTTGATACGGTCGAGCAGGGCGGACTGTAGTTGTAGCTGATAGGCAGTGGCCGCTTCCAGCCCTCCCTCGGCAATACGGCTGGCCATGAGGTCCTGAGCGGTCCGGTATTCCCCTTCGTCTATAGCCTGATCAATGTCAGGAAAGCCGGTCTGAGCGGACAGAGGAATCATCATCAGCAAGATTAGTGCAGACAGTAAGCTTCGCATGGCGTATGGACTTGATTTTTTTACATGATATGTTTAATAGCCCGGCACTTCTGCCAAGGGCAATATCCCGTACTCCGTGGGCTGATCCACGAGCATACGCCTGGCCCGTACAAAAGACGTCAGCCGGTATTCAGTAAAGGTGGAATCGCCCCGGCGCAGGCTTTCTTCCCGGACCTGCCCGGAGGCGTGAATGATAGCGCCGTCACCCTGATAAATGGCTACATGGGTAATCTTCTCCGGCTTTTCGGCGGTAGCTTTCCGACCAAAGAAAAGGAGATCGCCTGGCAGGAGGTTGGAGAAGG
Organism: Phaeodactylibacter sp.; assembly: GCF_040219495.1. Lineage (GTDB taxonomy): Bacteria > Bacteroidota > Bacteroidia > Chitinophagales > Saprospiraceae > Phaeodactylibacter. The sequence goes on along the minus strand of NZ_JAVJSK010000124.1, from coordinate 29,529 downwards.
TGGTATCGGTTTCCACTTCCACGCCGGTGTGCACCTGCTGGGAAGCGTCCCGGGGCAACATCAGCCCGTTCAGGTAAAAAACCGTTTTGGTAAACCCGGAGCAGTCCACGCCTTTGCCAGAGGTGCCGCCCCAAAGGTAGGGGCGCCCCATGAAGCGGCTTGCGGTACGGAGGATGTTCTCCGCTGTAGGCGAGCGGCTGTCGAGCCAGGCCTGATAATCCATGGCTTCATCGGCCATAATGTAGGCTTCCCGGCCATCGGGGTACTGTACTTTCGTAAAGCCGCCCTCCTGCCCCAGCTTGCGCAGGATATTGCCGGCCACCAGATCAGAAACGATGCCTTCTCCGCCCGGGTCGCTGTAGGAAAAACCAAAATCCGGCAGGTAAATCACCCGCTCGTTATTGACCCAGGCGTCTGCACCGGCCTTATCGGTCAGCTCAAAACCTCCGGAATCCAGCCAGCCCAGGTAGCCATCGGGGGTTTGCACGAGGTACCAGCCGTCTTCTTTTTTCAGTACGTTGAGGAGGGTGCCCAGGGTGGACTGCGTTGATAGTTCGGAAGAATGCCCCGGCTTGGAGCGGATATTGCAGGCGGAGAGATTCACGATGCCGTAATGCAGACCTTCCAGGGCTTCATCCGGCAGTTGCTGTACCGTGGTGGCGTACCCCAGTGCTTCTGCTTCTGACTCCAAAGCGGATTTAGCATTAGGCAAATTGGTTTCGCCGGTGAGCAGCCATTGGCCGTCCTGCTGTTCTGCGCGGATATCGAAGAGGGCTACCCGCTTGTCGGGAGCGTGGGCTGCCTTGAGTTGGTCAATCAGGTCAGAAAGCTCAGCCGGTGGCTGTGGTGCCTCCGCCTGCTCACCGGAGCTGCAGCCTGCGGCAGATAGTAGGAGGGCGAGGGCAAAAAGAAGGTTTCGCATCTTTTTTACCGGGAAGATAAAGAATTTAATCCTCCCGCACCACCGCAATCGGCATACGGTGGTCAAACTCCCCGGTGAGCGTTGGCGTCTGCACATTTCCGGTATATCGGCGCACCTGCTGATGCACAAAATCAAACAGCTCCTGAATATTCACGATGCCGTCGTGGTTGTTGTCTGCTTCGCCTTTCAGCCCGCGCACCATGAAGTGGCTGAAAATACCGGAACGCAGCCCGCCGTCTTCCAGAGAGTACTCTTCCCCCTTGGAGGACATCATGAGGGCCAGTCCGCCCTTGGTATCTTCAAAGGCTTTGTACAACCGGCTGAGATCGCCGGCTGCACCACCGCGGCGCGCCAGCAAACTACCGGAGTGGCAGGCATCCGCCAGTACGACTTTGTGCTTGGCCCGGCTGTTCTCGAGCATAAACCTGATATCTTCATGCATGAGCTTGTTGTGGTAGCCATCGTAGTCGACTGGCATGAAGAAGCCCTGCAGGCCATGGCCGGAGAAGTAGAACAGGATCACGTCATTCTCATCGGCCCGCATAAAGGTAGTGCGCATGGCTTCCTTAATGTTGCGGTAAGTCGCGTCTTCATCGATCAGCAGGCGCATCTGCTCATCGGGGATTGCGCCCCCTTCCGGACTTTTGAGGAAGGCATAAAGCTGATAGGCATCGTCGTCGGTATAGCGCAGGGTGGGCATGTAGGAATAGGTCGCAGCGCCAATGATGACGGCCCAGATTTTCACTTTGGGGTCTCTTTCCACGGCCACCGGCATTTGCTGATCGGTGCCGCCTTCCACGAAGAGCTTTTTGGCAGGCTTGCCGAAGTCCCAGATGGCACCTACCACGCGGCCACTTGCGTAGTACATCACGCCCCGGCCGTGGGGGGTGTGGTCTTTCCAGCTGCCCATGTATTTGCTGCCACTGACGTAGTAAACTGTGCCGTGCCCTTCGGGCTGCCCGTTGCGGAAGTCCCCTACATATTTGGAGCCATCCTGATAGCTGAATTTACCCTTACCGTTCCGGCAGTCTATATTATTGCAATTGCGGAGGTTGATGGTGTCCCCTTCATAACCAAACTTGCTCCAGTCGGCCAGGTACTGCCCGTCTGACCATTCGCCTACGATCTCTTCCCCATCCGTGAAGGAAAGGTTCCCTCGTCCGTGGCGGTCGTTGTCTTTCCATTGCCCGTCGTAGACCGAACCATCAGAATAGTGCATGGCCCCCATCCCATTGAATTGCCCGGCCATGAAGCCGCCCTCGTAGCGGTCCCCATTGGCGAAGTGGAACGTGCCCTTGCCCGATTGCTGACCATTGACCCAGTGGCCCTCATACCGGTTGTCGTTGGCATAAGCCATGATGCCCCGGCCATGGAATTTGTTGTCCCGGAAGTCGCCAGTGTACTTGTCGCCATTAGGGTAGGTGAGAATGCCCCGGCCTTCCTTGAAGCCATTTTTCCAGTCGCCAGTATATTCCCGGCCGTCGGAAAAGAACAGGGTACCTTGCCCCTGTGGCTTCCCATCGCGGAAACGCCCTTCGTAGCGGGCACCACTAGGGTAGACGCAGACGCCTTCTCCGTTGATGCAATTGCCAGACTGGCAGTCGATTTGTGCGCTGAGCGAAACGGTGAATACCGTTACAAGTAGTGTGAATAGTGCAGCCCTCCTCATGGTTGTGTTGTTTTTGTCGCCCTGACTACGCTGAATCCTAATGCAAAAAGAAGATCAGTACTTAGCAGTTAATCAACGCTGTTGTTCAAGCAGGCTTCGGGTTTGGTACAAAGCCCAATGAGTAGATGTAAAGAGTAGGGGGTACTGCCATATGTGGAGGTCTCGGTTTTGGATGTTAATCAATACGCTTTTCAAAACTGCACAACCGGTGCGGGTATTGCGAAGTTCAAAAGCTTTAATAAAACATTAGGAGTTTTTCGATGTATGTAGGCGTTTGTCAGACGGGGAGGAGGAAAGTGGGCAAGCGCCTGTACCCTGTGCTACAGTACGAAAGCCCATTGGCCCGGTCGTATTCACCCCAGGCGGATCCGGCACTCCGTCCATCCATTGGAGAGGGTTTCCAGCTCGCAGCGGCCATTGTGCTGCCGGGCAATCTCCTTAATCAGGGTAAGCCCAATGCCCTGCCCATCCGGTTTGGTACTGTAAAAGGGGGACATCCATTCTTTTTCAGCTCCGGGAGGCAGGCCTGGTCCGTTGTCGGCAACGATAATCTGAGAAGGGTGGGCAGATAAAATCAGCTTAATCTTACCGTCTTCCCCGAGCGACTCCAGGGCATTTTTGACCATATTAACGAGTGCCTGCTCGATTTGCTCTTCGTCTATCTCCATCCGAACCGGGTGATCCGGCAGTACCAGTTCCACCGCTGTACGTTGCTGCTGGGCAAGAGGAAGCATAAGCTGACGTACGCGCTCTAATACCGTGTTTACCACCCTCCATTCCAGTTTAGGCTCGGGAAGGCGGACGACCTCAGCAAAGTTGCGCATAAACTGATTCAGCCGCTGATTGCGCTGATGGGCAACCTCAAGGGAGGCTTTGATGTCCTCGGCAAACTCGTCGCCAGGCACTTCAGGGTAGGCCTCGATGGTGCTCTGCAGAATGGAGTTGATGGCACCAATGGAATTATTGACTTCGTGGGCCATCATACGGATGACTTTGGCGTACGCCCGCTTCTCGGTGGCCAGCATTTCTTTGGATAGCTCCTGTATCATGAGGAACCTGCGGTTAAAGCCCCGGTGGACAAACTGCACCACTTCACATCGGTAACGCTCCTGCCCTTTTCCGGAAAGAATGCCCGACTGTCCGGAGTCCCACCCGGCAAGCTCCTTTAGCATAGGGTGGTTGATGGCTTCCAGCTTTTGCCCGATCGGCGGATTGCGCAGCCCCAGCAGCTCAAGTCCCATCGGGTTGATTTCCGTAACGTGCCCGTCGTAATCAAGGAGGACGATACCTGCCGGAGAGGCCTGTATCAGCCGGTCCAGAAAAAAGTGCTGCTCCTGCACCTGACGCCGTTCCTCCCTGATGTGGTCCAGCATCTGATTGTAGACCTTGACCAGGCGGTCCATCTCTGCAGAGCCCGTAGGCCGGAAACGGACGGAAAAATCCTGGTCTTTGATTGCGTCAATGCCCGTGCCCAGGAGCCGAAGCGGGCGGGTGAACTTTCGATACAAAATGTAGGAAAGCACGAAAGAGAGGAGCAGTCCGGCTTCCACCAGAAGGAGCCAGGCTACCGCTTCTTCCAAAAGCTTATACGCCATAAGCCCCAGCAGTCCATGCAACAGGGCTACGTACAGGAAATACTGCCAGTTAAGTCGCATAGAGGATTCCGTATTTTTGTAACCGGCGGTATACCGCAGACCGGGTCAGCCCCAGGTCCTGAGCCACGAGGGTGATGTTGCCATCGTGGTGGCGCAGCGTCCGGCGGATCATTTCCACTTCCATTTCCTCCAGCGAGGCTTTGCCGACTTCGGGCAGGGGCAGGCCGCCCTGCAATTGGCCCGTTGCCGGCTGGTAGAGCTGCTGCAAATCTGCGGCTTCCAGTGCAGCCGTTCCGGAGACAAGTACGCTGCGTTCAATGAGATTGCGCAGCTCCCGGATATTGCCGGGGAAACGCTGTTGCCGCAGCCACTTTTTGGCACCCGGGCTCAGGTGCAGTTCCGGGCGCTGGTAATTGCGCTTGAAGGTTTCCAGAAAATGATCGGCCAGCAGGGGGATATCCCCCGGGCGGTCCCGCAGTGGCGGCAGGGTGAGCTTGATGAGGTTGATGCGGTAGAATAAATCTTCCCGGAAAGTCCCCTCTGCGACCATGGCGGAAAGGTCTTTGTTGGTAGCGCTGATGACGCGGCAGTCTACCCGGAGCGTTTCGCTGCTGCCCAGGGGCTCAAAGGTCTTCTCCTGCAGTACCCGAAGCAGTTTCACCTGATTGGGCAAGGGCAGGTCACCAATCTCATCCAGAAAAATACTCCCCCCGTTGGCTTTGGCAAACCGCCCCTCCCGCTCAGCGATGGCATCGGTAAAGGCTCCTTTTTTGTGTCCGAACAGCTCGCTCTCGAACAAGCTGGAGCTAATCCCCCCAAGATTGACCCGCACAAAAGGCGCCTGCTGCCGCTCCGACTGATAGTGGATGGCTTCTGCCAGGACTTCCTTGCCGGTGCCGCTCTCGCCCAGGATCAGCACGCTCGCGTCCGTTGGGCTGATGCGTTTGGCTACCGCCAGCGTCTCCAGGAAAGCCGGATCTTCGCCTACGATGTGTTCAAAGCCTACATTAGAAGGTGTGGGTTCGTCTGCCGGGTTTTGCAAATCCAGCAGCGTTTTGATGGTTTTCAGCAGCGCTTTGTTATCCCAGGGCTTGGCGATGAAGTCGCGGGCCCCGAGCTTCATACCCTCCACCGCCAGTTGGACGGTTGCCCAGGCGGTCATCAGCACCACCGGAATTTCCGGATGTTTGGCTTGTAGTTGTTGCAAGACCCTCAGCCCCTGCCGCCCGGATGTGTCGATGGTGAAGTTCATATCCAGGAGGATAAGGTGGGGCAGTGTTTTGGCCATCGCCTCTTCCATGTCCTGAGGCCGGTTGATGGAAGCGGTGCTGTAGCCTGCCCGTTTGAGCAGCAGCTTCATCGAAACGCAGACCGCTTCGTCATCGTCGATGATCAGGATATGGGCTGAATTGGGTTTCATAGGATGAAAAATAGTTAAATTATGTGGGATGGGGTGCTTTTTCCTTATTCTTCGTGCAACACGATCGCAGGCTGCAGGCGCCCGGCTTCCTGTGACGGATAGAAGGTGCAAAGCAAGACCAGCCCAATGATGAAGGCTGCACCTACCCCCATGGCGACGTAGTAGTCAAAGGCTTCGATTTCACCCTCCAGCACACCCATCAGAGGGAGCTGTACCGCAAAGACGGCCCCAAGCAAAAGGGCGAGCAGGCTCACGATCATGATTTCTCCTACAAACTGCAGGCTTACTTCCGTCCGGCTCGCGCCAAGGGTACGCCGGAGCCCTACTTCCGCCCGCCGCTTGCTGATGTTGTACCAGAGTACGCCAAACAGGCCCAGCGCTACGTTAAGCACCAGAAATCCGCAAATACTCAGCATGCTGATCATAGGTACCCATACACTCCGGGCAGCCTGATCCCGGCTTTTTTGCAGGTGCTCAATGGTGAAGTCGCTCTTGCCGGTGACATCGGTGACGATACGGTTGACTTCCTCTTCGAAAGCGACCGGTGTGCCCGGTGCGAGCAAAAGGTGAAGGTTAGGCATGTCAATAGCGGAGGAGGGCTCGTAGAAAAAGGTCACATTGTACTCCGGGGAGAAATCGCCGTGGTACTTGTAGTGGTCGACTACACCGACGATTTTATTTTCCCCGTCAATCGTGTACACGCTATCCTGCAAATTGCGGCCCTCAAAGCTTTCGTCGTATAGTTTTTTGCTGATGACTACCGGCTTGTACCTGGCGTCCCGGTCTGTTTCGTCAAACCAGCGGCCTTGTACCAGTTTCAGCCTGGCGGCATCCTTATAGTGCTCATCGGCAAATACCAGGTGGGTTTGGATCATAAAACCGTTGTTGTCGTTGTTGGTCGACCAGATCGACCCACTGAAGGGGCTCACGTCTCCACCGTAGGAGGCTGCTTCTATCTGTGGCAGGGCCAGCAATTCTTCCCTCAGCCTGACTTTGGTTGCCGAGGCCGCCAGGGTATCTTCGGCATCGTAGAAATCCAGGTGGACGATCCAGGTGTTTTCGGTTTCAAACCCCAAAGGCGTGCTGAACAGGCGCAGGTTGCGGGTCACCCAGGTCAGCACCAGAAAAAGGATGGCAAAGGCGAAGAAAATTTCGAGGAACAACAGGGCATTGCTCCGCTTCTTGTTCCAGACCAGTTGGAAAATATGGCGTATCATAGGTTGTTGAATTTTATGGCGTTCACGATATGAAGTTTGGACATGCGGTAGGCGGGCAGCAGGCCGGAAAGGATGCCAAAGACCAGGCAGATCAGCAGGCTGTACAGGAAGACGGCGGTGTTGAACTGCAGTTGGGTGTCGCCCAGCACCTGACTGTCATTGACGAGGTAAATCAGGGCAAGGGCAAAGAGCCAGCCCAGGATACCGCCCAGGAAAGTCAGCACGACATTCTCAAACACAAGCTGTGCCAGGATGCTGCCGGAATGGGCGCCAAAAGCCTTACGCACCCCGATTTCTGCGGAGCGCTCCATGGCCCGGCTGATGTTCAGGTTGATGAGGTTGAGCGTAGGCAGGAGGATAAACAACAGCATGAGGCCGATGGCTACCAGGGTAAACATTTGCAGCGCGCCTTCCGGGTCGTCCTGTACCGGCATCATGTAATAGGCATACAGCCCGATCACTGTAGCCGGCATGAGCTCCAGCTTGTTGTAGTCTTCCGGGTTGGGCAATGGGATACGGTCGGCTTTTTGGCGGATCGATTCCACAATTGTTGACCGGGCCTGCGGGCTTTCTGCCAGAAAGACAGCTGCAAAGGGGCCGTGGAAGCCGGTTTCCGTCAGGGCAGACCCTGACATCAGGGTGAGTGGGAGGTACACCTCTGAAGTCACGTAATCCTTGGAGTTGGAAGGCTGCTCTACGATGCCGATGACTTCCAGTTGTCTACCATCCATCTCGATACTACGGCCGACTACCTGCTCGGTTGTCCCAAAGTAATCCACGGCGGCTTTGCGCGACAATACCGCTACCTGTACCTGCCGCTCCACCTCAGAAGGCTGGAAAGAGCGCCCCGCCAGAAAGTTAAAGTTAAAAATTTCCCAGTAGGTGGCATCGCTGTACAGGGTTTTAAAGTTGAGCTTTTTGCCGTTGATGAAAATATCAAATTGAGTGTCTGAGCAGAAGAAACTGTGTGCCTCCGCTCCCGGAATATCGCGCATGTAGCGGTCCAGGAAGGAATAGCTCAGGGAAGATGAGGAATAGCTGTTCTGCCGCTGTTTGCCTACCGTAAAGGTGCTGTCGTACGCGGGCTGCCCATCCAGCATCGTGGTATCTACCGTCCAGGTGGTATCGGTGACCAGGCTCTTCATGATGAGGCGGGGCAGGAGGACCATGCGGTCTTTTTCGGTCAGGGGCGGATGGCTGCCCAGCTCGGTCTCCAGGAAGGAAGTCGTCACCATCAAAATCATCAGGGTGAAGCTGATGCCGAAGAGGCTGATGAAGGTGAAAAACCGGTGCCGCCCCAGCACCTTGATCGCTAATTTGAAATAACTGCTAAACATAGGACTTGGTGTTTTTCGGTTTTAGGATACTTGCTGCCCATCAAAGAGGCGGACCAGGCGGTGGGTCTTGCGGGCCATGGTCTCATCGTGGGTGACCATGACGATGGTCGTGCCCTGCTCCTGATTGAGGCGCATGAGGATGTCCATGATTTCGTTGCCCATGGCGGAGTCGAGGTTGCCAGTCGGCTCGTCAGCAAGGATGATGCGCGGCTGCCCGACGATGGCCCGGGCGATAGCCACCCGCTGCTTTTGCCCGCCCGACAACTGTGAGGGGAAGTGCTTCATACGGTTGCTCAGGCCTACCTGCGTAAGTGCCGCTTCGGCCATTTGCCGGCGCTGCTTGCCGGACACCCGGCGATAGATCAGCGGCAGCTCCACATTATCGATGACTGATAGCTCATTGATGAGGTGGAAACTCTGGAAGATGAAGCCCAGTTGCTCATTGCGGAAGCGGGCCGTGGCTTTGGAGTGGTAATTGCCCACCAACTTTCCGGCAACCGTGACCTGCCCGGTAGTGGGCTCATCAATCATGCCCATGATGTTGAGCAGGGTACTTTTTCCGCAGCCGGACGGGCCCATGATGGATAGGAATTCGCCCTCCGGCACTTCGATGTTGATGTTGTCCAGGGCAGTGGTTTCAATGACTTTGGTCTGATAGACTTTGGTGATGTTTTCAAGCTGTATCATGGCGTAGGTATTTTTGAAAATTTAAAATTCGATTAAAGTCAGCCGCTGCAGTTCGTAGTAGGCCTGCCAGTAGTCGCCCAGGGCGAAAATATAGGTGCGCATGGCCAGGTCTTTCTCCTGCTGACTGATGATGAGATTGGTGATATCAATGCCGCCGAGGCGGTAGCTTTCCAAGGCGATGCGGAAGCGCTCCTGTGCCAGGTTGGTCAGGGATTGTGCCAGTTGTACCTCCTGCTGCAGGTTTTGGACCTGCTGCAAGGTCTGCCGTACATCGGTCTGAAAATCCAGTTCTTCCTGTTGGACTTGCCGCTGCTCCAGTTCGAGGCGGGCCTGCTGCAGGGCTACGCGGCTACGCTGTGCGCCCCAGTCCAATATGGGCACGCTGACCTGTACCTGCAGCAGCTGTTCGTTCAGTGGCGACTGGTAAATCTGCTCCAGGTCCTGAGCCGAACGGGTCCAGCCTACAGAAGCGATCAGGTCAGCCTGAAAGCCGCCCTGCCCTTTGGCGCGGGCCACTTCCTGTTCGGCTTCAAGAATGCGGCGGGCATAGCGGTCCAACTCCGGGCGGTTTTTGAATGCTTCGGCAATGGCTGTTTCCGGTTCAAGGGTAACCTCGGGAGGCGTGCCTGGGCGTTTGGGATAGGGCAGGGCAGCCTCCGGCGACAAGCCCAGGAAAGCCCGGATTTGAGCCGCCCGGTCGCGGTAGGTCTGCTCTGCATTGCGGCGGCTGCGCTGTGCAGAGAGCAAGCTGACTTGTAGTTGCATCAGGTCGCTGTCCGAAATTTTGCCCAGGTTATGTCGTTCCTGTGCGATATCGAACAGCTCCTGATTGCTTTCCTGATTGGCAATAGCGATGTCGAGTTCCGTACGGGCATAAAGGAAATTAAAAAACAGTCGGGTGGCTGCGGTACGGATGGTGGCCCGGTCGGCGCGGTATTGCTTCTGCGCTTCGGTCAGGCGTACGGGCGCCAGTTGTTGCGCCCACTTTTGCTCGTTGAAGCCAAACAGGGGTTGTGCCAGCCCTATGCGGACGGGTATGCCGTTGTAGAGGGAGTTGTTCCCTTCAAAGTCATCGAAGCGCTGCAGGTTGCTTTGCACAAACAGGGTGCCGCCGGTAGCCGGGATGGCTTGTGTGAGGCGCAGCCCCAGGGCGCTGTTGTTGTTGCGAATGGGCTGGAAGAGCACCGTGCCATTTGGCTGCACAATTTCACTTACGGTACGCTGGTAGTTGGGGAGATTGGCGCTCGCCAGGAGCTGCGGGCGTTGGCTGGCGCGGAACAACCGGAAGTCCAGCTCTGCCAGTTCCAGGTCGGTTTCAGCTTGCTGCCGGTCCAGGCTGCGCGCTTCGGCCAGTTGCAGAAAGGCTTCCAGTTGCAGGCTGTCGGGCAGCACCTGCGCCACGAGGGCGATAGGCAGCAGGCTGAGGTATAGGGTGATCATTCGTTTCATGGCTTAGGTTTTGATCGCTTTTGAATAGGAGTTGCAGGCGCTTATTCTTCCAGCTTGATCTGCTCCAGGTGTTCGTAGGCAGCCATATCGGAAATGATGACTTGCTGGCCGGGCTGCAGGTCGGTTTCCAGCAGCTCCACGTAGTCGACACTAGTGAGGCCAATGCGGGCTTCCGTGCGGCGGGCTTCCTTGCCGTCCACGACAAACAGCGGCTGTATGGTTTTGCCCCGGAAGGCCGGCCCGTGCTTTAGGCGCAGGGCCTGCTCGCGGGCATTGGCAATCAGGAAGACCTCCACGCGGCGGTTGGGGCGAAGCTTGGGGTGGTCGGGTTCGTCCAGCTCGACGATGAAGGCCACGGTATTGTTCTCCACGGCCGGCAGGATGGTAGAGATGCGCCCGTTCAGATCCGTCCGGTTGATGCGTACCCGCACCGGCAGACCAATTTTGACCTGGCCAGCGTAGCGGTCGGAGCAGGTAGCTTCGATGCGGTAACGCTGCAAGTCGGCCAGGCGCACCAGCAATTCTCCTTCGCTGACCTGCTTACCCAGGTCTTCGTTAATCCAGGTGATGACGCCGGAGCGGGGGGCGATGACACTCGTTTCCCGGAGCTTGCGGGCCAGTTCACTGCTTTTCTTTTCCTCCATACGGACCTCCAGTTCCAGGTTGCGGCGGTCGCCGGGCAGGACCTGCTCGCGGAAGCGCAGTTCATTGTCCAGTTTTTGCTTTTCCAACCGGGCAATATCCAACTGCAATTGGGCCTGATCGACTTCCTCCGGTGTGGCAGAGCCGATTTCCCGCAGTCGCCTCGTGTCCGCCAGCTGGGCTTCCAGGCTGGAAATTTGCAGGGCTTTGATTTCGCTTTCGTAGGCCAGATCCTGAATGTTTTTGTCGTACTCGTGCCGCAGGCGGGTGATTTTGTTCTTTTTCAGTTCCAGCTGATCGGCCAGCGACTCGTACTGTAGGCGGATGTACTCCTCATCCAGTTGGAGAATGGTGTCCCCCCGCTCCACCTGATCGCCGGACTGCCGGTGGACATCCTGAATGGCAGCCGAGATGGGGGCGGTGAGTTGCTGCTCAAAGGCCGGTACCACCAGCCCGGAAGCAGTGATGGCTTCTTCCACTTTGCCCACCTCTACGGTAGCCGTTTGAAAATCTTTGTAGTCCAGCTCTTTGGTGAGCAGGCTGCGCAGCACAAACAGGGCTCCAACTAATACAGCAATCAGCCCGGTAATGCGGAGGGCATTTTTGCCCCGGCGGCGCTTTTTCTTGGTGTCAGATATTGGTCGGTCCATCTCTCAGGTATTGTTTTGCTGAGCCGGGTGCAGGAGTCGTGCCAAAAATGGAGGTATTGATTATCAGGTTTTTACGTTTTGAGGTTTTTGCTACCTGTTCGATATCGGACGCGTAGTGTTTGGAAGTGGGCGGAGGGGAAGTTCAAACAACGTGGAATGTAAGCCTTAATTTGGTTTGCATAGCCGTTCTGTATCATAAAGATGGACGGCGATTGCTATCAATAGCTCACTTACCGTTGCCCGCATGCTAAATAGGAAACTAAAATTTGTGAATGAGTGTTTAAAAAAGTTGAACAGGTGATAGCTGTAAAAACGTAAGAATAGGATGAATATCGAAAAAGTGGATAAAGAGGTGCTAAAGTCAGTAATAACAGAGGTCTTGATAGAGAACCCAAATTATTTCAAGGAGATACTGACAGAGATTTTGTCCGAGAATAGCATCATTGACCCAAAGGTCAAGAATAACAGGTCATCAAGATTGAAAGAGATGATTCAGGAAGATTTTGATAAGTATGGAGAGGTATTTAAATCTCTGGCATAAGAGATGGAGTATCTGGAAAGAGAAGACATTATCCTGATAAACAGAATGACCATTGATCAGCATGGCGGGAATTTTGTACCACCGAATAATCTGCTAAATGAAAATGGTCTTGAATATGTTTTAGAGGCAGTAAAAGGAGAGGTATTTGGTCAGGAAGTATATCCAAAAATATACGATAAGGCAGCCGTTTACATGTTTACGATAATATCAAATCATATATTTCAAGACGGTAATAAACGGACGGGATTGGAAAGTGGACTGTTGTTTATGAAATTGAATGGATACCAACTAAAAGAAAACCTTTCCAAGGTGGCGTTAGAAAATAGACAAATCCCGGAATCAGGATCAGATATCAAAGAAATCTTGTTCCATTTTACAATGGAAATGGCATCAGGTGAAATAAATTTGAATGAATCCAGGAAATGGTTTGAAGAAAATATCGAAACGATATAAAAAGAAGGGCGAGTTGTCTAAAGAAAAACCGCCTACACAGGCTATTTGTCCTTTGATAGCAAAACTGAACTCATTGAACTTTATCAAGCCAGGTACAGAGCGACTTTAGCCGCCGGGCAAAAAATGTTTATAAGCCCTGAAGCAGGAAAGGGTTTAATAATGGAATATCTGAACATCAAACTTTGAAGATGAATAAGCAAAAAAAATAAACCCGGGAGGCCTGCAAGGAACCGGAGAAGGTAACGTTGACCGAAAATCGCCCGCATTCCAGCAACTGCAGGAAGCGATTCTGCAGCATTCGGGCCAGCAGGAAGAGTCAGAAAAGGTGTCTAACCAACTGTTGTCCCTGAGGTTCCAAATGATGCACTACCTGGAATCAGATGCTCCTTCTGAGGTAAAGCCCGCAGGTTACTTCCTTGAAAAATATCTGGAAGTGCTGGTTATTAAGAAGAAAACATTAGCCCGTTACCTTGGCTACCAGGAAAGCAATTTAAGCGCTATTCTTAAAGGCAAGCGTAGTATCAATACGGATCTGGCGATTAAGTTGGGGGAAATCTTTCAGTTGGATCCGGAATTGTGGCTAAACATACAAAGCAAGAATACATTAATTGAAGTCGCCAGGAAAAACAAAGCTCAATATCAGCATTACAGTCTGCAGGGGCTTTTGAATGAAGGTTAGCAAGTAGCAGGTGCATGCTATTTGCATTGCCGCCTTACCCACGCACCTGGCGTCAGACCTTCCATCTTTTTGAAGCATGCATTGAAACGCTTAACCATATGTTCATTGAGGGGCTTCGGTGAGCTCTGTTATGAATTACCTGCCCGTTATCACTAACTTCTTCACGCCCGTCCATCCATCAACTCCTGTCACCCTGCAAAAGTAAGTCCCGCCGGGTAAAGCCGCTGTTTCAAGGATGATATGCTGCGCGCCTTTTCCTATTGTTTGCTGTAGCACCGGCTGCCCCTGAAGGCTATAGAGGGTTACCCTTGCCCGGCTGGTGATAGGGGTACTGAACTCCACCGTCGTAAGCCCGGAGGCAGGGTTGGGGTAGAGGCTAAAGCCCGGCCCGGCCTGTGGCGGCACCGTAGGCGTACTCACCACCGTCTCGCAGGGCGGAGGCGGTGCCTCGCCGGGGATTAAAGGCCCAAGGCGGTAGTTGGGGAAGTGGGGGAGCATGCTATAGTTTCTATAGGGCAGTATTACGCCCCTTTGCTCCACTTGACAGGCTGTGCCTCTTTCATTGGGCTGATGTATGACATGAAGATAAGGTACAGCGGCGAATACCTTGCAGTATATTTTGCAATCTGGACCAAGCTGAAGGTTCCCAAAAGTGATGGCAAAAAGGTCAATAAACCCATCATATACTGCGACGACGGTGCCGGAAGCTTCAATATCCGGTGCCATGAGGTCAAACTGCATAATGGTATCAAAGGCGCTGACGTAGCACAGCTCGGAGCTGGGGGAGAAAGCTACTCCGCCCCGTGCATGCACGTCCGGTATGGGGATATGCTGAAACGCACTCAGCACCCCGGCCTGCCGGTCGAATTCCATTAGGAAGAGCCCATCGGCACTGTAGCGGGCGTAGTAGCGGCCATCGGGGGAGAAGTTGGCCTGGCCGCCGCCAGAACCGTCAAAACTACTGCTGTCGCCCAGGGTCTGGGTGTGCGAAAAAGAAGGACCACTGCTATCGAACAGAAAAAAAACATACTCATCTGATTGGTCCAGGGCATTGACAATCCACCAGTCTTCGCCATTGGCATGCTTCACAGCGGTTAATTCACCGTAGACCGTAGGCTCCTCAAAAAGGGCAATATTTTTCTCCACCACCCGGCCCAGCCCCTGATTGGCGCTCATATCCACTACGGAATAAAGGATACGGTCGGTGATGACATCAAAGACCGGTTCTTCCTGATAAATGATCCGCTTGTGGAAAAGGTAGTAGAGGCTGTCGCTGCCGGGCATGGGCAGGATTAAGCTGCTTTGGCGGCCGGCGGTGTAGCTAAACCTAACCCCCTCACAGTGTTCTTCATAAACAGCCCCAAAATTAAGGCTGTCCCCATTTTCCATAACCGCCCCTGTGCTGGTAAACACCGAACAGCCATTAGTGTAAAACAGTGGATTGCCATCTTCATCGGCAATGCAGGCACTGCTAATAAACAAGTTGGCATTGATAGCATAATCTTTCACCTGCATGGGGGTATCGTTAAAGTCTAAAATCATACCCTCGTACCCCGGGGCAGACTCACTATTGTAGCCTATGATCCATCCATAATCATGCTCCTGGGTATTTCCAGTGTATAGGGTAAGCAAAAATATAGGTATAAGTATTTGTTGCAGCCAGTGTTTCATGTTTTACGCTTTATTCAACAAGGGCAATCCAAGACATTACTGGATAGCCCTTGGTTATGATCTTATAATTTCACCAACTTCTTCACGCCCGTTATTCCGTCAACTCCTGTCACCCTGCAAAAGTAAGTCCCGCCGGGTAAAACCGCTGTTTCTAGGATGATATGCTGTGCGCCTTCTCCTGCTGTTTGTTGTAGTACCGGCTGCCCCTGAAGGCTGTAGAGAGTTACCCTGGCCCTGCCGGAAAGCGGGGTGCTGAACTCCACCGTCGTGAGCCCGGAGGTAGGGTTGGGGTAAAGGCTAAAGCCCGCCCCGGCCTGTGGAGGCACCGCAGGCGTACTCACCACCGTCTCGCAGGGCGGAGGCGGTGCCTCGCCGGGGATTAGGGGGCCGAGGCGGTAGTTTGGGAAATTGGGCAGAGCCTTATCGTGCCAGAAGGGTAAATCCAAGGCATGTTGTTCAACAAAACAAGCTGTGCCTCTTTCATTGGGCTGGTGGATAATATGAAGGGTTTTTACATTGGCAAAAGTGTTGATATAAATTTTACAGTCTGGCGCTAACAGTGCATTTCCAAATGTAGTAGCAAATAATTCTTGATTGCCATCATACACCGCAACGACAACACCAGAAGCTTCAATATCCGGTGCCATGAGGTCAAACTGCATAATGGTATCAAAAGCGCTGACGTAACACAGCTCTGAGCTGGGGGAGAAGGCTACCCCACCCCGTGCATGCACGTCTGGTATGGGGATATGCTGAAACGCACTCAGCGCACCAGCCTGCCGGTCGAATTCCATGAGGAAGAGCCCGTCGGCACTGTAGCGGGCGTAGTAGCGGCCATCGGGGGAGAAGTTGGCCTGGCCGCCTCTTGATCCACTATAGGAAGCTGGCAGGCCCATTGAATCTATATGAGAAAAGGCAGCACCTGTATTATCGAGTAGAAAAAAAGCATATTCTGGGGATTGATCCAAAGCGTTCACAATCCACCAATCTTCTCCATTGGCATGCTTCACTGCCGTTAATTGCCCCCCTACGGTAGGCTCCTCAAAAAGGGCAGCATTTTTCTCCACCACCCGGCCCAGCCCCTGATTGGCGCTCATATCCACCACAGAATAAAGGATGCGGTCGGTGATGACATCAAAGACCGGCTCTTCCTGATAAATGATCCGCTTGTGGAAAAGGTAGTAGAGGCTGTCGCTGCCTGGCATGGGCAGGATTAAGCTGCTTTGGCGGCCGGCGGTGTAGCCATATCCTATTTCTTCGCATTGGAGTTGGTGAACCGCTCCAGGGTTTATACTGTCTCCATTTTCCATGACTTGGTGGACAGTGTTGTATATGTCGCATCCATCGGTATAAAATTGCAAAACGCCCTCTTGGTCTGCGATGGATGTACTACTAAGATAAAAACCACCACCAGTTCTTATACTGTCCACCTTTACCGGAGAAAAATTAAAATCAAGTATGCTCGCTTCGATTCCTGGCTCACCAGCATCACTATCATATCCCTGCAACCAGATGTAATCGTGCTTTTGTGCTGCTCCCGTTACTACGCATAGCAGAAAACCAACTGCACATAAATACTTTTTCATGGTATACGCTTTAGTCAGCAAGGGCTATCTGCTAAAGCTCCGGATAGCCCTCACACTTTATAACTTCACCAACTTCTTCACAACGGTCACTCCATCAACTCCTGTCACCCTGCAGAAGTAAGTCCCGCTGGGCAGAGCCGCTGTTTCTAGGATGATATGCTGTGCGCCTTCTCCTGCTGTTTGCTGTAGTACCAGCTGGCCCTGCAAACTATAAAGAGTAACGCTGACACTGCCAGAGATTGAGGTACTAAACTCCAGCACCGTAAGACCTGAAGTGGGATTAGGAAACAGGGTAAAGCCAAGCGGTTCGGTTGCTTTTGGCGCCCGCAAGGCAGCACTGGGTTGGCAGAGTGTAGCATTGTCAAAACGGTAGGTGGGAGCTGCAAGGCGGTAAAGGCTGCGGGCCCGGAAGACGGCATCGCCCCCGGAGAGCGGGCATTGATTTGCAAGGCTGAATAGTGCATTCAGCTCTGAGCCGGAAAGGCTGTCAATACTTGCTGCCGCTTTGATAGCAAGGGTATTGAAGGCTTTTTCATTAGCTTCGTACAGCGAATCAGCCGGGGCGTTTTGGTTAGCGGCTTCAATTAGAGAAAGGGTTTCCTGCTGCTCTTTTTGAACGGCTGCACGGAGGTTGCAGGCAATGGAATCCTGAAGAGCCAGGCTCGCTAGTATTTCCCGCCTTTTGAGCAGTAATGCAGCCGTGTCCGTTGCAGGCTCAGCTGAAAGCGCGGCATCAATGCCAGATAGTTCATCCATGATTTCCATGAGGGTGCTATCCTGAGCGGCAAGGGACTGCGCTGTAGTGTCTGGCAGGGTGAGCGCTTCTTTAATACTTTGGTCAATACTGTTGTACTCGCCTACCGGAGTAGAGCCCGCTTGATTCAGGAAACTGAGCTTCCAGTTGCTAAATGGAGTGCTTTCCTGCTCCAGGCGCTTGTAAAGGTGGCGCTGCCCGGTGTACTTCAGGGCACTCTGATAACGGCTGGCCTGAAAGGTGCCATTGCCCAGCTTACGGAGTAGAATGTCCTCGTCTTCTTCCTGTGGGGTTGGGGGAGTAGGGGCATCGTTGGAACAGGCATCGAAGTTGGGAGTTGAACAGAAATAATTGGTGTCTTCTTCATCCAGTGCAATTGGTTCAAACCAGTCGCCCGAAGCTGCCCAGCCCGGCAGTACTGCACAGTTACCTTGATCAATCAGGCTTGGGTCAATGAAGAAAGGAGATTGTGCGACAAATTCCTGAATCCCCAAATGCCGGGCACCGACTTCCACACCATTCTCCGAATCCATATAGCTGCCGCACCAGTAGTTGTTGTGATAATTTTGTTGCCCGATCACTCCATCTTCACTGAGGAGCAGCCCATGGAAATGATCCCCCATGGTATTCCCCCGGAATTGGACGGCATCGCCCATGCCATTGAAGCGGAAGCCCCGGAAAGTATTGTTGGTTTGGTTGCAGTCGAGCCAGGTCCCGGCCGCGCCAAATCCATCTATACCGATGGTGTTGGGGCCAAAATTAGCGGGGCCTTCCACGGTGTTGCAGCGCAGCCATGCGTTTTCGGTGCCCTCAAGCTGAATACCGGTTTGGTTGGCGTTGTTGCCTTCGAGGCGCACCACATTCTCTTTGAGGTCGATGTAGCGGCCGGTGCCCAGGAGGATGCCGGTGCCGTTGCCGATTATATCGATAATATTATTCGATAGCCGGTATTTATTATAGGAATCTGAGCCTGTAAATGCATTGTCATTCAATAGTATTCCCGCAGCCTGAGTATTTATCAAGCTTGGACTATCTACCAAAATATTATTCTCAAGGAGGATTGAACTGATAGGATTATTTTGCGAAAGTTCAATTCCAATTTGTTCAGCCCTTATATTGTTTCTGAGCACTCTAAGCGAACGATTAGTACATTCTGAAAGCCTAATGCCATGCTTAACATTTGTTATTTCAGTGTTTACTATCCAACATGAACCATTACGGATATCAATTCCAATGTCCGAGTCCCTTATCAGAATAGTATTGTCCTCATAGCCAACAGCAAATAATGAGCCATTATTGGAAGGTGAATTCCGAATATAAATCGCCTGGCCTCCTTCCTCTTTAATATCGAAGGTAACCGGAGCCTTAATGTCATAGAATTGGCAGTTGTTTACCCTAATATCAGAATTGATTCCGAAAATTCCATTGTACAACCCTCTAAAAATATTAGGAGAGGAGTTATATACACCTACCGTCAGATTTGTATTCCTAACTCTGACTCCTGCTTCACTTTTTTGATTTTGCAGTGGTGGCAATAAATAGTCTGTACCAAGGAATTCGTTCCCGTAAAAATTGAAAAGATTAATGGTCTCATCTCCAACGGACTTTACGAAAATTCCAATTTTGTTATTTTCAAAGGAGTTATCATAAACCGAAGCTTCAGCGCCATCCAGAAATCGAAATGCGTTCATAGCGTCTGAGATATAATTATCAAAGGCAAATACTTTTCCTCTTTTGCCTACCTGAATGGCATCCCACATTGATCCACACCCTACTATGTTGCAGTTTTCAAAAATTACTTCCCCTTCAATTACCATCTTTGTGCCTTCTGACATAATGATATCGCACTGCTTGAATAGAAAACTTTGGTTCCCATCCAGATTCATATAGAAATCATCAGTGACCAATAATGTACCCCCAAACCTTTCTGCACTACCAGCAATTGGCGAATTTGAAAACAAGCCGTTTAAGTTAATAGCATTCGCATCTTGTGGGTTGATTGCGTCAGTTGAGGAGGTTAAAGAACCAACTTCTTCGACAATGGTCGATGTGTTTCCATTACCATCTACATTAGTTGTTACTTTTTCTACAACTATGTCGAAAGAAGAAGGAGGGCTTAAGGCTAAAAGCTCAGTCTTAAATTCAATAGTGTAACACTCCCCATCTACAAGGTTAAGGCCATCAAAATCAAATTTCCGCCTGAAGCCTTCAATATAGGTTGAAATGTTGGTTGAAATGATATTTTCACTTTGGTAGTTAGCCTGCTCAATGCCGATATTGTATTCCCCATCGCCACACTGATTACAAACCTCTATAGTATATGATATTTCATTGCTGCCTTCACAACCAAATACAGGTTTTTGACTCCTTTCAAGGGATATTTGAACATCACATTCCAGGCAAGGGTAGGTGTAATATTGATTATTGTCAATAAGGCATGTATTGTTATTATTGGAAAACAGGTTCTCTATAAAGCGGCATGTACAAGACGAAAGATAACTTAAATCTAGACTGTTACTACCTGCTGCTTGATCACAAAGCATAGGGGCAGGCAGAAATCCGGACCCACAAGCAAGTACCAGATCGTCATATTCGGGACAACTTGGCGTATCAAAATCGCTTTCTTGGTCTTGGTTAAATACATTTTCATCAATATGATTAGCTCGTGCTATTGCGTGCACAATTTCATGCACAAAGTTAACCTCGTCAGCAGATAGTATTCTTTGATTTTTGGGAATGTTTAACATAGCATTAGGAATTTCATCGAAGAATAATCCGTTATCTATTTCATTAATACACCATGAATCTGGATAGGCCCTGCCTCCACTTATAAAGCCTTGGGAAGTGAATAGATAAAGCATATCTGCGGTGATACAGGAAGTAGCTCCTGTTTGCCAACTAATTTGCATACTTTGGCTTGCATTAAACGCAGAGTTAAATCCTCCACCTAGCAAAAATGGCCCTCTCATCTCAAATATGACATCTACTCCATTATCAAATAGCCAGCTACTGGCCTTTGAAAGGAAATCAGCTACGTCTCCAGCCATTTCATCTAAAACATTTTCGCTTTCGTAATAATCATAAATCCCCTGATCAACAAAAACACCCATTTCAATAGTAAACTGCCCATTAATATTGCAGTTTTGTGTATCCTCTATGGCTTTTTTAATTAAGACATATGTGTTTTCTTGTAATCCTTCTATTCCGGAAGGCGCAGGTTTAAGTTGCAACAAGGAGTCATTCCTGAAAAGCGTGAACGATAAATCACCATTGAAAAAAGAAAACGATCCTTTCTTATTGCTGTCAATTCCTCTGTATAGGTTAGGTTGTATTTCCTTAAGGATTAAGGATTCATGAAGCTCTTCCAGCCCAACCTCAAGCTGGATAGAGTCAGGCGATAATGAAGTTATTTGGGTTATTGAATCTATGTCAATTAGATAAATACCTTCTAAATAGCCATCATATTGTTCGGCTATGCCCTTGATGATTGCATCATCCTGAAGAATTACAGGTTGACCAGTCAGTTGGCATGCAGTTTGAGCGTTGCCTGTAAAGGATACGAAGTGAAAACTCAAGCCAAGAAAAAAAGCAAGAAGGATAGATGGGTTTCTGAAGGGTAGTAAGTTTTTCATAGAGAGAATTTTGTTTTGATGGTGAATTGATTGGAGTTGCTTTTGATTTGTTTCTGTGTGAAGATACGTTATAAAGTTGAAAGGACAATGCACATTGCTTAATTTTAGGGCAAACGTGCCAAAATTGGACCATTTTATGGAGAACGTTTAAATCGGGCTGCTTTCATGTAGGTGCAGTGTAACCGTCTCCTTTACCCGCTCAATCAAAAATATGCGGTTCATAATCCTTCCACCATTGCTCAATATCCAGTTTAGGCTTACGGCACAGGTAGAGCGGAATCCCATTTTCTTCATCAATGGCGTATTTGTGGTGTATCATTTTCACTAATTCTACCTCTTCAAACACCTGCTCAACGGACGGTTTTTTATTCCCCAGGCTGATCCAAACCGCTGCTTTATCGTTGCCATGGCCCCAAGACCAAAAGCTGCCGTGGCGACTAATGGGGTTAGGTAAACCATACTTTTTGCCCAAAATCTTTACCGCCCCGGCTTCCCCGTAATTCTCTGCCCAGATTACGCAGTTCCTTTTTTCTGCTTCGCTTAGGGACCGGTAAACACTATCCACTAATGCGGTCTGCTCTTCCCAGCCAAACATATCGGCGTAGTCTCCGGTAAGTTGAACGCGGCCGTCGCGGTGCTCCAACTGGGCGTAGGCTTCGAAATCATCAATATCCAGCAAAGGGGTCGCATAGGGAATAAATGGAATGGAAGGCGCCAGGACCACCACCGCTATCCCCAGCTTCCAATACCAACGCTTTTCCGCCAGGCTATTAGCCACCTGTGCCGCTCCGGCCGCAAACAGGACGGGGTAAAGGGCAAAGACATAATAGGGTTTGGCCTGCAAAATCCACAGGGCCGCAAAAATGACCACAGCGCTGACCCCGATGGGCCTGAACCTTTCCGATTTTAGCAAAAAATACACCCCTGTCAGGCTGATCAGAAAGGTAAAGGGCGATTCCAGCTGCGCTAAACCAAAGGCCAGCGGCTGAATTTCGTCCAACTGAGCTGCTTTAAGGGCTTCGAGGTGGCGCAGGGCAGGCCAGTTATGCTCCAACTGCCACAGTACATTGGGCAGAAAGAGGAGAGCCGCCAGTAAGCCCGCAGCGTACAACCACGGGTTTTTAAAATGCTTCCCGCGTTTATGGAAGAGCAGGCCCGTGAAAATCCCCAGTGCCCATACCAGGATCGTATACTTGGTCAACAAGCCGAGGCCCAAGGCAAAACCGGTGAGCAGCAGGTATTTTTTATTTTCTGTTTTCAAAAACAGGATCATCAGGTAAAACCCCACGCCCCAGAATAGCTGATCAAAAGCGACGGGCTGAAAGAGCGTATGATTGCGGTAGAACGGGACAAAAGCCAGAAAGCACACGCCTGCCAGCAGTACCGCGTACGGTTGCTTTGAAAACGTCCTCGCCATAAGGCCGCACAAAATAAGGAGGAGCACGCCGGCAAGGGTGGGGAACAGCCGCGTCCCCATCAGGGAGTAGTCAAACAGCCAGTAGGAAAGCCGGCCTACCCAGGCAATCAAAGGCGGAAATTCCATATAGCCCCAGTCCAGGTGCTCACTGACGGACAGGTGTAGCAATTCGTCTCTGTGAAAGCCATAGTTCCTGTTGCCTAGGAGCTGAAGGATTAATTTGACTACGGCCAGGATGGACAGAATGACGATGCTTTTTTTCATGGAGGATAGGCGCTTGGTTTATTTAGGCAGCTCTGATACACAATGCACCAGCAGTTGTAAAGTTAGGGGAAACCTGGAAAAGGTTTAGTTGCTATTGTTTTTACCCGACCGATTTCATCCACTTCTTCACACCCGTCACCCTGCAGAAGTAAGTCCCGCCGGGTTGGTTTCAAGTTTATCCGGATTCTAACTCTAAGGAAAAGCGACCGAAGGGACAATCCAAAATGCAATTTGGGACATCATGTCTATCCAAGGCAATGCGCCAGTTGCAGGACTCCATCTGACAATTCCTTCATATATAATTGGCAGCCTGAGACAGAGCCTGTATCTTTGCGCTGCTATGCCTCAAAAGGCCGTAAAGAAATCAAAACCTAGAAATTATGTTCAAGAAATTATTATTTGCCGGCACATTTGCTGCCCTCTTGTTTTCCTGTAATTCCGAAAGCGCTCCGGCGGAAGAAGCGACGACTGAAACCACCGAGACGGAAGCACCCGCAGCGCCTCAAACCTTTGGTGAAACCATCACGGCTGATGGCACTATTCCCTACGAAGCCTTAAAGACCAAAATGGAAACGGAAGCTGCCGACTCTCTAGCCGTCAAATTTACCGGTACCGTGCAGAAAGTCTGCCAGGCAAAAGGCTGCTGGATGACCATCGCTTCTGACGATCCGGATGCAGAGCCCATCATGGTGCGCTTTAAGGACTACGGCTTCTTCATGCCCAAGGACATCGCTGGCCGTAAGGTCATTATGGATGGCTACGCCTTTGTGGAAGAAACACCGGTAGACGAACTGCGCCACTACGCCGAAGATGCAGGCAAGTCGAAGGAAGAAATTGAGGCCATCACCGAGTCGAAGAAAGAGACGAAGTTCCTGGCAAGCGGTGTGTTGCTGCTGGAAGATTAGGAAGATGTAGTATTCCATACGGAATCGGGATCGCGATCGGAGCAACAGATGCTGCGGTCGCGATTTTTTATTGCCTAATTTTCACAGTAAAGCCGATTGGTTAGATTGTAATATTAAGGGCCAAACCGTAAGGAAGGTCGCTCTGGATTTACTTTGCCTAAAGATAATGCAGCCCGATTACTAAAGTCCAAACAGGCTCTAAGAGCTTGTTTGGATTTTGCTTTTGGAGCGAACGCCGCCAAATTTTGTTCTGATCGAGGCGTGATGAGGGAGCATAGCCTTAGCTACGTGATCGAAGAGCAACGAAGAGCAGGACGAAATTTGGCAAGAGTAGCCCAAAGTGTGAAATCCAAACAAGCTCTAAGTCCGTGTAGTACCTTTATGATAGCATCAGTTGGAGGGCAGGGGCTGTAATGCAGATGGGTATAGAGGTTTGCTTAATCAGTATTGAGGTAGATATAATTTTCAAAATGATGAGATACAATTTTGTGCGTTTTTTATTCTGTAATGGGGTGTTAGAAAAGGGAAGGTTTGTCCTTGAATGAGTAGCTCAATAGCGATAAATTTGTTGTATACAATTGGCTATAATATTACTTAGCAACAAAACCAATCGCTTATGAAGACGGAATCCACTTTGATGGTCATATTTTGCATTTTTGTTGGGTTTATTCAACCATCACATGGGCAACAATGGGTGCCCTCAAACGCTAATTCAATGGACCACATTTACCGTGGTGGAAATATAGGAATTGGCACTACAATGCCTGCAGCACAAGTCCACCTGTCTAACCAAGCTCCGAACTTTGAGGTCGAGGTAGAAAAAACAGAGTCCCCCAGTCTTATTAACATGGGGTTCACTTCTCCATTTCGTCCTAACCTCCTGCTCGAAAAGAAGATGATTAACCCTGACGGAAGTGTGGCGGAAACGTTAGGCTGGATTATTGATGGAGGTCCAGCATTAGATTTTGTAAGGGGTAACCTGGTATCTGGATCAGAGCGCCGTTTTTCTATTAACGAGACAGGGGCACGAGTATTTGGAAGTACTTTCTCAATTGGTAAAGAAAACAGACAAATAAACCTGGGCTACAGCGAGGAAGGAAGGTATATAGGTATGGGGTATCGTCCATTGGCTGGAGCTGCCTTCGGCTCATTGGGGAATGGAGGTGGTGCCATTATTTTTAGTAGCCCCGATGGGAAACTATCAGTAGCCACTGGTACTGCTGACATAATGAGCTCAGGCAATAGTACCCGCATGACAATTGATGCACAGGGTTCGGTGGGTATTGGTACAGTTTCTCCTTCTGCCCAGTTGCATATTAGTGGAGAGAAACCGGGAATTCGTTTGGATAATCAGTCAGGTGGCTGGTGGGATATGCAGCCGCTGTCATTATCCGGAGACCATACATTTGTCCTGAGTTACGGAGGAGTAGACCCGATTATTCTCGCGAAAGAAAACGGCAATGTAGCGATTGGAACAGAACTCACACCTTCTGTTTTAGGAAATGATGATATCAGTGCCTACCGCTTATTTGTTGAAGGTGGGATATTGAGCAATGAGGTCAGAGTACGAACCGGATGGAGTGACTATGTTTTTGCACCGGGTTATGAACTATTGCCTTTAACCGATGTAGCAGAGCATATTGCAGTGTATGGGCATCTCCATAATACCCCATCTGGAGCTCAGATTGAAGCTTCGGGGCTGGAGCTTGGCAGTATGGCAGCTAATCAGCAGGCCAAAATCGAAGAGCTCTTTCTTCATCTCATTGAAATGGATACACGTTTGAAAGAGCTGGAGCAAGAGAACACCCGGCTTCGCAAGTTTATGGAGAAGAATAAAGGAGCAAATAACCTCAAAAAAAGATAATACCATGCAAAAAGCAATCCATCCTGCCTTAATCCTGGCACTGGCCCTACTGCTGGCAAGCGGTTGTAGAAAGGAAGACGAAGAATGCTATGACCCCACAGATTCATCTTGTGCCAACTACGACCCCTGTTGGGAAAAAGAAGCGGTTTCTGCTGGCTTTGTCATGGAAGAGCGTGTTGCACATTTCGACTCGGTGTGGCATATCCCCACGGATACGATACTGGAAGGCGGTATCTTACGCCTGCGCGCTCTGCAGCCCGCCGATTCTATCCGCTGGCAAATGAGCGGCGATCCGCGGACATGGGACAGTGAGGAGCTCCGGATGCAATTTGGCGGTTCGGAATCGCTGGAGATTAGCCTTACACTATGGCGTGAGCCGGATACCCTCTGCTTCCCGGATGATGATGGAATTGACTCTCTGACAAGGCGCCTGACTGTCGTACCCCACCCGGAAGCTGCGATTATTGGGCGCTACCGCGGCGCCACTGATGCCAACCCGGATGAGCCTTATGAGCTGGAAATATTCTGGAGAGAGAGTACCCCTTCAGCTTCACACGCAACGATTCAAATTACAGGGATACACCCAGGCTGCAATAATACCTTTGACTTTAATGTCATTACCTCAGTTGGCTCGGGCTATCTCGCCTATGCTTTTTGGCGTGGTTCCTTAGAAACCACTACCGGCTGCTCTGCCCCTCAGGGCATTGCCCGGCTAAGTGCAAATCGTCAGGAAATCACGGTACGCTTCCGGATGCGCAATCTGGAGAATGTCAGCGAGTTCCTGCCGGAAACGACCTTCCGGGGCGTTAGGCTTTGAGCAAGAGCACTCGCTAGAGATTTTCCTGTCGGTTCATTGCTTTCAGGGAGGTTAAGCTGCCTCCCGGAAAGGTGATACCCTAATGAAGATTTTGAAAAATAAAAACCCCTACCATGATTTATAGTAGATACTTTCGATTTGGAGTTGTAGTAATGACTTGTTGCTTGATAGGTTTTTTGGCAAAAGCACAAAATCAAAGCATAGAACAAGAATGTGGCTATATGTTATTTTCATCCATTGAGTGCGAGTCCGAAACTAGCTTGCCTCCCTGCGATGTAAAAGAAATACGCACAGACCCCTATAATCCTTTCAATTGTGAAGTACCAGATAAGATTAACCGCTTTAATTGGATAGATCCTAATCCTTTCCTGAATACCCCCTTTCCTGAATACTGCCTTAATTCTTGGGTGTTGCCCCAGGATTATATTCAAACCCCGTATAGCCAAGGTGATAATATTCCAATTAATCACTTCCTTGGAAAAACGGATGCCCCTGAGGATGGTTGGGAAATTATCAAATATGACTTTGGTTACACAGAGAATGGTGTAGAGAGTACACCCGTTGATTACCCCTATTTAGTACTCTACAACCGCTTTACGGCTGTGCTTAGAGTATTTATTGCAGTATCAGAACAGCAGCATCCATTTAATGTAGCAGAAGTAGCACTTAGCTTCACAACAGGGCCGGTAGCATCAACGCTTGATCTTTCCACTGCTTTTATTTCTAATGGAGAAGGAGTGGTTTCCATTGAAGGCTTCTTTGAAAATGAAGTACAGTTTCTCTCGGGCTCCCGTTTCCTGAACGGTCCTGGTCGATGGCTATACGCTGACTTCCCAATGATGTATGACCCATGCGCGTGTGGTCATGGCTCAAAACTAGGTCTATCGCTAAATTTGATTAGTTCAGCTGAAATCAGTTTGGAAGGTACAGCAACTGGCACTGCATCACCCATTCTGGACAGCTCCAACGGAACCTACAAAGATGTCCATGGGCAGCACACTTGGGGCTGGAAGGAAATTACGGGTTTTAATGAAAAAGCTCTCCAAAAGTCAGTGAAGTCATACAAGGACATGAAAGGGTTCACTACAAGTGTCAAGAATGCTATTGAGCGATCAGGATTGAGCGTAAGTGACAAAGCGGAAAAAGCAGATGATGTTGAAAAGCTTGCTGATGCCGCAGCTTCGCTGGGCTTTCTTAAATCAGGGCTGACCGCACTACCCTGGATTACTTCGGCGATTACATTTTTGGACTTTTTTGTTACTGGTGGAAAGAAGGATACGCAACAAGAGTTACAGATCGGTCCGATGGGGATAGAGATGAACATGAGGTATAAAGGGAATATTGAGGCCAGTACGTTTCGAAAAGAAATTACCTTTTTCACACCGGGTTCAAACAACTACCCCTTAAACACCTCCTCGGAAATAGATTATCCCTTATACAATCAAGCATTGGGGGTATTTAATCTCTTAGAGCCTCCGGAGTTAAAATATACAGCAGACCCTGAGCCGCCATCAGATTTTCTGGTCATAATCGACCAAGAAAGTCCAGTATGGAGTGATTGGGACCCTTATCAGCCAAATGATCATCCAGTTTTGGCACAATACCAGGGGCAGCATATACTCGTTGACCCTTACAATCATGATGCCTTTGAGTTATTTCCTGATGGCTATCCTTATATTCATTACCGTTATAAGATGGAGCAACCACCAGCACATGCGGTTAATCCTGCAACAGGCTTTCAAGGAGACTCGGAAGTATTAGCAGCCATTTTCATTGAGGCATTTGAACTCAAAGAAGACGAAGAAGGAAATGAGGTTGAGGACGCAGCAGGCCTTGGGTTTGCACTTGGTTCTGACTTCAATTTATTTAGTGAAGGCAAAGGCCTTTATCGAACGCATTGGATACCCCTGAGTTGCCTAGAGCAAATTGCACTTGAATTTGCAACAGGGCTCAATACTCAGCTTCGCGTCACCCTAAAAGTAATGGGTAATTTTGAACGGGGTGACATGTATGCAAATGAACAATCCCAAAATGTACTGCACGTTTGGAAATTTGCTACTAATCAGGTTTTCTCTTCCGAGCCAGGGTATGACTGGAGCACTCCGTTTGTTAACATACCACTCAATAGGTTTATTACTGGCACGCAGGTACTTACAGGGGATTTATATGCCGGGGAGACTATTGAGATCGGAGCAGGTGCTGAATTACAGGCTCCCATATCATCTCCGGTTTCGATAATCGCTGGTAAAGATATCATAGTATCCCCTGATGCCAAGATTGCACCAAATATCACACTAAAGATTGCCAGCCCCAATGGATGTACAGAAGAATATAAACCTGCGACCACTGAATTTGTCGACAACTTTTGTAATGAGAAGTACGATTTGAATAAGCGAGCCATGCCTGAGTCAGGTACCGGGCCTGAGGATGAAGAGACTGCACTTCTAGAAGCCGCTGTTAATGAACAGATCGCTTCAGAAGCTAAATTGGGCATAGCGAGTATCGATTATGAGAAACTCGCAGAATATCAGGTAGAACTCTATCCCAATCCTGTATCTAATCAGGCGTCACTAAAAATACATTTGCCTGAAGATGGACGAGTAGAAGCTAAAATTAGAGATGCAAAAGGGCAGCGGATTCAGGAAATATTACCTGCCGCTTACCTGGAATCTGGCGTTCATAACTTTGACCTCTCCACTAAAGAGTTACAGACTGGTGCATATATTATAACAATAATCACTAAACAGGGACCATTGACTGTTAGGCTAATCAAACAGTAAGTCCACCTTGTACAAGAGGTATCCCGTCAGTACTCCTTTCAATGACGGGATATCTTCATTTGAGTTTATTACCGTAAATTTTGTGTGTCCCTTAATTGTCTTTTTCACCAGCTCTGCATCACGTCCTCACCTTAGTAGCTTCACGAAGAAAGGGAGTTAAAGGGCTCCCTTTCTGAAGTCAAGATTCCGGGCGTTCTCCCGCTGTTTGGCGGGACAGGTCTTGATCTGGCAAAAAATCCTAATCCATGTCCTATACAAAACCTACATTAATAAATTCTATTCTAAAGATTAGCCAAAAACGGAAAATACCATGCAAAAAGCAATCCATCCTGCCTTCATCCTGGCACTGGCCCTACTGCTGGCAAGCGGTTGTAGGAAGGAAGACGAAGAATGCTATGACCCCACAGATTCATCTTGTGCCAACTACGACCCCTGTTGGGAAAAAGAAGCGGTTTCTGCTGCCTTTGCTATGGAAGAGCGTGTTGCACATTTCGACTCGGTGTGGCTAATCTCCAGCGATTCCGAACCGCCAAATTGCATCCGGAGCTCCTCACTGTCCCATGTCCGCGGATCGCCGC
>NZ_JAVJSK010000123.1:0-31608 GCF_040219495.1 Phaeodactylibacter sp. | reverse complement strand
CTGCAAACTACACTTTTTTGCTTATACTTCGTCCCGAAAATCCTCATTTAGCTAAGGCTAAACTCCGGTTTTCGTGCCTCGTCTAACCAAAAAATTGTTAGTTTTCGACTAGAAGACAAAAGTCCCAACACGCTCTAACCGGAGAAAAAAGTAATTTTATGTGGTGATCAGCTAAGTTTAGCTATTTTTAGGACAAAACTGAACCCATGCTCCGTTCCTTTTTGATCCTAACAATAAGTAGTATGATCGCGGCTTCCTGCCAATCCGGGGACTATCAGCCCCCACAGTATGATTCTTACGACGATTACCCGGTTTATGCCGGCGATGATTTGGGCCTGACCTACACGCCCGAGTCCACTGCATTTCGATTGTGGTCCCCGGCGGCGCAGGCCGTACGCCTCCATTTTTACAGTCAGCCTCTAGACGGTGAGCCCACACGCACCACCGAGATGAAACCGGCTGAACAAGGGACCTGGACCGCAACTTTTACAGAAGACCTCCTCGGCACATTCTACGCCTATCAGGTACAAGTGGACGACGCGTGGCGGCAGCCCGTACCCGGCCCTTACACCAAAGCAGTAGGCACCAATGGTATGCGCGGGCAGGTGCTCGACCTGAAAGCTACCCATCCGGAAGGTTGGGAAAACGATACGCGCCCTCCATTTGAGGCCATCACCGATGCTGTTGTCTATGAACTCCACATCCGGGACGTTTCCATTTATCCGGAATCCGGCATTACCCACAAAGGGAAATTCCTGGGGCTTGCGGAGACGGGCACCACAACGCCCGGGGGGATCACGACCGGCCTGGACCACATGGCCAGCCTGGGCGTTACGCATGTGCACCTGTTGCCCGCCTTCGACTTCTGCTCCCTGGACGAGAGCAAGCCCGAATCAGAACGCAACTACAACTGGGGTTATGACCCTCAAAACTACAACGTGCCCGAAGGCAGCTACTCCATGGACCCGGCTGATGGGGCTTCCCGCATCCGGGAATTCAAAACCATGGTTAAAGCCATGCATGATAAAGGCCTCCGCGTGGTGCTCGATGTGGTCTACAACCACACGGGGTTCACCGAAAACTCTCTTTTCAATGAGCTCGTACCCGGGTACTACTACCGCCACAATGAAGATGGCAGTTTCTCCAACGCTTCGGGCTGCGGCAACGAAACCGCTTCCGAACGGGCGATGGTGCGCAAATTTATAGTGGAAAGCGTGAAGTACTGGGCCAGAGAATACCACCTGGACGGCTTCCGGTTCGACCTCATGGCCATCCATGATATAGAGACAATGAATGCCGTAACGGAGGCTCTGGAATCCATTGACCCCAGCATCATCGTCTACGGCGAAGGCTGGACCGCCGGCGACAGCCCCCTACCTGTCAGTCAGCGGGCCCTTAAAGCCAAAGTAAACCAAATGCCTGATGTCGCGGCTTTCAGTGATGATATCCGGGATGGGCTGAAGGGCAGCGTATTCGAGCACGAAGAGAAAGCATTTATCAGTGGTAAGCCGGGCCGGGAGGAAGACGTCAAATTTGGCATCGTGGCCTCCACCTACCACCCACAGGTCGACTACAAAGCGGTGGCCTACTCGGATGCCCCCTGGGCCGCCCATCCTACCCAAACGATGACCTATGTGTCCTGCCACGATAACCATACGCTATGGGACCGCCTCGCCATTTCCTGTCCGGAAGTCAGTGAGGAGGAACGCATCAAAATGCATAAACTAGCCCTGGCTACGGTCCTGACCTCTCAGGGTGCCTCCTTCCTCCACGCCGGTACAGAATTCCTGCGCACCAAGCAGGGCGTGGAAAATTCCTATGAGTCTCCCGATAGCATCAATCAGATTGACTGGGCTCGAAAAGGCAGGTACCAGGAAGTCGTGGATTACGTCAAAGGGTTGATTGCCTTGCGTAAAGCCCACCCCGCTTTCAGAATGCAGACCAATGCCGAAATCAAGGCACACCTGAGCTTTCTGGACACCGGCGAGGCCAGTAACCTGATTGCCTATCAAATCAAAGACAACGCCAATGAGGATAGCTGGACGAACATCATCGTCGTGCTCAATGGCAACGAGGATTACCAAAGCGTCAAAATTCCGGAAGGCGCCTGGACGATAGCCGCCGATGGCACACAGGTACACCCGGAAGGGCTGGGTACAATTGAAGGTGGTGTTCTTCAAATCCCCGGGCGTACAGCCATGGTCCTTTATCAGTAATAGACTCTGCTTTGCAAATGGCCTGAGGAAGCAGGCTGACGGAAGCCTGAAGAACCGTGCAGGTACCGTTTTCACAAGCTTTCCATCAGCCCAATTGCTCAAAAACGACAAACAAAAAACAAACTTCCTATGCTGGATATGCAAAAGCGGTTGACCAGCCTTTTCTACGTCAACCTCAGCCTGCCTGCTACGGCGATGGGCTTCGCGCTTTCGGTGCAGATTTCTGCCCTGAGCTGGATTCTGAGCACCCAATACCACCTGGAAATTGAGGACATCGGGCTCGTCTGGGCGGCGGGGCCGATTGCAGGCATCATCGGGCAGGTCCTCATTGGTGTCATTAGTGATAATGTGTGGTTCCTGAATGGCAGGCGTCGCCCGTTCATTCTTATTGGAGGAGTTTTAGCTGCGCTGATGCTGCTTGCGCTGCCCAATATCGGGGTCATTTCGGACGCCATGGGCATGGAATCTATTTTGGGCATTGCCATCATTGTAGCGCTGACCCTCGACCTGGCCATCAACGTGAGCTTCAACCCTACGCGGTCGATCATTGCCGATGTGACGCCTGAAGGTAAAGCACGCACCAAAGGCTACACCTGGATGCAGACCATTTCCGGCACTTTCGGGGTGCTGGCTTACGCTATAGGTGCCGTTTGGAACAATTTTGTGCTCATTTACTTCGGAGCCGGGCTGGTACTCCTTCTTTCCGTTCTCCCTATTTTCTTCGTGGAAGAGCCCCGCGTATTACAAAGCACCAATGAGGATGAGGCGGAAGCTAAACCCGGGTTTTCACTCCGGGAAACCTTAAACGCTATACGCCCACTGTGGGGCTTTCTGATCTATGCCGTTTACGCCATTAGTATGCGGGTGATGGACATTGACCGGGACCCCGGTTTCATTGAAGGGTTTTGCCTGGCCATCACGGCCGTGCTTATCGTGCAGGCGCTACTCAAGAGCGAGACGGGCAAGAGCAAGTCAGAAGCCGGCCTTATTGGGTTCCAAAAGGTGCTGGCCGCGCATTCCTTCACCTGGATTGGCGTACAGACGATGTTTGTGTACATGTTCTCCTACGTACAGCACGAAGTCTACCTCATCGGCGATGGCAGGATTATCCCCGAAGACCTCCAAATCGAGATGGGCCGGGTGGTGTCTATTGCCTTTTTGGTCCTCAATGCCGTGGCCGCTATCCTACCGGCTACCCTGCTGGAGCCTCTGGCCGATAAATTTGGGCGGGTGAAGGTTCATTTTGCCTGTATTGCCATCATGGCGCTGGGCTACCTTGGCTTTCTGCTGCCGGGCACGAGCCCCGTTATGGTCTACATTCTGATGGGTGTCGTTGGGGTAGGCTGGGCGGCTACCGTAAGCCTGCCTTTCGCCATCATGTCGCAAAAAGTAGATCAGGCGAAGATGGGGCTCTATATGGGCTTGTTCAACCTATCGGTGGTATTGCCACAGTTGGTGGCCAGCCTTGGAGTGGGACAGCTGATCGGCAATGCTGAAAATAAGAGCATCACTTTTGTCATTTGCGGCATCACCCTCGGTATTTCTGCCCTGGCCTGGCTGATGGTTAAGGAGGAGCAGACCGGGGAGGCTGTTGATGCCATTCCGGTGGGGCATTAGCACTCTGTAAAGTATCAAAAGCCAGGTGGTCGGAGATGAGCAGAAAGGGCATCTCCTGTGGTGTTGCCAAGGGTGAGAAGGTGTGACTTCTCCGAAGTCTTCCAGTATATGCGGCCTGTTTTACTCAGCTTCCATACTGACAGAGCAATGCCCGGGCCTTACCCGCACGCGCCCTTCTACCACCTGTACAACTTGGCATCCTTTGTAAAGCGCTTACGGACATCCTGGATCGCAGCTTCGATTTCGGCTTCGGAGCGATAAGTACGCTGCACGCCCACCTTCGTCAGGGAGCCCGCCTTTTCGGTATAAGGTTCGTAACCGGCATCGTAGATATCGTCAATCAAGTTCTTGACGTTCTCGGGATTGCCAAAGACGCCAACGATAATCACATAGGACTGTTGCCCGGGTGCCGGTGTTGGGCGCTCAGTATCGGAGCCGGCGGGATCTTCCTGAAGGGCAGTTTTTTCCTCCTCCCGAGACGGCGTGGAAGGCTCTTCGGGTTGTGCGGTTGCCTCTTCGTCATCTCCTGGCCGGACATTTACCCGGGAGGTGGGGACTGGTTGCATTCCCTGCTCCTGCTGCTGATCCGCACCGAAAATCAAGAAATAAACCGCTACACCTACAACAATAGTGGCCGCCGCTATAGCTGCGATCAATCCGTTATTAGCAGCTTCAGCAGCCTTCGGTACTACAGGACGGACCACCTTTTTCTTTGGAGCGGCTTTGACAGGCGGGGTGCGGGAAGAACGGGCCACCGGATAAAAATTCACAGTCGGCAAACCGTAAGAATCGATATCGTAGTTATTGCCATCCGGCAAAAACTGCAGATTGTTCTCATAATCCTTGTACAGTCGTCCGACTTTAGGGAAAACGACAATTTCCCGGCCCGCTATAGCCTCCCGGATTTGGTGGACATACCCTTCCAGCATTTGAGCGGCATCATTCGCCGACAAGGCATATCGGTCCTGAATCATGCCTACCAATAGCCCATCATCTCCTACCAGGTTGGCATTAAAAGAGATGGTTTTGCCAGGCGGATGCAGCGCTCCCTGCACCTGATCGATAAGCGCCGGTTGATAAGCAGCCTCAAAACTGCCCAGGCCCGGGAGGGCAACTGTCTTATTTTCGTAAAGAAGTGTACTGATATAATTGCCTATATCCATTTCCATATCTGCTGCTTTTTGCTGGATCTGTGCGACAAACGCAGAGTAAAATCCACAAGGCTGCATTCCAAGTTACTTGCAACCTTTAGAGGGTATTAGAGTTTGGTAATCGGTCTGCAAACTGCAATTTTTTGACTAGAAGACCAAAACCCCAAAACGCTCTTAATTTACTAAGCTAATCAATTTTGGGCACTTTCCAATATATGCTACCTTTGGCAACCACAAATTACGGTTTTTGTTATACCCTTTGTGACTGTTTCTTCAAAACCAAACGCATTCATGTTGATCCACGATATACTCCAGCAAAGAATTTTAGTCATTGATGGTGCCATGGGCACTATGATTCAGCAGTATCAGCTACAGGAAGCCGACTACCGTGGGGAGCGGTTTGCAGACTGGCAGCAGGACATTCAAGGGAACAACGACATTCTATCCATCACGCAGCCTCAGATCATCGAGGCGATCCACAAAGCCTACCTGGAAGCCGGAGCGGATATCATTGAGACCAATACCTTCAGTGGTACCCGCATTGCACAAGCGGACTACGCGATGGAGGAATATGCCTACGAGATCAACCTCAACGCTGCACAGATTGCCCGCCGGGCAGCCGATCATTTCACCACCCAAAACCCGGACCGCCCGAGGTTTGTGGCAGGAGCCATCGGCCCCACCAACCGGACCGCCTCTATTTCGCCTGATGTCAATGACCCCGGCTACCGGGCTGTTACATTCGATGAGCTGCGGGACAACTACTACGAACAGGCCAAAGGGCTGATGGACGGTGGTGCGGACCTCTTTCTGATCGAGACCGTTTTCGATACCCTCAACGCCAAAGCGGCTCTTTTTGCCATCGATATACTGCACGAAGAACGGGGCAAAGCGCTGCCGGTTATGGTATCCGGTACCATTACCGATGCGAGCGGACGGACCCTCTCCGGCCAGACAGCAGAAGCCTTTTGGATTTCGGTCAGCCATATGCCGCTGCTGAGCGTAGGCCTAAACTGTGCACTCGGCGCTAAGGAAATGCGCCCCCACATCGAAACCCTCTCGGAAATGGCGAATTGCTTCATTAGCGCTTATCCAAACGCGGGCCTGCCCAATGAGTTTGGCGAATACGATCAGGAGCCGGAGGAAATGAAAGATTATATCCGCGATTTTGCGGACAGCGGCTTTGTTAACCTCATCGGGGGCTGCTGCGGTACCACACCCGACCACATCCGGCTGATGGCAGAAGCCGTAGAAGGCCTCACCCCGCGAAAAATCGCGCCCCCTTCGGAGTACACCCTGCTCAGCGGGCTCGAGCCCCTCGTCATCCGACCGGAGACCAACTTCGTTAACGTTGGTGAGCGTACTAATGTCACCGGCTCCCGTAAATTTGCCCGGCTGATCAAGTCCGGTGCCTACGATGAAGCCCTCTCCGTTGCCCAGCATCAGGTGGAAGGCGGGGCACAAATCATTGATATAAATATGGACGAAGGGTTGCTCGACTCTGAAAAAGCGATGACCGACTTCCTCAATCTCGTTATGGCAGAACCGGATATTGCCAAGCTGCCCATCATGATCGATTCGTCCAAGTTTTCCGTCATCGAAGCGGGGCTCAAGTGTGTACAGGGCAAGTGCGTGGTCAATTCCATTTCGCTTAAAGAAGGAGAGGAAATCTTCATCGAGCAAGCGAAAACCGTCAGGCGGTACGGGGCCGCAACGGTCGTTATGGCCTTTGATGAAGCCGGGCAGGCCGACACCATCAAACGCAAGGTGGAGATTTGTGAGCGTGCCTACAATATCCTTACTAAAGAGGTAGGCTTCCGCCCACAGGATATTATTTTTGACCCGAACATATTCGCTGTCGCAACGGGCATTGAAGAGCACAATGATTATGCGATCAACTTCATCGAAGCCACCCGTCAGATCAAAGAGCGCTGCCCGGGCGCGAAGATCAGTGGCGGTGTCAGCAATATCAGCTTTTCCTTCCGGGGCAACAACGTCGTCCGGGAAGCCATGCATGCGGCTTTTTTGTACCACGCGGTAAAGGCAGGTATGGATATGGGTATTGTGAATGCCGGCATGATTGAGGTGTACGATGAGATCCCCAAGGATTTGCTGGAGCGGGTGGAGGATGTCCTCTTCAACCGGCGCGAAGACGCAACCGAGCGCCTGACCGAATTTGCCGAGCGCGTAAAGGGTGATGGCGGGCGGACCCTCCAAAAAGATACCGCCTGGCGGGAAGCGCCCTTGAACGAGCGGATCAAACACGCCCTTGTGCGCGGGATTACTGAGCACATTGAGGCCGATGCCGAGGAAGCCCGTCAGCAGTTGCCCAGCCCCCTCGATGTTATTGAGGGGCCCCTTATGGACGGCATGAATATCGTAGGCGACCTGTTTGGCGAAGGTAAGATGTTCCTTCCGCAGGTCGTCAAAAGTGCACGGGTGATGAAAAAAGCGGTAGCCTATCTGACGCCCTATATCGAAGCCCAAAAAGCAGCCGGGGAAGACAGCAGTAAAGGCAGAATTCTGCTGGCCACTGTAAAAGGCGACGTGCACGATATCGGCAAGAACATCGTGGGTGTAGTCTTAGGCTGCAACAACTACGATATCATTGATATGGGCGTAATGGTACCAGCGGAAAAAATACTGGCGAAAGCCCGTGAAATCGGAGCACACATCATTGGCCTGAGCGGATTGATTACGCCTTCGCTGGACGAGATGGTGCACATGGCTAAAGAAATGGAGCGGCAGGGCTTCACGCTTCCACTGCTCATTGGTGGGGCGACCACCTCCAAAACCCATACGGCCGTAAAAGTCGAGCCACAGTACTCCGGACCGGTCGTTCACGTGCTTGACGCGTCTCGCAGCGTATCCGTCGTCAGCAATCTGCTCAACGATAACGAAAGCCTGCGCAGCAATTATGTGCTGGATATCCGTCAGGATTACGAACGGGTCCGTAAACTACGGGGCAACCGAAAGTCCAACAAGAAGTACCACACGCTCAAAAAAGCCCGGGCGCACCGCCTTGAGCTGGACTGGCAAAAGACACCTGCAGTGAAGCCTAAGCAAACGGGCATTCAGGTGATTGACCATTATGATGTGGAAGAACTGACCGAATACATTGACTGGACGCCGTTTTTCAGTAGCTGGCAGCTCAAGGGCAAATTCCCCGCCATTCTGGAGGACGAAGTGGT
This sequence comes from Phaeodactylibacter sp., assembly GCF_040219495.1. Classification (GTDB taxonomy): domain Bacteria; phylum Bacteroidota; class Bacteroidia; order Chitinophagales; family Saprospiraceae; genus Phaeodactylibacter. The sequence goes on along the minus strand of NZ_JAVJSK010000123.1, from coordinate 23,433 downwards.
AGGCATTGAGGCTCAAAAGCTCTACAACGATGCCCGCAGTATGCTCCGCCAAATCATTGATGAGCAGTGGCTGACTGCCAAAGCTGTGTTCGGGCTGTTCCCGGCCAATGCTATAGGCGATGAATCCGTGGCAGTATTTGCCGACGAAGACCGCAAGGAGCATGCAGCCGTGCTCGAATTCCTCCGCCAACAGCGCCAAAAAGCACCGGGGCAACCCAACCTGAGCTTATCCGACTACATCCGGAAACCGGAAGATGGCCCGGATTATATCGGTGCCTTTGCGGTCACTGCCGGCGTTGGTATCGAAGAGCACATCAAACGTTTTGAAGAAGAGCACGATGACTACCACTCCATTATGCTCAAGGCACTGGCCGACCGCCTGGCGGAAGCACTGGCCGAACGGCTGCATCAGCGCATCCGTAAAGAATTCTGGGGTTACGCCCGGGAAGAAGACCTCGACAACGAGTCCCTCATTGCCGAAAAGTACAAGGGCATCCGCCCGGCGCCGGGCTATCCGGCCTGCCCGGAGCATACCGAAAAGGGCACCCTTTGGGACCTCCTTCAGGTGGAAGACAGGATCGGTATCAAACTGACCGAATCTTACGCCATGTACCCGGCGGCTTCGGTTAGCGGCTACTACTTCGCCCACCCGGAGTCTAAGTACTTTGGCCTGGGCCAGATCAGCAAGGATCAGGTAGAAGACTACGCTAAACGGAAAGGGATGTCGGTGGAAGATGCAGAGCGCTGGCTGGCACCGGTACTGAATTATGATGTATAGGCAGAGCGCCTGTACCGGTCTCGGCTGGCAGCCTCTGAAAACCGAAAGACAGAGTTTGGCTTACCCCCCCAGCCATTGCAGGAGGTAAGCCAGACCAATACCCAGGTAATTGCCGACCGCATAGCCAAGCAACCCCAAGGCGATGCCAGACAGGATGAGCTGCCGGTTGCCGGTAATGCTGGCGATCTGCCCAATAAAGGGGGGGCCATAGATCGCAGCTACGGAGGTGAACAAGAACGTATCCCGGTCGATACCGAAAAGCCGCGACAGCAGCAGATGGAGCAGGATGGTACCAAAGAGCGCAACGGCGGTGAACTGTATGATGCCCAGGCCCCGGTCTACAATACTTTGAAAATCAGCCAGCATACCGAGGGCCACGCAGAAAATCAACAGGAAATACTCACCAGTCTCGAAGGTATTGTCCCAGTTTCTGACCGCAGGTACAAAGGAAACCGCCAGGCTAATGCTCGTCAGCATCAGGATGAGAAACGCCAGCTGATCCAGCCGGCCGTAGACCAGCCAGGTCAGCCCGAGTGCTCCGCCAATGACCAATACGGTCAGCCCAATGGATCGTAGAGCATCGCTGTAGTTGAAAGCATGGTAGGGGTCTGTTTCTTCCATAGCAGTGGTCGTTTCGCCCGGTTTAAATTGCGGCAGGACCGCCTTGAGCCACTGAGGCACTACCGAAGTGAGCAGCAACAGGTAAACGCCCCCCAGCAACACATCCGCAGCGTTAACCAGAATGATGGTCTCCTGAGGTGCCTGCAACGCGAGCCCAATGGCTTGCATATTTGGTGTACCACCGGTATATATCCCAGCCAGCATACCCGCCAGGCGCCAGGTATCCGGCAGGGCATCCTGAAACAGGTAGGCAGCAGTGACCGTTGCCACTACCCCACTCGCCACACATAGCCCAAAGCTCAGCAAACTACTACCGGCGTAGGACACCCACCGTTTGAGGTCTGTAGCGTACAGTAACAAGGGGACGGCAAAGAGGATGCTCCCCTCCGTAGCCGTGGTAGAAAGCGGGTCATTTAGTGGGAAAAGCCCCGTATTTTTCAGCACAATACCAACGCCGTAGCACACCACCACCGGACTGAGCCATTCCGGCAACATGCCCCGCCGGGACAATCGCCTGCTCAGAAAAGGGACCCCCACCAAGATCAATGCTTGTAAAACAATCCAGGGCATAGCTATTTTTTGGGCTGGTAATTCAGGGTGAGCCGGTTTTGAACGGACCACCCTATGGTCAATTGCCCGGTCTTGCCAACGGGGTGCTTCAACATCCACCGGGCCACTGGCATGACCACATGGTCTTCCAAAGCGCGCTGCAGGGGACGAGCGCCATAGCGCTCATCAAAACCTATGCGGGCCAAATAATCAACCAGTTCCGGCTCGAAGTGCACTTCCAGGCCGGCCTTTACAAAGCCCTCCCGGTCTTTGAGGCCTTCCAGTTCTTTTAAGGTGATTTTGCGGATATCTTCCGCTTTCAGGGATTCAAAAATCACCAGCTCATCAATCCGGTTAACAAATTCCGGGCGGAAGTGGCGCTCCACCGCTGAGCGGTAAGCAGCGGCATCCGGTGTTTTGCCCCCGAAGCCCGGAACAGAGCGGCTGCTTGCCCCCAGGTTGGAGGTCATAATCACAATCGTGTTCCTGAAATTAGTCTCCCGCCCGTAGGCATCCACCATCACACCTTCATCCAACAGCCCGAGGAGGGCATCAAAGATTGCCGGGTCTGCTTTTTCCACCTCATCCAGCAGGAGGACTGAAAAGGGGCGCTCGCGTACTTCCTTGATCAACTGCCCGGGCTGCCGGCCGGCACCAATGAGGCGCACCATTTGCTCGGGGTGCTGAAACTCGCTCATATCGATGCGGATCAGGGGCGATTTGCGCTGCCCCTTGCCAAAGAAGTATTCCGAAAGGGCTTTAACACTTGCCGTTTTACCTACGCCTGTCGGCCCGGCAAAAAGGAACGACGCAATAGGGCGATTTGGGTTATTGAGCCCGGCCTTGAAAATTTTCACGACGCGCGTAAGTGCTTCCACCGCAGCGGGCTGACCGACAATTCGGGTATCAAAGTAACTACGCAGGGCGGCAATGTCCAGCGGCATTTCATCCCTCAGGAAGAGTTCGGGCAAGCCCGTTTGTTGTATGAAATTCCGGATCACCTCTGCCTTCCCGATCTTGCCTTCCTCCCGGCTGCGGGCTTCATTGAGGCATTGCCCCAAAAAGCTAATTGCCTTGCCCGGAAAGCTGGCGTAAGGATGGTACCGAAGCAGCAACCGGTAGGCAAGCTCCCTCGCCTCGGGCAAAAGATCTACTTTCAAATTCTGTGCCGCATAGCCAGACAGTTCCTCCATCACTTTAGCGACCTGATGTTCGCTCAACTCTTCTATTTCAATGACCTGGAAAGCTTCCACAAATCCCGGCAACAGCCGTCGCATACTCTCCAGCTCCTGAGGCGTCGCTTCGCCCACCATGTGCAGTTTGCCCTGCCGCAAAAAGTTCATCAGGAAAGCGGCCACACTATTTTCCGGCCCCTCGCCCCCGGTCTGCAACAGTTGCACCATTTGTTCCACCCAGATGATGCCGTTAGCCATGCCCAGTTCTTCCACCAGAGTTTCAACGGTTTCTTCCCATTCGCCCAGGTATTTAGCACTTGCCGTAATGCGCTGTGGCATGATGCGCCAGAACGTATAGCCCAGTTTCTGTTTGCGCGACTGATTGCTGATGCGCTTCAGGGCTGCGGTCAGGACCGCGCTTTTGCCGGTGCCCGAGCGCCCGACAATCAGCACATTGGAGCGGGTGCCAATGATTTTGTCCATGGCTTGAGCGACCACCTGCTCTCTTTCCCAGGCCGCATCCGGCAGCGCACTCAGGCTGCGTTGCTGACTTTTGGTAGGCGGATAAGGCTCAGCCAGGCGGTTCAGCACTTCGTAGTTGCGTTCGTGGTCCCAGCCGCCCCAGAAATACTCGCGTTCGTAATTCACCCTAAGCTCAATACGGTCAAGGACCGGCTTCGGATAACGCATGAGGCGGTACAGTTTTTCCGGTGTGGCCTGATTGAGCAGGGTCAGTCCGGCATGATGCACCAGGGCATCGAGCTGCTTGGGCTCGTAGTAAAAGAAGTTTTCCCGAAAGGTGGGAATGTGGCACTCGAAGTGGCCGTCTTCCACTTGTCCGTAAATGATGGGCAAGCTGATTTTGAGCGTATCAGGCATAGGAAATACGCCCCCTCTCGAACGGTAGGAAGGGCGTACTTGCAGCTCCACCGTTTTCAGGCGGGGCGACTTAATCTCTACAGGTGGGTACTCGTCGTACTTTTTGTACTGCTTCTGCAGATAAGAAAGCAGGGTTTTCTTTAGGCCGTTCAGGCTGCTGTCCATGGCTTCGATATCAGCACCAACGAGCTGCCCGAGCAGGGTTTCCTCGTTGATCGGATAATAAAGCAGTGGGTAAACGATTTTTTCCATACCGCGAAGTGTTCGCGGCTAAGATAATTATTTCTGGCAGACCAGAAACCAGCACTAAGAGCGTGTTGGGACTTTTGTCTTCTAGTCGAAAACTAACAATTTTTTGGTTAGACGAGGCACGAAAACCGGAGTTTAGCCTTAGCTAAATGAGGATTTTCGGGACGAAGTGTAAGCAAAAAAGTGTAGTTTGCAGACCGATTACTAAAGTCCCAACACGCTCTAAAAATCATTATCGTGCAACATGGGCACGGTTTCCATGCGCTCCACTTTGCGGCGTACTTTCAGAATGTGCTGGTACTGCCCGTTCAGGAACTCGTTAATATCTTTGGGCACACCGGTCTGGGCAATCGCTTCCCGGTAGGCTTCAGAAATCGACTTTTCGCTGGCTTCACAGCACGCGACCACTTTTGACTTGTGGTTGAGCATTAGGGCATCCCGGAGTACGCCCTGGTTTTCATAAAGGTAGGAACGCGCCTGCTTGCTGATCGGCATAGGCGTTGGGGGCAGCGCGTCCATCCATTTGTAAAGCTGCTGGTAAAGACTATTGCGGTATTCGGCAAGGCTTCGCAGGTAGGCTTTCAGACTTTCATCTGTTGCTACAGCTGTGGCTTCGCGGTACCGTTCTTCTGCGTCTTTATTGCGCATCATCAGGTTATTGACGAGCGCTATACCAGAGGCATGAGTGTTTGCATCATACCGTTTCTTGTTCCAGGGTTTATCTTGATTATTTGCCATAATTCTTTTTCTGTTTTTGTAATGAGCATAGCGCATATATAACAAACTAGCTGCCCCCATTGAGGGACGCCAGTTGGAGCATCGTGTCCAGCTTTTCGCCTCCCTTGATGCCAAAGTCCAGCGTCCGGATAGGGAATGGGATCATGATATTGTTTTGATCAAAGGCTTTCTTAATCGCAATAACCGCCTCGCTTTGGGCATGAAGCGACCCTTTCTGGGAGATGTCATCCAACCAAAAGCGGACGGTAAAATTAATGGAGCTGTCTCCGTAGCCTTCGTAGAAAAATTCGACAGGATGACGGTCATCATAAGCTACGCCCTCTTCAAATGCTTTCAAGGTAACTGCCCGTACCCGTTCGAGGTCTTCTCCGTAAGAAATACCGCAGCCCAGGCTGACCCGCCGACGCCCGGAAACCGTGTAGTTAACCAGAGGGTTTTGAATAATACTTTTGTTGGGCAGCAGGACTTCCTCTCCACTCATTTGTTCTAAAATGGTAGAACGCAGGCTTACCTTCTTGATCTTGCCGAAGTATCCATTGGTCTCGATCAGGTCTCCAACATTGTACAAAGACTTAGCAGACATGAGGATGCCGGAGAAGACATTCATGAGCGGTTCCTGAACAGCCAGGCCAATGGCTAATCCAACCACACCGGCACCCGCCAGTAAAGAAGTCAGCGCCCGGTCGAGCCCCAAAATCCCTAATACAACGAAGAGCATCAGAATCAAAAAGCCAGAAGTCACGATATTGGCCAGCAAGCCGTTAATCGTGTAATTCCGGGAAAATCGGGACATCACTTTACCGGCGTATTTCCGTACAAATCGCGACAGGAAAATGGAGGCAACCAATACAAGAACTGCCATGATGATATTAGGCAGGTGAGCAATCAATCCATCCAACCATCCCTGTAAAGTGATCCAGAAAGCTTCAAGTGAGGCACTAAAATTATCCAATGTGCTGTAGTGGTTTGTTCATCGGTACAACGAAACCGGATAGTAGTTGTTCATCCCATTCTGATCTTACCCTGCCGGTTTCCACTCAAAAGCGGTAGTAGCTACCCGCCGGCTCATGCGCCCGTCCGGCAGGAGCTCCTCCAGGACCAGTTCCCGGGCCCGCTTACGTTGGAACACCTCGTCCATGCTCCGGATACTGCCCACGGGCACGCCGGCTTCGCCCAGTTTTTTCAGCCATGCCGACCGGTCTGCTTTTCTGAAGGCCGGCCGAAGGTAGTCGCACAAAAGCCCCCGGTGCTCTACCCGGCTTTTGTTGTCCCCAAAGCGGTCTTCCTGTGGGAGCCCCGGCAGCCCCAGGCATTGGCACAACTGCACAAACTGCGCTTCGGTGCCCGCTGCGATGACCAGCGGTTTGTCATCGGCCGCGTAAAAAATATCTCCGTAGGGCGCGATATTCGGGTGCTGCGTGCCCATAGGTTGCGGAATGTGCCCCTCCATCAGCCAGTTGGTCGCCTGATTAGCCAGGGATGCCACCGCAGCGTCGAGCAGGGAAGTGGAAACAAAGCTGCCTTTCCCGGTTCGGTACCGGTGCAATAGCGCCAGCAGCACCGCCTCCTTCAATTGATGAGCCGCCAGTATATCAATGAGGGCCACCGGCATTTTCACCGGGTCCCGCCCAGGCTCACCGTTCATGTACAGAAAGCCGGCTTCTGCCTGCAAAACGACGTCAAAAGCAGGCAGTGGCTCCTCCTCCCCGAAGGCATCCAACTGAGCGTAGATCAGACCGGGGTGCTGTGCGCTCAGGGTGGCATAATCCATACCCAGGCGGCAGGCAGAGGCCCGTTTGAAGTTGCTCACCACGATGTCCGCCCCTGCAATCAGCGCCTTCACTTCCGTCTGCCCTTCCGGGTCAGACAGGTCGAGCATTCGAACATTTTTTTTGTAATTTACGCTACAGTAGTAGGCTGAAACCGCAGCATGGGCAGGCTCTGTAGGCAGCTTCCACCGGCGGGTAACATCCCCGCCGGTGCGGGCATTCTCAACTTTGACGACCTCAGCGCCCAGCTCTGCAAAAAATAAGCCGACGGCAGGGCCAGCGAGCACACTCGCCAGTTCTACCACTTTCAGCCCCTCGAAAAATTGATGCTTATTCAATTGAAAATTGATTTATGAAAATTTGTTCTGCTGCTCAAATTCGGGAACTCGACGCATATACCATAGAACACGAGCCAATTTCCTCTCTCAACCTGATGGAACGGGCAGCGGCCTGCTTCACACGCTGGCTCATTGCGACCTATCCGGACCAGCAACGGCCGGTACACATCATCTGTGGTATTGGCAATAATGGGGGTGACGGGCTCGCTGCTGCACGCCTTTTGCACCATTCCGGCTATTTGGTGACCGTGCACACCTGCCAGATCAGCCCCCACCGGTCTGACGACTTTGAAGCCAACCTGAAACGGCTGCCCGGCCACGGCGCTATTGCGGTGCACCCGCTTACTGATGGAGACCCTATGCCAGAGTTGCCCCGGGGCGCCTTGGTACTTGACGCCCTGTTCGGCTCCGGGCTTAACCGCCCGGTAACCGGCTATTGGGGTAAATTGCTACGTTACCTCAACCAACTGGAAGCCGAGCGGGTCGCCATTGACATCCCCTCGGGCGTGTATGCTGATCAGCCCACTGAAGGGGCCACCTTTCACGCCCATCGTACCTTTGCCTTTGAGCTGCCCAAACTGGCTTTCCTGTTCCCCGAAAATGCAGAACGGGTGGGCGCATGGACGGTGGGCGCGATCGGGCTCCACCCACAGGCAATTGCGCAGGCAGCGACCAAACGTTTTTACCTCACGTCCAGCCTAATACAGAAGCTGCTGCGCCCTAGAGGCAAATTTTCGCACAAAGGTACGCACGGGCACGCCCTCCTCATTGTGGGCAGCTACGGCAAAATGGGCGCTGCTCTGCTGGCGGCCCGGGGCGCCCTCCGGTCCGGAGCCGGGCTGGTGACCCTGCATGTACCTAAGGTGGCATATCCAATCGTGCAAACCGCTCTGCCCGAAGCAATGGTCAGCCTTGATGACCACGAACTGCAATTCACAGCAGCCCCGGACCTCAGCCCCTATCAGGCCATCGGCGTAGGTTGCGGACTAGGGCAAAGTCCCCTGACCCGCGATGCACTGTCGCACCTGATCCATCAGGTTGATCAGCCCCTGGTACTCGATGCAGACGCCCTTAATAGCATCAGCAAACAGGAGGAGCTGCTGCGCCAGCTGCCCCCCAAAAGTATCCTGACCCCCCACCCCAAAGAGTTTGAGCGCTTATTCGGCCCAACGAGCCATGATTTTCAGCGCCACGAATTGCAGGTCCGAAAAGCCCGGGAACTGGGCATCATTATCGTGCTCAAGGGCGCGCACACCTGTATTGCGCTGCCCGATGGCCGGGCGTACTTCAACAGCACAGGCAATGCAGGCATGGCTACCGGTGGCAGTGGCGATGTGCTGGCCGGTATCCTGACGGGCCTGCTGGCACAGGGGTACCCACCGGAAGAAGCCGCTCTGCTTGGCGTATACCTGCACGGGTTGGCAGGCGACTGTGCACTGGCACAGCAAAGCCAGGAATCACTGATGGCCGGAGACCTGACTGAGGCTCTCGGGCAGGCTTTCAAACAACTGCATGAAGCCTGAAACAGCAGCCTTGGTCTATGTAAAAACCAGGTTAGGGGAAATATTGCCCAACTACGGTACCGGAAAGGTACTTTCGCTTCATTATTAACCTTCACTGTAATACCGGTATGATCGACAAAGTCAAACAAGCCATAAACGAAGCCTCAGAGGCCCTGCGCGAGCAAGCTGCCCAGTTTGGTGAAGGTGCGAAGGAAAAGAGCTTCCAACTGATTGAAGAATGGCTAACAGTTTTCCCCAAGCTGGAAATTTACGGGCTGCAAATCCAAAGTTTTGCCCTCAGCGTTGCCCTCAGCCCTGCCCTGGAGGTGGAATTGGTAGGCCAACACAAGGACTTCCGCCCGGAACGCCTGGACAAAATCATTCAGGAAAACCGTAAAAATGCGGCACTGGTTTCGGTTTTTACAGCCATACGGACCACCTACAATCTGCACCGGCGTACTCTGGCCAACCTCAATGACCCACTTGTGGTAAAAATCCGGGTTCGCTTGTCCCCCGAAATCAAAGTCTACCTCGGTAAGCCGCTAATTGAGTAGTGAGAGCATGTTTGGGGCTGTGCCCTTTTCCCCCAAAGCCTGCAAAAGCAAAATCCCAACAAGCTCTAATCAAAAACAATCGTCTTATTCTGATAAGGCAGAATCTTGTGCTGAATTTCCAGCCAGATGCCCCGGGCCAGCACCACTTTTTCCAAGTCCTTTCCGATGCGGATGAGGTCCTTCACCGTATCTTTGTGAGAAATACGGCGCACATCCTGCTCAATGATCGGCCCTTCGTCCAGGTCGGCAGTTACGTAATGGCTCGTGGCACCAATGACTTTTACCCCCCGGTTGAAAGCCGAATGATACGGCTTAGCCCCTTTGAAGGCAGGTAGGAAGGAGTGGTGGATGTTGATAATCTGATTGGGGAAGGCTGACACAAAGTCATCAGATAGAATCTGCATGTAACGCGCCAGCACAATGAAGTCGATGTTCAATTCCCGCATGAGCGCTATTTCCCGTTGCTCCTGCTCCGCTTTATTCCCTTTGGTCACCGGGAACACTTCGAAGGGGATATCAAACCGATCGGCTATGTAGCGGAGGTTCTCATGGTTGCTGACAATAACCGGGATTTCCACTTCCCACTCCCCGCTCATGCAACGCTGCAGGATATCGTAGAGGCAGTGCGACATTTTGGAAACAAAAATGGCCATGCGCGGTTTGCGCGCGCTCAGGTGCACCTGCCACTCCATCTGGTATTTTTGCCCGATCAGGGTGCCGAAATACTCATCAATTTTTTCGGAAGGGATGTTAAAACCCTCCAGCTCCCACTCCACCCGCATGAAGAAACGCCCTGCCTGCCGGTCTACGTGCTGGTCCAGCGAGATGACGTTGCCGTTGTTGCGGTGCAGAAAGTCGGTCACGGCCGCTACCAGGCCCGTTTGGTCAGCACAATGAATGAGCAGGATGGCTGTCTTTTGCATGTTTTTTTGTTTTGGAGGCACAAAAATGCACAATTCTCCTCAATTCGAACGATTCAGCTCCGCACTAAAAAGCAGCCACGTATCGGGGTCCAACCAAAGGCGGGCAGGTTCAAAGTCGCAGGGGAGCGTGACCGTTTGCTGTTCCTGATCAATATTTATAGTCCAGGTTTGACGGGTACCATCGGGGGCTTCCGCCGCAATAGCTAAGGGAAAAGTATAGGTCGCATCGCTGCGCAATTGCCCGATGTCCAGCTGCAAGCCTTTCTTTTTGCTCCACGACCAGCTCACGCCAATTTCCGGCACGCCGGGCTGATAAAGCCACTGGTAAAAGAAGCCGCTTAAATCCTGGCCGCTGGCGATTTCCATCACCTCCTGAAAATCGCGCGTCAGGGCATTGCCATTTTGATAGGCTTTGTAGTAGGCGCGCAGGCCCGACCAGAATGCCCGCTCGCCTACCTGATGCCGCAGCATGTGCAACACCCAACCGCCTTTTTGGTAAGCATTGGCGTTAAGCAGGCGGTTCCAGTCGGTGACCAGCGTATCAATAACCGGGCGGTCAGAACGGCGGGCAAACTGCAACACCTGCTGCCGGTCAGTAAGCAGACGCTTGGCCATAACATCGCGTCCGTATTTATGCTCCAGGAATAAATTGGCACCGTAAGTAGCGAATCCTTCACTGAGCCAGATGTGGAACCAGTTGCCTTCCGTGACGCTGTTGCCAAACCACTGATGGGCAATCTCGTGGGCGATGAGGTCTTCGTGGTCCTGCCCACCGGTAACCGAATTCTCAAAGTAGAAGATATTGCTGGCATTCTCCATCCCTCCGTAGCGGGTTTTGGACTGCACATTAGCCAGTTTTGGGTAGGAATAGGGCCCGATGGAGTCGATAAAAAACTGTAAAACCTCCGTAGCCTGCCCGTAATCCTGATAGCCTTCCGTCCGGTTTTCGGGGTAAACCCAGCTTGTGACTGGTATACCAGCAACTTCCCCCGCCCGGCTCACCGCAAACTGCGCCGCTCCAAAGACCGCCACTTTAGTGGGAATGGGCGTATCCATCCGCCAAAAGGTCAGTTTGGTTTCCCGGTCAAGGTTGAGCTCTTCCAGTTGCAGGCCGGAGCCGACCACCTGATAATGGTCCGGCGCGATAATGACGAAGGCCACCGTTGCCTTATCCGAAGGGTGGTCCACGCAGGGCAGGTAATGATGAGCACGATTGGGCCAGTTATCTCCGAAGAAGGTCCGGTCACCGTACTTGTTTTGGGCAATAATAAGCCCGTCAGCCGGGATGCCTTTATACCGAATGGCAAATTGCCGGGTGGAACCTGCCTCTGCCGGGCTGCTGAGTGCAATAAGCAACTGAGCCCCTTCATGCCGGTAGCTCAAAGGCTCGCCTCCTTCCTTCACTTCCAGGACCTGCATGCCCCCCTGCCCGGCCTCTTCTGCAACCAGATCAAGCACAAGCGTATCCAATGCCTGCAAAAACCGGATATCAATCAAGGCGCTGCCCTGAATGGTATCGTGCGCATCACTCAGCTCTAGCTGAAAGGTGTAATGCTGTACATCAATTTGGGAAAGGCGGGGAATGGAAGCTTGTGCCAATAGGAGCAAGGGGTACAAGAGCAAAAGCGGCAAAAGGAAGGTTCGCATTTTTGATGGTGAAAATACGTTTTTCCGGGAAAAGTAAAAGGTACAGGGCTGCACCAAGGACAGCACAGCCCTGTCGTGTGTTTATTGCAGGTCAATCCGCTTCCAGGTCTGCCGCTGCCCTTCTACTTCCACCTCGTAAAGCACCATACCGGAGTGAATAACCTCCGGCAGCCAGGCATTAGTATGGGTGTCATAGCTGCGGAGCAAGCGCCCCTGTACATCGTAGGCGTTGACACGAGCGGGCTTCATCCCTTCTGCTTTGATAGCAAATTGACGATTGGCGAACTCCAATCCGAATGCTACCGATGGAATTTCAACCGATTCTTCAGCTACCACCAAGCCAGTTTCAAGGGTATAAAGCTCCCGCCCTACTGTCTCATCGGTACTCAGGTTAAAGTACAGCTTACCATCCTGGAAACCAGTCAGCAGAATCGAACCTTCAGGCCCGGTACTTTCAGGAAACTGATAGAGCTCTGTGACGGTGGCAGCTTCGGTATCTGCTACGTAAATGGATACGGGGCTGATATCACTAAAATGAACCACTACAAACACATAGCGGCCTCTGGCCAGCATCTGCAAGTTCCTGCCTGGTAACGGAAGATCGCCCAGCTTAACGGTCCCTGTTACCGTCCCATCCGTCATATAAAGCGCCTTATCGGTAAAATTTGTAGATTGCCCTAAGAAAACAAGCTTTCCATTTGCCCCAATGTGAGGGAAAGACTTTCCACTTTCCAAGAAGGGTAATATCGGCTGCTCATTAAATAAAACCGTGGCCTCGGCTGGGGCTGCGGAGAAACGATAAAATGCACTTCCAAACCGATATCCAACTATTCCCGCGCCCTCGGCTTTTAAATATCGGTCACAAGGAAACTCTAAAACTTTAGTTACTTCTCCTGTTGCTTCTGCATATACAAAAGTCCCCTCAACGCTACCGTCAATTGAAAAGACCAAACCTCCATCAATTTGCCCTAAAGCGTCCGGTACTGTTAGAAGGCCAAGTTCGGAATCAGGGAAACTATGCAGCAATTCCAAGTTTCCCGCTTCGTAGTACCATAGTTCAATATCATTGGGCGAGCTCGTACGCCGCTTCAAAAAAGCAAACCCGTCCTTGTATTTGGTATATGGCTCATTTCCTGAACCATCCTCAATAATAATGGATAAGTCATCTTGAATTTGCTCAAAGTTTTCGCCATCAGAGGTCGCATAAAGTCCGCTAACTCTATGGAAAAGCAACTCTCCTCCATCCGTTACTACAAGATTAGCAATCGGCTCTGCATTACCCGACAAAGAATATTCCTTAACCGTCCCTTCTTCTGTACCGTCTGTAGACCAGAGCGAAGCAAGGACCTGGCCATCATCCGCCACTGAAAAATATACTTTCCCATTATACCGTACGAAATACTGGGGGTCAGAACTTTCATCACCAGGGTTTATGTCTTTAAGCAGGGACAGCTCCCCGTTTTCCAGAATCCCTAATTCTGTACCGAAATCGGGGTCAATTACAGCAAGGATCATCCGGTTGTCATCCAGATAGACCCCTTCATAGCCCAGGGAGTCTGTCATCCCATCTGCGGTGCCGGGGTTAAAATCTGCAACCAACTGAGGCTGCGCCATTGCAACGGTAGCGGTAAAGCATACCGCGAAGCATAGGTAAAATCTAGTCGTCATCTTATTCAATTAAGTGAAGATATGCGCTCTACTTCTATCTTAAGTACTTTCTGAGAAATGCGAAAAACTTCATTTTCAAAAGCAGGTGAATACAGAAATATAGCGCCTGGTTTAACAATGCGATAAAGATAAGCTTTGCTCGTAAATTCACTGAATTAGTTGAGTCTGTTTTTTTTTTTGCATAAAAAAATTCTATATCAACGCATTTCACCGAAAAACTTCCTAAAAAATCAGTTGACTTAATACTCAAACGAGGCGATTCGTACTTAGAAAATTCTTCAGCTCCGACATGATTTACACCCTAAGCAGTGCAGATCAATTCCGTACCTTTACCCCAAAGCCAAAATTATGCGCCAATTTTATTTCCTCCTCCTGCTGCTCGGGCTTTCAGCCTGCTCAGCGCCTTCAACTCAACAAGATATGACTGCTGAACAAGCTGCTGATTTCGACTGGCAGGGGCACCGGGGCGCCCGCGGGCTGTTGCCGGAAAATACGGTACCTGCCTTCCTGAAAGCCCTGGAATTCCCACAGGTAAAAACGCTGGAGCTCGACCTCGCCGTCAGCCAGGACAGCCTGCTGGTGGTGACCCATGAGCCCTGGATGTCCCACCACATTTGTAGCCATCCGGACGGGCGGGCTGTGACGGAAGCGGAGGAAGAGGAGCTGCTGCTCTTTCAAATGCCTTATGCGCAAATCAAAACCTACGATTGTGGAAGCCGGGGCAATGCGCGCTTTCCGCAACAAACACCTATGGCTACCTACAAGCCCCTCCTGAGTGAAGTCGTCCAAGCCGTAAATACCTACTGCTCTGAGCACAACCGCCCCAAGCCCCGCTACAACATCGAAATCAAGCACGACCTGGTCTACGATAACGTCAAAGCGCCCCGCCCGTTGACCTTTGCCAAACTGGTATTGGCAGCAATCGAAGACCTCGGCATCAAAGACCAAACTTGTGTGCAGTCCTTCGATATGCGGCCTTTGCAGGAATTGCACCGGCTTGACCCTACCGTCACCACGGCCCTGCTCATCGACAATCCCAACGGTATTCAGGTCAATCTTGACGCACTGGGGTATACACCGGATATCTACAGCCCCGACTACGACATGGTCACAGCGAACGTAGTGGATACCGCGCATGAAAAGGGCATGAAAATCATCCCGTGGACCGTCAACGACACCACCGCCATTAAAGCGCTGATTGGCCTGGGCGTGGATGGGATTATCACTGATTACCCCAACAAAATTTCAGCAGTCATCAACAACTAGTGCGACTAGGCCGAAATGCCTGATAGTGTTTTCATACTTAGGCTTTCTTTGATGCTCGGTCCTTAACGGTCTGTTATCTGCGGCTCAATCCATTAAGCCTCCCGCTTTGCGTACGCCAGCGCCAGCCTGATTTTATGATAAGGAATTTGCTCGTCGAGGTAATCAAAAACATCCTTCAGTTTATAAGGCTCCTGAAGGTACCGCAGAGACTTCATCACCTGATCGACCTCTGAGGGCGTCACGAGTTCGTGCAGGTTGATGTCCTGCCCCTTCTCAAAAAGGATCGCCAGGTGGGAATAGACCGTCGTCTCTGTCAACTGCCGTTTCTGTGCAATTTCGGATACGCTCAGCCCCCGTTGGTACATATCGTAGGTAATCTGATAGGTGGAAGACTTGCCCCGGCTCGCCGCGGGCCCCACATGCTCAATAATGGCATCAATAAAGTAGTTGCCGTAGAGGTGGAGTTTCCGCTCCCCTACCCCGCTGATGCGCTTCATTTCGTCATCGGTCATGGGCTTGACGGCCGCCATTTCCTCCAGGGTTTTGTCGCTGAAGATGATATAGGGCGGCACGCCCCGTTCCTGAGCCAGTTGGCGGCGCAGTTGGCGGAGATTTTCAAACAGCTCATCCCGTACACCCTGCCGCTCGGTGGCTTTGGCTTTCGCCTGCTCTTTTTCCGTTTTTTGACGTTCCTTGAGCGTAGCAAAGCGCACCAGGGGTACTTTTTCGCCATCAAACAAGACCCGCTTGCTGCCGGGCGTCAGTTTCAGGACCCCGTGTTCGTCGTGGGCAATTTCTATATACCCGTAGTTGAGCAGCTGAAGCATATAATGCTGCCACTCCAGAAAGGGGATGTCCCGCCCGGCCCCGTAAGTTTTGATGTTTTGAAAGCCCCGTTCAAAAATCTCTTTTTTCCCGCTGCCCCTCAGCACATCAATCACCATCGTCATACCAGCCTGCTGCCGCAACCGATAGATGGCTGATAGTGCTTTTTGGGCAATCTCCGTGCCATCGATAGTTTTTGGGGGGTTGCGGCAGATATCACAATTGCCGCAGTCTTCTGTCACTTCTTCGCCAAAGTAGCTCAGTAAAATGCGACGGCGGCAGCCGACAGCCTCTGCAAACTGCCGCATACGGTCGAGCTTAGCCAGCTTGATATCCAACTGATCGCTATCGTTTTGCTTGAGGATATCCTCCATCATCGACACATCGCTGTAGCTGTAAAAGAGCAAGGTATCTGCTTTAGCCCCATCGCGCCCGGCCCGGCCGATCTCCTGGTAATATCCCTCAATATTTTTAGGCAGATTATAGTGGATCACCCAACGTACATTAGACTTATCGATGCCCATCCCAAAGGCAACTGTTGCACAAATAACCGGCGTATTATCATTGATAAAAGCTTCCTGTACGCTGTTGCGCGCTTCGGCAGAGAGCCCGGCGTGGTAATAGTCGGCATTAATCCCTGCGTCCTGCAGTTTCTCAGCCAGCTGCTCTGTGCTTTTCCGGCTAAGGCAATAGATGATGCCTGATTCATTGGTACGCTTACCAATAAAGCGGATGATCTGTTCCCGGCGGCGTTGCCCGGGGCGCACTTCCAGCCCCAGGTTAGGGCGGTCGAAGGAGGCAATGAAAACGTTAGGGTCAGGCAGCTGTAGTTGCTGCAAAATATCCTTTCTGGTCAGTTTATCGGCCGTGGCAGTCAGTGCCAGTATGGGCGTATTTTTGAATTCCTGCCTCAGAAACTTCATACGGGTATACTCCGGCCGGAAGTCATGCCCCCAGGAAGAAATACAGTGGGCTTCATCGATGGCGAACAGGCTCACCTGCGCCCGCTTGAGCAAGGGCAAAAAATCACGGGAAGTCAACTTTTCGGGCGAAACGTATAACAGCTGCAGCTGCCCATTGAAGAAGGCGTCTTCCACTTCCCGTTGTTCCGGTTCGCTGAGAGAGCTGTTGAGAAATGCGGCCTGAACCCCATTCGCCCTCAGGGCTTCCACCTGATCTTTCATGAGTGCAATGAGAGGGGAAACCACCACTGCGGTACCCGGTAAGGTTACGGCAGGTACCTGATAACAAATGGATTTGCCCCCACCGGTGGGCATTAAAACCAAGCTATCCTTGCCCTCGTATACTTGCCCGATAATCTCGGCTTGCATGGGTCGGAAGGCATCATAACCAAAATACTTTTTGAGCGCATCCTGAGCAGCAGGCATATCCATAGCCTAACAATTTGTTTTGAACAAAATCCAAATTTAACGAAAATCATCAAACAGCCTACTGCCAATAGGAAAAATCGGGGAAAGATTAAGGGCTTTCAACTGCTGCTGAAAGCCCTAGGGTAAGGATTTTAGGGTCCAATGCCCTTAAAAAAACGGGCACTGAGGATTAGTTTTCCCTTCCGAAGACTGAGGGGCTTCCCGGATAGGATTCCGGGAAGCCCTCTTCTAAACACGCTTCTTGTTTAAAAAGGAAGGAATTTTATAACTGGTAGTTAAGTTTTTTAAGTCCTAAACTAACTCTAACAGATACAAATGTAACCTCCTCTTTTAAAAACAGAAACCCCATATTCATGGGGCACATTCAGGACTGTACTTTTTCATAAAGAAACCTTATATTTGAGCCGGTCTGATTCCGCCCTTGACAAAACAAAATTACTTATTATGAGAATGACTTTCCTAATTGCAGGACTGCTCGCCCTTTTCTCATTGGTCGTCAAGGGTCAGGGGGCTGCTCAGCTTGAGCTAGGCAGGCAGTTGCTGGAGCAAGAGCGTTACCAAGACGCCGTTAAGGTAGCCGAACAAGCCTACTACAGTGGCCGAAAAGCAGAAGATTTGACGATACAAGCGGAAGCCCAGCTATTGCAAGCCCAGGCCTTCTTTGGCAAACAAACCGCAAGCTCACTGAACTGGCGGCAAAAAATCCGCGTAAAAAGAGCCTTGAAATCAGCTGAGCAGCTCCTGGAAGCCTCACCAAATGACACCCTGCAACTGTGGTATCGGCGGTTGGACCGAAGGCTGAACAACAAGCCCCAAATGCCTATACAACCGGGCGGTGTGGCAGAACAACGCCCAACCCTGGAGCAGCTTAAGCAACGGAAGATTGATGTTATGCGGGCAGTAGGCGACACCCTCCTTTCACTGAAAAAAGAGCGGGAAGCTTACGAAGCAGAAGTCGCCACTCTTTCGGAAGAACAGGCCCGGCAGGAGCTCCTCCTCGCCCGGCAACAGCAAACCATTGATTCCATTTCACTGGCCCGCCTGGGCGATTCTATCATGGTTATCAGGCAGGAGCAACAGTTGCAGTCGCAACAAGCCCAGTTGGAACTGCAACGCACACAGCGCAACCGCAGCCGCATCGTAGCCGGGGCGATTATCCTGATCGCACTTATTCTCACCTGGCTCTATGTGAATTCCCGCCGCAAGAACAATATTATTGAAACAGAGCGGAACCGGTCGGAGGAATTACTTCTGAACATCCTCCCTGCCTCTGTAGCCCAGGAATTAAAAACCGACGGGCAGGCTACCGCCCGCCACTACGAGGAAGTCACGGTACTCTTTTCTGACTTCAAGGATTTCAGCCGTACGTCCAAAGATCTTAGCCCGGCAGAGCTCGTGGCTGCCCTCGACCGCTGCTTCAGGGCTTTTGACGAAATTGTAGCCGCGCACGGCATCGAAAAAATCAAGACCATCGGTGACGCCTACATGTGCGCTGCCGGTGTCCCGGAATCCAATGCGGATGATGCACAACGGGCAGTGCGCGCCGCATTGGCTATGCAGGACTGGCTCAAACAACAAAAAGACCTGCCTTTCTCCGGTGCGCGCATCGGCCTGCATACCGGGCCGGTTGTAGCGGGTGTGGTAGGTGCCCGCAAATTCGCCTATGATATCTGGGGCGATACCGTCAACCTGGCGGCCCGCCTGGAGTCGAAAGGCAAAGTTGGTAAAGTCAATATTTCCCAGGCTACTTACGACCGCATTCGTGACTCCTTCCGTTGCGAATCGCGGGGGCAAATCCCGGCCAAGGGCATCGGAGAGGTGGAAATGTACTTCGTGAGTCTTCCTGAAGGGGTGGAACGCCTGGATGTGATCATGGAAAATACGGGGTTGTAGCATTGCCCCAAACTACCGCTGTACCACAAATGGGACAGTATATAGACACCACCGGGCACAGCGGCTACATCAAAAATATACCATTCGGAAAAAGCCGGGTGGTCTTGTAGCTGCCACTGCTCACCGGTAAAATGGTAGAGTCCGGAGCCATAGGCGGTCATCCAAACCTCGGCTCCCGACAGCCCCGGGTAAAGTGTCCAATTGTAGCCTTCCAAAAAAGGGCTGCCCATCGTGTTGTATGCTGTCCAGCCCCCTGCCGAATAGTGAAATACCGATTGCAATGAAGTACACCAGAATGAACCATCCGGAGCTAAGGTGTACCGGTTGAAGACCGCAGGCGCTCCCCCCAGAAGCTTTCCGGGCCATTCAGCACGCCCCGCAATGGACCACTCAGATTGATGCACGCCGTGCTCTTGCTACCTTCTACTTTATGAACGCTGAGCCCGATAAAGCTTTCCGGCAAAACCAAGCCCTGCTCCGGCTCTTTCAAAAAGCCCCTTTCCTGGTACAGCGTTACCCCGCCCGCTACCTTAACGCCTTGCAGAACCTTCTGATTGACCACTTTCAGCTCCACCACTGGCCTGAACTAGAGGACGGGCTCACCCAGCTCCGGCAACTGCCTCAAAAAAAGGCTTTCAAACGGCTGCAGGGTATCGAACAACGCATTCTGGAGCGTAGCACCCTACTGGAAGCCAATATGCTGCTCGTGCAAAAAGCCTACCACAAGGGGCGGCTTCGGGCAGCTCAGCTGGTTCCGGAGCTCCAACAAAAGGCCCTCCCGCTTTCCTACTCCAATCAGCAGTCCCTTCTTTACATCTTTGCCCTTTGCCAGCTATTGGATGGCCAGGCCGATGATGCGCAAACCACCCTCAACCTGTTCCTTGACCGCTACCGCAAGAAAACCCTGGAAGAACTGTACCACTTCGGACGGTTACTGCAGCTGCTCGTCCATTACAACCTCAAACACTTTGACCTGCTGCCGTATCTGCTGCAGGCCTTTCGGCGTCAGCAGTCGCCATTCTACCCTGAAAGCACCGCGCTGTTGCTGCAATACCTCCAACAACTGCTGGGTGCCGAAAACCGGCGGGCACAGCAGAAGATATTGACCGAATGGAGCGACGCCATTGGGGGCGCACAACTTACGGCTACCGAAAGCCGGTTTTACGAATACCTGAATTTACCGCACTGGCTGACTGGCCAATTGCATGGGGAGGAACGGTAAGGTGGCTCGGTGCCCTGACCTTCCTCAGGTTGGGCTGGCTGAGGTTGAGCCCACGCCAGGTTTGCTGCGTACTGTCTGCTGATCGCCTGGCGCTTAAAGTCTACCCTAACGGACTCTACGGTTGGAATACATCAAATTGATAATTGCGGCCCGTAAACTCAAATTCCGCACATTTGTTTTCATCTTTGTGTTTTTATAATACATCGTACCGGGCCTGCTTCAGCGCCCAAGACTGAATTGAAAATCATTATGGCCAGAAAAAACGATTATCCTTCTTCCGGCAGCCAACCGCGCAACATGCTCCGTGCGCTTTTGGTCATTCTTATTGTCTGTATTGTGGGCGTGCTGCTGTTCCGCAAATTTGTGGTGCCGGCCGGCTATACGAGCGTGCCTCAGGAGTATCAGGTCAACTACGTGCCCTCAGACTTTCGCATGCCGATTGACGAGGAACGCGCCTTGTCCATCCTCTCCGACCCCAACCGCAACCGGAAAGGCTTCGACGAACTGGTGTACGATGTAAATATGAGTATCCTGCAGCATGTAGGCCGCCGCATGAACCTCAACGAGGAAGACCTCGCCCGCCTGCAGGACGAGTACGAAAAACACCACCCCTACCTGCGCGGGCTGTACTTCAATGATTTTGTGCAGCTCCGCGACACAACCAGTCAGTTGTACGAAACCTGGTACGAAAACGAAGGCGGGGGCGCCATCGAGGCGCTGCGGGAAGTAGCGGGCAAATACACTTGCTTCCTGGTCACGCAGGTCATTACCACGCTCGTGCCGGTCAAAGGGCAAAGCATCTACGCCAAAGGGAAGGAAGTGAACACGCCCTGCGGCGTGGCCATGCAGGAAGCCCTCAACCCTATGCTCAAACGCCTGGAAGAACGGGCAGCGGTACAGGACTTTAGCCGGTCGAGGGGCTTATTGCAGGAAAAAGTGGAGAAAGTCATCGCCGAACTCGCCACCATGGAAGTCCGCGACAAAAAGGGGCTGAACAAGAACCTCCAAACCCGCTTCCTCGGCTTTTCCGTCTCTTCCTCCGATATTGAGGTGTCGGCCATCAGTATCCTCAAGGTCGGCTTCCGCCTGAATGAATACTTTGACATCGGGCTGAACTCCAAGCAGGGTATCGTTACAATTACGCTACCCGAACCGGTCATCCTCTCCCACGAAGTGTACCCCAAAATTGACAAGCTCGATATCGGTTGGATGCGGGAAGTGCAAAGCGTGGACCTCAATAAAAACTTCGACGTGCTGCGCCGGGAGTTCCGACGGGAAGCCCTCGAAAGCGATATTATGGACTCCGCCAAGTCACAGGCAATTGACCTGATGAACACCATGTTTGACCCCGTCGTCAAGGGCATCAACAGCCGCTACAATCTGCGGGTACGCTTCAAGGCTATTGAATCGGCCTACCCCGAGCCCGAAACCGATTATTCTGCCGAAAACCGATACCAGGACTAATGCCATCACTTGACGCCCGCTACTGGGAAAGCCGCTACCACGACCACAATACGCCCTGGGATATTGGGTACCCTTCGCCTCCATTGGTACACTACCTGGAGCAGCATACCACCGTAGAGGACCGCATCCTCATCCCCGGAGCCGGGCATGCCTACGAGGCCGTATGGCTGCATCAGCAAGGTTATCAGCAGGTCTTCGTCTGCGACTGGGCGCCCTCTGCCTTTGAAATCCTTGCTGAAAAAGCACCGGACTTCCCCAAGTCCCAGCAACTGGTACAAAATTTCTTCACCTTAGACCTGCAGGTCGACCTCATCCTCGAACAAACTTTCTTTTGTGCGATCGACCCCGGGCTGCGGGACGACTACGCCCGGCAGGCCCACCAACTCCTAAGGCCGGGAGGGAAGCTGGCCGGTGTCTTATTCACCCACCCCCTGCAACGGGGCGGCCCGCCCTTTGGAGGTGCACCCGGCGACTACCGCGCCGTGTTCGAACCCTACTTTGAAATCCTGAAGCTCGCCCCCGCAGCTGACAGCATCAAGCCCAGGGCCGGGAGCGAAGTTTTTATCGAATTAAAGAAACGCTAGCCCCCTGCTTTATCTGAACTAAGTCTAAATAAATTTGTTCTGTTCACGCTTACACCCTAATTTAGCGCAAAGACAGGACAAACAAGAGCATGAACGCCATTTCCATTGTTATCGCTGACGCACAACACCTTATCCGGGCAGGGCTTCGCCACCTTGTATCGCAGGACGACCGTTTCCGCGTGGTTGGTGAGGCGAGCAACGAGCCGGAATTGCAGCAACAGCTCATGACCCTGCACCCCGACGTCGTCATCCTCGACTACCATCAGGAGGGCGCTTTTTCCATTTCCACCATCAACCGGCTCAAAAAGCGGCACCCCGAAGCCCGCATCATGGTAATGAGCGATGATGACGAAAAGGAGCGCATTTATCAAGTCCTGCAGCTCGGGGTCAACGGTTTTCTGACCAAAGGCTGCGGAGAGGAAGAAGTCTTTGACGCCATCAAGGCCACTGCCCGGGGCGAAAAGCTCTTTTGCACGCGGGTCCTCGATTACCTGCTGGAAAAGAGCTTTCCGGACCAACACAAAAAGCCATCCGAAAGAGAGGAAGTCAGCTGCGGCCCGACCCCGCTCAGCCCCCGCGAAATTGAGATCGTCCGCCTAGTCGCGCGCGGGCTCATCGCTAAGGAGATCGCCAGTGAGCTGAACCTCAGCACACATACCATTTATACCCACCGCAAAAATATCATGAAAAAGCTGAACCTCAGCAGCGCTTCCGAGCTCATCCTCTACGCCGTGGAAATCGGTATTGTGGATGGGCGGCAGATTCCGTATTAACGACGAGTGGTTAATAGGTTGAGGTTGTCAACTACGCTTCGCTACGTCGACCGGAGAAGGTTAAGGTTGAGTACAAGCGGGGGCGACAACCCTACCGGCAGCGAGCTGCCTTCGCTCCCGGGCTGGCCATGCGATGGCCGTACACGCTCCGCTGACAAAGACAGCTCGCTGTCTCCTCCCGGGTGACCTAGCCTGGCCCCCTAAACCTTTCCTGGGCAACATAACTTTCTCAAAATTGGATTAGCCAGTTACCTCACTTCAGTTTCTTCTTACTTTTGGCGCTCCAAAAGATGCACAGTAGCAGTGCGCTCTGACCATTCCTGCGCTTTAACGCAAATGCTTTCACAAAAAGCTCTACTCCCTCTGGTCGTATTTCTTTCCGCGAAAGCATTTCCCGCAGGAATCATCAGAGAAGGAAGATCATCTGCCTCCAAGTGCGGCGAAGACACCCTCGGGCCTTGTGAATACGGTGCGTTCTTACTTCCTCTTGACGTCGGGGTTTAGCTTTTTCCGGGCGCGGTGTATCTTGCTGCGTTAGAAATCTTAGCGTTTCTATCTTACTCGCTTGTGCGGCTGGTTCCTATTCGCTTGTGCGTTCGCTTACGGCAGCAACCTACAAGGCGCG
>NZ_JAVJSK010000122.1:0-49356 GCF_040219495.1 Phaeodactylibacter sp. | reverse complement strand
AAAGACTACCGTATAACTGCCCGGGGGCAAGCCCGTGAAATTAAATTGGCCATTCGCGTCGGTCATCATAACGGCGCCAGACCCTGTATAGGGGGCTCCCTGCACGCCATTTACGCAAGTGAACAGGGAAACCGTTACATTCGGTACTCCCACTTCGCCACCATCTAACTGTCCATTACCATTGGTGTCTTCCCATACGGTACTGCCTAAGCTGGCGGGCAGATAGATGCCTGCATCAATGGTGTAGTTTGTTTCACCGCTACCCAGTGTAATGATGTCAGTCTGCCCGTCATCGCCGGCGTCGCTGTCTACCGTGTCATCCATGCCCGCATTATCAGCAGGGGTGATTTCGTAGCCACCAGGAGTAATGAACTCTACGATAAAGTTAGCAGGGCCGAGGCTGTCAAACAGGTACAAGCCATTTGCATCCGTCATAGTGGTCTCGATCAGGTCGCCGTTTTCTGTCAGCAGGTTCACGGTTACGTTTGCTACCGGCGGCTCGCCCATTTCCTGAATACCGTTGCCATTGAGGTCTTCCCAAACGTAGTCGCCCAGCTCACCGAGAGGTGGGTTAGGGTCACACTGCGGTGTAACCGATGGGTAAGTCACAACAGTAGAGTCTAAAACCTCTGCCTCAAAGCGGAGGCGAAGCGAAGGCCGCAGTCCATCATCGACCAGCTCCCAAACACCATCAACCAGCTCCCAGCCCGGCCAGTCAACAGGAGTACTGTTATCCAGAATGGTGCCTGGCCAAAGCAGGGTACCAGACAGTGGCTGATTCATTAGTACGCTGACTACGGTATCAACATCCGGATCTACCCAAGTGACGGTAACCCCGGTTCCGGGCGTAAAGCCAATAGGAGAAATCTCGTAGTTGACGTTGATGTAGCCATCTACGCAAACCTCTTCCGTTTGAATATCAATAGCCGGAATAAAGAAGCCTGCATCCACGTCCGGGTTGTTGTCTCCGGCATTTAAAGTATAAGTGATGGTATTGCCGGTACCCGCATCGGCGTCGCTATCGAGGGTATCATCGCCACCTGCGCCCTGTGTGGTAGGTACCAGTTCGTTAGGTGTTGTAAAGTTGAGCATGTAATCGCCAGGGAACAGGCCGGAGAACATATACATGCCTGAACCGGTGGTGGTCGTACTTGCCGTGAATGGATTGCTATTCAGGTCTATACCAGAGATACTCACTTCGGCACCTGCAATACCCGGCTCTCCGGTATCCTGAATACCATCGTAGTTGAGATCTTCCCAGACAAAGTCACCGATTTTGGCGAAAGCCAGGTAGTAGTCTTCCACCTCCCCGTCATTGGCGGGGCCGGTAGCACTTAAGCCCCCAGCCGAACTCAGCCGAACGCGTACGAAGGTTTCCAGGTTGGGGAAGGTAGCGGAAGCGGGCACATCAAAACAGTAGTTTGTGGTATTCGTTCCAGTTCCAACAATTGGCTCGGTAAAGGCTACTTCTTCGCCGCTGCTAAAGCTGCCGTTGCCGTCAAAGTCGACCCACATCTGCAGCGCGGCAAGGCTGCCGGTATTATTGGTTGCGGTAACTTCCACGCAGGCTTCGTTGCCCGGCACCATTGGAGTAATGAAACGGA
This sequence comes from Phaeodactylibacter sp., assembly GCF_040219495.1. Taxonomy (GTDB): domain Bacteria; phylum Bacteroidota; class Bacteroidia; order Chitinophagales; family Saprospiraceae; genus Phaeodactylibacter. The sequence continues at coordinate 47,752 of NZ_JAVJSK010000122.1, read as the reverse complement.
TGCCGTCTTCGTCATCGTTGACACACTCACTGAAAGAGGCTTCGCCCATTTCGGTTTCCACCCCGCTGCCATCGTCACCTCCTGTTCCGGCACCAGCGGAAGGCGTACCGTCCACGCCTGCTTGTGCCTCAGGCGAACCATCCAACTCGGAGTCAACGCAATCTCCCAGGAACAGGTCGTCATGAATGATATGGAAAGCGCCATTCTGACCCAGTGTCGTACCGTAGGTATCCGGCACATCTCCGAAGTCCCGGTCGCGCGGGCCTTCGAAGCTGCTCATATCCATGCAGCTGTTGTTGAAGGAAGCAGTCACTTCGTGTAATTGCCCATCGCAGGTTTTCGTGAAGGATGCCAGGGTCTGCGCTACCCCATCCGCCCGGTTGGGCAGGTTTAGCGTTTGAGTAGCCGGGTCAAATGCGGAGTTGCCGGAAATACTAATATTCATATTACCCGTACCGTTATAGTAGGTACCGATAACGTTGACGGTGTAGGTGCCATCGTCCCGGCAGTTGTCTTCAATTTGGATATCGGTAATCTCCAGGTAGCAAGGTTCATTGAAGCGGCGCTCACCGGCGCAGGTACCATCGATCATATCGCCCATAGGGTTAATGAAGCGGGCTTCGATATCAAAAGACTCGCCGTTGCAGATTAGTCCGTTGAAAGTGAAGTTGTAAGTGCCATCTTCCGCAATGGGGTCAAAAATTTGACTTTGCGGCGTTCCATTGTCCATAAAGAACACCTCAAGGCGTGTTCCGGTCCCTGTGGGTGCACCGCCAATTTCCACCGTTCCGGTCAGGTCGTAGGTCAGATTGCCCATGCCATCATCTGAGCACGCTGTGGCATTGATATTCGCAAGGTTGAGGGTCGCGGGCGCTTCCACCGTACCAAAGGCTTCGCAGCTGAGATCAATATCATCTTTGACTTCAAACATCAGGTCGCCACCGGATATTGGGAACGGCCCGAATTCATCGCCTACAGGGTGTTCTACACCATAGTTCAAGTTAGGTACGATGTCAATTTCTTCTCCAGCAGCATTCATCACCTGTAGGGTAAAGGTGCCGCTGTTATCTTGCATATCAGATATTTCCTTATTGACCAAAAGTGTCCAGGTATAGCGGTCGTCATTGACCTGAGCTGTATTGCGGTTATCACAGATCACCATTACCTCTGGGAAAAGCTCACAGTCTGTTGCGGACAAGCCTAAGTCCAGGGTTGTGTCAATATTCTGTCCCACCTGTGTCAGTAATGGTGTCACGTCCGTCATAAACATGGTAGTCTGATCGGCATCGCTGTCAATCGAATCGTCACCACCAACATTAAGGAGAGTTGGCATATTAACAGGAGGGACCAGTCCTAGAGGGAAGGTCGTTTCATCAAAAACAGCATAATACTGCCCAGCGCTCAGGTTAGGGAACAAGTAGTATCCAGGCTGTTCAAAATGGTCATCAGCCGTCAGTTTTGTTCCAATAAAAACGTCATCGCCACTGCCCGGGGTGGCATCTTTAGTTCCCACCAGGCGATAGAGGCTTACTTCGACTCCATTGATGCCAAGGCCCGAGTCTTCATTTTGCAAACCATCCCCGTTATCATCAGACCAGACATAGTTGCCAACCGAAACGGTGTCAGGCTTAATAACGATGCCGACCTTATTAGGCTCTGCGATGAGGAAAAACTCTTCGCCAGGTGTATCTGTACGCCGCCCCTGATAAGCCAGGGAATTCCAGGCGATTGCATCAACCGGTGCTTCAACAGGTGACTGTGTTCTAAACTCTATTTCCACAGAGGCTCCGGGCCCCAGCGGGTCAGGCAGGAAGAACTTTAGGGCCTGCGTTTCCGTAATGTCTACAGGCGGAGTAGTGCTCCAGAACGGGCCAGTACAGCCACTGGGCTCAAATGGTGGGCTAAATCCGCCCCGGCAAGGGTTAAGCTCTATAGAATATTGTACTGTTGCATTCATCGGTACAGATACAATTTCTACAAAATTGGTTCGCCATTCACTCTCGCGGTCAGCTGGAAAGGAGATCGCTCTGTCCCCGATATAGGGCAGAATGTCAATGATGCTAATGTCTTTTACTGCTACATTACCCGTATTCTGAATAATCAGTTTCCAATCTGCGATACCGCCCTGGAAGGTCTGGCCGATACCATTAAGGTTATCTAGTGTGGGGTTGGGGCCATTGGGGTTAAAGAAAATGAAATCGGTATCACAGTCTCCTCGGACCCCTTTCCGTGAGGTGGTTTGCACCAAAGCATTAACGGTAAATGTTTCACAAGCCTGAAGTGGCAAGTCGGTTCGGATATCACCTCCGGTACCCGTAACGGTAAAGCAGTTTTGCAGTGGGCCCGGAGGGAATCCTTGTGGAATGGTTACATCATAAGTGATCTCATAAAATTCAGAATAACGGCTACCAGGGGCTGCACCGCTCAGGGTGTCCCATTCGAAGGTGAGGGTACGGTTACCGCTGTCGTATTCCATGCCATTATTATCAGCAGGAGAAAGCCCCCCACCATATTGGATGGTACCCGGCACCAAATCCAGCCCTACAGGGAGCGCATCAACAACAACAACATTATTCACATCAAGTGGCCCCTGATTACGGAAGCGCAACCGGAAGGTAATGGTATCTTGCGGGTCACCGATGGTGCCGTCCAGTGAGGCTTTTGTTAGATCAGTAGGACCCATTGGGGGGATGGTGATGTTGTCACCGCCCCCGGGCAGTGGTGCTTCAGGAGAGATATCCACATCATCGCCATCTATGTTAAAGGTATTATTGAGTGTAGAGCTTCCAGGGCCATCTGCGACCTCTGTGACCTCCACGGTATACTGTAAGGTATAAGTCTCACCACAGTCGTCACCACTCATAACATCAGAGCCTGGCAGATCAATACCGGTGAAATCCCAGGTAAGCGTATTAGCCATTTCGTTAAACGCAGGCGTTCCTATATCTGTGATATTAGAGCTATAAGCCACGGAGCCGGGCACCAGGGTGAGGCCGGCGGGCAAATTGTCTGTTACCAAGCCATTCACTAGGGGGTCAGGGCCACAAACATTAAAAGAAAGCGTATAAGTGACTTCCTGCCCGACAAAAAAGACGTTGCCGGAAGAAGACTTACTGGGCGACCCCGGTCCAACGGGAGGGATACGAGCAACGTTGGTGCCATCGTCACATACATCGCTCGGTAAGGGGTTGCCCTCGTAGTCTGCGGTGACTTCCACCTGTGGTACAATGCAGGTGTAGACCATATTGGGGCAAGATACATAGGTTGGGTTAGTGATCCTGGGGTTCGCTCCTGCTACAGCGTTGCCCTCCTGATCAATAGACAGTACCTCGTAAGCGATTTCGATCCCTCCGATGGGGCCAAACGCGGGAGGAACCGTCCCGTACTCGAAAGTCAGGTTTGTCAGGAATTCTCCTCCTCCAAGTGCGGGCGGAGCAAAGCCACCGGAAGAGCCATCCAGGGTGGTGTTGAAAGTACCCAGCGTATTTGGGCCTCCAAGGTTGGTTTCGTAGGTAACTGTTACCGGAATACCCGCGAATAAATAAGTGGAAGGCGCGATATTCGTTATGTCTATTTCCTTTGGAATAGTAATACTAGCTGTGAAATTGTCTACTTCCACGTTACCGGTCACATTCGCGTTAGCAACATAAACCCCCTCTTCCTCAATTTCAAAGGTACTCATGCTTACACCGCACTGTATGAGCGGATTAGGAGACGGCAAACTACCATTGAAGGTATCGGTATCATCGACATCAACCGGGCAATCGGAGATGGTTGTCCCATTCAGTTCTGCATCAATAGAAAAATTATCACTAAAGTCATAAGGAGGAGCGAGGAATTCCAACACTAAGGGAAAGGAAGTTGTCCCCGAGGCATTGCTCACGTCCCAAGTCAGGGTAGTACCAGACTGCATACAGCCGGAGCAATTAACCACATTAGTACTAATCGGAATCTCTGCTGTGAGCGTGGCATTATCCAACGCGATAAAGCCTGTCATCATGGAAGGGCTGATTGCCACCTGAAACAATGAAGTGGCCCCTGGCACACCAATAGTCACGGCATTCACATTCACATTCCATTCCTCATTCGGTGCACTTACCGTAATAGGCACCTCGTCATTGACCGGGCTATTGTCAGCGTCGTCAGCTGAGAAGGTCACCGAAGCCGGAATGACGGTACCATCACATACCTGGCCCGGAGGAATAATTAGTTCTAACGTCAATATCCCTGAAGCTCCTGCTTCCAGCGGATTTTTCATATTTATGCGAAAAGTAGGGGTCCCCATGACATCTACAATTTCGGTACTTAAGACTTCGGTATTGCCAAAAAAGCTAAGTACCTCAATACCGTTAGGCAGAGGTATATCGATAACGGGGTTGTCCGCATCTTCCACCAGGCTTTGGGTCGCGTAGGTAATGGTGTACGTGAAGGCGACTCCTGTTTCGGGGGTCTCATCGCTCACCAAAATACCAATATCCAAAATCAGCCCATTGGGCATGCTAAGGTTCTCACTTTCCTGATGAGAAGCAGTATTTTTTTGTACTGCACGCTCAGAAGAAACAAAAGAAATAAGGTCTGGACTAAGCGCTAAAAGAGTGGTGGCAAGCAGGGCAATTGCTGCGAATAATGTTAGAAGTGTTTTCATGATTGCTATGATTTGTGCAATTTTTTTCAGCAAAGTTCAACTTCTGCTGGTGTAACTAGGTCGAAACATAGAAATTCCCTCCTGATCAGGGAAGGGGTATCCGATTGTAAACCTGATTGGTATCTTCATTTAACAAGGACATATAAAAGAATATACCAAAAATCATGCCAATAACACCCCATTTGATGATCGGTAGGATCATACAGGGGGCAATAAAAATTTAGTGTAGTTTTCTGAAAGCGTCTACGCACTACAATGCAGCGCGCTGTTGATTAACCCAAAATGTATAAGCTTTGAAATGACAGCAATCCTAGTATTGAAACTTATCAATAGCCCGGGAGCTTTTCGGAAAGACCACCTTTTTCGGGTCGGGCACGTCATACAGACGTCTTTTCCCAAAAATGAGATTACCGCCAAAACAAGATCGTGTTGTTCAGAAGTGTGAATACAAAGTTAGACAGTGTGGTGGATACAAACCCGACAACATAGTATACAAACCCGACAATTTGCTTTTGAGAGCGTGTTGGAGCTTTAGTAATCGGTCTGTCCCGATGCACCGGGACACTTTTTTGCTTACACTTCGTCTCGAAAATCCTTCCCGCAAACTGCGGGACAGGCTATCTAGCTCAGGCTAAACTCCGGTTTTCGTGCCTCGTATAACCAAAAAATGGTTAGTTTTCGACTAAAAGACAAAAGTCCCAACACGCTCTAAAATGATCCGTAATTCTGAGATTAAGCACAAAGTCCCCCACCATCTTGTTACTTTAGAGGCAGTAGAAGACCCAATTTACCAAACCAAGCGTTCCTTACATTGCACAAATATCAAAAAATACTATACATACTGCTGGGGCTCCCTGTGTTCTTACCTGCTCAAATCTGGTCTGACTATGATTTGCTGATTAAGTCGGTTAAAGGCGAGGACGGGTTAACGAATCTATATGTGCACCACACCCGGGAAGATAAGCAGGGGTTTGTTTGGATATCTACAAATGGGGGCTTGTTTATGTATGATGGCAAGCGTGCTCAACCGGTCATTACAAAATTGGGTGAGAATTTATTCAGAGCAGGGCGGGCTTACGAGGGGCCCGGGCAATCTATTTGGGTGATCCGGAAAGGGTACCCGATATTATCCAATCAGCCATACAATGACGACGGATTTGCGGTTTGGAGCAGCGCACAACAAAAGCTATTATCTACCGACAGTATTTTAAACCAAACCGGCTTGCCGTTCCGGCAAGCCTCCCTGGAGGCTATTGCCGGAACGGATGAAAATGACATTGTTTTTCTACTCAGCGATGGGCGGATTCTCACCTTTGATGGTCAGTCTTACCACGAGCTGTGCCAAGTTCAGCTTGATACAAGATGTACTGATTTTTATACCGTTGGCCAGACGTTGTTACTCACTACAAAGGAAAAATGCCTGGCGATTGACTTACCCGATAGAAAAGAAAGACAACCACAGATCCGGTCACTCCCCCTTCTTAATCATCAGCCCTGTAGATATCAATGCGATACAAAAGACAGTACCACCCGGATTCAGTTTTATAATTTGCCAGGCGAACCCACTATCAATATACCGAAACTTGCAGAGATGCCTTTGGCAGTGGCCTATACTCCAAAGCAGTTATTGTGGATAGTCACCTCAAATGAGATAGCCGTTTATGCTCCTGCCCCTGGTAAGCCCGCTGCCCGTTACGAAAAGGTGACCTCTTCAGCGGTGAATTTATCCGCCTCTGTATTTCAGGAACTCAGGGTAGATCACGAGCAACAGCAGGCCTGGATTGCATCCGCAGATGGGGTCATCCTTATACAGTTGAAGCTCAGATGGTTCGAACCCTTTTACAGTTTCCAAGATAGTGTCATTGATCCCAGAGGGTTTACTTCCGATCCGCACGGTGTACTGTACTTCATTGAAAACTGGCTTTTCAAGTATGATACAATGGTAACGGTCGAAAATAAAGACATCCCTACTTGCTTACACTTGCGGTATGAAGATGGGAAACTTTGGTGTAGCCATTTCTCACCAAGAATTACCCAGATCAACCTCAAGGACCAAAAGCTTACTACATTTGAATACTCCCAGCAGAAACCACTGGACGCCACGACCTGGACACACCGGTCCAGCCATAGCGGCGAGTTATTCGTTGGCTCCACCAGAGGGCTTTTACATAAGTCAGCTACCGCAGACACGCTTGCTAAGGTTACCACAAAAACACCGGCTGACGAGGCTGAAATCCGGTATATCCATGAAAACCAAGCAGGGCTTTGGCTTTGTACGACTTCAGGTCTCTTTCTTTATGACGAAGAGGCCGATACCTGCCTGAGCTACCAGTTCGTTACCGGCCAAACAGCGCTTAACCACCTTTATGAATCGCCAGACGGTAGCTTCTGGCTCGCTACATTTGGCCAGGGGCTGTACCATTGGCAACCTGATGCCTCGGGTACAGCAGATCAATACAATTACCAGAAGGGGTTCTCTGACGAACAAATACTGGCTGTTTATGCCGATCAGAAGGGCTTTCTCTGGATGCCGACCAATTATGGCTTAATTCGGTTTCACCCGGACAGACAACAGCTTTATACCTTCACAACTGCAGATGGGCTTCCGAATAACGAGTTCAATCTATATTCCCACCATCAAATGGACGATGGTACGCTTGTATTCGGCACCGTAGCAGGCATTATTAAATTTGACCCGCTGCGAATCCCGGAGGGTATTGAAAATACCGCAAAAGTACAACCCACAAGCATTGAAAAAATAAAACCAGACAACCAACTGCAATCTATCCCTTTAGAGGTATCATCCGTGCGCCTGCGCCCTTCAGGCAGACAGCTCAACATACAGTTCGTGCTTTTGGATTACAGCTCCAAAGAGATGGAACATTTCGATTACCGTTTAATCGGGCAAAGCAATCAATGGGTCCCCATGCAGCGTTCCACGCTGGAGCTTTCGAGCATACCGCCAGGGCAATTCACCCTTGAGGTAAGAGGCCGAAAGGGTAAAGAAGCTTATTCGTCTTCCGTATACCGGTTAAGCATCAACGTACCGCCGCCATTCTACCAGACTGCGTGGTTCATCCTGACTTCGGTTGCTGCTTTGGTATTGTCTTCTTTTCTATTCTTCCGGTGGCGGACTCAGCGCCTGCGCAGAGAACGCCTTGAGCTACAAAAGGAAGTCCAAAAACGCACTCAAAAAATTCAACAACAAGCGGTTGCCTTACAAAAAATGAGCCAGATCAAGACTACGCTGATCACGAATATAGCTCATGAACTCAGAACGCCTCTAACGATGTCTTCGGGGGCTCTGCAGCTCCTGAGGAGTGGGCAGCACCCCAAACCGGAAAGTGGTCTAAGAACCATAGAGCACAACAACAAAAGGCTTATACACCTTATCACTCAATTGGTAGACGTTAATAAGGAAGAAAAAGGGTTACTGAAATTACAAATCGTGCCCACCGACCTGAAAAAACTACTACAAACTATACACCTCAGCTATGAAGACAGCGCCGTTATCCAACAGATCGACTACCAAATGCACCTGGATGAACGGCTAGCTCCATCCTACCTGGCAGACCCAATCAAAGTGGAATATATCCTCCACAACCTGCTCTCCAATGCCTTCAAATTCACCCCTAAAGGCGGGTCTATTACCTGTTCGGTAGCGCCAAGTCAGAACAGGCCGGGCATCGGTATAGAGGTAAAAGATACCGGGCCGGGAATTCCGGAGGCATTGCAGCCCCGAATCTTCGAACGCTTTTTTCAGGCAGATTCAACGGCGGGAGGCATGGGCATTGGCCTTGCTATCGTGAAAGACTATGTGGCTGCTATGGATGGTGAAGTCCAACTGGAAAGCAGCTCCGGGGCAGGCACCCTGATCAGGCTTTACCTTCCGTTCCATCCTGCTACCACCGATATAACGGCAACCGCAGCCACTCAGCCAGAGAACAGCTACGTGGCCGCCGCCTCTCGCCTAGTGGACGCTGAAAAAGAAAAGCCCTACATTTTAATCGTTGAAGACAACCCGGAGGTGCAGGCACTGCTCATCCTTGTTTTCCAGCACCAGTATGAATTGGCAACTGCGAGCAATGGCCAGGAAGCTCTGGATCACCTGAGGCATTCAGGGAGAGTACCGGCACTGGTCATTACCGACCTTATGATGCCAAAAGTAGACGGTATCACTTTCATAAAAAAGCTGAAAGCCGACAAGCAACTCCAGCTGGTCCCTATTCTTGTTATTAGTGCCAAAAACGACCCCTTGTTCAAAATCAAGGTCCTACATATTGGTGTGGACGACTATGTGCAAAAGCCGTTCAATGTGGAAGAACTAAGAGCGATTGCCAGCACACTGCTAAAAAATTCAGCTGCCCGCCTGAAGGTACAGACGGTTTCGCAGGAGCAAGAAGAAGCTACGGGGGTACCCTTAAAAGATAAAGAGTCTAAACAACACGAAAAAGAGTGGCTCGGTCAAGTTGAACAGGTACTGTGGGAAATGGTAGACAAAGGCATGGAGATGAAAATCAAAGACCTCGCCCAGGAGTTACACACGAGTGAGCGGCAGCTTCAGCGGCAAATAAAGCAGCTAACCGGCCTTACGCCACTGGAATACATCAATGAAGTGCGCTTGCAAAAAGCCAGGCAGCTCATTAGCGAAGGGGCCTATTCTACTGTTTCAGAGATCGCTTATCGCTTAGGCTATGCGTACCCCAATTACTTTTCCAGAGTATTTACAAAACGTTTTGGGCAGCCTCCTTCCCACTTTTTTAAAGACTAACCCCCTGCCGGGCGGAAACAGGTGTTACTATTCGGAGACTTAACGTCTACTTTATCGGCATGCACTGGTTTGGAAGCCTTTGCTTTCCTAATTTTGTAATATTCCACTCACTTAAACAAACACCTGATGGAAAAAATGTTATTGCTCACGCTGGCGGCTTTGCTTTTTGCAACAACTGGCGTGAACGCGCAAACAACCGAAGAACTGCAAGCTGAAAAAGCGGTCAAAAGCGCAACACTCGACTCCCTGAAGAAAGACCTGAAAGCACTCGAAAAGCAGGTCAGCAAGCTGGAATCCGATGTATCGGGCCTCACAGATCAGCTCACTCCTTATCCTCGTTGGAAAAAGGGCCTGCTCGGTAATATCGGTTTAAACTTCAGTACCTTTAACGATTGGCTCCCAAAAGACCAGCCCAGTACTTCTGCCGTCAATATTGGCCTGACCTCCACTGCTTTTATCAACGGCGACTGGGAACATGCTTTCTGGCGCAACAGTGCCAACCTGACCCTGGGCTGGCTCAAGTTTGACGATCGGGATAATTCCGAGGATAATGCTAACTTTCAGGTAGCTTCAGATAACTTCAACCTGGTTTCCCTCTATGGCTTCAAACTATCGCCAAAATTTGCTATTTCGACCCTGGGGGAATACCGGACTTCCATATTAGAAGGCAAACTGAACAATCCGGGCTATCTGGATCTTGGCGTGGGTGCCACCTGGACGCCCGTCACAGACCTCGTCGTTGTTGCTCATCCTCTGAACTACAATTTTGTGTTTTCTGATGAGGAATTCGACTTTCAGTCTTCCCTCGGTGCTAAAATTGTAGCCGACTATACCAAGACGATTGTCAAGGGCCTGAACTGGAAGTCCAACTTATCTGCTTTCCTGAGCTATGAGAACCAGGACTATTCTAATTACACCTGGGTAAACACTTTGAGCACTGCCTATAAAGGTATTGGTATCGGGCTGGATATTGGCCTGCGCAATAACAAGCAGGAGGCACTGGCTGCCGGACGGACTGACAACCCTTTACAGACCTACTGGATCCTTGGCTTGAGCTATGCGATTAGCTCCAATTAAACGCTGTCCCTAACAGGTAAAGAGCAACGCCAGGTGCAAGTTTTTGCACCTGGCGTTTTTTTTTGCCCCAGTTGTACAAAACCGGACTTCCATCATTCCACCCACTTCTTGGTTCCATAAGTATGACCTCCATAAATCAGAAAAGGCAAGCCTCTTCCGAGACCTGCCTTTCCTGATTTTCATTAAAGATGTAAATGGACCGGGAGGGTAATTACTCTTCCTCCTCAGTAGCCGCTGCAGATGTTGCAGCTGCTGCAGTAGCCGCTGCGGCTGCAGTTTCAGCACCTTTGCCTTTTCCGGAGCCACCACGACGACGGCGGCGACGGCCACCACCTTCGCTTTTGCCCACAGTGTATACTTCGTTGTAGTCAACAAACTCGATCATAGCCATTTCAGCGGCATCACTGCGGCGGAAGCCTGTCTTGATAATACGAAGGTAGCCACCCGGGCGTTCTCCGACTTTCTCAGCGATTGGACCGAAAAGCTCCGTAACTGCTGTTTTGTTTTGCAAATAGCTGAACACGACGCGACGATCGTGAGCACTCCCTTTCCGTGCCTTGGTCACGAGGGGCTCAAGATATACACGAAGCGCTTTAGCTTTGGCCAGCGTCGTGTTGATACGCTTGTGCTCAATGATAGCAGAAGCGAGGTTGCGCATAAGGGCTTTACGGTGCCCTTCCTTGCGGCCGAGATGGTTGAATTTCTTACCGTGTCTCATTGTAGAGATTGATTTACATCGTGACACCTACTTTTCGGGAGCCATTTCAGGCATAGACCACAGGTCGGTCCGCTTGGAAAAGCAGTAATCACAGGGTTATAAAAAATGAGGAGCAGTGCCGGTAAGGGCACTACACCACCTGTTGAATCCTTATTACTCTTCGTCGAGCTTGTACTTGGAGAGGTCCATGCCGAAGGTCAAGCCTTTGTCCTGCAGCAATTCTTCGATCTCTACCAGAGACTTCTTACCAAAGTTACGGAACTTGAGCAGCTCGTGCGTATCGTACTTCACCAGCTCAGCCAGTGTGTTGATCTTAGCCGCCTTCAGGCAGTTGTAAGCCCGCACAGACAGGTCAAGATCTTCCAGGGAAGTCTTCAGCAACTTACGCATGTGTAAGATGTGCTCGTCGACGATATTTTCTTCACGGGTAGAAGCATCATCAAAGGTGATGTTCTCATCGGTAATCAGCATAAGGTGCTGAATGAGGATACGGGAAGCCTCTTTGATGGCATCTTCCGGATGAATAGTGCCGTCTGTCTTGACATCGATAGACAGTTTTTCGTAGTCTGTCCGCTGTCCTACACGCGTATTTTCCACACGGTAAGCAACGTTTTTGATGGGCGTGTAGATGGCATCCACAGGAATTACACCTATTGGTGCATCCTTAGGCAGGTTTTCATCCGCCGCCACATAACCGCGGCCTTTGCTAACGGTAAGTTCCACTTCCAGGTTAACGAAAGGCTCCATCTGACAGATCAGGAGGTCCGGGTTCATGATTTTGAAGACATTGGTATGCTCCTCGATATCCCCGGCCCGGAATTCTTCCTTACCGCTAATAGTCAGGTATACTTTCTCAGAGGCAATTTCCTCCTCGCTCAGCAATTGCTTCAAGCGAACCTGCTTGAGGTTGAGGATGATTTCCACCACGTCTTCAACGACACCACGGATTGTAGCAAACTCGTGCTCAACGCCCGCAATACGGACGGCAGAAATCGCAAAGCCTTCCAGGGAAGACAACAGCACACGCCGCAGGGAGTTACCTACGGTTTGGCCAAAGCCCGGTTCAAGTGGTTTGAATTCAAAAAGCCCTTCAAAGTCGTTGGCTTTTTGCATTACAATCTTGTCCGGCTTCTGGAAATTTAGGATACTCATATATTTGACCTTGGTTCTTTAAGTGGAAGAATAAAACAGGTGCAGAAACAGTTACCTATCTACGCCTAAAAAGCACCCTCCTAACGGAAGGCACTTTTTAGCTTTTTCGTATATGTTATTGCGCTGAAACAGCACAGTAGCTGTCCATTTGCAACAGGATATTACTTAGAGTACAGTTCTACAATCAACTGCTCGTTGAGTTTTTCCGGAATCTGCTCGCGCTCTGGATACTCCAGGAATTTGCCTTGCATGGTATCAGGGTTGAACTCCAGCCATGGGAATCTGCGGGTGTCACCTTTTGTAGCAACCGCATCTCTAACGATCTCCATACCCTGCGACTTACCACGGACACCAATGACATCACCGGGGCGAAGTGAACAGGATGGGATGTTAGTGATTACACCATTCACCATAACATGGCGGTGGGTAACAAGCTGACGTGCAGCGCGGCGTGTTGGAGCAAGGCCAAGACGGAAAACCGTATTGTCCAAGCGAGACTCCAGTAAGCGGAGCAGCTCTTCACCGGTAACACCTGAACCACTGCTGGCTCTTTCAAAGAGATTACGGAACTGACGCTCCAGTACTCCGTAAGTGTACTTTGCTTTTTGCTTTTCCATCAGCTGCAGGGCGTAGTCGGACTTCTGCTTGCGCCGACGACCGTTACCGTGCTGCCCGGGAGGATATTTCTTACGCTCGAATGATTTATCGGCACCGAAGATCGGCTCACCGAACGCTCTTGCTTTTTTTGTCTTTGGACCAGTATATCTCGCCATCAGAATAAACTATTTTCAATTGATTAAACCCTTCTGCGCTTAGGAGGACGACAACCGTTGTGAGGAACAGGAGTAACGTCTTTGATACGCGTTACTTTGATACCTGCCACATCAATTGCCCGGATCGCAGCCTCACGGCCCGAACCTGGTCCCTTAACGAATACTTCTACTGAACGGAGCCCTGCATCATAAGCAGTGCGAGAAGCATCAGCCGCTGCAACCTGCGCAGCATAAGGTGTATTTTTCTTGGAACCGCGGAAGCCTGCCTTACCAGCAGAAGCCCAGGAGATCACCTGACCACGCTTGTTGGTCAATGAGATGATAATATTGTTGAAGGTAGCCTGAATATAAGCCATCCCTTCAGACTCTACTTTTATAGTCCGCTTCTTAGTCTTCTTTGCGGCTCCTTTTCCTTTTCCCTTTGCCATTGGAAATTAATTTACAAGGTTTCGTATCTACAGCGGATGAACTGCTGCACGGAGCAGCCATCATGTGCCTTGACGAAAATGATTACTTAGTTACCTTCTTCTTGTTCGCGACAGTCTTACGCTTACCCTTACGGGTACGGGCATTGGTCTGTGTACGCTGCCCACGAAGAGGCAAGCCTTTACGGTGGCGCAAACCACGGTAGCAACCAATATCCATCAAACGCTTGATGTTGGATTGTACCTCAGAACGCAATTCACCTTCAACGGTGTGTTCGTTGGTGAGAATATCCGTAATAGAACGGACATTTTCATCAGTCCAATCTTCTACCTTTACGTGCTCATCGATACCTGCCTGATCAAGAATTTTAACCGCTTTGGAGCGGCCTATTCCATAGATATAAGTCAGGCTAATGACACCGCGCTTGTTACGAGGCAAATCGACACCTACAATACGAGCCATTTTACGCTATTTAAATTGATTCAGTTAATGCAGATCAGCGGGCTGAGTTACTAGCCTTGACGCTGCTTGAACTTAGGATTCTTCTTGTTGATAATGTAGATCTTGCCTTTACGGCGAACGATCTTACAATCGGCGGAGCGTTTCTTAACAGATGCTCTAACTTTCATAATGGTCGTTTTTCTGTTTAGAAAAGTAATATGCAAGATAGCATTACTTGTAACGATACGTAATCCGTCCGCGTGTCAAGTCATAGGGCGACATCTCTACAGCCACCTTATCACCTGGAAGAATACGGATATAATTCATACGCATTTTACCGGAAATTGTCGCAACAATCTCGTGGTCGTTTTCCAGCCTTACCCGAAACATAGCGTTCGACAAAGCTTCCTCAATAATACCGTCTTGCTTGATTAAGTTTTTCTTAGACATACTCTAAATTTCGGTGTGCAAAGATAATCATTTTTATCTGACTTTCATGGATATAGCCACAAAAAATCAAAATCATCCCTTAACACCGATATCAGCAAACTGTGCCCAGCAGGCTATATGGCTTCAGAGATCACCCCCACATATTGAACATTGGGGTTACGCTCTACCGCTTCTTCTATGATGCTGTGATCAGACAGCGGTTGCGGGCCTGACTTCAGCACCACGATGGAATGTTCGTAGTGTGCGGATGGTTTGCGGTCTTTAGCGTAGATCGTCCAACCATCCCGTTCGGTGCGGACTTCTTTGCGCCCAAGGTTTACCATTGGTTCAATAGCGATGACCAGACCATGTTTCAGGACCGGGCCCCGGCCACGTTTGCCGTAGTTGGGCACTTCAGGCGCTTCGTGAAGCTCCCGACCGATACCATGCCCGACTAATTCCCGGACAATACCGTAACCATGTTCTCTCTCCGCATACTGTTGCACTGCAAAGCCGATATCTCCAATACGATTGCCAATGACAGCAGCATCAATACCTTTGTAAAGTGAGGTATTGGTTACCCGGCAAAGCTCCATAACGGCTTCGTCTACTTCACCGATTGGAAAAGTATAAGCCGAGTCGCCATGAAAGCCATTCAAATGCACGCCACAGTCTACAGAAACAATATCTCCATCTTTGAAAACTTGCTCCTTAGTAGGTATGCCGTGTACGACCTGCTCGTTTACAGATACGCAAAGGCTGCCGGGGAATCCCTGATAACCTTTGAATGAGGGTACCCCACCGTGGTCCCGGATCAACTCCTCAGCTGCTTTATCAATTTCAGCACCGGTCATACCGGGGCGAAGCATACTGCCAACGTTCGCAAGCGCCATACAAACAATACGGTTGCTCTCCTTTAGCAGTTCAATCTCTTCATCTGTTTTATAAAAAACCATCTAGCTAGATCTTGCTTTTTTTAGGAATGCCCTGTTACTCTCCAGGTTGTCTCTCCAGGCACTTTATACATGCTCTGTGAATGGAAAAAAACTACATTCCTTTTAGCACCATACCGCTACAGGGCACATTGGGCTCTGCAGCGGTACGGAACATATAATCTTCTTCAATTCTTTCCCTTAACGGTAGGGACCGGCAGACTTTTAAAGGTCTTGCCTTACATATTAGCACCGATGCCCTGCATCCGGCTACGTCCCTGAATTTTACCAGACTTCACGAGTCCGTCATAACGGCGCATCAGCAAGTGGCTCTCAATTTGCTGCAGCGTATCGAGCACCACCGCTACGAGGATCAGCAGAGAAGTACCGCCGAAGAACATAGCAAATGCGATGTTGACACCGAATCCTGCTGCAAATGCAGGCAAAATAGAGATAAGCCCCAGGAAAATAGAGCCGGGCAGTGTGATACGGGTCGTTACCGCATCGATAAAATCAGCCGTTGGCTTACCTGGCTTAATCCCAGGAATAAAGGCATTCTGACGCTTGAGGTACTCTGCATATTGCTGCGGGTTAACCAACAGTGCAGTGTATACATAAGTAAACAGTACCACAAGGACAAAATAGATGATATTATATGGTGCGGAAGTAAAGTCGTTCAATGCCCGAAGAATGGGGCTTGTTGCCAGATCGCTACCTTCGCCGGCAAAGAACTGCGCAACCGTAGCTGGCAGGAACATCAGGGCCTGTGCGAAGATAATCGGCATCACACCGGAAGCATTCACCTTCAGTGGAATGTAGTCACGGGCACCCTGTGCAGGCATCTGATTGGACCCACGGCCCACCATGCGCTTAGCAAACTGAATCGGGATACGGCGGACACCCTGCACGATCAGTACAGTTGCCATTACGATTCCGAACAAGGCAGCCATTTCAAGCACAAAGATGATCAGGCCATTGTTCTCCAGTTGAGATTGGAATTCGAAAATCAGGGCCTGAGGCAATGTGGCAATGATACCAATTGTAATGAGGAGTGAGATACCGTTTCCAATTCCGCGATCTGTAATCCGCTCACCCAACCACATGGAGAATACTGTACCCGTGGAAAGGATGATGATATTGGAGATCCAGAAAACGCCAAGTGGAATGGTAGGGTCAACGGCTCCAAGACTGTTGATGTAAGTCAGATAGCCCCCACCCTGAACCAGAGTAATCGCTACAGTAAGCAGTCGGGTAATCTGATTCAGCTTCTTACGGCCGGACTCTCCCTCTTTTTGCTGAAGGCGCTGGAAATAAGGCACTGCGAAACCCAACAGCTGTATAATAATCGAAGCTGTGATGTAAGGCATGATGCCTAGCGCAAAAATAGCGGCGTTGTTGAAAGCGCCGCCAGTAAAGACGTTGATCAGCCCGAGCAGGTCATTTGGCGAGTTGTTATTCTGTGTAGCGCTATCTAACACATCCGGAATAACACCTGGCAGCACGATATAGGAGCCGAAGCGGAAAACAAAGAGCATACCTAAGGTAAAGAGGATGCGGTTGCGCAACTCTTTGATTTTCCAGATATTCTGTAAAGTAGTGATTAGCTTTTTCATCTGCGTAATTTTATAGCCTGTCTACCACATAGAAGAGCAGCTATTCGGCTCTTCTCAAAACCTCAGGGAGCGATTTTTATTGTTGCCCCCAAAAATAAAGCACCGTATAATACGGCACAATAAGCTTACTCAGCTACAGTAGCAGTGCCACCAGTTGCTTCAATAGCGGCTTTAGCCGACTTAGAGAAAGCGTGAGCAACTACTTCGAACTTACCTTTAAGTTCGCCATTACCCAGTACTTTGACCAAATCAGGTTTGTTTACCGCACCAAGCTTTACCATGGTTTCCAGATCAAACTTCTCCACGCCATACTTATCAGCCATAGCCTGAAGCGTATCCAAGTTTACAGCAACATACTCCTTGCGGTTGTGGTTATTGAAGCCAATCTTAGGCAAACGCATTTGGAGCGGCATCTGGCCACCTTCGAAGTTGCGCTTATTCTTGAAGCCGGAACGAGATTTAGCGCCTTTGTGCCCGCGGGTAGCGGTACGGCCATGCCCAGAACCTATGCCTCTTGCAATTCTCTTGCGCTTTTTTACTGCACCTTCGGCAGGCTTTAAGCTATGTAGTTCCATTACGATTATCGTTTAATCCTTTTAAAGAATGATTTGCAAAGATATCCGCTATAACGGGCTTTACAAACTTTTTCCTTAAGCTTAAAAAATGTTTAGTCCGCAGGCTCGACCGTGACTAAGTGACTAATCTTGCTCACCATCCCCTTAATCTGAGGAGTTTGCTCAACAACGACGCTTTGGCGGATTTTTTTCAATCCCAGCGCCTGCATCGTTGCTTTTTGCCTTTTGGAGCGGTCAATTACACTTTTTACCTGAGTGATCTTGATCTTACTCATTACTTCAGCTTTTTTTTCTGCTTTCGGCAGGGCCCGTTTGCAGGGCCTGCAGGCAGATGCGGATGATTATCCGTTGAATAGTTTTTCCATTGAGATATTACGCTGCTTGGCTACTGCCATTGGGCTGCGCAACTTATTGAGTGCATCGATGGTCGCCTTTACCACGTTGTGTGGGTTAGGAGAGCCCATAGACTTCGCCAGTACGTTGTGTACACCAGCAATCTCCAATACTGCACGCATCGCACCACCGGCAATTACACCGGTACCGTCAGCAGCAGGCTTAATCAGTACGCGACCTGCGCCATACTTGCCCTTCTGCTCGTGAGGGATTGTACCGTTGTGCAGCGGTACCTTAACGAGGTTCTTCTTCGCGTCATCAACTGCCTTAGAAATCGCCTCGGAAACGTCACGGGCTTTACCCAGACCATGACCAACTGTACCGTTACCATCGCCTACGACAACGATAGCGGCAAAACTGAAGGTACGACCACCTTTGGTTACTTTTGCAACGCGGTTAAGGTTGACCAGTTTTTCTTTCAGTTCGGTTTCAGCGGGCTTAACCCTGTTGGAACTTCTCTTTGCCATTACTTATGTTGTTGTAGATGATTATAAATGCAGACCACCTTCGCGTGCGCCTTCAGCAAGCGCTTTTACGCGGCCATGGTACAGGTAACCGCCACGATCAAATACGGCTCTTTCGACATTAACTGCCTTCGCACGTTCTGCCAAAAGCTTACCTACCTCTTTAGACTGCTCTGACTTCTTGACCTCCTTAGAAACGGATTCTTCACGGGAGCTTGCTGAAGCCAGCGTGTGCCCCTGAATGTCATCAACGAGCTGAGCGTAGATATACTTATTGCTACGATAAATGTTAAGACGTGGTCTTTCTGCCGTACCGGTAACTTTGTTCCGGATACGCCAGTGGATCCGCTTGCGTCGATTACGCTTTGAAAATTGCATGATTCACTTAATTTTTAGCCTTAGTGTAAGGATAAAGTTTCCAAACCCAAGACCCAATATATGATAAACAGTGAACGAGTGTTCAATTACTTGCTTGCAGACTTACCAGCCTTACGGCGAACCTCTTCGCCTGCGAAACGGATACCCTTGCCTTTGTAAGGCTCAGGCTTACGGTAAGAACGGATTTTGTTGGCGACTTCACCCAGCAGCTGCTTATCGTGCGACTCCAGGCGTACTACCGGTGCCTTACCCTTCTCCATTGCAGTGGTGACCTTCACCTCGTCCGGAAGTGCAAACATAATAGGGTGAGAATAGCCGATAGTCAGCTCTAGCAGCTGCCCGGTATTCGCTGCACGATAACCTACACCTACCAGCTCCAATTCCTTCACAAAACCATCCGTTACACCAGTTACCATATTGGCAACCAGTGAGCGACTCAGGCCGTGCATGGCACGGTGACGCTTTTGCTCAGTTGGGCGCTTGACAGTGATGGTACCATCCTCAACAGAGATTTCCATTTCCGGATCGATCTGCTGAATCAACTCACCTTTAGGTCCTTTTACCGTTACCAGATTACCTTTGCTCACGTTAATTTCAACGCCACCTGGCAAACTGATCGGTGCTTTTCCTATCCTTGACATTTTTACTGTATTTTGGAACTTTCAAACAACGATGAAAGTGGCTTAGTAAACGTAGCAGAGCACCTCTCCACCAACATGCTCAGTGCGGGCCTGCTTATCCGTCATAACGCCCTTAGAGGTAGAAATGATTGCAACACCCAGTCCGTTGATGATACGTGGGAGATCGGCTGCTTTCGAATACTTACGCAGACCACAAGTACTGATACGCCCGAGCTTGCGGATGACCGGCTGCTTGGTACGTGGATCATACTTAAGAGCTATACGGATAGTACCTTGTCCGTGGAAACCTTCTTCCTCAAACTTGTACTTGTGGATAAAACCCTGATTGTAAAGGATTTCAGTAATGCTCTTCTTCAGCTTAGATGCAGGGATATCAACGATACGGTGGCCCGCCTGCTGTGCATTGCGGATACGCGTAAGGTAGTCTGCTATTGGATCTGATACTGCCATTTTATCCTGATTATAGAAGCCGTCAAAACCCTAAATACTTTTCAGGCTTGCAGACGGCTATTGATTGACTTCGATAAAGTTACCAGCTCGCTTTTGTAACGCCAGGGATTTTACCGTCCAGCGCCATCTCACGGAACTTCACACGGCACAAGCCGAACTGACGCATATAGCCTTTAGGTCGGCCGGTCAGCTTACAGCGGTTGTGCAGACGGATTGAGTTGGAGTTACGAGGGAGCTTATCCAGCTCTTCCCAGCGTCCTTCCTCTTTAAGCTGCTTGCGCAAGGCGGCATACTTAGCCACCATTCTTTCTCTTTTCCGTTCGCGAGCGATGATTGATTTCTTAGCCATTATAAATAAATTGCTATGATTAAATGCTTAGTTGCGTTGGTTCTTGAATGGCATGCCCATCATTTTCAACAGCGCCAGTGCTTCTGCATCAGTTTTTGCTGTAGTCACGATGGTAATGTCCATACCTGTGATCTTATTTACCTTGTCCATCACAATCTCAGGGAAGATGATCTGCTCTGTGATACCCATGGAGTAGTTGCCACGGCCGTCAAAGCTTTTGTCATTTACACCCCGGAAGTCACGTACACGAGGTAGCGCAACGGTGATCAGGCGATCCAGGAATTCGTACATACGTACGTTGCGGAGGGTCGTCCGGGCGCCGATTGGCATGTCATCCCGCAGCTTAAAGTTAGAAATAGACTTACGGGCTTTAGTAGGCACTGCGCGCTGTCCGGCGATGATAGACATCTCTTCTACCGCATTATCGACCAGCTTCTTATCCTGAGTAGCTTCCCCAACACCTTGGTTCAAACTAACTTTCACGATGCGGGGCACTTCCATGATAGAGCTGTACTGAAACTGCTCCATCAGTGCAGGTACTACTTCTTCCCGATACTTTTTCTTCAGTCTTGGAGTGTAGCTCATTACTTAATAATTTCTCCGGATTTTTTAGAATAACGTACCAGCTTACCGTCTACCTCTTTACGGCCTACACGAGCAGGCTCTCCTGATTTTGGGTCTACCAGCATCAGGTTGGAAATATGAATAGGCGCAGGTACCTCGTTGATCCCGCCAGGGTTATCCTGAGACGGGCGGGTGTGCTTCTT
Source organism: Phaeodactylibacter sp. (assembly GCF_040219495.1). Lineage (GTDB taxonomy): Bacteria > Bacteroidota > Bacteroidia > Chitinophagales > Saprospiraceae > Phaeodactylibacter. Next base: position 26,758 of record NZ_JAVJSK010000122.1, on the reverse strand, counting down.
AACCATATTGGTATCTTCCACGATAGCACGGTTTTCCTTTGGGAATACTTCGAGTACTTCCCGTACTGTTTCGCGGTCTTTATGAGCACCAGCAATCACTACTACGCGGTCGCCTTTTTTGATCTTCAGCTTAGGCGCGAACCTTTTGCCTTGATATGATTTCTTTTGCATTGTATATCGACTTATGATCGCATTCAACAATTGAATTCCTAAAGTACCTCAGGTGCCAGTGACACAATACGCATGTAGTCGCGCTCACGAAGCTCACGGGCTACAGGGCCAAAGATACGTGTACCACGGGGCTCATCCGATGCGTTCAATAACACTACCGCGTTATCATCAAAACGGATATAGGAACCGTCGCGGCGACGGATTTCTTTCTTGGTGCGTACAACAACCGCCTTCGAAACCGTACCCTTTTTAATATTTCCACTTGGTGTTGCTTCCTTTACAGAAACTACGATTTGGTCACCAATTGTGGCGTAACGACGCTTAGAACCGCCTAGCACACGGATACAGAGCACTTCTTTAGCACCGCTGTTATCCGCAACTCTCATCCTGGACTCTTGCTGGATCATCGTTGTAAGATTTAAAAAATTTCAACTGGCAGGCATAAATCTATATGACTAGCGGCCTGTCCAGGGCAATTAAAATTTACTTCGCGCGCTCGATAATCTCTACGAGCCTCCAACGCTTGCGCTTACTGAGTGGACGGGTCTCCATAATCCGGACCTTATCCCCAATATTGCACTCGTTTGTTTCGTCGTGCGCCACGAATTTGCGGCTTTTCTTCACGAACTTACCGTAGATAGGGTGCTGTAACCGACGCTGAACCGAAACGCTGATCGTTTTGTCCATCTTATTACTGGCTACAACGCCAACACGGGTTTTTCTCAGATTCCTTTCTTCCATTTTATGCGGTACTTTGAAACCTTGCTAAATCAGTTATTACTTGCGCCGTCTTCTGGCACGGATTTTTGAACGCTGGGCAATCGCTTCAGGATCTGCTGAAGCCAACTCGCGGCGGCGGATCTCCGTCTTGAGCCGAGATACATCCCGGCGCACCTCGCGCAGCACGAGCGGATTGTCCAGACCGCGGATAGCGTGGTCAAACTTAAGCTTCTGGTACTGTGCAACAGTATTGTCCAGTTCGCTTTTCAGGTCTGCGTCCGAATAATCCTGGAGCTCCAGGAATTTCTTTGTTGCCATGGTATAATCGAATTAAATAGTCCTTTCAAAAATAGATTACCCCGCATAGTCGTGGCGAACCACAAACTTGGTACGAACAGGCAGCTTCTGAGCAGCCAGGCGTAATGCTTCCTGAGCAACGTCCATTGGCACGCCATCCAGTTCAAACAGCACACGACCGGGCTTTACTTCTGCTACCCAATGGTCAAGGGCACCTTTACCCTTACCCATACGCACTTCCTGCGGCTTTGCAGTGATTGGCTTATCCGGGAAAATACGGATCCAGACTTTACCTTCACGCTTCATGTAACGAGTCATCGCAATACGTGCAGCTTCGATCTGACGGTTGGTAATGCGGGACATGTCCATCGTCTTTAAACCAAAGGAGCCAAAATCGATACGGCTGCCTTTATAGGAAAGCCCTTTGTTCCGACCTTTCTGCTGCTTACGATATTTCGTTCTTTTTGGCTGTAACATCTTACACTAAATTTAAGCGTATTAACCTCTTATAAATGGTATACCTTACCGCGCTCCCGAAAAGCTCGGCAAAGGTACAGCGTTTTTCTGAATTATTCTAACGGCGGCGCTGATTTCTTCCGCCACCGCCACCACGACGGCCACCACCACGACGGTCACCACCTGGCTTACCACCGCGCTCCTGCACGCCTGAGTGTGGAGACAAGTCTGGCTTGCCAAGGATTTCTCCTTTGCAAATCCATACTTTAATACCAATCTTACCATAGACGGTCATCGCCTCTTTCAACGAGTAGTCGATATTGGCACGGAAAGTGTGCAGTGGCGTACGGCCTTCCTTGAACTCTTCACGGCGAGCCATATCTGAACCATTCAAACGACCAGCGATACGAACTTTGATACCTTCGGCACCGGCACGCATGCTAGACTGAATAGCCATCTTGGTGGCACGGCGATAGTTGATACGGGCTTCCAGCTGCTTTGCAATAGACTCTGCAACGATAGCCGCATCAAGCTCAGGCTTGCGGATCTCAATGATGTTGATCTGAACGTCCTTGCCAGTCAGCTTCTTGAGCTCTTCGCGAATACGGTCGACCTCAGAGCCTCCTTTACCAATAATGATACCCGGGCGAGAGGTATGGATAGTAACCGTAATACGCTTCAGCGTACGTTCGATAATAATTCGGGCAATACCGCCTTTGGCAACACGAGCTTGGAGGTACGTGCGGATTTTTTCGTCTTCTACTACTTTATCAGCGTAGTCACGACCGCCAAACCAGTTGGAGTCCCAACCGCGGATGATGCCCAGGCGATTACCAATCGGATTTGTCTTTTGACCCATATCTATGGTATTACAATTTTATTAAAGCTTATTCTTCTACTGCTGCGTCTTCCACTTCTTCCACTTCAACAGCATCACCTGCTGCTGCGTTGTCCGCAAGAGAAACCGCGTTTTCTACCACGATAGTTACGTGGCAGGTACGCTTCCGAATCCGGTGTGCACGGCCGTGTGGGGCCGGCTGGAAACGCTTCAACATAGTGGCATCGTCAGCGTAAATGGTTTTAATGAAAAGATCGTAATTATCTGCATTTTCCATACCGCCTTGCCGGTCTTCCCAGTTTGCGATAGCAGAAAGTACGAGTTTATCAAGCCATACAGCGGCCTCTTTCTTGGTAAAGCGCAGAATATCCAATGCATCCTCCACATTTTTACCACGAATCAGGTCCACAACCAACCGCATTTTGCGGGCTGACATCGGGACACTTTTGAGTTTAGCTACTGCTTCCATTATTCTTTATTTTGCGTTGCCTGCTAATAGGGCGACGTTAAGGTTTACTTCTTACGGTTTCCAGTGTGGCCTTTGAAGGTCCGGGTAGGTGAAAATTCACCCAGCTTGTGACCTACCATGTTCTCAGTAACAAACACAGGCACAAAGGTCTTACCGTTATGTACTGCGATCGTCTCCCCTACCATTTCGGGGTAGATCATAGAAGCGCGTGACCAAGTCTTGATCACCTTTTTCTTCTTTGATTCTTTGGACTTCTCAACTTTGTCCACCAACTTGTGGAAAACGTAAGGCCCTTTTTTGATCGATCTTGCCATTGTCTGATATATTTATGAGCAGACGCTTGAGGCGAAGATCAGGCGGCGTACTTGGGTACGCAGCCTGATCATGCACTCTTAGCGGCGCTTGCCTGATTTACGTTTAGTAATAATAAGCTTGTTGGAGTGCTTCTTAGGTTTCCGCGTTTTCAAGCCCTTCGCAGCCTGACCATTACGGGAACGTGGATGACCACCTGAAGCACGGCCTTCACCACCACCCATCGGGTGATCTACCGGGTTCATCGCTACACCACGTGTACGTGGGCGGCGGCCTCTCCAGCGGCTACGGCCTGCTTTCCCATCAATGATGAGGTTGTGATCCGGGTTGGAAGTGGTACCGATCGTTGCCTTGCAAGAAGACAAGACCCGGCGAACTTCACCAGAAGGCAGCTTCACAACAGCGTACTTGCCTTCCCGGCCCATCAGCGTGCAGTAAGTACCTGCAGAACGCGCCATAGCGGCACCGTGGCTTGGGCGGAGTTCAATGGCGTGAATCGTAGAACCCAATGGAATATCCTTCAGGTAAAGCGTATTGCCAGTAACAGGAGTAGCAGACTCGCCGGACATTACTTCTGAACCGACCTGCAAACCGTTAGGTGCAATAATATAACGCTTCTCTCCATCAGTATACTCCAGCAACGCGATGTAAGCACTGCGGTTTGGATCATACTCGATCGTCTTCACGGTTGCGCTCATACCTTCCTTATCGCGCTTAAAGTCGATCACACGGTAACGGCGCTTGTGCCCTCCACCGCGGTAGCGGGAAGTCATGCGGCCCTGATTGTTACGGCCACCTTTGCTCTTTAAAGGAGCGAGCAAGCTTTTTTCAGGCTTATCCGTCGTCACTTCCGCAAACGTATTCGTCATCAGGAAGCGGGTACCAGGACTAGCCGGCTTGTGTTTCTTAATACCCATTATTTCTGTTTTTCAGCTCCAGAGATACATGCCTAGCAAAACCTGATCTGTCAGTACGGGTCCACGGATGAACAGAGGAACCGTCCTCCCGCACGTTTAGAGACAGAAGATTTTACCGGAGGCTTTGCCCCTGGATAATGATAAAATTAAATGTCGCCGAAGAAATCGATGTCTTCGCCCTCAGCAAGGGTAACGACTGCTTTTTTGTATGCAGGCTTACGGCCTGAGAGAATGCCGGCGCGCGTAGAGCGGTTCTTCGCTTTCGCTGGCATAATCATCGTATTGACACTTTCCACTGTTACCTGGTACATGTCCTCAACCGCCTTTTTGATTTCAATCTTGTTGCAATCTTTATTGACGATGAAGGTGTACTTGCCGCGATCCTCAGAGAGCATCTCCGACTTCTCCGTAATCAGTGGCTTTACCAGAATAGTCTTTGCCATGGTTACTTATAGTTATGGAAAGGGTATCCTTTCGGACAGCGCTTCCTCTTAGTTAGCGAATGCTTCTTTGATCTTCTCTACTGCACCTTCGGAAAGGACCAGTGCACCGGCGTTCATCACTTCGTAAGTGTTGAGATCGCTGGCACGAACGACCTTAACCTTTGGCAGGTTGCGGCTGGAAAGGTAAACTTCCCGTTCGTAGTCAGAAGTCACAAAGACCGGCTTCTTATCGGCTACGTTCAACGCAGCGAGGATATCTGCAAAAGCTTTGGTCTTAGGCGCTTCAAAAGAGAAGTCCTCGACGATATAAAGCGTCCCTGCATTTGCCTTGGAAGAAAGAGCTGACTTACGGGCCAGCAACTTCACCTTTTTGTTCAGGCTAATGTTGTACTTACGGGGGCGTGGGCCAAAAATACGGCCACCACCGCGAAAAATAGGGTTCTTAATATCACCGAAACGAGCGGTACCAGTACCTTTCTGACGCTTCAGCTTCTTAGTAGAACCTGCAATTTCGTTACGCTCTTTTGCTTTGTGCGTACCCTGACGTTGAGCAGCCAGGTATTGCTTTACGGCCAGATACACTACATGTTCATTCGGTTCTACACCGAACACATCTTCCGGAAGCTCAATCGCGCGACCGGTCTGCTGACCTTGAATATTTAAAACTTCGAGTTTCATTGCTTTGTGTGTTTAAGCACGCTCCGGCGCTGCTCTCTTTCAAGAAGTTACAGGCAGGCGATACGACGCACGAATGAATTACTTTTCAATGATTACCGTTGAACCCTTGTGACCAGGTACGGCACCTCTTACGAGGATGAGATTCTCCTCAGGGAATAGCTTCACTACCCGCAGGTTTTTCACTTTGATGCGATCACCGCCCGTACGGCCGGCCATACGCATCCCCTTGAAAACCCGTGCAGGATAAGAAGCGGCTCCGATAGAACCTGGTGCACGCTGACGGTTGTGCTGACCGTGGGTCGCATCATTCACACCAGCGAATCCGTGGCGTTTAACAACACCCTGGAATCCCTTACCCTTAGAGGTACCTACTGCGTTGACCAGATCACCTTCACGGAAAACTTCATCAACTTTCAGCAAGTCGCCAATGGCTTTCTCAACGACATCAAAATCGCGAAATTCTACGAGGTCCCGCTTAGGACCAGTTTTGGCTTTTTCGTAGTGCCCTTGAAGTGCTTGAGATGTATTCTTGACCTTTGCCTCGCCGAAACCCAGCTGCACAGCGCTATAGCCGTCACTCTCAGCGGTCTTAACCTGTGTTACGACACAGGGTCCCGCCTCAATGACAGTGCAAGCAATATTGCGGCCCAGCTCATCGAAGATGCTGGTCATTCCTATTTTTTTACCGATAATACCGTTCATCAGTACTTGGTTTTTAAAACTCGTCTTTTACAGGCTAATACATACAGAAGGGTAAAACGGCGTAAGCCATTTGCCCATTCTGCTAACCTAAAGCTGAGTGTTGGTACCCGAAGGCACTTTCAAATCAGCCCTTTACAGTAAGTATCATTAATCGCCTGTGGAGACGGGTCGATGATACTTTCTTACGTTAGTTTAACCTGAATGTCAACCCCACTCGGCAGCTCCAGTTTGGACAGGGCATCTACTGTCTTCTGGGTGGGCGTGTAAATTTCAATGAGGCGTTTGTGGGTGCGTAACTGGAACTGCTCACGAGCTTTCTTGTTGACGTGCGGCGAACGGAGCACGGTAAAGATTTTCTTTTTCGTGGGCAGCGGAATCGGTCCAGTAACTACGGCGCCACTGTTCCTCACCGTCTTTACGATCTTTTCTGTAGACTTGTCTACCAGGTTGTGATCGTAGGAGCGGAGCTTGATTCTGATCTTTTGATTCATGCCTTCAATTCAGCTAAATAAGTGATAATATTAGTGCAGCCCCGTTGGGCCACACCTGTTTTAACTCTACTTTACAAATTTATGCGTTAACTTCTCCTTTCGCGCTGGCGATAATGTCCTTTGCGATACCAGAAGGTGCTTCTGCATAGTGCGAGAACTCCATCGTTGAGTTCGCACGGCCAGAAGTAATGGTACGCAGAGAAGTTACATATCCAAACATTTCAGACAGTGGGGCATCACCTTTGATGCTAACTGCTCCGCCTGCTCTTGGCTCCTGCCCTTTAGGCAAGCCACGGCGACGGTTGAGGTCACCGATTACGGCACCAACAAACTCCTCAGGCGTAACAATCTCGAGCTTCATAATAGGCTCAAGGATAACCGGATTTGTCTTTGGTGCAGCCTCGCGGAAGCCATCCTTCGCACAAAGTTCGAAGGCGATAGGCTTAGAATCCACTGCGTGCATAGAACCATCATAGACGCGGACCTTCATGCTGTCGATGTTGTACCCGGCAAGAATGCCGTTGTCCATCATCTGCAGGAAACCGTCTCTGATAGGCTTCTGATAGTTCTTATCAATCGAGCCACCAACGATGTCCCAAATGAACTGCAGCTTTTCCTTGCCGTCCTTGAACTCATCGCTATCCAGGAACTCCTGGTCGGCCGGACCAATCTCAAATTGCATATCTGCAAAGAGACCGGAACCACCAGACTGCTTCTTGAGGCGCTCGCGGTGTTCTACAGTATTGGTCAGTGCCTCTTTGTAGTTCACCTGTGGTGCCCCCTGGCTTACTTCAACGTTGAATTCACGGCGCAGGCGGTCAACGATAATTTCCAGGTGAAGTTCACCCATACCGCTAATGACTGTTTGGTTCGTGTCTTCGTTGTAGTTTACACGGAAGGTTGGATCTTCCTCTGAGAGCTTAGCCAATGCCATACCGAGCTTATCCAAGTCTTTTTGAGACTTAGGCTCAATGGCCAGGCCGATTACCGGCTCAGGGAAAGTCATACTTTCCAGTACGATTGGTGCTTTCTCATCACAGAGTGTATCCCCGGTACGCAAGTCTTTCAGACCTACCGCAGCAGCGATATCCCCCGCTTCGACGAAGTCGATTGAGTTCTGCTTATTAGAGTGCATCTGGTACAGACGGGAAATCCGTTCTCTTTTACCAGAGCGTGTATTCAGTACATAAGAACCAGCATCCAGGCGGCCAGAATACGCACGGAAGAAAGTCAGGCGGCCCACAAAGGGGTCGGTAGCGATCTTAAATGCCAGTGCGGAAAAAGGCTCATTTACATTTGGCTTACGAGACTCTTCTGCTTCTGTTTCCGGGTTAGTACCCGTGATGGCTTCCACATCAACCGGAGATGGCATGAATGCACAAACGGCATCCAAAACAGCCTGAACGCCTTTGTTCTTAAAGGCAGAGCCGCACATCATCGGTATAATGCTCATATCGATCACCGCAGCGCGAATTGCAGCACGGATTTCGTCAGCAGAGATACTATTGGGGTCTTCAAAGAACTTCTCCAGAAGTTTTTCGTCATATTCCGCGACTGCTTCAAGCAGATTCTCACGGTACTCCGCAACGGTATCAACAAGGTTTTCCGGAATAGGCACCACTTCATAGGTCATGCCCATGTCGTCGTCATTCCAGATACGTGCTTCGTTGGTGATCAGGTCAACAACCCCTTCGAAGGTCTCTTCTGCACCGATAGGCACCTGCAGCGGGACTGCATTAGCACCCAGCTTTTCCTTCACGTCGTTGACTACGTTGAAGAAGTCAGCACCAGAACGGTCCATTTTATTGACGAAGCCGATACGTGGTACTTTATAGCGGTTGGCCTGACGCCATACGGTCTCAGATTGAGGCTCTACACCGGATACTGCACAGAACAAGGCAACTACACCATCCAACACACGCAGAGAGCGCTCCACCTCAACGGTAAAGTCAACGTGACCCGGCGTGTCAATGATATTGACGGTATATTGCATATCCTTCCAGTTCCAGGAAGTCTTGGTAGCAGCAGAAGTAATGGTGATACCACGCTCCTGCTCCTGCTCCATCCAGTCCATAGTAGCTGCACCATCGTGCACCTCACCAATTTTATGGCTGATACCAGTGTAGAAAAGGACACGTTCGGTAGTAGTCGTCTTACCGGCATCAATATGCGCGGCAATACCAATATTTCTAGTGTACTTAAGATCTCTTTGTGCCATGACTAATCCTCGAAAGGGATTTTATAATTATTGAAAAAGGATTAAGAAGGATTAAACGCGGAAGTGGGCAAATGCACGGTTAGACTCTGCCATACGATGCGTATCTTCTTTACGCTTCACAGCAGCTCCTTCTCCCTTACTTGCTGCGATCAGCTCTGCAGCCATCTTCTCTGCCATTCCTTTGCCGCTCCGTTGCCGGGCGAACTTAATCAACCACTTCATGCCGATAGCGATTTTACGCTTGGCAGGAATCTCGGTAGGGATTTGGAAAGTGGCACCCCCGATACGGCGGCTACGCACTTCTACCTGAGGCATCGCGTTGTTGAGGGCCTTCTTCCAGAGTGCGTGCTCATCTTGGTCAGTACGCTCCTTCATCAGGTCCATTGCGTCATAAAAGATCTGGAAGGCCGTTCCTTTCTTGCCTTGCATCATCATATTATTGACGAACTGTGTTACCATCGGATCCTTGTATCGTGGGTCCGGCTGAATAACTCTTAATTTTGGCTTTCTTTTTCTCATTGCTCTGAATTAGAGGTTTCGCAAATTCGTTGAAACATAATTACTTCTTCGGACGCTTCGCACCATAACGGGAACGCGCCTGAAGACGACCTTCAACGCCCGCTGTATCGAGTGCACCACGTACGATAGTATAACGTACACCAGGGAGGTCTTTTACACGACCGCCACGCACCAAAACAATAGAGTGCTCCTGCAGGTTGTGCCCTTCTCCGGGAATATAGCAGATAACCTCGATGCCGTTGGTCAGGCGGACCTTAGCAACCTTACGCAAGGCCGAGTTCGGCTTCTTAGGCGTTGTTGTATAAACACGCGTACATACTCCGCGCTTTTGCGGACATCCATCCAGCGCGCGAGACTTGCTCTTGGCCACAATTTTCTTTCTGCCCTTGCGTACAAGTTGATTGATTGTAGGCATAATCCTAATTAAGTTTGAGTTGTATCTAACAATACCTTATCGGCAGAGGTTAATATACCTTGCTCGAAAAGCGATTGCAAAGGTATGTCTTTTTCAGGGAAATCCAAAAGGGCCTTTTAAAATAATTCCCTGATAATAGTTCTTTTAGCTCCGTTTCATTCTAATTAGCGGGTCTTTATATTCTGCCGCCCCGTTTTTATTGCCCGCTACCCGCTATTTTCCGAATTTTTGCCCGGGCGGCCCGCCGGTGGCCGAAAGGAATCATGCCGCAGGCTTTTTCTTGAAATTTCAGTAAAAAAACAAACGGCTTCAACAAAGCTTGCCGCTGAACCCGAAGACTTTATGCCAAGCATTGAGCCATTAGGTAGGAGCTTCCTATATTTGAGTTAAAAAATGATAGATACCGATCTGCTTTACACTCAGGATTATCAGGTTAGGGCTTATGAAATTGATGCACAGCAGCGTATGACCGTACCTGCCCTCTCCCGTCTGATGCAGGAGGCGGCCCTGCAAAACGTGATCCAAATCGGTATGTCTTACTGGGACCTGGAGGCGCATCACATTTCCTGGGTCCTTACCCGGCAGCAGCTACAGGTGCAGCGGCTGCCTATGCTCAACGAGCCGATCCGGATCAACACCTACCCGGCTGGCTTCCTCCGCGCTTTTGCACTGCGCGACTTTTGGGTCGAAACCCAGGATGGGGAACCGCTGGCCCACTCTGCTTCTACCTGGCTACTAATGGATACCCGCACCCGGCGTATGGCATCCCCACCTGATTTTGTACTGGCGTTTAACAAACGGATGCCGCCCCGCGACCAATGCCTGCCGCGCATCACAGGGCAAGTGGCTAAACTCGAAAAGGCAGATTACCAAGCAAACTACACCGTGCACTGGCATGATCTGGATTTCAATCAGCACCTCAACAACACCTTATATATACAGTGGATGATGGACCCTGTCCCATCGGCCGTATTAGCAGAGCGCCAACTGGCCTTTCTTGATATTGAATACCGGGCGGAAAGCAAGCTGGCGGACGAACTGCAAGCTGAAGTGCAGGAAATGGAAACGGACACGTACTGCCATCGCATCCTGCGCCCGGCAGATGGGAAGGTGCTGGCGAATGCTTATACCCGCTGGCAGTAAGTTCCTCAAGTTTTAGACTGTGTTTGGACTTAGCTATTGCGCGATCCCTTAGGCCCGTTATAAGGCGCCACTTCATCCAGCAACAGGGCTTCCTGAATGACCTCCAACAGTGCAGCCTCTGGTATGTCATCTACAGCATAGAATACCACCCCGGTCACCATCTTCCGACCCCGGGCTTGGAGCAGGCCCTGCTCATTCGACAGCTCAGCGCCCTGAATGAAGGCCAGCTCAATACCTCCATCCCGTGGATTGGTATAGCACACCCAGCTTTTCCGGCTGTAGAAGGGGATCTTGTACCGGATGTTACAGGTGACCTCCGGATTGGCCATCAGGAGTTGGTGCAAGTATTCCAAAATCCCCCGCTGTGGCTCTTCCAAGTTGAGTATATAAGTTTCGACAGCCGTCATGCTAAACCGGTGTTTCTTCTGCCGGCGGGGAGTCTGCCCCGGTATACCCCTCCATAGCGTAAAGTACGCCCCGGATCGGTATGCGCAGCCACTCCGGCCGGGCATTCATTTCGTACCCTACTTCGTAGATGGCCTTTTCGAGGATGTAAGTACGCAGCAACAGCTCCATCGATTTCTTGTCCTCTGGCACAAAACTATGCCCTTGGGCAGTATCCAGATAGGCTGTCAGGAAATACTGGCTGACGTAATGGAACCACTGATTGGCCCATTCTTCGAGCTGAGGCATATCGGCTTTGCGGTAGTTTTGGTTGAGCACCAATTGTCCGTAGGCGGCGTAGTGCAGCGAACGAATCATCCCCGCCACATCCTTGAAAGGCGTGCGCTTCAACCGGCGTTCGCTAATAGAATACATCGGTTCCCCTTCAAAGTCGATGATGAAGAAATCACGGCCGTTGAACAAGACCTGCCCCAGGTGGTAATCCCCGTGCACCCGGGTTTTGGTCGCTTCGATTTTGCGGGCATAAATCTGGCTGAAGCAATCCATGATATCATCTTTGATCTCCAGAATACGGCGTGCCTCCGTCGCAATATGTTCTGGCAGGGAGGGCAGTCTGCGCTCCAGGGCGGTCAGCTTTTCATTCACCAGCTTGCGGTGCTGAGAATAGACCGACCGTTGGTAGTGCTGCGAGAACCGTTCTGGCTTAAAGTCGGGGTCAGTAGTTTCGGAAGCTAGGGCGATGTGCATTTCTGCAGTACGTTTACCGAGCAGGGCTGCCCGTTCGTAGATGACACTTCCGATGAGGCGTTGGAGGCGCTCAGGCGTATCTTCAAAGTAAAAACGATCGGAGCGGACCAGAGCCGGAGCAGGATTGTCCCGTTCAACTTTAGTCAGTACCTTCTCGTAATAGCGGCTAAGCACCTCGAGCATCATGGTCCAGGCTTCTCCCTGATTGGGGATTTTATTCTGGAGGAGCCCCAGAATGGTGAAGGTCTGTTCTACGGTATCCTGGAATTGCACCCCTCCGCCATAACGGGGCGAGTTTACAAATGGCGTTTGTTCTGACAAATAGCGGACGACCTCCAGGTCGGGATTGATGTCGATATCGAGCTTGCGGTATATCTTGAAGAAAAACTGACTGTTGTAGATGACAGAGGTATTGCTTTGTTCGGCACGGAGGACCTCAGAGCTGACATCCTCCCGCTCCACGTGCAGCTCATCCAGGATTTTACCAGACTCAAAAGACAGCTGCCCACCTTTCACATTGATACTTGCATTGGTTTTTATGCGCCAAAACAGCTCATTCCTGAAAGCTTCGTGGTAGATCGCATCGATCAGAATACCTTCCTGATCCGGTGTTTTGCAATAGCTTACAACGCTCTGCGGTTCGTTTTTGAGGAAGTGTACCATTTCTTCGGCACTGCTCAGGAAGGTCAACGGCAGGAAGTAAGTCTCCGGCAGCCCATCGGTATAGCGTACACGGATGCTTAGGAAGTAGGCGGCAGACCCCTCCACTTCGATCTTGGGGAAATGGCTGACTTCAAGGGAAACCATTTTTTTGGACTTGCCACCAAACCATCGGCAAGACTGCAAATAACCAGGCAGGACTTTCTTTTCGAACCGGCGCTTGGTCGTGTAGTTTTCGAAAAAATCGTTCCAGTGCACCTCTGACTCCACTTCTGGTATTGTCCGCTCTTTAGGCAGTTCATCTACCTCTTCGGTTTGCTCCATCAGGAACCAAAAGTACCCATAAGGCCCAATGGTAAACTTATAGGGCTCTTTACCGATTTCAAAAAACTTATTCTGGCTGAAGATTTCCACCGGCTGTATCCCGCCAAATTGAGAAAGGCTCAGCTCAACGGATTGGGAAAACTTGGACAAATTGGCCACAACCAGGATGCTTTCGCCTTCATAAGAACGGATGAAGGACAACACCTTGCCATTCATAGAGTCCAGGAACTCGGTAGAGCCATGGCTAAAGGCCTTCAGCCGCTTACGCATGCTGATGATGTTCTTCATCCACCAAAGCAGGGAGGAGGAGTTGCGGTTTTGGATTTCCACATTGATGGCCTCGTACCGGTACAGGGGGTCCCGGATGACCGGCAGGAAGAGTTTTTGTGGATTAGCTGCCGAGAAACCGGCATTCCGGTCGGAGTTCCATTGCATGGGGGTGCGGACCCCGTTACGGTCGCCCAGGTAGATATTATCCCCCATACCGATCTCATCCCCGTAGTAAATGACCGGCGTACCGGGCAGGCTGAACAACAGGCTGTTGAGCAATTCTATTTTGCGGCGGTCGTTGAGCAGCAAGGGGGCAAGGCGGCGGCGGATACCCTGATTGATCTTGGCACCGTGGTCCTGCGCAAACACCTTATATAAGTAGTCGCGCTCTTCCTCCGTGACCATGGAAAGCATAAGGTCATCGTGATTGCGCAGGAAAAGGGCCCACTGACTATTTTCAGGAATAGGGGGCGTTTGCTCCAGGATATCCATAATGGGATAGCGGTCTTCCGTTTGCAAGGCCATGTAGAGGCGTGGCATAAGCGGGAAGTGGTAATTCATGTGGCACTCATCGCCCTCCCCGTAGTACTCTGCAGCTTCCTCCGGCCAGAGGTTAGTCTCGGCCATCAGGATTTTGCCCGGGTGCTTGCGTTCTATGTAGCTGCGGAGTTCACGAAGGTACTCGTGTACCTGCGGCAGGTTCTCGCAATTGGTGCCCTCCTCCCGAAACAGGAACATGATAGAAGTGAGGCGGACTCCATCCACTCCGAGGTTATACCAAAAGTCAATAACGGAACGCATTTCCTCCCGCACGCGCTCATTGTTGTAATTCAGGTCGGCCTGATGACTGTAAAAGCGGTGCCAGTAATAGGCCTTTGCCACGTTGTCCCACTCCCAGTTAGACGTTTCATAGTCGCTGAAGATAATGCCAGCTTCTGCATAAGGCTCCGGGGTGTCGCTCCAAATATAAAAGTCTCGCTCCGGTGAGCCTTTAGGGGCCTGCCGGGCCCGCTGAAACCACTCGTGCTCTGTAGAGGTGTGGTTCATGATCAGATCAATGACGACCTCAAGCCCCCGTTTGTGCGCTTCTTCCAGAAATCGCTCGAAGTCTTCGATATTCCCATAGTTGGAGTTCACACTTTTGAAGTCGGAAACATCATAGCCGTCATCCTTGAGGGGCGACTCATAGAAGGGCAGTAAGGAGATGCAGGTCACGCCCAGGTCCTCGAGGTAATCCAGCTTTTCAACCAAACCATTGATATCGCCGACCCCACTACCATTACTATCGTAAAACGCATGAATCGGGAGGGCGTAGATGATACTGTCTTTATACCAGAAGCGGTTGCTTTTGTCAGTCATACCAGGTTTATTGGTTGTCAGGCTCGTTTTGAAGGATAAAATTGCTGCATCTAAAGAAAGTAAAAAAAATGAGCACTGCCAACGGTGCACTGAAAATTATCATCTACGGCCTTCTTTCACCCCGGAACAAAGCACATCATTGTCCCATTGTACATGGTAGTCGTGCTTCTGCCCAAATGGCGACAAACCTATCCGGCCTAACTTTGTATTAGTTACAGACTTAATCTAAACCCTCGGACAGATGGCTCCACGTTACGCGTTAATTGTACAGACTGCCGCTCTAATGGCCCTTTTCCTGCTTCCTACCCTGCTCAAAGGCCAGGGGTGCAACATCACCGATGTAGTGGTGTCTAATGAACAGTGCAATCCTGGTTTTGCCCCCGTTGGTTTTCAAATTAATGTGAGCGGCACGGGTACCAGCACTACCTTCCTGGTATCTTCTTCCGATGGACTAATAGATGACCCCGGGCCCTACGACTATGCCTTCGGCGCCTTTATCAACCTGACCCCCAGTGACCCAAACCAGCCTATCTACAGTTTTACAGTTACGGATGCCAATAACCCTTCCTGCACTTTTACCTTTACCATTTTCAATCCCTGTAACAGCACCCCCTGTAATTTATCCGTTACCGGAGGGAGCATCACTTGCGATAACGGCGGCACCCCAAATGACCCCAGCGACGATACCTTTTTTCAAAATGTCTTTGTGGAGAACGATGGTGCTACAGGCAGCTGGTCATCCAACGGTCCGGATAATGCCTCGGGCAACTACGGAGACCTCGTTTTTCTGGGGCCGTACCCGGCAAGTGGTGGCGATGTGACGTTCACTATTACGGATGATAATGACCCCAGTTGCAGTACGGTATACACGGTGGAAAATGTGTGCGATGACATTTGTAATATCACCGACGCCCTGGTGTCTGGTCCCAATTGCAATGACAACGGCACACCAAATGATACCAGCGATGATTTTATCTTTTTTTCCCTGGCACCGCAGGGGCAGGGGCTGGCAAATGGGTCTTACACGGTGACGACCTCTCTCGGGTCACCGGCTCAAAATACGGGTGCTTATGGAGGCTTTACGCAGTTTTCGATTACGCCAGACCCCGGCAGCCCCAGTACTTTTACCATTACGATCACTGACCTGGATGACCCCAGCTGTACTTTCACGCTGACGCTTACCAACCCCTGTTTCACCAACTGTGCCATTATAGATGCCGGCTTCGCAGGGCTGGCCTGTTCCAATGGTGATTTTTCCTTTTCCCTCTCACCGAGTGGCGATGGTTTAGGGGGTAGTTATACGGTAACCTCCCCCAGCGGTACGATCAGCCCGGGCATTGCTTTTTACGGCGGGCCCACTACTTTTGGCTTCACCACTTCCGGCCCTCCACCCGCCAACGATGAATACACCATCATCATCACCGACGGCAACGACCCGAATTGCACCTTTGAACTTACTTTCCTTTCACCATGTACCTGCGGGCTGACCAACGGGTTAGTCAATTCGCTCATTAGTTGCGATGACCAGGGGACCTCTGATCCCAACGACGATGTGTTCATCATTGAATTGCAGCCTGAAGGGACTAATTTGTCTGGCAGCTATACCTTGGTGCCCTCCGTCGGCACCCTAACGCCTGCCGGGCCACAGCCCTATGGTGTATTCACCACCTTTGAGCTGTCGATAAGCAGTACCAACGGGCAGCCGACAACGCTGACCATCGTTGATAGCAATGACCCCAGTTGTACGGTTGAGGTCATTACCACCACGACGGCCCCCTGCTCACCACCTGCCTGCGACATCACGGACCCCGGCGTGATCAGCGTCACTTGCGATGACTTTAATTCGCCCACTTCACCTGGTGACGATTTTGCGGTTGTGGAGTTAAATCCAATTGGCACAGGCCTGAGTGGCACCTATATTGTGACCTCTCCCGAAGTATCTGCGTCGCCGGGAATCGGCACCTACGGTACTCTCTCAACACAGCAATTATTCGATGCTGCGCAGGCTGGAGATGAAATCACCCTAATCCTTACCGATAGCGATGACCCCAGCTGTAGCATTACCTTTACCATCCCCAACCCTGCGCCTTGTGCAACAACCGTCAACTGTGATTTAACAAACCCGGGGCTGGGCTTTACCCTTTGCAATGACAATGGCACACCCAGTGACCCCAGCGATGATTTTTATACTTTTCCATTAAATCCTGTAGGAACGGGGTTGGGTGGCGGATATACCGTTTCAGTCGGTGGCGGTACAGTAAGCCCTCCGGGAGGAAATTATGGGAGTGAAACTACTTTTACCCTGACTAATATTGCGCCCCCTGCTGGTATAAGTGTTATTGTTACAGACAACGACGATCCGAATTGTACAACCAATACGATCATAAATTTACCTCCTCCCTGTTCTACGACTCCACCCTGCGAGCTCACCCAATCCACAGTAGTCACCAATCAGTGCGTAAATGGCAGCCCCGTCTTTGAGCTGCTGGTAGATGGCGTTGGCCTCGGGGCAAACTACACCATTAATGTTAACAATGCCGTTATTCCTGGGAATAATGCTGGGAATTATGGACAGATAACGTCCTTTACCATTGTCCCCACCGGACCGAATGTAACTGAGTTTATTGTAACGATCACAGATGCTGATGACCCAACCTGTACGGCTACAACGGTAGTCTCCAATCCCTGCCCCAGCTGCACCATCAACCCCGTCCTCAACAACATCACCTGTAATGACAACGGCACGCCCGGCAACCCCAACGATGATGTCTTTTTTGCCAGCGTAACCGTCAACGGTACTGGCAGCCCTTCCGGGTGGGCGGTATCACCGGTCTTTGGGCCCGCAACCGGGGCATATGGGAGCACAATTGATTTCGGGCCTATCCCCATCAGCGGCGGGCTGGCTACTCTGACTTTTACGGACCAAAGTGACCCTACCTGCTCTGAGAGTCTGACGCTCACGCCCCCTGCGCCCTGCTCCGTGGAGCCTTGCAACCTGGGCTTGCCTACCGTTATCACTCCAATTTGCGATAACGGCGCTATTGACTTTGAGCTGCTGGTAGACGGGACTGGTACCGGCATCAACTACCAAGTCAGCACCCCGGAAGGCGTACTGACCGCCGGGACAACAGGGAACTACGGGCAGGTTACCCTGTTTACTTTTTTGCCGAACAGCCTCTCCGCAGATAACTTTACCCTCACAGTTACGGACAGCGATGACCCCACCTGCACCCAAACGTTCAGCCTCGACAACCCCTGCGATGCCTGCCTGATTACTTCCGCAGCTGTTTCCAATGTGCAGTGTGCGGACAACGGTACGCCGGGCGACCCCACGGATGACCTGATTACCTTTTCCATTCTGGCCGATGGTGTTAGCACTGCTGGCAGTTATACCATTTCAGCGCCCGGGCAGGCCGTGCAGCCCTCCACCGGCACGTTTGGCAGCCTGAGCAGCTTTGCC
This sequence comes from Phaeodactylibacter sp., assembly GCF_040219495.1. Lineage (GTDB taxonomy): Bacteria > Bacteroidota > Bacteroidia > Chitinophagales > Saprospiraceae > Phaeodactylibacter. The sequence goes on along the minus strand of NZ_JAVJSK010000122.1, from coordinate 8,744 downwards.
CTGCTCCCGGGCAGTGCAGGCAGCGGGCTAATCACCCTCACCCTGACTGATGCCTCCGACAGCAACTGCACCACCACCGTGCAGCTGAGCGACCCCGGCACCTGCTCGGATGCCTGTGCCATCAACGCCTTCGTAACGGAAACAAACTGCATACCCACAGGCGTGCCGGAGGATGACTTTTTCCAGGCCACCATTCAGGCCATCAACCCGGTTGGCACGGCAGGGTGGACCGCACAAACGCCCCTGGGACCGGTAACCGGCAATTACAACCAAAGTGTGGACATTGGGCCCTTCCTGATCAGCCAGGGGAGCTTCAGCCTGACCATTACCGACCAGTTCAACCCGGGCTGTAGCACCAACCTGCTGATTGTACCTCCCGACCCCTGCAGCGTGGTTTGTGAAGCCGATACTACCCTATTTGATTTACAGTCCTGCAACCCTTTGGACACCGGCACAGTAATACAAAACCTCACCGGGCAGGAAGGCTGCGACTCTATTGTGATAACGTCGACTAGCCTGCTGCCTTCGGATTCTATTTTTTTGGTAGAGACCAGCTGTAGCCCCGCTGATACGGGGGCAGTTGAACAAAACTTCACCAACCAGTTCGGGTGCGACTCTATTGTAGTCACGAATACAGTCCTCGTAGACAGCGATACCACACTCATTGATTTGCAGTCCTGTAACCCAGCTGATACAGGTACAGTCGTGCAAAATCTTACCGGGCAAACTGGGTGTGACTCCATCATCATCACCAGCACCACGCTACTGCCTTCAGATTCCACTTTGCTGACGCAGAGCAGCTGCAATCCCGCTGATACCGGTACCGTTTCACAAATTCTAACCAATCAATTTGGGTGTGATTCGGTCGTTGTCACCAATACCCTGCTCGTGGACAGCGACACCACGCTCATTGATTTGCAGTCGTGCAATCCATCGGATACGGGCACTGTGGTGCAGAACCTTACCGGGCAGACCGGGTGTGACTCTATCGTTATTACTGCGACTACACTGCTGCCCTCCGATTCTATTTTCCTAGTGGAAAGCAGCTGTAACCCCGCGGATACCGGAACAGCCACGCAAGTGCTAGTTAATCAGTTTGGATGTGATTCGGTCGTGGTCACCAATATTCTGCTTGTGGACAGCGACACCACGCTCATTGACCTGCAGTCGTGCAATCCAGTGGATACGGGCACGGTGGTGCAGAACCTTACCGGGCAGACCGGGTGTGATTCTATCGTTATTACTGCGACTACACTTTTGCCCTCCGATTCCATTTTCCTCGTGGAAAGCAGCTGCAACCCCGCGGATACAGGATCGACCACGCAAGTGCTGGTCAATCAGTTTGGGTGTGATTCGGTCGTGGTCACCAATATTCTGCTTGTGGACAGCGATACCACGCTCATTGACCTGCAGTCGTGCAATCCAGTGGATACGGGCACGGTGGTGCAGAACTTCACCGGGCAGACCGGGTGTGACTCTATCGTTATTACAGCGACTACACTTTTGCCCTCGGACACCATTTTCCTAGCGGAAACGAGCTGTAGCCCTGTGGATACGGGGACAGTCACCCAGGTGCTGGTCAATCAGTTTGGGTGTGACTCGACCATTATCACCACGACAACGCTGCTGCCTAGCGATACCACGCTGCTCTTTAGCGAAAGCTGTAATCCACAGGATACCGGAACGGTTTCTCAGGTACTGACCAATCAGTTTGGATGTGATTCCACCATTATTACTACCACTTCGCTACTGCCCAGCGATACCACGCTGCTCTTTAGCGAAAGCTGCAACCCGCAGGATACCGGAACGGTTTCACAGTTACTGACCAATCAGTTTGGGTGCGATTCCACCATCATTACCACGACCACCTTGTTGCCCAGCGATACCACGCTGCTCTTTAGCGAAAGCTGCAACCCGCAGGATACCGGAACGGTTTCACAGTTACTGACCAATCAGTTCGGCTGCGATTCCACCATTATTACAACGACCACCTTGTTGCCCAGCGATACGATTCTGCTCTTCAGCGAAAGCTGCAATCCCGCTGATACCGGTACGGTGTCCCAGGTACTCGCCAATCAGTTTGGGTGCGACTCTACCATTATCACAACGACTACGCTATTGCCCAGTGATACCACGCTGCTGACCGAGACAAGTTGCAATCCGCTTGATACCGGCACCGTCACACAGGTTCTTGCTAATCAGTTTGGGTGTGACTCCACCGTCATTACCACGACAACGCTATTGCCCAGTGATACCACGCTGCTGACCGAGACCAGTTGCAATCCGCTTGATACCGGCACCGTCACGCAAATTCTTGCTAATCAGTTTGGGTGTGATTCCACCGTCATTACCACGACTACCCTACTGCCCAGCGATACCACGCTGCTGACCGAGACCAGCTGCAATCCGCTTGATACTGGCACCGTCACGCAGGTCCTTGCTAATCAGTTTGGGTGTGACTCCACCGTCATTACCACGACAACGCTATTGCCCAGTGATACCACGCTGCTGGCCGAGACCAGTTGCAACCCGCTAGATACTGGCACCGTCACGCAGGTTCTTGCTAATCAGTTTGGGTGTGACTCCACCGTCATTACCACGACTACGCTATTGCCCAGTGATACTACTCTGCTCTTCAATGAAAGTTGCAACCCCGCAGATACCGGCACCTTGGTGCTAAATCTTGACAATCAATTTGGGTGCGATTCCACCGTCATCACCACGACTACGCTGTTGCCCAGTGATACCACGCTGCTATTTAGCGAAAGCTGTAATCCTGCAGACACCGGCACGACAACACAAATCCTCACGTCCTCTTTAGGCTGTGATTCAGTGGTGATCACGCAAATACAACTACAGAATGACCCAGACTTCGAGCTCATTACTGACACTCTATGTGCGGGTGAATTCTTAACCATCAATGGAACTGTTTATGACGAGGAACGCCCGATCGGGCAGGAGATCATTCAAAGTGTAACCAATGGCTGTGACTCGGTGATTATTGACATCGCGATCGGTTTTTCAGATCTGGAAACCAGCATCAGTGCAACGCCCCCGCCCTGTGCAGGCTTGACCGGAGCGGTACAGATTGGTATTCCTGAAAACGGATTCTCCCCCTACCGCATTTTTGTGGATGGGCTGCCCATTGAAAGCAGCAGTCCTCTGCCTGTATCTCTGGAAGTCGCCCCTGGTATGTACACAATCACAGTGGAAGACCAGCTAGGTTGTTCTGAAGCCCGGCAAGTGACTGTTCCGGAAGGGCTGGTTCCGGAGTTAACGCTCGACAGCCCGATCAATGCTCAGGCAGGCGATACGATTGTGTTAGCGCCCATCCTGAACTTCGACCCGGATCAGCTCCTTTGGACACCTGCCGGCCAGTTGAGTTGCACAGATTGCCTGAACCCCACGCTGACCGCTTTTGAGAGTGGCACCTATCAACTGATTGCTGGTATTGGAGGAGGATGTGAGGCAAGGGCTACCGTACAAGTGATTGTAGACCAACGCTCAAAGGTGTATGCGCCAAACATTTTCAGCCCCAATGAAGACGGCAGGAACGACCGGTTTACGCTGTTTGGGGATCCGACGGAAATCGATTTGATAGAACAGCTGGGCATCTACGACCGCTGGGGCAATCAGGTATTCCTCAAAACGGCATTTCCAGTCAACGTTGAAGCAGAAGGTTGGGACGGGACATTCAGAGGGCAATCTCTGGACCCAGCGGTATTCACCTACTATGCCAGATTGAGGCTGATCAACGGCCGTCAGTTGATACAACAAGGCGACGTTACGCTAATCAGGTAACCCTGCCTGTTCCGTAGCAAGGTGGCCATCAGGGATAAGCAATCCTGATGGACACCTTGCTTTCTTCCATATCTGTATCTAATCTTCTTTCCAGATTGTAAAGTTTCCAACTGGTATTTTACCTTTGTGGTTCCTTTTTGCATCTTTTTGCGATGCACAACGTATTACCCCCTAGTTAAGCTCCCTTTTTCGGGGGCGGCCTGCTAAACTACCAGAGTATAACCCAAAACAATAAACTTCCTTTCACCAGACTCTGACCGGTCTGTCTTTCGTGGTTAATGAAAGATAAGACTTTCTGCTGCTTAAAGCTTGGTAAGACCAGAATATCTAAACACTAAGACTAGCCCCCCGTTAGAAGTCGTAATCACGCGATAAGCAACACAAGTACAACAACACTAAGTTGATCCAGACAGCTTTGGGTACGTGTTGCCAAAATGTCTAGTTTCTGTCAAACAAACACGTGATGAAAGGTAAGATCTATAAAATTTGCTGTCGGGCGGCTTTGCTACTCGTGCTTCTCCCTTGCTTCACACTGTGCTGGGGAAGTCCAGTGGCCGAAGCTTCTCATCCAGAATTCTGCGGTATCACCAGCGCAGGTTTAGGGGGGGTTGTATGCCTGGATAACGATACACCCGCCGACCCCAGTGATGACCGGCTCACGTTATTCATGAGCCCTTCTGGCAATAATCTCGGAAGTGGTTACACGGTCACTTTTACTTCAGGGACGATCTTTCCAGCTACAGCAGTGTACGGTTTCCCGAATGGGTTTGTAATTGACCCTAACGACCCCACCGTGCCTTTCTATCAAATTGTCCTGACTGATTCCAATAATCCTGCCTGTACTTTTACTCTGACTTTTGACAATCCCTGCTACTCTAATTGCGACATTCAGGAGGTTAATATATTAGACGTAAGCTGTGCCGATAATAATACCCCAAGCTTTGCCGGAGATGACTACATCACCATGGAAATCGAGGCCTCGGGTATAGCGGTAGCGCTTCAATACAATCTGGTTGCTTCACCGGGGCTGGTACTGCCCGGCAGTGGGTTCTATAACACCTCTGCGTTTTTCCAGCTCACCCCAGGCTCCGCAGGCGATGGGCCGGTTTCTTTCATTCTCACTGACCAGCAAGACCCGGCCTGCCAGTTTCTTTTTACCATTCAGGACCCCGGCACTTGTGTGTCACCCTGCGCGCTAACTTCAGCAAATTTACTGGGCGTTCAGTGTACGGACATGGATACACCGAACGATCCGAGTGATGACGAACTCCTGATTACCCTAAATCCAGAAGGTACCAGTATAGGAAACAGCTACAGCATTAGTGCTCCGGGGCTTACGTTCGCAGATAATACCGCTACCTATGGCAGCCCTTCGACCTTCAGATTGATCAATGCCTCCTCCGTGCCGGGCTCTTTCACCCTGACCCTTACCGACAATCAGGACCCCACCTGCACCATTCAGGTGTTTGTCAACAACACCGCTCCCTGTTCAACGCCCTTGCCCTGTGACATTTCAAATATCACCCCCTCAAATATAAATTGCACCAACGGGGACGTGATCAACTTTACCCTGGGCCCCAGCAGCAGCGGTACACAATATAACCTGACCATACCGGATGGTACGATTCTAGGTCAAAACTCTGGTTTGTTTGGGGTGCCCACCACTTTCAGCTTTTTGCCCAACACCCCACAAAGCTCCACTTATAACGTAACGATCAGGGATACAGATAACGATGCCTGTACTTCTATTTTCACTCTAAACAACCCTTGTGACGACTGTAACCTGACCGACATTAACATCCTGGACGTACAGTGCGGGGACAATGGTACAGGCATTATCCCCTCAGACGATCAGATGGTGATCACCCTTCAGCCCTCGGGCATCAACCTGGGAAGCGGGTATACAGTCATCGCCAATGGCCTGAGTGCCGTCCCTGCAGGTGGCAGCTACAACAACCCAACGACTTTTACGCTCTCTGCCGGGACGGCCAACAGCAACAGCGTGAGCATCACTATTATCGACAATGACGATCCTGCCTGTACCTATACCTTTGCAGTGCCCGGGCCAGGCAGTTGTTCGGATGCGTGCGAGATCTTTGACCAAGGCCTTGTTAGTATCGACTGTGACAACAATGAGACGATTAGTGATTCAAATGATGACTTCATCACTTTCACGTTGAACGTTCCGGCGATCAGCAGCTCCGCCGGGTACACCATTTCAGCCAACGGGACTACGGTAACTCCGGCGAGCGGGTTGTACAATACCATGCAATCCTTCTCACTACCTATTGGCTCAGCTGGCAACGGGGGCACCACCATCACCCTGACGGACCAGAACAACCCCAGCTGTAGCTTTTCATTTTTCCTGATTGACCCCGGCGACTGTTCAGCCATTTGTAACATCGGAGCGACTGAAGTCAACCTATTCTGCCAAGATGGTGGCACGCCCGGTATTTTTGATGATGACACCTACCAGGTCGAATACGAGATTACCAACCCGACAGCCGCTTCGGGCAGCAGCTGGTCCTCTGATACACCCGCCGGTGATATGGCTGGCGACTACGATGATATTGCCAGTCTGGGCCCCTTTCTGATCAGTGACGGCCCCGTAACCGTTACCTTTAATGACGAGGTCTCCCCCGGCTGTTCCATTTCTGTAGACCTGACGCCGCCGCCCCCGTGTTCGGATACTTGCATTATTCAGTCGGCAGGGCTGAGCAACCTGATTTGCGATAACGACACCCTTGAATTTGACCTGGCACCAATAGGTAATGCCCTGGATATGACCTACGGTATTCAAATAGGAGGGGGAACCCTTGCGGGCAGTGCTCTTGGCTCCTACGGAATGACCACCACCTTCCGTTTTCTACCGGATCTGCCCCTGCCGGATCAATACGAGGTCACGCTTACCGACCAGGCCGTAGCAGATTGCCAATACGTGATCACTATTGACAACGTATGCAAGTCTTGCGAAATCACCACTATTGACTTGATTAGCGCAACCTGTAATGATGCAGGAACGCCCTCTGCAGGAGCAGACGATTATATTGACTTTGAGCTTTTGGTGGAGTCACTATATGGCACGAGCTACCGGGTAGAGCTGGCGAACGGGAATCCGTTACCGGGCATAGGCACCTACGGGCAAGTGGTCTCCTTTAGTATGCCGGCAGGTAGTGCAGGAGATGGGAATACCCCTCTCGTTGTAAGAGACATCAGTGATCCTAACTGTAGTCAGTTTTTTGTTATTCCGGACCCCGGAACCTGTTCAAATGAATGCCTTTTGACCCAACCCACCCCCACTGATATTGCCTGCGATGACAACGGTACACCGGGCGACCCAACAGATGACTATGTCACCTTCAATTTAGTAGTCGACGGGCTGAACACCGCGAACAGTTATACCCTGAGCACTACAACAGGCACCACAACACCCGCACAGGGCACCTACGGCACACCTGCTACTTTCAGCCTCTCCTCCGGCAGTACAGGTACTGATATTTCGACTGTGACCATAACCGATGACAGCTCCAGCACCTGTAGTACTTCAATCAATATCTCGAGCCCGGGTAGTTGTTCAGACTCCTGTGCCATAGAGGCAACTCTGGTAGATATCCAATGCCTGAACAATGGGACTGCCAGTGATCCTACTGATGACCTCTTCGAATTCACCGTGGAGGTCAGTAACCCTGCAGGTACAGAGGGCTGGTTTACCATTCCGCCTACAGGTTTAGAGACCAACGATTTTAATACGCCCACCGTAATTGGGCCCTACCCAATATCATCGGGGAACATCAACCTGGCCTTTATTGATCAGAATCTGACCAGCTGTTTTTCGATCTTAATGGTGAGCCCGCCTGCCAGTTGTTCTGACTCTTGCACACTTCAGGCAACAGTCGAAGTGCTAGCCTGTGAAGACGGAGGCACGCCAGGGACCACGATGGATGATGTTTTCTTCACTGAGCTTACTGTTTCCGGCACAAATAACGGTAGCGGCTGGGCTATTAACAGCCCGATTGATACGAACGGCTTGTATGATAGCACCTATGTCATTGGGCCATTCCCGGCTAATGCGCCCTCTGTGGTACTGCCTATTTCCGACCTGGATAGCGCCGCCTGTTTACTAGAGGTAGAAATCCTTAGCCCCGGCACCTGTTCGGCCGGCTGCAGTAGCTCAGATACCACTTACCTCTTTGCCGAGACCTGTAATCCTGTTGATACCGGCGCCTCAACAGTTGTGCTGACCAATCAGTTGGCTTGTGATTCTTTTATCATTACCACGACTACGCTACTGCCCAACGATACCACACTGCTCTTCAGCGAAAGCTGCAACCCCGTGGATACCGGTACCGTCGTGCAAAATCTCGCCAATCAGTTCGGCTGCGATTCTACTGTCATCACAACGACTACCCTCCTGCCCAGCGACACCACTTTACTCTTCAGCGAAAGTTGTAGCCCCACGGATACCGGTACCGTCGTGCAAAATCTGGCCAATCAGTTCGGGTGCGACTCTACCGTCATTACCACCACGACGCTACTGCCTAGCGACACCACACTGCTATTCAGCGAAAGCTGCAGCTCCTTGGATACCGGTACCGTAGTGCAAAATCTCAATAATCAATTCGGGTGCGACTCTACCGTCATTACCACCACGACGCTGTTGCCTAGCGACACCACGCTGCTATTTAGCGAAAGCTGCAACCCCGTGGATACCGGTACCGTAGTGCAAAATCTCGCCAATCAGTTTGGGTGCGACTCTACCGTCATTACCACCACGACGCTGTTGCCTAGCGACACCACACTGCTATTCAGCGAAAGCTGCAACCCCGTGGATACCGGTACCGTAGTGCAAAATCTCGCCAATCAGTTTGGGTGCGACTCTACCGTCATTACCACCACGACGCTGTTGCCTAGCGACACCACACTGCTATTCAGCGAAAGCTGCA
>NZ_JAVJSK010000121.1:0-132097 GCF_040219495.1 Phaeodactylibacter sp. | reverse complement strand
TAGTCGAAAACTAACAATTTTTTGGTTAGACGAGGCGCGAAAACCGGAGTTTAGCCTGAGCTAAATGAGGATTTTCGGGACGAAGTATAACCAAAAAAGTGTAGTTTGCAGGCCGATTACTAAAGTCCCAACACGCTCTTAACGGTTGCCGGGGTTTTGTCCGGCTACCGCATAAACCAATATGTACTGATTGAGCTGCTGATAATGAATACAGAAGTCTTGCCGGTACTCCGCTTTATGGACTTGCCCATAGATAGTTCCCCTTTTCAAGCTTGCATTGATCGGCCCTACCTTCATATGCTGGCAAAAGTCGAGTTGGCGTCGTCCGTAAGCTTTATATAAGGACTCTTTGGCTCCCCAAAGCACGTGAAGCTGAAACAGCCTTTCAGGAGCAGCAGCGTGCAGTTGATCTAACTCAGCCTTATTCAAGAAGCGTTTGGCCAGTCGTTCGATCTTAGGTACCCAATGCTGTATATCAATACCCACAATATCAGGTGCAGCAATAGCGGCCGCTTTTTCGTGAGAATGGCTGATGGAAATTTGGTAGGGCGACCCTTCCAGATAAGGCTTACCGTGCTCGTCTTTTCTAAAGAGTGCCCGATCTATTCTTCCGGACATCTGATGGATCAACTGTCGTGCGGCCAGCCATTCCAGCCTCCTGCGCCCCTTCAGGCGCTGAAGCTGTTCGGCTTCATCCACTTTCAAATGCAGTTGGGACAGGAACCAGTCTTCCTGTTCCTCAATATCCCAAATACCGATTTCTCCAACCGGCTTAATAGAATGATGTATGCTTAGGGGCATATTATTTGAGCTTTACCAACCCTACAGCAACAAAAAAAGCAGGTATTCTGTTTTTTAACCACAAAATGCCTTCGTTCATGCCCCGTCTCCAAGTCAAAAAAATCGCACAGCTCACCGGCCATAACGCTGCCGTGTTTGCACTCGGTAAAGATCATGCTCCAAACACCTTCCTGTCTGGCGCAGGCGACGGCTGGATCGTCCGCTGGAATCTCAATGAGCCGGAAAATGGCCGGCTGATCGCTAAAGTGGACACCCAGGTCTTTTCGCTCTTCCACCTGCCGGAGCGCGAGGTGGTAGTCGTTGGGAATATGAACGGTGGCGTTCACTGGGTAGACCTGGTGCAACCGGAAAAAACCCGCAATATTGCACACCATCAGAAGGGGGTTTTTGCCATTACCGCCTACGATGGCTATATCCTCACTGCCGGCGGGCAGGGTATGCTGACCAAATGGGACCGGGCAACTGGACGAGCCCTGGAAAGCATCCAACTGTCTAACCAAAGCCTACGTAGCCTCGCCGTGTCTTCCAAACGAAGTGAAATTGCCGTAGGCTCAAGTGACAACTCCATTTACCTGTTGGATGCCGCTACACTCCAAATCCGGCACCATATAATAGATGCTCATACCAATTCGGTATTTGCTCTTGCCTACCGGCCAGACAGTCAATACCTCCTTAGCGGAGGCCGGGATGCACACCTGAAAGTGTGGCACCTTACTGAAAGCCCAAGTTGCACGGACGACAAACCGGCCCATTGGTTCACCATAAACAGCATTGTATTCAGCCCTTGTGGACGTTGGTTCGCAACCGGCAGCCGCGATAAAACGGTGAAAATATGGGATGCTGAAACCTTCGGCTTGCTCAAGGTGCTCGAGACCATTCGCGATAAAGGGCATCTCAATTCTGTCAATCAACTCTTTTGGTCCCCTTACCAGGATTTCCTGATTTCTGCTAGCGACGACCGAAGCTTGATCCTCTGGAAAGTAAACCCTGACAACTCTACTACGCCATGAAAGCGCTGTCCACGTTAGTCTTGATGAGCGCCCTTACGGCCCTGAACGTTCAATGCTCAGACCCTAAACATGCTGCTGCTAAAGCAGCCTCGGAGGTAAGGCCCGAACCGCACCCTCCCCTCTACACCTCCGCGGGTGCTTCCGCTAAAGCTACTTTTTTTGAATACCACTGGCATAACGATACGGAAGACAGCACCTACTACTTATCGTTTATTGCGGCCTGCGACCAACAGGCTGCAGCAATTTTGGCATTCTGTGATACCACCTGGGTAGGAACTGCACCGTCCCTGCACTGTTATCCCAGTATGGAAACAAAGGGGCTTGCCCTCAAAAACACCTCCCCTTTGCAAGTCAATAAGGATGGGCGAAGTGCAGCAGCCATAGCCAATCCGATATACGCCACCTACTGGCTGGGGCCGCAAAACCAGTTGCTGCTAAGGCAAATCCTGGGGCCACCGAATGTCGCTTTACTCGAAGCCGGGTTGGCCGTGGTATTCAACCCTACCTGGCAAAAGCATGGCTTCATCTACTGGAAGAGCCGCCTGGCAAATACCAGACTACTGCCCGGGCTGCCCCAATTAGAAACTTTTTGTAACGATCAGTTCCAGTCTCCCTTGCTTAGACAACTCGCGTCAGCTGCATTTTGCGATTTTTTAATCCGCCGATGGGGGAAAGCTGCTTTCCTGGAACGCTATGCAACATGGCGGCCGGAACAACAGGAGTTACTTGCAATGGAGCCCCACTGGCAGGACTATCTTGCACAGGGCACCTCGAAGCCCATAATACCGGAACGTCGCCCTACCGTCTACCTCAAGGGGTTCAACTTCGCACACGAAGGCTATTCCATTTATAATGGCTATGGCTCCCGGCTTGCCGCTGAAATGCTGGAAGAACAAGCAATGCTCGGTGCAAATGCAGTGGCCATCGTGCCTTATTCCTACATGCGTTCGCCTGAAAAACCGCAGCCCCTGCCCATCATGAGCCGGGCGGGGACAGAAAACGATGAAAGTGTCGTCCGCGACTTGGTTTATGCCCGTAAGCAGGGGTTGCACACCATCCTGAAACCCCAAATATGGTTGGGCGGCGGCCACTGGCCTGGTGACGTAGAGATGCAAAACTCAACCGAGTGGGCAGCTTTTTTCGAACATTACACCCGATGGGTTGCCCATTATGCGCTACTGGCAGAAATTTACGAGGCTGATGTCTTCTGTGTTGGAGTAGAATTTGCGAAAGCAACGCTTCAGCAGCCGGAGGCCTGGCGTAAAGTCGTTGCTATGGCCAGGTCGGTCTACAGCGGCCCGGTCACTTACGCAGCCAACTGGGGCTCAGAGTTTGAGCAGCTGACGTTTTGGGACGATCTCGATCTGATTGGCTTGAATTGCTATTATCCTTTGAGTGAAGCCTCCACCCCTTCCAAAGCAGACTTATCCGGGCGTTTTGATCAGGTCCTTAAGCGGGCCAAAACCATAAGCGAATCCTTTGAACGACCTGTTGTCCTCACCGAAATCGGCTTCACCAGTACGACAACACCCTGGCTTCAGCCTCACTTTGATGGTGACGGGGAAACTTATTCGGGTGCGGCGCAACTCCAGTGTTATGAAGTCGTAACGGAGGCGCTGGCCCGGGAGGCAGACTGGTGCCGGGGCGTACTTTGGTGGAAATACCCCAGCTACCCCAGCCTGGGCGGAGAAAAGCATACCGGCTTTACGCCAAATAACAAACCGACTGAACAGCAGCTGCCTGTACTGTTCAGTCGGTTGCCGGATTAGCATACCCTTTGAGCTTAACGCTCTACCTCCGTAACCAGCCACCAAAGGTACTCGCTGACCTGGTTAAAAGAGCCGGGGGCGTTGGGGAAGCTTGCATTGCGCCGGTAAACCATATTACGCTCTTGCCCGTCAATACTTAGCCGGATGATATAATCTTCTCCGCTCTGCTGCGCCGGGGCACCAAAAGCCCTACGGTCCAAACCCAACAGCCCTGAGCCCTTGACCATATCTTTCAGGGCCAACAGCTGATTGCCATTAAGTGGGATCCCCTCAGCTACGGTTTGCGCACTGTACTGCACCGGCTGGGCACTGTAGCCCCCGCCTTCGCCAGGGTGGTAGTTTTTTGACTGGTGAGAAATGTGCCCCTCGCGTACCACAATGAGGTCGTGAGGGGTCTCGAAATAGATTTTCAAATCTGTACCCGGTTTTTGTTCCGGCCGGGATAGTTCCTGATAAGGAATCACCTGAGCCGTCAACTGCAGGTACGCTGCAAATAGTGCGAAAAGCAAAACTGCCTTTTTCATAGAGTCGTCAATTTGGGTGTTCGAAAAGAAAACGCGCACTGGTTTTCCAAGAAGCTGTTTCCGGGTTTAGTAACGCAAATAGCAGTATGGAAAATTGTATAAATTGAAATTTTATCCATGTGTTCATGCCCTTTTTACGCTTATACCCTGACAAAATCCCCAGGCAACAGCCGCTCAAGCCGGAAAAATCCAATACCTTAGCGCACTTAACTATCCATATTATAAGCAGGCTATGATCTTATCAGACACCAGTATTCTGGAAAGCATTGAGCAAGGGGAGATTGTCATCGAACCTTTCCGCCCCGAGTGTATGGGCACGAACTCCTACGATGTACACCTGGGCAAAACACTGGCTATTTACAAAGACCATATCCTTGACGCCAAGCGGCACAATCAGATTGAATACCTGGAAATCCCGGAGGAGGGCTTTGTGCTCCACCCTAATACGCTCTACCTCGGCGTAACGGAAGAATACACAGAGACGCATAATTCGGTGCCCTTCCTGGAGGGCAAGTCCAGTGTTGGCCGCCTGGGCATCGACATCCACGCTACAGCGGGCAAAGGCGATGTGGGCTTCTGCAATACCTGGACACTGGAAATCTCCTGCACCCATCCTGTCAGAGTGTACGCGGGCATGCCTATCGGACAGCTCATTTATTTTCATGTGGAAGGCCCCATTCAAAATTACTACAACAAAAAGAAAAACGCTAAATACACCGAGCGGACAGAAAAGCCCGTAGAAAGCATGATGTGGCGCAATAAGTTTTAATGCATTCAGGCAACTGAACCACTATTCTTTTCGTATTTTAGCCCCCAACAGGCACAAATCATATCTGGAAGCTACCCCCTGATTTAGTTCAGGTTACCGAATGCAGCCTCAGCAATCGTATTCAGAGAATCGGATTCAAAAAACACCACCCCCATTACACCGTAAGCGGCCTATGCCCGACTTGCAACACAACCATTGTGGCTTCTCCGGAAGCGCTTTGGCTATTTTAAACAACAAACATAATCCCAATGGTAAATCGAATTCTCTGCCTGGCGCTTGCCAGCCTGCTGCTGCAATTTTCTGCTGCAGCTCAAATGATCGACCCCGGTTTCGCACCCTTAATTACCCGGCCCGGTGACGTAGAAAAACTACGGCTCCTACCGGACGGGAAATTTTTAGCGGCCGGATCTTTTACAATGGCCAACCGGATCGAAGAATCCAGCGTCGCCCGCTTTAACGCCAATGGTACACTCGATCAGTCTTTCCAGTCCAGCATCCCTTTTGCGGTGACCGCCATGGCGGTACAGCCGGATGGAAAAGTGATCATCGGTGGTTCGTATACGGACGCCGGAACGGATGAACTCAGTATCCTGCGGCTCAATACCGATGGCAGCCAGGACCTGGCGTTTCAGGCCGGCACCATCCCGGCCGGCACCATCAACGACATTGAGATTGAGTTTAACGGTACGATCCTGGTAGGCGGGGCATTCACCCTTTTTGATGGTATGCAGGCCCAGGGGCTCGTGCGCCTGAATACCAATGGCAGCCTTAGCCAAATCATTCCGCTCAATCCGGGGAGCACTATTTTTGTGAGTGACCTCATCACCCAGGTCAATGGCCGTTTTGCGATAGGCGGCACCATCATTGGTGGGCCAAACGGGCCGGAAGGGTACATCAGCTACCGCACCTACAACGGACAGCCGGTCAACAACTTCACCTTTTCTTCCAACCTCCCGGGCGTCAACAACTTCATGACTTCCATCCGGGACATTACCCTGGACAACCTGGGGCGTATCGTACTGACCTCAAGCACCTTCCTGGTCCGCTATGCAGTTGTCGTTCTCAATGTGGATGGCAGCATCAACAACTGGAGCGATATTTTTGGTATCCCAATGGCCCTGACTCTTTCGCCCGGCGGGGATATCATGATTGCCGGAGAATTCAACAACACCAACGCCGTACACCGCTACGTGCCCAACGTTGGGTTGGATTACTACAGCTTTGGTGCCGGCGCGGATGGCGTGATCCGGCAATTGGCCTATTTCCAGGACGGCAGCTATATTATAGGTGGCAACTTCAGTGCATTCAATGGGCAGCCGGCTCTTGGGCTGGAGCACTTTAATGCCCAAGGCATACCGGACTTCACTTTTGATGCCATGCTGGAAAGGCCGGGCCGCGTCAATACCATGACCCGGTACGATGACAACCGCGTATGCATTGGTGGAGATTTTGCCATGGTCGGTGATATACACAGCATTAATGTGGCTCGCCTGATGCTGAGTGACGGCAGCATGGACCCTACGTTCAACAGCCCGAACATTAGTTACCGCAATACCATAAACGTCGTTGAAGTAGACACGGAAGGCCGCATGCTACTAGGCGGCACCAATAATGCTACCGGTAATAATCTCACGCAGTCTCCCCTGCTGCGCCTTTCGGCAAATGGGAGCATTGACCCGGCTTTTGCCGTCAGCCCGCTGCCCCTGGGCGATATTCATCAACTGGTGCCCCTACCGGGCGGGCAGGTCCTGACCGGAGGAGACTTTACCATTTTTGATCCGGGTGTCGTTGCGCAGGATATTGCCTTGTATAACTTCAACGGCTCCCTCAACGAAAACTTTTCAGACCGCATCAGCGGTCAGGCGGGGGGGCTCTACCGCCGGGCCGATGGCCGTATCCTGATTGGTGGAGAAAACATCAGCCTGGACGGTGGTGCCCCGACTCCTTTGCTGCAGCTTACCCCGGGCCTTCAACTCGACAACACCTTTAGTGCACCCGCCGGGCTGACCTGCCTGGGCGACTGTGACCTCAACTTCGTGGAACAAGCCGACGGACTCCTCCTCATGGGTGGGCAATTTGCGATTGGCGCGGATTCCTCCCTGGCACGCTTGCTACCAAGTGGGCAAGTCGATGCGGCTTTTAGCCTGCCCGGTTTTTTCAGTGCAGCAGATGAAGTGGAGGATGGCGCACCAGCTTTCCTCGGTCTCATGGCCAATGAAAGTATTCTGGTTACCGGCCCAATTGATTCTATCGGCAATAACGCTATCCCGCAAATGGTGCTGCTCGAAAACAACGGCCTGCTGCTTGAAACCTTAAACGAGGAAGGCTTTGCAACCCAGCATATCCGTACCGCCCTGGTACTGGATGACAATACCTTCCTGATTGGAGGCCAACTGGAAGACGAAGCCCGCCCCGACCACTATGGCTTGGCCCGGGTGAGCGTTCCAATCGTCATTGAGGGGATTATCCGCGGGCAGGTCAAAACCAAAACCGGCGAACCGATTGTCGGTGCATTGGTCACCCTCAGCGGAAGTGCAAATGCCAGTACACAGACCGACCAAAACGGGGAATTTGGCTTCATCCACCTGGAAGCAGGGTTGCCCTATACGGTTGGGGCAAGCTGGAACGAACAGCCTTTTAATGGCGTATCCACCTTCGACCTCATTCTTATCAATCAGCACATACTCGGTATTCAGCCCTTTGACGACCCTTACGACTACCTGGCAGCGGATGTCAACAACACCAGTTCTGTTACCATACTTGACATGATTGGTATCCGTCGGGCTATACTCGGGCAGGTCGCCACCCTGTCCAATAGCCCCAGCTGGAAATTCGTGGCGGCTTCCTACACTTTCCCTAATCCTCAAAACCCCTGGCTGGAAAATTACCCCACGACCATCGAGATTGACGAACTGCCCTCAACCGGCCTTTTGGATGCCAACTTCACGGGTATCAAGTCCGGGGATGTGAATGGCGACGCGGACCCGGGCAACTAAAGCCCTCCCCCGAACACCCTAAACCGGGCAGGAAAACGAAACCAACTTCCTGCCCGGTTTTTTATTTCTCTCTGATCGCGCTATCTTCAAGCGCCAGTCCAAGGCAAAAAGCAGCAGGCAAACTACCTTCTATGAATCTACGTATTATCTCCGCCGGTGCCGGCAGTGGCAAAACCTACCGCCTCACCCAGGAAATGACCGAACTGTTGGAAAAAGATGTACGCGCCAACGGGATCATCGCCACGACCTTTACGAACAAGGCAGCGGCGGAACTCCAGGAACGCGTGCGGGTGAGCTTGCTCGCTAAAGGGCGGACTGCCGAGGCGGATCAACTCAGTAATGCGATGATCGGCACGGTGCACGCCCTTGGTGTCCGGTTGTTGCAGCGTTTTGCCTTTGAAGCCGGTGTTTCTCCACAGGTGGATATTATTGCCGATGAAGACCAGCAACTGCTTTTCAACCAATCGCTGGCAACGGTGCTGACCGATGAGCGGGTAGAGCAGATGGAAGCGCTGAGCGAACGGCTTGGGCTGACCAAACAGAGCTACAGCGACTGGCGCAATGTGCTCAAGCAAATGACCGAGATTATCCGGTCCAATAATTTTTCGCCCGAGGCCATAGCAGAAAGTAAGGCCAAGTCTGTACAGTCTTTCCTCTCGCTGCTGGGCGAGCCCAAACCCTTGGTTGGAGAAAGTTATGAAGACCGGCTGCGAACGCTTTTGCAGGCTACTGTTGCCCGGTTGGAACACAACGAAGACCATACCAAGAAAACCCAGAGCGCAGTCAGCACCCTCAAAGGCATGCAGCGCACGTTGGAAAACCGCGGGCACCTGTTTTGGCACGAATGGGCTAAGATATCAAAGCTCGGCGTGGGCGCAAAAAGCCGCGACGATGCTGAAGACCTCCTCGAATTTGCCTATCAGCACTACCAGCATCCGGGCTTCCACAGCGATATCCGGGATTTCACCTACCTCCTTTTCGAGTTGGCGCAGGCGGCAATCGAAGAGTTTGACCAATACAAGAAAAAGCGCGGCCTGATTGATTATACCGACATGGAAACACTGGTCAATCAACTGCTGGACCAGCCTACTATCAAAGCCGTCCTGAAGGCTGAAATTGACCTGTTGATGGTAGACGAATTCCAGGACACCAGCCCAATGCAGCTGGAGATTTTCCTAAAGCTATCGAGAATCGCCCGTTATTCCGTTTGGGTGGGCGACCCCAAACAGTCCATCTACGGATTCCGGGGAGCAGACCCGGAGTTGATGCAGGCCATCATTCAGCAACAAGGCGGTATTGACCCCAAAGACATACAAACGTTCTCCTGGCGGTCGCGGGAGTTAATCGTGAATACCACCAATGCCCTATTTACCAAAGCTTTCCCGGACCTGCCCGAAGAACAGGTAGCCTTAAAAGCCAAGCGTTGCCGGGATGGCAGCGATAACCCCGACTGTAAAAACCAGGCCCCCGAGCCTCAGGCACTGGGCTATCCGCTCATGCACTGGCACTTTCTACAGGAAGAAGGCAAGCGCCCGCCCGGCCGCCCCTGGATGGAACACTGCCTGGCAGACACCCTCAGCGAATGGCTGGCAAAAGGGCATTACACGGAACCAAAATCAGGGGGCGAGCCACGCCTCATCCGCCCGGGTGACGTAGCCATCCTCTGCCGCTCCAACAACAACTGCCAGGAAGTGGCAGAGGCGCTGCACAAGGCCGGACTGAAAGCAGCTATCTCCAGAGCAGGTTTGTTGCGCACAGCCGAAGCCCGCTACATCCTTGCCTGCCTCAAGTACCTGATCAATCCCTACGATGAGCTCTCCATTGCTGAAATCCTGATGCTCTACGGCAGCCACAACATAGAAGAAATTGTAGAAAGCCGGTTGACCTACCTTGCCGCCCGGGAGGAAAAGCAAAAAGGGCTGAAGCTCTGGGCTTCCGAAACCGAAATCATTGTTGCCCTGCAGCAACTTAGGGACCATACACTCGAGCTGTCGAGCGCGGAAACCCTGGACTTGCTAATGGAACGATTGCAAATAAAGCGTACGGTAGCCCAATGGGGGAATACCCGGCAACGGCTGAGCAATGCAGATGTGCTGCGGCAGTACGCTTTGCAATACGAATCGGCCTGCAACCGGCTGCATTCGGCGGCCTCCACAGGCGGTTTTCTGCTTTGGCTCAATGCACTGGAGAAAGAAGGCAAAGACCTGCAGGGGTCCGGTGAAGGGCCCGATGCTGTGAATGTATTGACTTACCACCGCAGTAAAGGGCTGGAATGGCCGGTGGTGGTCTGCCATGACCTCGAAAATAACCTGAGAGCCGACCCCTGGGGCATTGATATCCGCTCAGAAACCGGCACCGTCGACCTGAATAATGTGCTCGGTGGGCGATGGCTAAGGTATTGGGTCAACCCCTACGCCAACCAAAACCGCAACACCTACTGGGAAGAGCAGCTGCAAAGCAGCCCCGACAGCGCCCGGGCCAGAAAACAAGCGCTGGCAGAAGAAGCACGCTTGCTTTATGTCGGTATCACCCGGGCCCGGGACTACCTTATTTTCCCTACCCGGGAGAGCCCTTCGAAATGGCTCAACCGGACCTGGCATGGCGGAGAGGAGAGCCACCCTACACTTGAGCCCGGCAACCCTGAAACGCCCTGGATGTGGGGCGGCGTATTTATCAATATCGAAACGGAGACCTTTACCTACCCCAGGGATTTCAATCCCCCCGGAAGGAACAACGCCGAGTCGGTGACTTTGCTGAAAGCGCCCGGCGGGCCAGGAGAACACCTGCCTTTCGATTACCTCTTCCCACAGGATGAGGTGGAAGATGCCGATATGCGCCCGCTACCGGCCCACCCTTACGCCACGCCACTCCCCCTGCCCGAAGGAGAAGACCGGATTGCGGCGCTGCAGGCCACCACCGCATTCTTATTTGCAGACCATTCAACACCCGATCAGGAGCAACG
Source organism: Phaeodactylibacter sp. (assembly GCF_040219495.1). Classification (GTDB taxonomy): domain Bacteria; phylum Bacteroidota; class Bacteroidia; order Chitinophagales; family Saprospiraceae; genus Phaeodactylibacter. The sequence goes on along the minus strand of NZ_JAVJSK010000121.1, from coordinate 121,266 downwards.
GCTCTATATGGCAGCGCAGCTACTGCACCGGTATGAATTGGGGAATATTCAGCCACGGGCCCTACTGCAACAGGCAGACGCATGGCACGAAGGAATAGAGCGGCAGTTCAGGCCACAAGCGCACAAACGGCAATACCCCTTGCATTTCTTCCATCAGGGGCGGCTGTTTCAGGATAACCTCCACCACCTGCTGCTGACACCGGATGAGGCCGTCATTATACAGCACCTGCCGCACGATGAGAACGATGCCAAAAAGCTGGGTGCCATCGCACAACGTAAAATGGGCGGATGGGCATTCCTGGCCATTCAAGGTATTAAAGCGGTACTTGCCCCCGCACGGGTACGGTGCCTGATCCACTTCCCGTTGAGCGGGCAATGGGTGGAATTGATCGGACAGAAACCATAAAACACGCCAATTTCTACCAACCCCCGCCAAAATCCGACAAAGAATATGGCCTTCTTCTTTACAAGAATAGGTGAATACTAGTAAATTTGTGTCTATTCATTAGGAACAGCCTTACTGTTTGCCAAACTTTATTGCCTAAAGCCCGGTTTTTCAAAAAAAAACAGCGACAAACAGCCAGAAAGCCCCGAAGCCCCCTTTACTGTATATGCTAATTGAACCATCTGAAAGCAAGACTGTACAAACCAATGCCAGGTTTTAGAGTTGATCTTCACCCCTGAAACCTAGACGGCAACAATTATATCAACAGGCTATGCCCTGTATTTACTTATCAAGGTCATTACAGAACAACTGTAGAATTATGAAACCAGTTTTTACTTTTCTCCTCAGCTTCATTGCCCTCAGCTTTGCAGGTGCACAGTCCGATTTTTGGACCGACATTAGCGAGCAACGTATTATGCTCCCTATGGAGTCTGAAGTTTCCATTAGTGCGAAAGTCTACCGTACCCTTTCCCTGGAGTATGAGTCTCTCGTACAGCAGGTTGCAAATGCACCTCTGGCCTTTACAGAGGCTGCACAATTGACCCCGGCTGAAGTTATTCTGCCCCTTCCTGATGGCACACAAGAGACCTTTGAGGTTGTGGAATCGCGGATTATGGCACCTGAACTCGCAGCAAAATATCCCTACATTAAGGCTTATACCGCCATTAGTAAGAATCGCCCGCTCGTCACTGCGCGATTTGAAGTGACGACCAAAGGCCTCAGCGCCGGGATCAACACTCCGGAGGGCCGGGTCCACGTAGAGCCTTATGCTTCTCATCAGAACCGGTATTACATCAGCTACTATAAGCGGGATCTACAGTTTGAAAACATGCCACCGTTGTCTTGCGGGTACGAGGACCATGCAGACGAAATGCAAGCTGAAGACCGGCAGGAGCGCAACCGGGAATCGGAAGAACTGTCCTTTCGGAACACCTCCGGTGCAGCACTTCCACTGCGTACTTACCGGATGGCACTAGCTTGTACTGGTGAGTTCGCCCAATCTCAGGGCGGAACGACGGACGATGTAATGAGTGCATTTGCCATCGCTACAAACCGGGTCAATGAAATCTTCCAGTTAGAGGTTTCCGTCGCTATGGAGCTTATTCCTGGTAACGACGATCTGATCCATCTAAACCCTGGTATAGACCCTTTTCCAGATGGGGTTAATGCTTACTCCCTCTTAAATCAAAATCAAAATTATCTAAATAACGCAATCGGTAATAGCAGTTTTGATATTGGGCACGTTTTCACGGGACCATGCACTAATGATGATGGTGATGCGCTAGGAGGAGTAGCGGGAGGAACCATTTGTACAACGACTACTAAGGGGCGAGGTGTCACCTGCTTCTATGGCACAAACATCGTAAATGTTGCACAAGGAACTATGGCCCATGAGATAGCTCATCAAACCAGCGTCGGTCATAGCTGGAATAACTGTCCTAATATTCTGGACCAACTCTCCAGTTCTAACGCTTACGAGCCTGGCAGCGGCACTACGATTATGTCTTACGCAGGTGCTTGCGGCAACCAGAATATTGGTTTCCGGGATACCTATTACAATGTGGGCTCCCTTGAGGACTTCATTGGGTATTCAAGATTGGGGACAGGTTCAACCTGTGGTACTGAAGTCATCACAACCAACCATGAACCTGATATACAAATGGATTATGAAGATGGGTTTTTTATCCCCATTTCCACGCCTTTTGAGCTCAGTGCAACTGCTACAGACGAAGACGGCGACAACCTGACTTACATCTGGGAGCAGTTTGACCTCGGCCCTGTATCCCCAATTGGCGCACCTTTGGGCAATGCACCTCTATTCCGGACCTTTGAGCCTTCACCCTCTGGCAATAAGCGAGTCTTCCCACGCCTTAATAAGATCATTAATAACAATTATGATGCTTCTGAAGTATTGCCTACTTATAGCCGTGACCTGACGTTCCAGTTTGTAGTGCGTGATAACAACATCAACCACGGCGCTGCGGTCTGGCAGCCAGTTGCGTTTAAGTCAGATGAAACAGCTGGCCCGTTTGTCGTACTCACAGGCAATGAAACAGGCACAACCTGGACCGGTGGTGAATACCGCGAAGTAACCTGGGACGTAGCCAACACCACCAATCCACGGGTAAACTGCCAATATGTGGATGTGCTGCTATCTGTGGATGGTGGGTTCACCTATCCTTACACCCTCCTGGAAGCTACACCTAACGATGGTTCAGCCTTTGTGGATGTGCCGGATGTAGCCACTGACGATGCCCGTATTCGGGTACAGGCCGCTAACAATATATTCTTCGATATCAATGATTTCGATTTTGTTATTGAGGCCGCCACCGAACCAGGGTATGCGATGAATGTTGCCCCTGCCACCTTCCCATTGGTATGCCTGCCCAGTGAAGAACTAAACATTGAGATCAACACCACCTCTATCCTGGCGTATGATAGCACACTCATGCTGAGCCTCCTGGGCGAACTGCCGTCGGGCTCTTCCGCTAACTTTACGTCTGATACACTTACGGCAGGTGCCTCTACCTTCCTGAACCTCAATATTGCGCCCAATCAGGGTAGAGACACGCTTAGCCTCTTCGTACAAGCCATAGTGCCAGGTGTGGATACGTCCCTGCGCGAACTGCGCATCATCACCCTGTCCAGCGACTTCTCAACGATGGAAATGCTCACACCGGTGGATGGGCAATCGGGCATTATTTTCAGTACCGACTTCAGCTGGGTGGATGTCCCCAGTGCAGACCGCTACGAAATCCAGATTGCAACCAGCCCTACTTTCGAAGAAGGCACCCTGTTCGAAGAAACGACCGGGCTGACGGGAACAAGCTATACCACACAAAACTTCCTGGAACAAAACGAGCTTTATTTTTGGCGGATTCGCCCGGAAAACGATTGTGGCACAGGTGAATACCTGCCCCCGCTAGCTTTCCGGACCTCAACGGTGGACTGTGTCAACAACCTGCCGGTAGACCTGCCGGTTAACCTTTCGAATAACCCGGGAGTTCGGACGTCCAAGATTTTCGTCACGGAAAGCGGTACCATCAGCGACATCAATATCGATGACCTGGAAATCCCTTACCAAACCGTTAATGCACTGCGGGTAACAATTATCAGCCCTGAGCAAACCCGGGTCGTCCTGTTCGACCAATCTTGCTTTGGCTCTCCGCTACTCAGAGCTTCCTTCGATGATGAAGCGCCCAATCCAATCGCATGCCCACCGATTACCACGATTCCGGTGAAGCCGCTTGAACCCCTCTCTGCTTTTGACGGAGAGGACACCTTTGGCGAATGGACATTGGAGATTGAGATTGCTCAACAGGGTACTGGCGGTGGTGCCCTGGAAAGCTGGGGGCTGGAATTCTGTGCTACAGTAACGCCTACAGCGCCGAACATCATCACCAACAACGTACTTAGCGTTCCTCCGGGCGCCGGCAATACCATCACCACTAATGAGCTGGAAGTACAGGACAACGATTCTGCTCCTGAAGAACTGGAATTCACGATTGTCACCCTGCCTGAAAACGGGCAGCTTTTCCGGGGCGGTGACTTGCTCGGCGTAGGGGATGAGTTCACGCAGCAGACCATCAACCTCTTCAACCTGACTTATGTGCACGATGGCAGTGATACCGAAACCGATGGCTTCACCTTTATCGTGGAAGACCCCGAGGGCGGTTGGATACCTACGCAGACTTTCAGTATCCAAATCGATGAGGACGCTACCGTAAGTACCCTTGACCAGCAGCTCGACGAAACACTTCGGGTTTTCCCTAACCCTACCCGGGATATCCTGAATGTTGCTTTCGGGCAGGCGGTGGAAGGCCGGGTTGCCCTGCGATTGGTCACGCTGCAGGGGCAGGTCCTGGCTCAGCAAGCCTTTAATGAGGTCAGCGGGGCACTGTCGCTCAACGTCAGTCAGTTGCCTAAAGGCATCTACCTGCTCAATGTACAAACGCAGAAAGGTATCGTCAGCCGAAAAATAGCTGTACAATAAACCAAAGCAAGAATGCCGGACAGTGGATGCTGTCCGGCATCTTTTTCTCAGCCTCAACCACACCCTCCACTCATTCTAACCCTATCTGCACACCACCTTTTCCAATCTATTGAGAACTGCTACGTCTTGAATTTGTCTATTAATTGGAAAAAAAACATCAAAAATGAGATTTACGCTTACTTATCTGCTTCTGCTGTCTGTACTGTTTCCAGCCATCGGGCAGCAGAATTTCTGGACCGCCCTCGAATCGCGGTCAGCACTGCAGCAACCCCTGCAGGAGCGGCTATACCAAGTTGACAACTACGAGGCTTTCGAGCTCAATTTACAGGGTATCAGAACGGCGCTGCGGGCAGCGCCAGCTGAGTTCACGGATGAATCGCCTCTTGAGCTCCTGATGCCAATGCCAGACGGCACCCTGAAGGCATTCAATGTAGTGGAAACACCGGTAATGGCACCGGGGCTGGCACAGCGCTATCCGGCCATTAAGACCTTCCGGGGGTGGAACCCTGAAAACCCACACGAGTCTATCCGGTTGGGCTTTGGCCCGAATAAGGGCTTTTATGCTACCATTTTTTCGGATAATGGCCGCGTTTACATTGATCAGGCCGGTCCGGCTTACATCACCTACGCCACCAGAGAGAACCCCAATACTGAACTGTATCAGGGTTTTACCTGTGAAGTGGAAGACCATACCGCAGATGCAGACCCTTCTTATGATGACCAGGTGAGCGAACGGGGTTTGCTGATGCAGGCCACCCTGCGCACTTACCGGTTTGCAGTAGCTGCTACCGGTGAATACACGCAATACCATGGCGGCACAGTGGAAGACGGCCTGGAAGCTATCGTACTCAAGGTCAACCGTTTAAATCAGGTCCTGGAGCGGGATGCATCTATCCGCCTGGAACTCATCGAGAATAACGACCTGATTATTTTTACCGATCCTGCAACAGACAACCTTTCCAACGGAAATACTTCAGAGCTGCTGAGCCAGGTGGGCATAGCCATCAATTCCAACATAGGTCTGCCCAATTACGATATCGGGCACGTACTCAATGTGCACAATGATTTTGTAGGCAATGGTGTAGCTTCTCTGAGCTCTGCCTGTAACACCAACAAATCCAACGGTGTATCCGGCATTACCCTGCCAGAAGGCGACCCGTTTGTGATTGATATCATCGCGCATGAGGTTGGGCACCAATTTAGTGCAACCCACACCATGAACAGCTGTCAGAACGTAACTGCTGCCACCGCATTCGAACCCGGTAGTGGCAGCACGATTATGGCTTATGCGGGCATTTGCGCCCAGGATGACAACATTACCGATATGACCGATGACCACTATCATACCGCGTCGCTGCAACAAATTTTCAACTACACCCGGGAAGGTAATGGCGACAACTGCCCCACAAAAACACCTACTACCAATGCAGAGCCTACTGTGGAAATCCCGTTGGAAGATGGGTTCTGGATACCTCTGAGTACTCCTTTTGAATTAACCGCAGAAGGTTCAGACCCTGATGGAGATGCTATCACCTACTGTTGGGAACAGTATAACCTTGGGCCTAACGATGTTGGCCTGGGCAACCCTCAGGGGGACAGCCCGCTCTTCCGGTCCTTCTCTCCCGTAGAATCCCCAACCCGGGTTTTCCCAAGGCTCAATAAAATCATCAGTAACAACTTCGACAACACCGAAATCCTGCCTGATTACGGGCGTAACCTGACCTTCCGCTGCACCGTTCGGGACAACAACCCTCAGGGCGGAAATGCCGTATGGGATGCCGTAGCCTTCAAATCGGACGAAACCTCCGGGCCATTCCGCGTTCAGATTCCTAACTCCGATACAGTAGTCTGGACCGTAGGCGATTATCAGGAAGTACGCTGGGATGTAGCCAATACCGACAACAACCGGGTGCGCTGCTACCACGTCGATATCAAACTATCCGTAGACGGCGGGCAGACCTATCCTTTCACTTTACTGGCAGGCACACCTAATGATGGCAGCGCATTCGTCACCGTACCTGATGCCGTATCTGATGATGCCCGCATCCGGGTACAGGCAGCTGACAATATCTTCTTTGATATCTCTAATGCCGATTTTGAAATTGTCCCGGCTACCGAGCCCGGCTTTGCGATGACGCTTAACCCTGAATCGCTCACCCCTATTTGCTTGCCGGGAGTAACCAATATTGACATTAGCACTTCTGCTATTCTTGGTTTTGAGCAGCCCGTTACGCTATCCGTAGTTGGTGACCTGCCTGCTAGTGCTACCGTAAGTTTTGGTGAGAATCCTGTTGCCCCCGGCGCTTCTACTACGTTGTCCATCGACTGGGGTACTTTCGTTGAAGATACTTTTGCCCTGGAAATCATTGGAGTTACGGACAGTCTGCCCCCTGCTGTAAGATTCCTGAATTTATCAACCATCTCCAATGACTTCTCAGAGCTGGAGCTTCTGTCCCCGGCAAGTGGCACCGCAGATATCGTTTTGTCTACACCATTCAGTTGGAGTGCAGTCCCGGATGCCGACCGCTATGATTTCGAGATTGCCACGAGCCCTGCATTTGGTGACGCCGTCATCTACAGCGAAATGGACATCCTGGAGCCTACCGATTTTGTACCTGACGATATTATTTTTGAAAACAATGACTTCTTCTACTGGCGTATCCGTCCGGTAAGCGAGGAGTGTGGCCCCAGCGAATGGCTCGATCCTTTTGTCTTTCGTACAGCCAGCATTTCCTGTGAAGACTACGCGGCTTCAGACCTGCCGATTAACATCAGCTCTAATGCCAATGTAAAAATCTCACGGTTGGATATCATCGAAAACGGGACCATCAGCGATATCAACCTTTCTGATGTGGAGATTTCCTATCAGCCGGTCAATAACCTGAAAGTATCGCTGATCAGCCCGGAAAGCACGGAGGTCCTCCTCTTTGATCAGAACTGCCTGAGTACGGGACTGATCCGCCTTGGCTTTGACGACGAAGCGCCCTTTGGCATCAACTGCCCTCCACTAACGGGGCAGATTGCTCAGCCGGAAGGCAGCCTCTCCGACTTTGACGGACAAGGCACTGCCGGCGAATGGCAACTAAAAGTAGAAGCTGTTGGCAGCGGCGGCGGTGGCGCTATCGAAAGCTGGTCTATCGAATTCTGTGCCACAACGGAACCTGCTAAGCCGAGCCTGCTGACCAATGAACCGCTCAACGTACCTCCGGGGGGTGGCAATACCGTTACCACCGAACAACTCAGCGCTACAGATGGCAGTTATGGCCCGGCGCAGCTGAAGTACCGAATCATCACCCTGCCAGCGCATGGCCAACTGTTCCGGGGCGGCGTAGAGCTTGCCATTAATGACCACTTCACCCAGGAGACCATCGAGTCGCTCAACCTGGTCTATGTACATGACGGTAGCGATACCCCGGCTGATGCATTCCTGTTTACACTGGAAAATCCGGATGGTGGCTTTATCGGTGCCGAGACGTTCAATATCATCGTTGATGAAGATGCCGTAGTGAATACACAGAACGAAGGCATTGGCAACAACCTGTCGCTCTTCCCAAACCCTACCCGTGACGAGGTGACGCTTCAGCTCGACCGCCCGGTAGAACAGCAGGCTGAGGTGATGCTCTTCAACCTGCAGGGCCAACTGCTGCAGCAGGTACGCTTCCCAAGTGGCGCCCGTCAGATGCGCCTGGAAACTGCAGACCTGCCCGGTGGCATCTATGCCGTAAGCCTGCGCACAGCTAACGGCCAGCTGACGAAGAAACTGATTATCCGCAGATAATCCATTTGAAAGGTTGACGCCTTGATTTGGAAAATGGTGAAGGGCAATCCCGGCGGGGTTGCCCTTCGCTGTTTTCAGACCCCGCGCTTATTGCCGTAGATGAAGATGTGCAAGCGGCTGGTAAAGTTAAAGCCATGAGTTTTGCAAGCCTCCACCAGCCATGCCTGCTTATCTGCCAGGCTTTCCGGATTGGTGCCTTCCGGCATCAGGTAAACCCGGGATGGCAGGATGGCGTACCGGTCCGTCAGGTCGAGGACTTCCTGTAATTCCGATGGATTGGCAACAACAAACTTGAAGTGGGCTTTGTCGCTTTGGGCAAAGTAGCGGTAGGCCTTAGGGCGCTCCCGCAGTTTTTGGCTATTGTTGGAATTGGACAGTTTTGGGGAGACGTTATACTGATGAATCGCCGCTTCGAAGCCCGGCTCCGGCAGCAGGGTACCATTCGTTTCTACCTCAAACCAATAGTCGCTGCCCAATGCCTGCATAAGTGCGGCCAGCCCGGGCTGCTGCAGCATGGGCTCCCCTCCCGTAAGGATGACATTTTTGCAGGGGTACTGCTGTATGGCGGCAACGACTTCCTCCAGAGGCAGCTCAGCGAGAACCTCCGTTTTTTTAAACTTGCGGTAGCCAGGCCGGGTGTCATTATCGTGGGTAAAACGCGTGCCCTCCCAATTCCAGGTATAGTCGGTATCGCACCAGCTACAGTGCAGGTTGCATAGCGAAGTGCGGACAAAGATGCTGGGTTGCCCCAGGTTTTTGCCTTCCCCCTGAATAGAATAGAAAATTTCCGGTGCCTGGTCCGGTTTTGCAATCTTAATCATCATATCCAATCAGTTCAGTGCCAGTCCTTTTCGGTTGAACAGCCAGTGCTGAAAGCCCCCTCGTGCAACCAGGAAGACCAACATCGCCAGCCAAAGTCCGTGATTGCCCATACTCCGGGCAGCCGTATACGCCAGCAAAAAGGTAACAAACGCCAGCAGCATACTGTTCCGCATGGCTTTCGAAGCCGTAAGGCCGATATAGACGCCGTCCCAGATGTAGCTTGGCGTGCCCAATAGCGGGAGGAGCACCATCCAAAACAAAAAAGGCTGAGCGGCCTGAATCACATCTGGCTGATTGGTAAACAAGCGGAGCAATGCGTTGCCGCCCAGCCCGTAGCCCAGGCTAAACAGCGCAGCCAGCCCCATCCCCCACGCGAAAGACAGCCCGATGGCCCGACGGGTACGCTGCGCGTCTGAAGCGCCTTTGTACTTGCCCACCAGGCTCTCGGAAGCATACGCAAAGCCGTCCACCCCGTAGGACATCCAGTTGAGGTACTGGAGCAGAATGGTATTTACCGCCAGCATCAGCTCTCCCTGCCCGGAGGATTGGGCATAGAAAAACCCAAATACCCCCGTCAGGCACAGGGTGCGCAGAAAGATATCAGCATTGATGCGCAGAAAACCCAGTAGTTTCTCCCATTCACTGATGGCGCGCAACCGGAAGTGTTTCAACAGGTGGCCGTAGCGATAAAAAACCAGCACCAATGCAACCAGCAGGCCAATATACTGTGCGATGAGGGTGCCATAAGCCACTCCGGCAACGCCCATACTCTGATATTCTACAAAGTAAATACTCAGCAAAATATTGGCGACGTTGATGATGATGGTCAGCACCAGCGGGTAGATGGCATTCTGCAGGCCAAAAAACCAGCCCATTAGCGCATAGAGGCCCAGCGTAGCCGGGGCCGCCCAAATCCGGATAAAAAAGTAGTCTCGGACGAGCCCTGCCTGACGGGCTTCCGTATTCATCAGGGCGATACCGGCTTCTCCGAGCGGTTGCTGCAGCAGCAAGAGCAGCGCAGCCACGCCAAACACGATCAGCAGCGCACGCCCAAGGGTATGCGCCACCACTTCATCAGACTGCTGCCCGTAGGCCTGAGCAGTAAGACCGGTGGTGCCCATACGCAAAAAGCCAAAGTTCCAGTAGATGAAATTGAACAGCATCGCCCCGATGCCTACCGCACCAATGTGCAGTTCTGACATACGCCCCATCAGTGCTGTATCTACGCTGCTCAGGAGGGGCACCGAAATATTACTGATGATATTGGGAATAGCCAGCCGAAGGATCTCACGGTTCATAAAGGCAAAATTGAGCTGCAAACATACACATTCTACGTCTGAGCTTCACCTAAGATATTCTGGCAGACTTCCTTACCTTTACAGCCGAAAACCCGCTGGTTTTATGAAAGTAGGTATTCTGTTTGGTGGCCCTTCCCGCGAGCGCAACCGTTCGCTTCCGAACGCAAGGGCAGCCTTTGCCCTGTTAGACCGGGCCCTGTTCGAACCCATACCACTCCTGGTAGATGCACGTGGCCGGCTCTATCTGATGCACCCTGCTGCCCTCGAGGCGGCCGACATACAAGACCTGCTTTCTGCCAATCCGGACAAAGCCAATGGCTTTGTCCGGGCGCAGGAATCATTGCCTGACACACAGGAAGGTAGCCACCTGAGGCACCTCGACCGCCCTCTGGAATGGCCGGATTTGGCGTCCTGCATCGACTTTGCCTGGATTGCGATGCAGGGTACTTTTGCAGAAGACGGACAGCTCCAGGAAAAGCTGGAAGAACTGGGCGTACCCTACAGCGGCTTTGCGCCTGCAGTTTGCCGCTACACAGCCGACCCGGGCCGGCTGCGGGATTTACTCGACCTCCACGACTTTTCCACAACGCCGGCCATCACCCTGACGCGTGAAGACTGGACGAATTCACCTCCTCAGGCCTTGCACCAACGCGTCAGAGAGCAACTCCGGTTTCCCGTCCGGGTAAGCCCCGGGGATATCCCAACGGCTTGCGGGCAGACCGAGCTGGAACACCCCGATGATCTGGAGCGGTTCGAGCTGGCAGTCAACCGGGCTTTCTTTGAGGACATCCTGCCCATAGCCGAGTGGCAGGACCGCAGCACCTTTGAACAGCAGGAAACCATTCAACTGCTGGGAGATTTAGAAGACGGGCTGGGTTTCCCCATTGAGGTGCAAACAGAAGCAGGAACGATTCTGATCCTGGCTCCCGATCAGCTCCTTGAATATTTTAATGAAGCAGCCGCCCTGCAAGCAGTCACCGCTTTCCGGTTGCGGAGCAAGCTGGAAGGCCTGCAGGAAAAAGTTTTGATCAAGCAAGTGCCCGAAGAGGTCCCCTTTAGCTGTACGGTAGTGGCCACCCCTGATGCAGGACTATTGGCACTGCCACCGCAGATTCCGCACGCTTATACCAATGTACGTTTTCTGGACCACATCAGCAACCTGTCCATTGAGATTTTCCAGCGGCTACAGCTACGGGCTTTCGCCCAAATCAGTGGGTACAGCCTCTCGAACGGGCAGTTTGTGATTGACCGCATCACCAGTCAGCCCGACGCCACGATGGGGGCTCCGATCTGGGGCAGTTTCGGGCAAATAGGCCTCACGCCCAGTCAGGCGCTGACTCTTTTAATCCAAGCTTCTCTGAAAAGTACGCCCGCTGCAGGTCATCAACTGGGCCAGCAGCTTCAGCAGCAGCTGTCCATGAGTCGGGCCCGGGAAGAAAAAGGCATCGCTCTTATCTGCGGAGGGTTTGGCTACGGTGGCGGGCTTTCCCTGGAGAGCGCCCGGGAAGTATTCCAGTGGTTGGATGGTATGCAAGGGTATCGACCTCTTCCCATTTGGGAGACGACTTCCGAAACGGGTACCCGGTATTTCCGTTTGCCCGCAGAGGTATTCCTGTCGGCCTCAATGCCCGAGCTTCACCATTTGTGCAGCAGTACTTCTGTCCCACAGCAATACGATGAAGCGCTGGAAACCCTAAGCCAGCAATACGGCAGCAGAGCCTACCCTAAAATACCCGAGCCCTGCCCCGTCAGTAGCTGGCCCGCACTGGCCCAATACGTCTGGCTGACCCTTCAGCAGCCCCCGTCAGCCACGCAGTCATTGCATACACAACTGCAAAGGCTGGGGCTCCCCCACAACAGCGCAACGGATCAGGTCGTCCGGCTCTGCGCCGATAAATACCAGCTTTTGCAGACCCTGGGGCGGAATGGGGTCGCCGTACCTTATCAGTTGAAACTGACTAAACCGGACTATAATGAGAATGCAGCAGGGGCCCTGAGCCGGTTGGAAAACCAGGTGGGTTACCCCATGGTGGTCCGCCCTCTGTATGGGCATTACAGCTCCGGTGTGCAATTATTGAATTCCCGCTCAGAACTACAAGCTTATACCCGCCTGCTTTTCCGCCCCGGCAGTGAAGAAGGCCGGGAAGCCAAACGGATATTGGGCCTCCCTCCGGGAGCCATTTTCCCACAAAACACAGCTCTGGTAGCTGCCCCGCAAATTACCCGTAAAGCTGGGTATCGCCTACTGGAAATCAGCGCACATGTTTACCCGGTCGCTAAGCAAAACGGGGCGGTGCAATACCAATGGCTGCCCATATCCGAAGTCAGGCCCAACGGTCATATCCTACGCCCCGGCGAAAAGTATGAACAAGCCATAAAATACAGCAGTACGCCCGCTCGTTTCGCCTCCGACGAAGGCGTTGCGTGGAGCATTCAGCAGCAACTGGAAAAAGCGGTACGCCTGCTCGACCTGAAAAGCCCGGCCAATCTCGATGCTTTTGTACATTTGCAGGAAGGTAAAGCACCGGAGGTTTATATTTTTGACATCAACCTCCAGCCACCGGTCACAAAGCACAGCCTGCTGGGTGTACAGATCGCAGCAGCGGGACACACGCCGGCGGTGCTTCTGGAAGCGGTGATAACAGGTGCGCTGCAATCATCTGAAACCGATAACCAAAACATACCGGCTGAAGCCGAAGCCTCAGCCCAACCTACTTACAATACGACCACTATGAATGAGGATACCCCTTCTGCCACTCCGGAACCCTCGAACAGTAAGCGTTCTGATGCTGGCCAGCCGAATCCTTTGGCAGAACAGGTAATGGCCAGGGCTAAAATCTACCTAAAGGAAGCCTGGCAATTTCTAAAATCACCGGTCTTTCTGCGCAATTTTGCCGGTATCCTGCTCATGGTATTTGGGTCCGTCTATATCGTGCGGTGGTCCCTCAAAATTTATACCCGCCACGGCGAGTCCATACAAGTCCCTGACTATACCGGTATGGATATGCGGGACGCGGTGCGCAAAGCCGAAAAGCAGAACTTCACGATTGTAGCCATCGATTCCTTTTTCGACAGCAACAAACGCCCCAACACCATTTATCAGCAAGAGCCTATGCCCAATCAGCGGGCCAAGGAAGGGCGCACCATCTACGTCAGCAAGTACCGGGCGCAGGCCGACTCCGTGCTGCTGCCTACGCTCATGCGGGCAGGCTACAACTTCGATCAGTACCGCACGAAGCTGCGCCGTATTGATGTAAGCACCCGGATTCAGGAGCGGATCTTTGACAACAAACAGGAGGAAAATACCGTACTTTACTTTTTCCATAATGGCCGTAAAATCACGGATGACATGCTGCGCCGGGGCGTAAAAGTACCACGGGGCTCTACCCTGGAATTTGTGATTACCGAGCGGATTACCAATGAGGTAGCGCTGCCCGACCTGATCTGTAAGCGCTTTGACGAAGCGAAGTTCCTGCTGACCAGTTCTAACCTCTCCCTTGGGCAGACCTTCGGAGCAGAAGGGGCGGAAGGCAGTGCGTTTATTTACCAGCAAGAGCCGGAGTTTGTGCCCGGAAGGATGGTCATCAAAGGGGCTTCTATTGACCTGTACCTGACCACCACCCGACCGGACGGCTGCCCCGAATCCGTAGGCGTACCCGGAGAGAGCGAAGAAGACTTTTAATAAAAACCAATGCATACCATGAACCTGACACGCATCACTTTTCTACTGGCTTTGGCCGCCACTTTATTCACGGCTTGTACCAATGAGCAGGAAGTTAAATTTGAAGAGTCGAAAAAACAATACGATGAGGTGCGAGCCTCGCTGAAGTACTACCGCAACAGCTTCGATCAGACCCAGCAAGAGTACATGGTGCTCCGCGAGCAGTACGACGGGCAGCCCAACAAAATCAGGAAAGACTCCCTGCATACGCAACTGCGCGAAAACCACGACAAGCTCCTGGCCAAACACGAGACCTTTTTCGGGCATCAGGCCGAAGTCCTGAAAAAGCATGACGATCTGCTCAAGCGCCTGAAAGTGGAAGGCTACCCGGTAGAAAACCGTATTGCCGACTTTGAGGAAATGAATACGGACCTGCAAAAACTCATCGGGGAATACGAATTCATGAACAATGAGCAAAACCTGATGATTGACGAGCAGCGTGGTATGTTGCGGACCATCAAAACGCCCAATTTGCCCACACGCCCCGTTCAATAACAACAGTAAAGCCCGACTATGCAGTTTTCCATACGGATTGCCCGCCGCTACCTGCTTGCCAAAAAGTCCACAAACGCCATCAATATCATTACCGGTATTGCCATATTTGGTATTGCGGTGGGGTCAGCAGCGCTTATCCTGGTGCTTTCCGTATTCAACGGGTTTGAGGACCTCATTGCGACGATGTACAGCAACTTCAACCCCGATGTGAAGATCACGCCTGCGCAGGGCAAAACTTTCAACGCGGATACGGTCATGCTGGAAGAACTGCTGGCCCTGGAAGCAGTAGCCGCGGTAACCACCTCTTTGGAAGAAGTGGCTTTCTTTGAGTACAAAGACAATCAGGACTTCGGTACACTCAAAGGCTTAGCCCCTGGCTATGAGCAGGTAGTGGGCATTGATACGACCGTGCGGGAGGGCACCTACCTGCTCAAGGACGGTCAAAAGGAGCTGGCTATTCTCGGCTTAGGCATGCGCGACAAACTCAACGTCAATATTGGCGACCCCTTCACAGAGCTCGGTGTGTACATGCCCCGCCGCAGTCAAAGCCGGGGGTTGTTCAGCCGGCAGCTACAGCCTTTCCGCCGCCGGTACATTTATCCGGGCGGCACCTTTGTCATACAGCATGAATTCAACAACGAGTACGTACTCGCTCCTATCAGCTTTGCGCGAAGCCTGCTGGAGTCGGACTCCAATGAGGTCAGTGCCATAGAGCTGCGACTGGAAGCAGGGGTGGACTCCCGCGATGCCGTAACACAGATCGCCGCTCTCCTTGGCGAAGGCTATGACGTTAAAGACCGCTTTGAACAGGAAGCCGCCTTCCTCAAATTGATGCAGATAGAAAAATGGCTCAGCTACGCGATTGCCAGCCTTATGCTGTTGCTGGTCTCCTTCAACATGATTGGTGCCCTGTGGATGATCGTGCTGGAAAAACAGCCGGATATTGCCATCTTGCGCTCCATGGGCGCCTTGAAAACCACCATACGCGATATCTTCCTGGCCGAGGGTGTACTCCTGAGCCTGATGGGCCTGGTCATTGGCATTGTGCTGGCCTTAGGGTTGTACGCAGCGCAGAAGTACATCGGACTGATTACCGTGCCCGGCAACTTCATTGTTGAAGCCTACCCCATCAGTCTGCGGTTCGTAGATTTTGTTTCGGTAGCCATCACGGTACTGACCATCGGGCTGCTAGCTGCAATCCCGCCTGCCTTGCGTGCGATGCGGGTTTCTGCTCTCATCAGGGAGGAATAAACCTGTTCTTCTGTAAGCGGCTTGTCCAAATCAGGTTCTCCCCTCAACCAGAGAATCGAAATTTTGTCTTATGTTCGTTTCCGGATTTAGGAATGATTACGAACTTGGTTAAGAAAAAACGACCACATGAGGCAACTGTTACTACCCTTCGCTTTACTCCTGCTGGGAGCCCACCTTCTTTCTGCACAAACTACCTACCACCGGGTACGCATTGACCTCTCCCGCCACAGCATTCAGGAAGTGGGCGCACTCGGCCTGGAGACCGACCACGGCATCATCCGCCCGGGCGCATTCCTGGTCAATGACTTCTCTGAGCGGGAAGTACAACTCCTGGAAGCCGCAGGTATCCCACACCAAATCGCCATTGAAGACGTAGGCACTTACTATCGGCAGCAGCCTCAGCAACTTGGCCTGCGCAACGGTGACTGCGCAACGGATGACCCTTTTGCGGACATCGCTACGCCTGAAAATTATGTGGACGGCACTATGGGAGGCTATTTCACTTACGAAGAAATGCTGGCGGAGTTTGAACGGATGCACGATCAGTTCCCTGACCTCATCACGCCCGTTTCGCCTATCGACACCTTCACTACTTTTGAAGGGCGCCCGATCTACTGGCTCCGGGTTTCGGACAACGCTGCCACGGATGAGCCCGCAGAGCCCCGCGTACTGTACACGGCCCTGCATCATGCCCGTGAACCGAACAGCCTCTCTCAGATCATTTTCTACCTTTGGCACCTGCTCGAAAACTATGATTCTGACCCTCAGGTCCAATTTCTGGTGAATGAAACCGCCATGTATTTCATCCCCTGCCTCAACCCGGACGGCTATGTCTACAATGAGCAAATCACGCCCGAAGGAGGCGGGCTTTGGCGTAAAAACCGCCGCCCCTTTGGTGGCAATGTGTTCGGAGTTGACCTCAACCGTAACTATGGCTTCGAGTGGGGTTTTGACAACAGCGGCTCCTCCCCCGACCCCAACAGTCAGGTGTTCCGGGGCGATGCTCCTTTCTCCGAGCCCGAAACACAGGCAGCAAAAGCCTTTTGCGAACAGCACAACTTCCAGATCATCCTCAATTACCATACTTTTGGCAACCTGCTCATCCACCCTTGGGGCTACAATGATATCCCTACAAGCGAGGATGCCCTTTTCAAAGGCATGGGCAACGTCATGAACCGGTACAACAACTACAAACTTGGCACTGGCACCGAAACGGTGGGCTATGTCGTCAACGGTGGCAGCGATGACTGGATGTACGGCGAAATGGAAACCAAAGACAAGGCGTACTCCTACACGCCGGAAGTCGGGCCGGGCACCTTTGGGTTCTGGCCCCCCGCCTCGGCTATTGACCGCCTGAATAAAGGAGTGCTGTGGCAAAACCTGGCTATGGCAAATTTGGTGCATTATTATCTGGAAGTCCGGGACGAAACCCCGGAAGCCCTCAGCAGTTTGCAGGGTACCATCCCGCTGGAAATACAGCGGTTTGGGCTGGAGGATGGCAGCGCCACCCTGAGCGTTACCGCCGGTAGCTCTAATGTAGTAGTGGCTTCGGCCCCGCAGGTGCTTACACTTGATCTGTTGGAAAGCACGGGCTACTCCTTCGACTATATGGTGATGCCGGGATCAGCCATTATTGA
Organism: Phaeodactylibacter sp.; assembly: GCF_040219495.1. Classification (GTDB taxonomy): domain Bacteria; phylum Bacteroidota; class Bacteroidia; order Chitinophagales; family Saprospiraceae; genus Phaeodactylibacter. The sequence continues at coordinate 103,825 of NZ_JAVJSK010000121.1, read as the reverse complement.
AGAAGTGCGCTTCGCTATTGCATTGGATTATGGCGGATACGTTTACCGCGACACCCTGGAAAAAACCTACCTCAATGGCGAAACCAATACAGTCTTCGCAGACCCTATGGACAGCCCGTCCAACTGGACAACCAGCGGCTCCTGGGCGCTGACCACAGAGGCTTTTGTCTCCGCCCCCAATTCCTTCACCGACAGCCCTTTCAGCAATTACCCTGCCGGAACAACCAACCTGCTGACGCTGAATGAAAACCTGGCCCTGAATGAAGAAGCCGGAAAAGCTTTCCTGCGCTTTCAGGCCCGATGGGCAACCGAAGAGGACTACGACTACGCTCAAGTGCAGCTTTCTACAAATGCCGGCAATAGCTGGATCCCACTCTGTGGCCGCTATACCGTGACCGGCAACGGGGGCTTTCAGCCCGCAGAGCCGCTCTATCAGGGCATTCAAAATGAGTGGGTACAGGAAGAAATTGACCTGACCGAATACCTTGGCGAGTCGGTCTCCATCCGCTTTCTGATGGCATCTGACAACTTCATACAGCTCGATGGCTTTTATGTGGATGACCTGGAAGTGGAAACGCTGGATTCTATCATGGTGAATGCCTCAAGCTTCCAACCAACGGCGCCTGCGTTGCGAGCCTTTCCCAATCCTGTTCGGGAAGAGCTGACGGTGCAAGTGCAGGGCCTGTCAGAAGGCATAAGCACGCAACTGGTACTCCGTAATGCCCTTGGGCAAACCGTATACCGCAGAGCACTCCCTCCTGCGCAAAAGCAGACGCTTGCTTTGGACATGAAGCCTTACGAAACCGGGCTCTATATCCTTTCATTAGAGTCTGGAAATACCGTACTTCAAAGACAGAAAGTCATTAAATAACAGGTGAGGGTAAAAACCACGATTCACGGAACAACCCCTACACCCCAAGATACTTTTTCCTTACGCCTCTTCTACTTTTACAGCAGACGTTTTACATGCTGTTCTGCCGGACCATAGAGCCTGATTTTTCAGAAAAACAAACCGGTAGGCAACAGCAAAACCTGAAAGCTAAAAGTAAAAGAGTGATGAGCAATAATGCAATAGGTCAATTAGAGTCTCTGCAGGCGCGTCGGACCCTTCTATGCTTCTTTTGGTTACTCAACCTACTGCCCTTGCAGGCACAGGAGGTCTTGCACTTTAAGGCTGGAGAGAATGCCAGGCTACCCGAAGCCCGGGTGTGGCTGCCAGATGGCTTTGAGGAAAACCCAGGTCCTTACCCGGTGATGGTTGTGCTAAACAGCAACCGTTACGCAGCGCTCACTTACCATTTAGCGACAGAGCTGGCGCATTCGGGGCAGGGGTTGCCATTGGTCGTGATTGGACTCGATGTGCCAGATAACAACTACTGGAGCGTTAGTGCGTGGCCCTACCGTGCAGGGCAGGGCCCTGAGCAAGCCATGGGCGATACGACTCTAAGCTTTCTGGAACACCGCCTTTTCCCGATTTTGGAACAGCAATACGGCCCCCGGCTTGCGCCCTACCGCATCCTGGCCGGCCACGGAGATGCCGGATACTTCACCCTCTCAACGATGATGCTGCGCCCCCATCTTTTTGATGCCTACCTGGCTGCGGCACCGACGATCCACCGGTTGGTTAATCCGGAGCGGGCTTACCGTACTTTTCTGGTAGGGGAGACGGATTTTGATGGCTTTCTCTACCTGACTAACGGCTTTGGCGATCAGCCCGATATGATGGAGACCCTCAAGCTGGCTCGTTTACTCAAAGCCCACTCTATTGAACGCCCTATGGCCTATCATACTGAAATGATTGAAGAAGAAACCAATGCCGGTATTATGCAGCGTACGCTTTACCAAGGTCTTCAAACCTTATTCGGGGACCTGAGCCTGCCCACCATGCTCCCCAACGGAGGCCCTGAGGCCTGGTGGGAGCGCAAGCAGGAACTCATCAGAAAATACGGTTACGACCCCCTTCAACTAACCATTTCCCCAAGATCAATAGCTCAGGAGATCGCTCCGCTAAAAAAGCAAACAGCGGCAGTCATCACCGCCACTTTGCAGTTGCTGCAGTCTGACACCACCGGCCGCTTCTACCATCACGCCACCGAGGTTTATAATGTCTGCGCAGCCTGGCAAAGCACAGGGCATGCGGATGCTGCCTCCGCCCTTGCTCAGGCAGCCCTTACTTATTATCCGGAAAGCCAGGCATTACAATCCGTAGCCCGCAATCAGAAACCGGACAGCCTCCCGCCTGCCGCCAACGCTTACGGCAAAAGCCAAGATCTGGAACGGGGCCTTGCTATCTACTTGAGCTTTGATACACCAATGCGCCACCCCGCCATACGGTCTGATAACGGCGCTCTTACAGTGGCCGGAATTAAGGGGGAAGCTCTTCAGTTTGACGGGCAGGAGCATTATCTGGAACTGGGCTTGCCCGCGCTCGACAGGCACAAGGGCTCCGTAAGCTTTTCGGCATGGATTAAGGTCGATGAGCTGCGCCGTTTTGACCGGCTCCTGGGCAAATCCATGGATGGAGTCAATAAGCCCGTCTGGCAGTTTGGCCTAGGCCCGCTGGGCGATCTGCAGTGGGGTTTCTCTACTTACACCAATGGCTGGAAAGACTATTGGATCAATCATGCTCTGCCGGAAGACGAGTGGGCACATCTGGTTGCGGTAGCCGACCAAAGCCTGGGGCAATGTACCTACTATGTCAATGGCGAGCAGGTAGGACAGGTGGAGGACCTTTGGCCTTTTCCTGCCTCACAGCAACCTGTACTGCTGGGATGTAATTTTGCTCGCCGCAATTTTTTCAAAGGAGCAATGGATGAGGTGCGGCTATACTACCGGGCGCTATCGCCTGCTGAAGCTCAGGCGCTGGCCTCAATCAAAGACTAAACGAAACGTATGTTTTCCCTTGATGGTGTGCCCATCCGGCTCAATAGCAGTAAAAGCAAGGGTATGCACGCCTGGCTGGAGCTGATCCGGGAGGGGAGCTTTCCAGAGATGGGCACAATCCCTGGCTTTCATCCAGTGTGTATATTCTTCCGGATATTGCTCCAGCATGTGCAAAACGAGTGGGTCTTTTTCCACCGTTCGCTTCATAGGTACCGACGCCCCATCATCAATCTGGCAGGTCACTACCGCTTCATAGCTGGCGGCATAAATATTGGCAACCACCTCCTGCCCATCCGTACAGGCCGCAAGCGGACCTGAAATGGGCGCCCGTACCCCCACCTGCTCATGTGCGGGCTGGCCTGCCGCCTGAAAGCGATAGGTGTAAGCCGCCCCATCGAAATCGAAAATCCAGAAGCCATTGGGTGTCCCATCCATGCCTAAGCGAACGGGCAGCCCTGTCCAGTCTCGGGGCCCTTTCCACCAGGCCCCGCAGGCCGCCCCGCAGACCAGATGCTTAAAGGCTCCATCGCCCGACCAGCCGCCTTCGCGCAAGTCAACGTGCTCTACAAAATGGGTATGAGCAGCCAGCGCCAGCACTTGCTCGCGGTGGTCCAGAATATCAAACAGATCGTCCCGGTTTTGAATATTGCGGTAAGTATCAGCGGGCAGGATATCGGTATAGATAGGAATATGCATGAGCAGCACCACCAGCTTGTCCTCAGGAACAGTCTCCAGGTCATTGCGGAGCCATCGGAGTTGTTGCTGCGAGAGGTAACCCTGGGTAATACCGAAAGTATCGTACTCGGTGTCCCAGCCGGTGTAGCCGATATCATCGAGCACCACAAAGTGTACCTGTCCGTAGTCGAAGGCATAGTAGGTAGGCACAAAATAACGCTGAAAGGTCTCCCGGCTAAATGCCGGGTCTGAAGCCCGCAGGTTGATATCGTGGTTGCCGCAGACCGTGTAGTAAGGCTTTCCAATCCCGGCAAGGGCGTCCCGAATCTCCGGATAGAGGGCAAGCCCGTCCCAGGCAATGTCCCCAAGCGGTACAAAAAAGTCCATGGGCTGATGGAGGAGATGCTTTACCATAAGCTGCCGGAAAAACCCTACTTCCTCCTCCGTCTTAGGCTGAATATCGCCAAAAAAGACTGCCCGGAACTGCTCCTGCTGCCGGCCCGGCAGCAATTCAAAATCAACGGTTTCGGGCAGGGGCGCAGGCTCAAAGCCCTCGTATTCCAGCTCGGCATTATTGGGGCTGCCCTCTGCCCGGATAAAATGGAAAAACTGTGGCTGATTGTGGGCATTGAGCGGCAGCTCGTACCCGGCGGGCTTGGTGATAAAAATGACACCTTCAGCTTTGGGCCTTGGCAAGGTGTAATACCCATCCGCATCCGTTTGCACCACTACTTTGCCATCGGAAACGCCTACGCCGGCGATACCTTTTTGGAGATCGTATTGCTGTACATATACCCTGCCTGTTATGGTCGCTTGCTCCATATTCTGATGTTTCGGTATTGATCAGGGCAACGCAAAGATGGGTATTAAGTTGAAACTTCTGGCTTGTGAGGAAATTAAGTAACGGTTAACTTTTGCTTAAAATACCTTCTCATATAGCTCCCGTTCCCTGGATTCCACCGGATGACGGGATTCCAGTATCTCAAAAACATTACCCCTGATGGTTTGCGCCATATCCCCGGTAGGCAAATCATTGCAGTCGAGCCCAAAAGGGTCCTCTATTTCCTCTCCCAGGAGCTCCACGCCCAATAAGGCAAAGAAAATGAACATAGACAGAGGGATGCTCATCAGGTGGAAGGTATTGACCAGCGCAAAGGGGAGCAAGACAGCATAGGCGGTGATGAAGATTTTCAGGTAGACCGCGTAGGAAAACGGAATGGGCGTTTTCTTAATCCGCTCACAGGCCCCCAGGATATCGAGCAGGCTCTGATGCTGGGCTTTAATATTGATGTAATCACCCTCGTTGATTTCTCCATTGCGGTGGGCTTCCGCCAGGCGCTGGAAGATTTGCAGGGCAATATGATTGGGCACATGTGCTTTGGCGGCATATTCTGCCCGGTCTTCATCCGTCAGATAGATCAGCTGGTCCAGTTTGGTCCCTTCCCGCAAATGTTCCACCAGGGCCAGGCAGAAATTAGAGATGTGCTTGCCCATAACCCGGCGGATGTCGGTATTGTCCTGCGGGAACATACTATGCACGTAGATCGCCAGGTTGCGGGTATTATTCACCAGAGCGCCCCATTGCTTACGGGCTTCCCACCAGCGGTCGTAGGCGGAGTTTGTCCGAAAAACCAACAAAATACTGAGTATCACCCCAAGGAGAGAAAACACAGAAGTATTGAGGTCCACATACCGCCCAAGGTCGAGCCACTCGATCGTCAGGCAAACTATAGCGGCATAAACGCCAATAAACACAACACTGCGCATAATGCGGACCATCGTCCAGCTTTTGGCCAGGTGGCGCAGGTCACCAAACCAGTTGTCATTCGTTTTGTAATAAATCATAGCGGTGTGAGGCTTTTGCAAAAAGTTTTGAAGCCTCAAAAGATACCGTTACGATCCCATTTGACCAAATCCACGCGCCATAAGGGCCGCACAAAGCGGGATCAGCAACAGCAGGGCCAGCTCCAGGCGGAGCATAAGCCGGATGCGGCGGGGCACGTCTATCCAGTCTTCTGCTGCACCTTTCCGGTGCCTGAAGAAGAAGATCGTCGGCCAGACCGACAATATCGCCATGCCGGTAAAGAGCCCCAGTTTGAGGTGGAAAATCCAGTTTTTGGAATAATAGTCAGCCGGTTTACCGACGCCAAACCAAAGCAGCAGGCCGATGCCTACAATCGCTAAAGCACTCAGCCCGTATACGCTATCGAGTACAAACAATTGCTGCACCACCCGCCGCTGCAGGCGTGGGCGGATCAGCCAGGCTTCCCCAACGATTGCACAGACCATCGTCAGGATACTCATAAAGTGAAAGTAGCGGGTAAGGGCTTCGGCAATCATGGTCATCATTTTATAGATGAGAATGAAACACCAATGGGCCGGAAGTGTTAACTCCTCACGCTGATTTTGTAATTTCCCCCACAAAACCGGAATATGCCCGCTCGTATTTTTTCCATCCCCTTTGCATTTGGAGCTATTTTGCTCCTTTTTCTGGCCTGGGAGTTTGATTCCGGCTACAGCATTTATATCGTGCCCTTGGTGGTTGCGCTGGCATTCATCTACATCCTCAGCCCGCAGATCAACTGGTGGTGGTGGACGCGCCGGCCACCGGACATGCTCCCTAAGCTCCGTATGCTCCCTGAGCGCCATTTGCCTTACTATCAGCGCCTGGCTGATCCTGAAAAGCTACGCTTCCGCCGCCGGGTGCGCCTCTATATGGAAGCCAACGACTTCATGGCCAGGGGCATGGAGACCGCCACAGAAGACCTCAAAGCGGTGGCAGCTATCTGCGCCGTACAAATCACCTTCGGCAAGAAGGACTTCCTGCTGCCCAAATTCGAGCACCTCATCTTTTTCCCACAGCCCTTTCCTTCTCCACAGTACCCCAAAAACTACCACGCTTCCGAAATCTACGAAGAAGACGGTGCCATCCTCTTCTCTGCCGAGCAACTGATGAAAGGCTTTCTGGAACCGCACAATTTTTACAACATCGGGCTGCACGAATACGCCAAGGTCTTTGAGCGCTCTTACCCTGAGTCCAACTTCCCGGCCCTCTCCGAAGACCACTGGCTCGAGCTGCAGCAAATCAGCGGCTTTAGCCAGGCCTCGATCCAACAGTGGATCAACCTCGACCCCATTCCGCTCCGCCCGGTGAGCATTGCCCACTTCTTCACCTGGCCCGCCGCTTTTCAGGCACAGCTGCCGGAGCTGTATGCCGCCTATGCCCGGTTGTTTAATCAGTCGCCGGGGAAGGCGGGTACGCCGGTGTTAGGGGAGTTGGGGTAGAGTGCGTTATTGAGCGTTGCGGCTTTGCTTGGTTGGCTATCTTCTTATTTTAGGAGAGGCCCCCTTTTTACTCAACAGGCCGAACCACCAACCGCTCCCCCACAGCCGTTGGCAGCTTAAGCAAAGCGCTACCCTGCTCTACTCCGTTCACCTGACAACCCTTGTAAAAAGGCGTTTGTACATACAGGGGCTTGCCGAATTTACTTTCAATCCCGATACGCTCCACTTTCCCGTTTACTACACTGCCATCAATGACGAAGCCGCCCGCCGTGTGCAAGCCTTCGAACTCAAAGCTCCTCCATTTGGCAGGCAGGTACGGGAGGATATGAAGGACCGAATCGCGCTGTTGAAAGAAGAGGTTGTGGATGGCATCAAGCACGCCAAAGCCTCCGTCCAACTGCATCACTTCATTATGTGCTTCCATAAAACCCACGCCGTTCCAGTCGATGGGCGTGGATGCATTGGCGCGCAAGTCAGGCCCAATGCCGGGTTGGATGAGCGACACGCCTTTGTGGTTGGCATCGTGCAGAGTGCCTCTGCCCAGGTTGGTGAAGTTGTCTTCCCAGTAGTGCAGCCACGCTATGGCTCCATCGGGATTGCCCAGGCGCGCATGAAGGGTAGCCGCCCAGGGCACACACCAACCGGACCATCTCCCCGGCCCTTCCGCTATCCACTGATTGATGGAGTGCCGCACAATGGAGGAATGTGCTTCGTCAAATGGGTCAAAGGACTGGAATGGATAAATGCCGGCCAGGTGGGAATGGTGGCGGTGGCTTTCAATCAGGTCCATTCCTTCCCAAAGGGCAATGCGCTTGCTCTTGTGTTCCGGGTGCTCCAGTCCCTTTGGCCCTTCGATGAGGGCATAATCCGGAAGCTTGCCGAGGACGGCTTCCCAACGTTCATCGACAGGCTGATTGAGGATTTTGCTTGCCTGAATCAGGTTTTTCGCGGTCATCTTGTAAGCGGCCAGTTGGAAGGATGCGTTCCGGCCCCAGGCATCGGGCCTGGCGCCCTTGAATTCCGGGCTTACGGAAACGGGCAGGCTTAGGGTGCCGTCCGCTGCTTTTTCGGTCATGGCATAGTAGCCCTCAAAGGTGCCTTGCATCAGTGGGAAAGCCACTTCTTTCAGTAAGCGCTCGTCCAGGGTGTGCTGATACTGCAGCCACGCCAGTTGTGCCATCCATGCAGCGCAGGCCTGATCTATCATGCCGGTCCAGAAGTTGCCCACCACATGCCCGCGGTTGTCGACAGCATGGGGCATGAGCAAGGCTTTATCATTTTCATAAAAGTAGCTGCCGGCTGCTTCCAAAGTAGGCATCCATTGTTTGAGCATCGCCCAAAGCGGGGTCAAATGCTCGAATTTCCCGGAAGCTAAGACCGGCCAGTAGATCATTTCGATATTGATATTGAAGTGGTAGTCGTTGCTCCACGGAGGTATGCGTTGCGTTTCCATGAAAGCGGCCTGTAAAGTAGCGGGCACTCCGTGCGGCGGGTGCACACTTCCCATTTTGTAAAGCCCGTAATCGTAAGCCTCCTGTAGTTTTGGATCCGGGATGGTCACCTTTGGCAGGCTTTTGGAGAAGGCCGTCCACCAATCCGTAGATTGTTCGTCCAGTTTTTTCAGGTCGATATCCTGAAAGGATGCGATCAGAGCAGACTCAGCGCGCGCGCCCAGTGCTGTTGTGAGGACCAGATGGTCTTCATTTTTCTGAAAGGCGACCGAAAGAGAAGGGTCTTCCGGCAGGGACTGCGTGAACCCCGCAATGGATTGCCCGGCATCAGAAAACCGGGTGGGCAGTTCTACGCCAATCGCAGCAAGTTCTGTTTTGACCTGCTGATGGTCGTAACTCGCTATCAGTTTCACGTCAACATCTGCCAGCAGTGCCGCTTCCATCCTGATCCAGGTGACTTCTCCTGGCACCGCCTGCCCGATATCCATCGTTCTTAGCGTGCCGTCCGGCGCCTTTATCACCACCTGCAGCTTACCGGTATGGAGGTTCAGCGTGCCGGTTTGAAGCACAAAGCCCTCGGGGAAATGCAATTCCAACCGGCCTCCACCTAACTGATAGGGACGGTCAGGCAAGCCTTCCTGTTTTTCGTTTTTGAAAATGCGTTTCAGGGAATCCTGCTGCCCGCTTTCCAAAAGCCGCTTTACGGTTCTGAAGTTGGTGGTGGCACCAAAAGGCTTCCCTCCTCTATGATCCCAGAACCCCGCCCGGCTCACGGTTACATTCAGTTGATGGTCCTGCCCCCAAACCATTAGCCCCTGAATGCCATTGCCGATCAGAATGCCCGTATGTGTCCTTGGGAGGGGAAACGTCCAGGTTAGTGTTTTTTCAGAGGCAGAAGACGCCAGCGGTACCAAAAAGAACAGTAGGATGAATAGCGAAAGGGATACTTGAAAGTTCTTCATAAGGAGGACGGGTTGTAGTCAACAAACGGATGCTCTCTTTATGGTAGCCTGAGATAAAAAGATGTAACGATAATTCTTTCTCCTCCCAGCCAGGGAAAGGACATCAGCTGATACCCGCTCCAAAACAAGCCTAAGCCGGGGCATGGAACTGCCTCAACTGAGCGCCGCGCAAGAGGCGTTGCACCCTACTTCAAATCATGCAAGTTCAAAATCTCCTATACTCCCCTCGGTCACGAGAGGTGAAATTTTGACGACTTTATTTTTGTGCCCTGCAAGGCAAAAAGCACAGGCATAGCCTAGCTACGGCGAGCATTTTTAACGCCGCAGGGTGCAAAAAGAAAAAGTCAAAAATCACTTATTATGCCCGAGGGGAGTATAAATTATGCTTCTTTGATCCCGGCCTGACGGCCTATTCCAGCATCAATTACACCAGCACTGCTGTACTTTTACTTTACTATAGGTTTTTCCTATTTTAGTGTCCAAACCAAGTACTAACTCCATGAAACAACTCTACCCCATAGTACTGCTATTGTTTTTCATCCCCCTGCAGCCGCATGCTCAGGTATATCTGGGCGATGACACCAATTTTTTCAATAAAAAAGCCCGGCTCTACCAGCGCTGGCTCGATGCCAAAGGCTACGGGCAAGTACTAAAAGTAGACGAAGCCAAACTGGCAAAAAACGGCATGGAACTGGAGCTCTGGCTCAGCCTGCGCACTACCGACCCCGACGAAGGCGCTGCCCTTTGGAACGAACTGCAACAAACCTTGACGGAGCAGGAAGGCGGCAAGTCTCGGGATGAAACCCTTTACTACACCTTCGTCCGTTTTATGGAAATCCCGCCTGCGCAGGGCAATGTGCAGGTGTACCTCCCGGCGAAATCTGGCAGCGGCTACAACCCCTGCTTCTACCATTGGATATGGGAGGAAGACAACGCCATACAGACGAAAAGCCGTATCAACGCCTGCAAAGCACAGACGCTCAATATCCCGGTAGAGCTGCCTGGGGTGGAGCAGGCTGTGGGGACATCCGAAGTAGCCATCCACCAACAGCGCAGCCGCCAAGCCGTATTTGATGCCGTACTGCGCTACGCCCGGCAGCGGTACGAACAGCCCCGGGAAGGCTGCGAAAACCGGACCCCCGAGGTGGAAGAAACCGACTTCAATAACGAATATATCCTTACATTCCACGTCTCCGATCTCTGCCGCGAAGTATTGAAAGATGAAGAACAGTCTCTCTGGTGCGATTTCGTAGAGCTGTGGTGGGGCGACTGCAACGATATGCGCCGCGAGCGACTGGAGTTCACCTTCCACTACACGCCCACCGATGATGGCTACCTGCTCACCGGCAGCCTGACCGGCAAGTTTGGCTCCGGTGTGTATAAACCCCGCACGAGCGGCTACATGGATATGGAGCCCGACTTTGAAGAAGATTTCCTTATCCCCTACGTCAACCGCTTTCAGCAAGACCTGAAGCGCTATCTCGAACGCCCCTGATCATGGACCAAACCAAATCCTCCATCCGGCAGCTCATCACGCAGGGCAAGCTCGAAGCTGCCAATGCTGCTGCCCTCGCATACGCCGAATACTCCGGGCTGAGCGATATTGCCAACGCTCTGACCGTGCTCGGCAGTCGCGCCCGGGATCACCACGAGAAGTGGAATGCCGGCCTGATTTCCTACGAGGAGTACTCCCGCGCCCACGCCCAAATCACGCACAGCCTCACCGACTGGCTCAGCCGCCTGCCGGATGAGCCCACAACGGGCAAAAAGCGCCGCCGCCTGCTTACGGAGGCGACTTTTAAGAAGCGCCTGTTCTACCTGCTTTGCCTAATCAAAGTAGCCGTCATACTGCGCCTGACCTACCACTGGAGCACCGGCGGTTTTAGCAACGACCAATTTCAAGGTACGGTAGCTTTGCTGGCCCCTGCCCTGGCCGCCTACATCTCCGTGATGGTAGCCGACTACCTGCGGCAGCACCACAAAGAGCCGGAGCCGCCACGGTATATATCGGGCCCGCTCGTCACTTTCTCCTATTTTTTGATGCCCCTATACGGGCTGCTGCTGTTCCTCTTCATTGAGCTGAAGGCCAAGTCTATTTTCTCCTTCGCGGAGATGAATACCTGGCTGGCACTGGTGGAAAGTGTGCTGGGGGCCTATGTGGGGCAGATTGTGTTTGCGTTTTTTCGGAAGGGGGAGTGAGGGTTTGTTTGTTGCCGCTTTTTTGAATTTTTTCAAAGTATAATTCTGATATTTCCACCCCCTGTATCCCCCGGCAGCGGGGGACAGGCGCTGCGCTTGAGGCAGGGGCGTTGGAGCGGGGCACAAGGTTTTCACCCTTCGTACACGCAGCGCAACGCTTCCCTGGCTTCATGTCCAAAAGCGAAGGACCTAACCTTACTCCCCGCCCCCAGCATCACGGGCAGCGCGTCTCCCCCGTGCCCCGCCGCTGTAGCCAGCTATGGGGTAAGCGATGCCCTAATGATATCATAAGGCACAGAGAAAAAGCAGCAGTAGAACCTTCATCGTCCATGGATTACCAATACTACTGCTGCAAGCAGTTAAAACTACCGTTTTTGCCCGGTTATCGGGACAGGACAGGCATCTGTTCAGCAAAGCCATCCGGCCTTTGGTGAGCTATGGGCAAGGCGGAAGCCGACGTTGTTGTTACGGTTCGTCGGGTTCCAGTTGTTGCGATTGGCGGCACGGCAGTTCTGCGGATTGTTGTTCCAACTGCCACCGCGATTCACGCGGTTAGAGCCCTACGACACCTGACCTTCAAGAGTTGAAATTACACTTTTTCGGAAAGCCCTGCTATCTGAATAATCGATAAATGCTAAAAGGGGAAGCATTTTCCTTTGGCAAGTTTTGTCACCCCATATTCCTAACCCTTTGGCCAGATATATTTTTCCAGCTTTTTCTATAAACCGAAGCTTACTTTTTCGAAGTAAACGGACATGGTATGGAAATAATCGATAGCCAAGTAGCGGTAATCCCTGGTTTGTCTTATTGAGCTGCATAGGCTTGAGAACAATCTGTAATTGCTCATTGCAAAAGGTGGTTATCGATGCATGGGCATCAAGTAACTTTGCCTTGTCTGAATCCCAGAGTACCATATCGTCCATATAGCGGATATAAGCCTTAATACGAAGCCTCTCTTTGATGTAATGATCTAAGCCGGATAAGTAATGATTAGCAAAATACTGACTCGTTAGATTTCCGATGGGTAAACCGCAGCCTGAAGAGGCCTCATAGCTATCTATAATCTGATAGAGAATAGACAATAGCCTTTCTTCCTTAAAGAGTCGCGCCAATTGCTTTTTCAACACAGTATGCTGGATACTCGCAAAAAACTTACGGACATCAAGCTTCAGGTACCACTCATATTCCCGGTTATACACTTTGGCACGATCTAAGGCTGCATAAGTTCCCTTCCCCTTACGGCTGGCATAGCTATCAAAAATTTGTGCCCGATCAAAGTACGCATGACAGCTATTCATCAGTGCATGATGCAGCACCTGCTCGCGAAATGCACTGGCACAGATTTCCCGCTTTTTGGGTTCAAAAACAAAAAAATAGCGGTAATCACCTACCTCAACTATTCCGTTTTCTATAGCTTTTTTTAATGACCATAGGTGTTCTTCCAATCTAGACTGGTAATCGAGTACTGACGCTGAATAACGCTTTCCTTTACTCGCTTTCCAAAAAGCAAGCCGAAGATTATCCATATCTGATATTACTGCCAGTAAATTATTTACCCTTCTCATCTGACAGAGATTTGCGAAAACGTTCGGCGTACTTCCCGACTTTCTTATCCCCTACGCCCGCTACCGATTGCATAGCCGCATCTGATAGTTCTTCCATCTTCGACAATGCAGACAACTGCTTATCTGTAAATACTGCAAATGCCGGTACGCTATCCTCTTCTGCTATTTGCTTTCTTATTTTCCGCAGTATAGAAAAGCGTTCAAATACTTCTGGTGGCAACTCGCTTTTATAATCTTTACGAGACCGCTTTCCTCTTTTTCCAGCAAGAGCGCCTCCTTGTATGTACCGGATACAAAAGCTCCAATAAGTATCCGCTGGCCCAGAAACCAGTTGTTGTTCTACTTGTAAAATTTTATGCCCCCGCAGAAAAGCATTCATTTCTTCATTTGCTGATTCTCCTCCCACCACCGGTACACTAAACACCTTAATCTGCATCTCTATAATTTTTTTCGGGGGGCTTACGCCCCCTCACTTGCTAATCTTACAGCGCTCCTCAGCTGCACGCCCTACGCAAGGGCGCTACCGCCGCCCAGCTCCGGTTGTTGCCGCTGCATCACGTTTGCTCACCAAAGGCATGGAAGGGCTAGCGTGAACTATGGGCAAGGCGGAAGCCGACGCCGCCGTCACGGCGCGCCGGGCCCCAGTAGTCGCGATAGGCGGCACGGCAGCCCTGCGGACGGTTGTCCCAACCGCCACCGCGAAACACGCGGGGAGAGCCCGTACTGGGACCTCTCGGGTTACGACTGGGACTATTTTGGTAATAATCACTGTCGTACCAGTCCCAGCACCATTCCCAAACGTTGCCGGTTAAATCTGAAAAGCCTAGTGTACCTTGCTCAAACATCCCAACCGGAGCCGTACCTGCATATCCGTCCTCATATCCTTCCCAAATAGTCCAGCCGGAATTCTCCTTTTTGGCGCTTTCATCTGCAATATTCCCATTAGGTTTTCCATTGCCCCATGCATATTTGTAATCTTTTCCTCGGCTACGCGCCGCAAACTCCCACTCCGCCTCCGTCGGCAGGCGGTAGCCATCAGCGTTCCAGTCCGCGCTCACGCTCGTGCCATTTATACGGTACACGGGTTGCAGCCCCACTTCTTTGCTCTTCCAGTTGCAGTAGGCTACTGCATCATGCCAAGCCACATTGATCACAGGCCGCTTGCCACGGCCCCAGCCTTCATCACCCGGCTTATCCCGGTTGGTCGCTTCGCAAAACTGATCGTACTCTTCAAAGGTCACCTCAAACCGGTGCAGGTAAAAGTCATCCACCGTGACCGCATGAGGTGTTTCATTGCTGCCTGCATCACTATCCGAACTACCCATCTGAAAAGTGCCCCCCTCCACAAAAATCATATCCGGAAGGTCCGGCCGAGGCTTTATGATCTGTGCCTCTGCCTGCGCCCGGTAGCGGCCATCCGGGTAGGCTTGCAGGTAAAAAGCGTAAGCCTCCTTTGTCTTTAAGCGCTGCGCCTGTGCCCAGAGCTGCTCCTCTTCGGCATCCGTATTGCTGCCACTGCCCTGACAAGCTGAGCGGTGCACAAACACAAAGTCCCCACCCGCCTCGTGCCGGCTGGTAAAGGAGCCGCCCTCAGGTGTGGGGAAAGAGATGCCGCCCAGGTAATAACGCAGATCGCGGGAGGTCACCAGGCCGGTGCGGGCACCGTTGCGCAGGGCTTCCAGCCACTTTTTGGCGAAGAGGGAATTGGCTGGGGTACGCTGTTTCCGGCTACCGGAGGAAAAGTACAGACGGCTATCGTACTGCAGGGCCATCTGCGCTTTTTGCTGGCAGTCGCCTGCGCCTTCCCAGGGCAGCGCATCGGGTGCGCCTTTGTAGCGGTCGCCAAAGGCACCAGAGTAGCAGGCATCAAGGGCGAGGAGGACGTGCTCGGCAGGGTTTTTCGTGATGTAGCTGCCGAGGTCATCATAGCTGAGCCAGGTATCGCCATAGTAATCTTGGCTTGGTATTTTCCCATCCGCTGGCACGAGGTAGCCGCGGTCGGCCGCCTTGTCAAAGTGGCCGTGCATGGAGAAGAAGAACAGGACCTGATCGTTCTTACCGTATTTACGGCTGTTGATCTCGGCGATCTTCCGGAGTATGTCAGCTTTGTCTACTTCCCGGTGGTACTGTACGGTGAAGTTGTAGTCGCTTTCCAATACCTGCCCGATATTGCGGGCTTCACGTCCAGTCTCCGGCAAGTCTTCCCAACCGGGCTGGAAGTCGGTGACGTAGAAGAAGTGGGCGTAGCTTTTGCCTGTGGGCTGAGCGTGCAGGCTCGTGGCAAGGCCTATAGAAAAGAGGGCAAAAAATAAGGTTCGCAGATGGGGCATCATATCGTTAAATGGGTACTTGAGGTGTAAATATACAGATTTGCATTGTCAGTAGGCTGATTTCCAGGCTAAAGGTTGGGGTGACAGGCGCTTTTAGGAATTGACCTTGGGCTTTTCAAAGTGTTTTTCCACCCCCTGTATCCCCCGGCAGCGGGGGACAGAGCGCTGCCCTTAAAGCGGGGCCATTCTAGCTGGACGCGGTAGTTTCACGCATCATGCACACCATGCAGAGCAACGCTACCCCTAGCTACGTGACCGAAGGGCAGGACGAAGTGTGAAATCCCAATAAGCTCTTAATCCTTCTCAAACAACCCATCAAAGCGCAGTCCGCTATTGCCCTGTCCGCGGCCATTCTGCTTGCGGAAGCCGCTCCAAAGCGCGACCCGCCCATTGTGCCAGCGGGTACGCTGCCAGGTGCGGGAAACACGCACACCAGCCTTGGGCACCTCCTCCTCAGGGACAAAGAAAGGTTCATAACCGGGTTTATCCAGCCCGTAGCGCAGCAGGCTCGTGCGGGGGCGGATTCGCTCGATAGGCAGCCCAGGATATACCCGCGGCATAGCGGCGCGCTGCAACCGGATCGCACCGCCCCCATTCGGGACAAGCGTAGCTTTAAACGGTATCCAGTGTTCCGGCACCTCGGTGGCCAGCCGGTAGCGGACCAGGGCATCATTGTCCAGAGGCGGGGCAGGGGGCGTGCCGCCTGTTACCTCCTCTGATAAGGCTTGCAGGTAGGTGGCGGTATTGAGCGCACTGACATTGCCTTCCCGCCGGCCATCAATACCATCTGATATGTAATACTCAATTCCCCAAACCATATTGGCCATCTCGTCGCGGGCCAGGTAGATTTCTTCCTGTGCCTGACTTTCTTTCAAATCGACCACCCCAGGAGGCAACAGCAGGTATTGGTCGTAGCGGCTGCCAGGGTCATTGATCCCGGTGAGCCCAAAGTAATTCCAATGAGGGCTCCCCGCCGCATCACGGTAGTGGGCAGCTTCTGACCACTGCCCGAATACATCCCGGACTTCCAGTCCTTCCACCTCCAGCAAGCCGCCGGCAGGCACCCGTAGCGGCAGCATAAACCAGTCATTGCTGTACATCAGCCCAAATTCCATCAATGCCAGCCGCCCAGACTGTGTTGCACTCGCTTCCAGGGCAAGGAGGTTGACCTTACCGTCTTCCATTTCCCACCAACGGGCGGCGGGCATACCGGGGTATTCCACTTCCGTGGGGATCAAATGCCGGATATGGGGCTCCTGAACTTCATCCCGGCTGCCCCGGCCGGATTCTGCCACTTCAAAACTGTACCAGTCGAGGCGGCCCTCGTAGTACTCCTGTGCACCCAATTGCATTGGAGCTCCATTTCGGCCTTTGAGGTAGGCCTGAAAACGGTACTCCATACGCTCGGGGCGCCAGGCGTCCTTCGTCTCGTCTACAGGCTGATTGTACTGCTCGTCAAACCAGGCTATCCACTGCTCGCCAACCTCATCTGCCTGTGGATGAGACCCCGTCAGGAAGTCCGAAAGGGATTGCCCGGCACGCAGCTTATTGTACAACGCCCCTCCATCGATTGCACCCGTTTGCACTGCAGCGTGTACCCAGGTTTGCAGCCCCCGGTTGCTCAGCTGATGGGCATGCGCCATCCGGTCTTCCGGTGTAGCAGAGGCAGGGAGTTGAAATTGCAAAGCCGGCTGCTGCCGCAGCGACTCTAGCACAGCTGCGGCAGCATTGCCCAATGCCTGCTTCAGCATGCGCTGCAGTTGCCGCCCCATCTCAATGCGCAGGGGAATGCCCGGCTGTATCGCTACGCGCCCCACCTCTGCTTCCATCGGCTGCTCATTGGTATAATTCACCGGAGCATTCTCATCTGCCGATAGCTGCCGGAAAGGGTATTGCTGCCACTTGACGCGCACTTCTGCCGGGGACCCATTATCTGTACCTTCAAATTCTCCGGTTTGCCACTGCCGGCACAGTATCCAGTAGGGATCGTAAAGCTGATTGCCCAGGTTTTCTTCAAACTGCTCGCTGCGTGCGCGGGTTTCCAGCCGGTTCCAAAGTATTGAGTTTGCCATAATGATTCGGGTTATTCAATGGTGTTGCCAAGGTCCAGTCCTGCTAAGTCATCATCAGAAATATCAGTTGGGGGCTCAGCCACAATACGCTGTTCGCCCGGTGGCGGGCCGAACAGCAGTCCATCGTACCGAAGTTCGCCCTCCTCTTCTGTAACGGCCACCTCGCCCAGCGCTAAAGGCAACAACTGATCGAGAAAGCTGGCCCTGATTATATCAGGGTCTACTGCGCGGATTTTGGACAAGTGTAAATTGTCAAGGACCGCCCCCTGCAAAGTGGGCCAGTCCCAGGCAGCGCCAGCCCGGGGTGTCATAGCCAGCAGTACAGCGTTAGGCGCTTCGGTATCAGGCTGATCGTATTGCAATGCAATACCGGCATTGACTTCCGGGTCGGGTACCAATTCCTGCCAGTCGTCTACCAACAGGCCGGAGAAGGTACCGTTGCTGAAGCTGAAATCTTTTTGAAGCTCCAGGGCCATCGCCATCGTATCGCCGTGCGGCACAAAGTCACCGTATTCCCAGCCTACCCAGGGGCCCGGCTTCCCTTCCAGCAGTGGTAATTGTAGTAAGGCAAACCCATCACCTTCTTTTGTACCTCCAAAGAGGTCCGTCAGCATATTGCAACGGTAGTAGATATCCGTTTGAGGGCGCAGGGGGGCTTGCGTTTGCAGCCAGCGCTCTATGGCAAAACCATCAGCGGAGGCTTTCAGCTCCGGATCATTCATAGATTGCTGCAGCACCTCCGGGTCGGGTAGCCGAAAATCGGGGTATATCCGGTAGAATCGGCCAAACAGCAGCTCGGTGATGGCTTCCAGCAGTGCGACCTCGCCGGCTGCGTCCTGACCGGGCGGGGGCTGCCGCATCAGCGCAGACAAAAGCGCAGCACTTCCGCTTGCCCATTGTTCGCGGGCTTGTGCCATCCGCTGCCGGGCATCCTCGTGGATATTGCGGCAGCGCCGGATTTCCTGCTCCAGGGTTAGCTTGTCCAGGCGTTCAATGGCAGGGGGCACGGCTTTTACCCAGCCCAAGCCAGCGTAGAAGAAGGTATCTTCCCGTATGCTGCGCAAGCGCTGCTCCAGTTGCGGGTGGCTTTCATTGCCAGACAGGCTGTCTGCCAGCCCCTGCGCCGTATTGAGTGCATTACCGAGGGTGGCCTCCATGTCTTCCATTTTCAGTACCACATTACGCAGCTGACGGCGCAGGAACTCCGGTGCCCAAAGCTGCCCTGCGGCATCAGCCGACTCCTCGTTCGCCCTCAGAAAATCTTCCGGGCGCAGGCTGCGGGTTTCCATCAGTAATTTGCCCAGCCCTGCCGCCAAAGGCTCCATAGCAAATAGAGTATAATCATCAGCTCCGAAGCCGGTGCGGTCCTGCTCCAAAATCTGAATGCGGGTAGTTAGTGGCAGATTTTGCTGTTGGCGTAAGACCCGCTCAATACGGTACTGCAATTCGCTGGTGTCCGGATTTTCACGCTGCATGTGCATCATGTACACCAGATCGATGGGCTCAATGCCCAGATGGCGCAAGGGCAGGGTGGCCGTCTCAAAAACCGGACTGCCGTCTTCTGCCATGCCCGTTTGCCAGCGCACCCGCACTTTAATGAAACTAAGGTCTGGAAGCTGATCGAAAAGCCAGCGGTTGAGCTTGGGGCTCGTCAGCGCACGGGGCGAAAGCGGTGCACCACCGGTGACAGGCAGCGGGCGGTCATGCAGCAGCACGCCCATGCGGAAAGTCAGGGGCAGGCTACTGCGCGGCTGATCGGCAATCTCAGGGCGGGTAGGCTGCTCTCCGTCTGTCATAGCGTCAAGGGCGGCTTTTGCCCGGTCTACCTGCCCATCTACCAGTTGGTATACGCCTTCGGCAGCGAGTAAGTCCTTGACACTGTCCAGTTGATCGGCCAAATCGGTAATAAAGGCTGCTAAATCGGCTTCCGCAGCATCCGCTACAATCGAACGCCAGCTTTCTGCCTCATCCTCAATCAGCGCGACGGCATCGATTACCCGTTGTGACTGATCTTCTTCTGTATCCGGAGCGCTATTTTGACCGGCAGCAACCACAGGGATGACCTCAAACCGGTACTTGTCACGCAAATCCTGAATGAAGGGTGCCAAGGTTGGTACCCCACCCCTACGGAATTCCTGCATGCTGCGCTCCAGGCGGTAGCCCAGCAAGGCAGACAAATCCTGCCCGTTGCGGACCCCTTCCAGCAGGAAGAGGGCGTTTTTCATCCTGCCGGAACTCAGCCCGACAGCAAAAAGGCCATCGCCAGTACCACTTGAGCGGCTGTTTTGGTAGCCACTTCTCAAGACCGCAGCGGTAGTTGCATGACGGAGGGAAGGGGCAGGGATATACTCGGGTAGTGCGGCTCTTGTCTCTCGTTGCAAATTCTCCAGATACCCCCAGGCACCAATATAAAGGCCCGTGCTGCCCGCGCCGGTACGGATTTCCTGCAAGCGCCGGGCGGCATAACTGCTCAGCCAGGCATCAAGGCGGTAAGTGCAGCAGTCGAGGTGCTCCTGTACCATACGCCGGAGGTAAGGTGCCGGCCAGTCTTTGATCTCCCTAAGCAGGTCTATAGCGCCGGGACCTGTTGATGCCGGCTGCTGAAGGCGGCGGCGCAGCAGATGGTACAAGACCGCATGTGGGGGCTCATCCCCCGGTGGGTCGCCGCTATTTGACTCCTCTGCCAGCCATTGCAGGTAATTCTGGGTACTGCCGGGCAGTGGCGGTATCACGCCACCCTCCATCCCGATCAGCACATCCTCGTCGACCGCTTCCACCAGTTGACCGTCTTCGTTGGTTTCCCAAAGCAGGGGCCGGGCCTGAGTTTCGAAAAGCAGCCCGTTAAGGCGTTCCACCTCTGGCAGATTGTTGGCATTCAGCTGGTCGGATATGCTACTGCCCGCCCGTGCTGCCCGCGGGTCCCCTTCCGGTACCTGAAAAATATTGCGCAGGGCTTCATCGCCCGCTACTTCGGGCCGCAGGGCAAAGCGCTGCCGGTAGGATACGCTCGTGGGGTGCAATTGCAAAATGGACAAAAGCTGTAGCTGAGCCTTACGGGGACTGATACCCCGCTTGATGTGCGCTACCTCGTCCAATTGGTCCGTATACCATTTGTGCAACGGCCACAGGATCTGATCCCAGAGCTGCTGCTGCAGGCTACCTTCAGGATCAGGATGGTCGGTATTGAAAGTGGAAAATGGCAGGGCCGGTAGTATGCCGTAGGGCTGATCATCGATTTGTAAAGCCGGCAAGTGCCCCCGCCCGCTAACCCAGGCCGTGAAGTGCTCGCGGAGGTCTGCCTTCAGCCCGGCATCAAGGCTGGGCTGCCAAAAGTCTAATGCCTGCCCGAGGGTTACATCAAACAAAAGCTCGTGGACCTTTCGGGCATCCGTGATACTGCTCAAACTACTATGGCCTAGATCCGAAAATGTACCGGGCGGCAATCCCAGTGCCCGGGCCAGTTGTGCAGCATCACTACCTGAAGGATTGTCTGTCAGGAGGTTATCCTCTTCCGGGCCCCGGTCTTCGGGGCTGAGTTCTGCATCAGCTCCCCGGGTATTATTGGTTGGGGTACCCACTGCAGCCAGGTCCATACCGCCTACTTTGTAACGGTGGTTTTCCAGCAAGCGCTCCAGTACAGCTGCCCCTTCTTCCGGAGTTTCTCCGGAGCGCCAGCCCAGCACCGTCAGGGAGTCGATGCGGTCATCCACTGCCCATGCCTCCAGTGGAATACGCAGGCCCATGCCCACTTCCACCGCCTTAGGGAAATCGGTCATCCACTTCAAATCTTCCGGGATCCGCCGCCCTTCCGGAGAATCTTCAAACTCTGCCGTACTGCCAGGGTCGAGACCCAGCCGCAGTGCCCCCTCTGCGTCTTTGCTTATGAGGTTGCCCTCAAAATGCCGCTGCGTTTCGTTTCTTTTCAGACTAACGATAAAGCGGTCGGGCAGCACATAGGTACGTGGTGCGCTCGACCAGCTATCGGCCATCGTATCCAGGTCGGGCAATTGGGGAGGCGACTGGGGAAAACCGGCTGCATCAATGCCTCCGGTTGGCTGCGTTTCGCGCAGGATGTACCGGGCACGCACCGGGCCGTAGTCTTCTGCCAAAGACCGCCAGGCACCAGCCTTTTGTTCTTCCCGGTTTGTTGCGTCGGCTGCTGCCCAGAGTAGATTCCAGTATTCAACCGCAGCGGCTAGTTCATCTTCGGTAAGGCGGTCTTCGTGGGTGTGCACGAAAATGTCGTCAGGATAAATACGCACCCATAACTCAACCGGGGGATCGTCAGCCCGGGGCGCAGGCATGTTGCCACTGCCCAACGCATTGACCATTGGCGCAGTCGCGAAGCGGGTTTGCAGCTTGACCGGCAACAGGGCAATAGGCTGCCTGCCCTCCAGAGTGGAAAGGGCGGCATTCAGGTTATTCGGGTTGGTTTCAGGCATCGGTGTTGGGGAGTTTGATCATATCGGTAGCATGGACCGCTGCCCGAAATGGTAGTTGTAGCAATATGCCCGCCATATGGGCGGCGTTGTAACCCCAGGTGTAATTTTGGGCGGCACCGGACTCGGCGGGTATCGACCGGTCAGGCTGACTGTCCACCCGCAAAAACTCGCGTGGAGCCACGCTAAAATGCGGCCAGGCCAGGTCATTCCATTCTTCAATCGTACCGAAAGCACTGCTTTCCTCCTCTTTGCTGATATCCAGCCCGAAGCGGGGCTCTCCGGGGCGTTCCTGTACGACAAAAAACCAGCCGGGGTCGGTCTCACTGCCCATGGCTTCGACCACCGTAATGGGGAAGCCAAAGAAAGAAATTTCCGGGTCGATCTTAGCCTGAAAAATCGGCATACGGCGATTGCTGAAGTCGGTCTCCGTAGTCAGGCCCCGGGGCGCTTTGACATTCTTCGCCTTTTGCATATAAACTAAGGCATTGGGGAATTTTTTGAGCAACTCGCTGCGCATAACAAAAACCACGTGGGGGTTTTCCGGGTCAGGAGGCGGGATGTCCCGGTCAGGAGGGCTATTCTGCCCCAACGGCTGATCCATTTTAGTGAGCAGTTGGATATCCGGGGGCGGGAAGGTCGTCGCAAGGTTGTCCGTATCGTCCCAAAAACTACGGAAGTAGCTGCCCCGCTGATCAGTAGGGAACTCCCGCCATAGCAATTCCCGCGCCATCTCGTGGTTTAACCCTAAGAGGTAAGCTTCGATGAAGCGCTGATTGACCTCAAGCAGGGAAAAGGTGTCCATTGGGATGCGTTGTACATTGGGCAGCATCAACTCGGACGAAATAGTAGCCAGGGCTTCGTAGGTGGCTTCCCGAAACTCAGGGTAGGCGATCAGGGAGCGTGTACGGGTAGCGGAAGCAGGTAGGGTTGCGTCGGTACTGACTTGCAGAGATTGCCGCAACCGCTGATTCAGCCCCTGATAGGCTGCCATGAATTTTTGGATCTGTGCCCGGACCTGCCCGGGCGTGGTGGTGGGAAAGGCCGGCACCCCTGCTACGGCCACCTCTACGAGCCGGAAAGTATCCGCTCCCCATTGGAGTTCCTCCCAGTTGGTAGTCACCTGATTGTTATTGGTCGTAGTAGTAGCAGATTCCTCATTGACCTGCAGAGAGATTTCCACCATAGGGTCTTTGGCTACACTTTCAATACTAGCCCGCCGAAGCAGCGGGCTGTTTGCGCGGGCCACCTTCCGGTAATCCTGCCGCAGGGTAGAAGTAGGAAGGTGCAAGCGGGACAAGCGCAGGATTTCCTGTTCCAGGTCGGCAATATCATTTTTGAGGTTTTGAATCTCTTCTCGTTTGGCCTCTTCGTCATTTTGTAAGCGGGCCAGGTCGTTGTTTAGAATGGCTCGTTCGTTCTGGGCCGCGGTGCGGTCATTTATTTTATTCTCACGGGTCGTTTCTTTTTGGCTTTTTTCCTGTTCAAAACCCCCACGTTCCGTTTCGAGTGTGCTGCGTTGCGTGTCCAGGTCGTTGCGTTGCGTGACGCGTTGATCACGCTGCGCACTCTTCGTGTTCAGCTGAGCGGTAATGGTTGCTACCTCACTACTGTTACTTGCATTAGCCAGGTCTTGCTCAAGCGTGGCAATGTCGGTATTCAGCGTTTCGATTTCGGTATTCAGCGTTTCAATGGCGGTGGTTTTCTCAGCGATTTCGGTACCCAGGTCGGCAATTTGGCCCTGCAGCGTAGCAATTTCCTGGTCCAGGGTATTGATTTCGGTGTTCAGCCCGGCAATCTGTTCTTCCTTGGCGCTGATCTCCGTTTCCTTGCTTTCAATTTGCCCCTCAATAGCAGACAACTCACCCTCTGCTGTATGCTTATCGGTTATTTTTTGAGCTCGTGCTTCCCGCTCTCCATTGAGCTGATTTGACAACGCTCCAGTTTGAATGACCCGTTTGCGGACCACCTGCTCCACCGCTTGCGTACTAGCATTGCTTTCCGGAAAGAGGGAACGGCTGTGCATGGAAGAGGAGAAGGCAGAGTACGTGGCTTCGTCCATACCATCAAAGAAAGAGTGCTGCAACTGCCGGGCGGCCTGAGCCGAAAAGCGGGCCAGTCGAATCTGTTGCCGGGCCGCTAAGATCTCAGCCGCCTGCTCCCAGGCGCGGTCCATATAAACATCCTGGTTTTTGCGGACCACCAGCGTACCGAAGCCTGCTGCCACCCGGTTGCGCGGATCGAGGTTGAGCTCCCTAAACCAGGGTTTGCTCCCTCCGGTTTCCACCCGGGTCTTACCAGCGTGCCACTGCCCGTAGAGAGGCGGCAGGACAAAAGGGTCATCTTCGGCTCCGTTGATGTCCAGGGAAGGATCAATAAGTGGCCCCGGGGCACCACCGGGCTCCTGTGGGTCATTCAGGTTAAGAATCTGTTGCAATTGATCCAGAAAGTCCTGAGCAGCATCCTGTCCAAGGAAGTCCACCCGGTTATCATCTGCATTGATGATTTGCAGGGCACCTTC
The DNA here is from genome assembly GCF_040219495.1 of Phaeodactylibacter sp. Lineage (GTDB taxonomy): Bacteria > Bacteroidota > Bacteroidia > Chitinophagales > Saprospiraceae > Phaeodactylibacter. The sequence continues at coordinate 79,443 of NZ_JAVJSK010000121.1, read as the reverse complement.
TACAGGCAGGGTCCCCTGCTGCCCCGTGTAGTTTAGTCCGTACCCCACCTGCTGCATATCCACAGGGCGGCGGCCAACGGGGTCTTCCATCACGCGGGGTTCCATACGACGGACCAGGTACTCAAAGTCGGCCTGATCGCTGGTTTGGAAATCCCATTCAAAATAGACGGGCCAGAGCTGTTGGTATTCATCGTTTTGGTGAGCACCCCAGGCAGGTTGCTGTATGTCTTCGCTCAGGATACGGTCTTCCGGTGCACCCAGGCCCGCCAGCCTGCCCTGCTCAAACGCCGGCAACAAGAAGGCGGTATACCGGGTATTGGCTTTAAGGCGGCGCGGGCAAATGAGGCGGGAGGACGCTAAATTGGGGTTCTCCCGGACCAGTTCCTGCAAAGCTGCTGTTTCGCCACCGGCAGGGAGGGAGCGGTTCGCCTGTACATGCGCCCAGGCCCAGGTTTCTGCTGCTGCTGGAAAAGCCACCGGCAAACGCCCGTTGGTAATTGTAGGCAGAGGCGCACCGGGCAGAAAGCGGCGCTCAAATTCGGCTTCCTCCAGGACCACCAGTACCAGCCAGGGGCGGAGCTTGCCTTGCTGTTCCCGGGCGGGCGTATACCGCCAGGGGAAGTCCTCTTCGTAAAATTCGATATATGGGAAGTAGTTGGGCTCAAAGTTGCCAACGTTGGGCCGGGGCTCGGTACGGACAATGGCTTCAGCTTTGATGCCTGTAACATCACCGGGACCTACCAGCTGCACTTTTTTGTAAACCGGTTTGCCCGGGTGCTGCGGGTCTTCCGTCACGTTTGTGATGGGCTGCATAAGGCTGCCGCCCACCGGAAGCCCGTCCACACGCAAGCTTACGTCTACTGTAGCCCGCCCCGTTTGACCGGCAGTGCCCCCTAGTGCATCTGGTTCGTTAATATCTTTGCTGATGCCCTGCCGCACCCAGGGCAAAAAGGTGTATTGCGCGATGCTCATAGTGTTGCTGTTTCGGTAGCTGGCGCTATGCGCATACGCCGGGCCAACTGTGGTTTAAGAGATTGAAGGGTGCGCAGTACCTGCAGAGCCTCCGCTTCTGATTCGTACTGCAGCAGCTGGCCATTCAACGTGACTGTTTTAAGGTGGTTTTGGTCAACGATACTGTAGACCACAGGGCGCGTCTGCACCGCCTGCCGGACTTCCTGCTGCTTAAACCGCTGCCGCCGCCCCATGGAAGAGCGGCTCACGGCGTTCCCGTTGACGAAAACATCATAGTCGGTCTGCTCCATGCTCGCTACCGCCCGGTCGGCCGGACGCAGGAAAAAGTCGGGCCCGTCGATGACCAGCTGCTCGAACCGGTAGCTGCGCTGTACGCCCCCATCAGGCTGCTGTGTCGTAGCCAGGCCGGTGCTCCCTTGCACACTTTTGCCAGACTGCATCCGCTCAAAAGCCTTACGGCTTAGTCGCTGACTGTCGGACATGCGTATAAATTCAGCGGGTGCAAAGAAATCCTTCGTCGCCGCGGCGCCTGTGTATTGCTCAATCGCAAAACGGAAAGCCACGTAGTCGTTGGGGCGCTCGCTACCTATTTTATCAAAACGCATGCCCAGCGGCAGTCGGTCCTGACGGATCGTCAACTGGCCGGCAGGGTGTACGATCAATGCTTCTTCGGGCAGCTCCCGTAGGGTCACCTGCAAGGCTTTGGCCGGGGGCAGGGCTGCTTCCCAGTTTCGGGTATCGCGCAGGGCTTCCAGTAAAAGGGGGAGTGCCGGGCGGGGTGGCAGGATCTCTTTCTTGCGCTTTCCAAAGCGCTTATTCACCCGCACCTTGATCTTAATAAACAGGATTTTGAAGCTGGCTGTACCCTTGAGGTGCCAGGGCGTCGGGCCTGACAGGGAACCCCGCAGATGAATGCCCAGCAGCTCGCTGCTGCCCAGCATAACGGAAAGCCCAGCCCCGACTTCCACAATAAAGTAGAACGGGCTAAAGCGGAACAAGGCATCCAAATAGAGGTACCCAACGACTTTGAACTTACTCACTTTGAAGTAGAAATCAACGCTGGCGCCAAACTGTACCGTATTGGAGGTCACGGCAAAATACGCCTGTATCGTCAGCCGTGGATTGTCGGTAGGCAGCAGATTGATCGTAAGGCGCTTGAGGTTGCCACTAATGGCACGCAGGGGCGGTGGTTTGAATGCCGGGTGGAAGCCCCCAACGGTAAAGAGGAAGTTCGGGGCATTGCCCCAGTTGAGGGCGAAATACATCTCCCCTTCTATACGGTACTGCGCCAGATTAGACTCAAAAATCGCGGCGAAGAAGAACATCTCCCCCTTTTCAAAATCCACCCCGCCAATAAAGTTGGCCTGCAGGTTGATGATCGGCGCATTCTTATCCGGCAGCTGCACCCGCACCACGCCGATGATGGCTAACTGAACCGGGTCCGGTACTTGGATAATAAGCCCCAGCTCTACCGCGATCAGGGTAGGCGTACCCCAGCCGATGATCGCCATCAGGCCGAAAGTGTAGCGCCCTTCCGCGACTGGGAAGAATTGATTCAGGTCGGCAATAATGCGTGGGGCTTCGGCGATAGGGTCGTCGGGGAACATCACCGCATCAATGGCATTAGTCCGTACGCCAGCTGCCAAAGCATCCAGGTTCATGCCCCGGTTGATGGCGATCAGGCCGCCGACACCATTGAGGGTGAAGCCGAAACCCAGTTGTATGGGTTTGAACTCTGCGGTAATCAGTAAGAGGAAGGAAAAGCCCGGGCTACCGTCCGGTTTTTTAGTTTGAAGGATGCCAATCGCTTTGACAGCGACCATCTGCTTGATCACCAACTCTGCCACACCGGCATATTCTCCCTTTTCGAAATCCAGGAAAAGATAACCTCCGCCTTTTATCGTAGGGGTTTCCAGGGAAAGCCCAATACCTTTAGGTGGTTTGAAATCCATGCCAAAATCCAGGACTCCCAGATTGCCGCCAGTAGCCTGATAGTTGATCAGCGCTTTGATGCCCATTTCCTGGACTACTGCGGTAAAGGGGCCCAGCAGCAATTGAACATCGGTACTGAGCGGAATCTCAAAAGCCGGTGGGCTGCCAGCCTCCAGTTTAGGTTTGAGCCCGAGGCTGATCCCCTGTATTTCTAAAGCGCCCAGTTCAATATGTGCCGGGATTTTCACTTCCAGCCCTGCGCTGCCCCGGAAGTAAATGCCCTGCAAACTCGACCACCCGATGGTCAAGTCGAAGAGCGCTGCGATCCCGTCTTTGGGCATCAGGTTATTGAGAAAGCCATCACTGCCTGCACTGACAATCAGAATACGCCCTTCCTGCAGGTGAATTTCCGTGAGGAACTCCAGTGCATTGCCTGTCGCAACCTGTAAGCCTGCTTTCACAGAAAAGGCTTGCAGGTCGAGCCGGTTGCCCTCAGCAGTCCCCAGGAGCGTCAGCCGGTCGGAAGGCCGGGATGCCCGCAAACCTGCCAGCACTTTGCCGGCTATTGCCACATCGGTTTGCTTCAGCGTAGCTCCATTTGGCGCCACCTCCATCTGAAAACCACCCTCCAGCGCTACCGTAGCCTGGAGAATAAGCTCCAGCAAAAGGGAAGCCGTTTGCGTAAGCTTGACGGCCTGCTCAGCGGTGGCCTCGCCCTGTGGTGTGGCCAGGATACCATCCTGCCCTAACCGGGAAAGCTCGAAGCCAAAATTGGTGGCTACACCCCCCGTGCCTGCTGCCCAGAGGGGGACATACAGCTTTTCGCCATTCTCCCTCAGCTCCGCATCAGCAGGCGGAAAGCCTCTGGAACGCTGTGTATTCAGCCATTCGCCCAGATGGTAGAAAAGAAACGGATACTGCTCCGCAAAAGCCGCAGTACCCCAGCCATGACCTGCCTCGGCAAAAACAGCGGCAGGATCAGTGAAGAACCGGGGCAGGCTGTCCCAGTCGATGGGTGCTGCACCATACACAGGCTCCTCCTCAAAAAAACGATGCTCCTCGTCCAGCTCGAAGCGGATCCAGCCCAACAAACTGGCCAGCTGATAAAATCCGGGCCAGTTGGCACGCAGGTAGTCCGCGAGCAGGTAGTCATTAAAGCGCCGGGCGAAAGCCGGCGCATCGTCAATCAGGCTGCTCAGGTCAAGGCTTTGGGCGTCCTCCACCCATTGCCGGAGCGCCTGAAGCTGTGCAGGCAATTCGAGGTCGGTAAAGTTAGCAGGAAAAACAGGCAGCTGATCTCTGATTGCATTGACCGGCCCGTCGGGGTACATGCGTTGCAGTACGCCTTGGTACTGACCGGGGTCGTATACTTTTCCAAGCTCCTGAGCAAGCTGCAGCAGCGTGGAAGGTTGATTATTGGTAGCGGCAGGCATAGCAGATGGGGGTCAGAAGGAATGAACAGATAATGCTTCAACAATCCACTGCGCTTCTGTAGCTATGCCGACAGGCAAAGAACTGCCTGTTTCAGGCTTTCGGTTTTGGGACATCGTTGGGGTTTTAGGTGTTGTTCGGTTAGTGCACAAAGTACACTTTATTGATTTCCGCTCATCAATTTATGTTTTATTTTGCTTAAATTCAATAAGCAGCCATATATATTTTGTTTTTCACTAAACCAAGATGGATGTTTTGGTTTAACGGAGGTAGAAACGGAGGCAGCCCGGAAAGCACCCAGGCCTTCAGGGGTCTTTAAAGGGAGAGTCTTCACGCTGTTCCAGCAGGAGCAGCCGGGCAAATACGATACTGGCCCCGAGTACCACAAGTGCCAGGGCAATCAGCCCCTCGTAGATTTCCTGCAAGATGAAGAAATCATAAATACCATGAATCACCAGAGGGACGAATAGAGCCAGGAGCAGCCGCTTCCTGCGGACTTTGGGGTCTGCTTCAAATTTAGCTTTCCCAAAGTAATACCCCATGATAACGGCAAAGGCAGCGTGAGCCGGCACAGCGGTAAAGGCACGCAGGATGACCGTTTCCAATCCGTACTGCAGGGCGTACATCAGGTTTTCGAGCGTAGCAAAGCCCATACCGATCATTACGGCATAGACGATACCGTCCATCGGTTCATTAAAGAAGCGGGACCGGTAAGGGTAGATATAAAGGCAAAGGTATTTGACCAGCTCTTCGGTCAGTGCTACTACTATGAAGGAGGAGAATAGCGTAAACAGGATACCTTCTCCCTGCAGCCAGGGTGAATAGGTAGCCCAGGTTTCCAGTTTGATGACCCCCAGGGTGGCCAGTGCGCCCAACCAGAAAGTCGCAAAAAGCGGGAAGGGTTGTTCCCGCTCATATTTATCCATACGATAGATGTACCAGCAGATAAACAGCCCTGGTGCAATAGCGGCCAGAAAAAGGAGCACATCCCACATTCCCATCAGCTCCCGGCTTTCGCTTCGCAAAAGGCTGTAAACTGCCGCACATACCGTTGCGTGGCTTTGCGGGCTTCAAACTGCCCCATGTGCCCGGCTTTCTCCAGAATATGTATGGAAGCCACCTCTGGCAGATGTGTTTGGGCCAGGTTCTTTTCCGCAGGGATAGAACTATCCAATTTGCCCACAATAAAAAGCACCGGCACCTGAATACCGCGCAGGGTATTGGTTTCGTCCTGCCGGTTCATCATGGCTTGTTGGGCAGCGATGATGCCTGAACTGGGGAACTTGGCCGCCCGATAGATCAGTTTTTCCAGCAAAAAGGCATTACTGCGCACAAAATTATCAGCAAACAGCCCGGGAATGAGCTGCTTGACAAAAAGGATATGCCCCTGCCGCTGAATGAATTCAACGCTCTTCTGGCGTATTGCTTTTTTATCGGGCTCATCTGCATAAGGATGAGAATGGAAGAGCCCCAAACCGAGCAGGGCCTCCGGGAATAACCGGGCAAAAGCAAGCCCCACATAGCCGCCCATCGAGTGGCCGATGAGCACTACCGGGCCTGTATTGAGGAACTGCAGGAGCGCATGCACCCGCTGCGCCATGCCTTCTATGGTGACGCCTTCCACCACCTCGGACGCACCGAAGCCGGGAAGATCCAGGACAATGACCTGAAAGGGCTCTTCACGCAGATCGTGCTGAAATTCTTCCCAAATCTTATGGTCTTCACAGAAGCCATGCAGCAATACTACTGTCGTGCCTTTGCCTTCTGCATGATAGGCCAATTCCTTTCCTTCGTACTGGAGTTTTTTCATACCTAATGAGTTGTAGGGCTGTTTGCGTCACCCTGGTCTTGTTGGATTACCGCTTTTCAGCTGTGTAAACCGATTATCATAAGCCCCGGCTAAAATACTCCAATCGTAGCGGGCTACAAAATCAGATAGCATCGTTGGGGCCTTGTTCTGGCTTTCCAGCAGCAGGGTTTTGGTTTTTTGGTACAGCTCTTCTGTGGTGTTGTAGAGATATTGTTGGCATTCTTTCGGTAAGTGCTCCGGGAAAGCCAGCCGTTTGGGCAGGATGGGATAGCAGCCGGCATAGATGGCCTCCACTACGCTGCCACCGAAGAAATCCTGGCAGCTGGTAACAGGCAGGATGTCAGCTTGGCGCAATAACCGGGCATAAGCCTGCCGGTCTTCGGCATACCCCCAGTGCAGGATGTGCTCAGCCAGGCGCTCTTTCGCTTCCGCAAAAACGGGTGGCGCGCCACGGTAGTTTGCGCCAAGCACGATGAGTCGAAAGGGGATGCCTTCAGCTTGCAAGCGAAAGAGTAGCTGAAAAAAAGCCCCCGGGTCTTTATCATACTCCCAGCGGTGGTTCCAGAGCACGACAGGCGGCCCGGGCACTTGGCGGGCATCAGCTTTTAGGGACTGAAGTGGCATACCGAGGTGCAAGACCTCACTCTTGCGCTCTATCTCTGGCAAATGCGCCAGGCCGCGGGTATCCGGAAAGGCACGCAGGAAGCCCGGTAGCGCCTCCAGGAAAGCCCTGCGGTGGTAGTAAGAATTAAAAAAAACTGCATCTGCAGCTAGTGCCGAAGTAAAATTGAGATAGGCATAGTGCCGGTCGCGCTGTTGGTCCACATCCTCATCGGTAGGCGACCAGGGGTAAGTGAGCTGGTTTTCGTGAAAATAAAGCCCCACCGGCACCCTGTGCACTAAGTCGCGCACCTGCCCCAAAAACCCCGCAAGGTCCAGCATATCAGTAGCCAGAATGAGGTCCGGGCGCGCCCCCTGCTCCCGAAACCGGGCTGCCAGCTCTGGTGCGCCCCCGAACATACGCCACTTCCAGTGCCGGCCCGGCAGCGTCATCAGCGTTATTTCGTGGGCACTATGCGCCTGATAACCCTCCGCCCATTGCCGGTGACTGCCCGAGAAAAAAGGTTCGAAAAGAAAAATTTTCATGTTAACAGGTTGCTAAATCTAACATTGGCATTAGGTGCCGAAGCGGAGTTTACTATATTTACTCCATATTGACCGGAACATACCGGAAAACTACAAAATTAACCATGCCTGGTTTCTCAGATTTAAAAAAAGGACTGTCTAGCATCGAATCGCTGGAGCGCGAGCTCAACCTCAAGCAGCTACAGATCAACCGATTGCTGAACATTACCCAAGCCATCAACAACAATGTGTCGGCTGAGGGGCTGTTCAATATGTACCGGTCCTTCCTGAGCTGGGAAATCGGGGTAAAAAAGATGGCGCTCTTCGTGCAGGATGAGGAGGGCGGAAAATGGAAGTGCACGGCCAGTATCGGCATCGAGGAAGAGATCCCCACGGCTGAAGTCAGCAAGCAGTTTTACAAATACACCCGCCTGATCAGCGTAGATGAAGCCGAGCACCCTTTTATCCGCCGGTTTGATGTGGTCATCCCCGTCCGGCACAAGGAGAAGTCTATTGCCTACGTGTTCATCGGCGGCTTTAATGAAGAGGATGATATGTACAATAAGGTGCAGTTCATCACCACCATTACCAATATCGTTGCGGTAGCCATTGAGAACAAGCGGCTCTTCAAGCGGCAACTGGAACAGGAGCGCCTGAAGCGTGAAATGGAGTTGGCCGGCGAGATGCAGCGCATGTTGATCCCCAAGCAACTGCCTTACACCAGCTGCTATCAGCTCGACAGCATCTACAAACCGCACTATGGGGTGGGTGGCGACTACTTCGACTTCATGGAGTTCGATAACGGGCGCATCATCTTTTGTATTGGGGATATTTCCGGTAAAGGCGTGGCTGCGGCCCTTCTGATGGCCAACTTCCAGGCCAATTTTCATACCCTGATCAAGAAGCAGGCGGACCTGGGCGAGTTTGTACAAGACCTCAACCACTCGGTCAACCTGATCACCAAGGGGGAGCGGTTCATCACGTTCTTCATTGCTGCCTATGATATGAAGACTCAGACCCTGAGCTACGTCAATGCCGGGCACAACCCTCCCGTGCTGGTCAATGACGGTCAGGTTCAGCTGCTCGACCGGGGCTGTACGATCCTGGGCTCTTTCCCGAAACTACCGGAACTGGAAGTCGGGGAAGTCAACCTCGATGGGGAAGCCATTGTCCTCACCTTCACGGATGGGCTGACCGACCTCCAAAATGAGAAAGAAGAATACCTGAACGAGCAACAGCTCTACCGTTTTGTCCGCTCCAACTACAAGCTTACCGCAACAGACTTCAACAAAAAGCTAATGGGCTACCTGGAGGCTTTCAAAGGCGAGAACATCTACCCGGACGACTTCACGGTGCTCACCTGCAAAATATTCACGCCCGGCCATAGTCAGGGATAAGCGCTTAATCCACTTCCTCATAATCGATGTACTCATCGTCGTTATCGTCCTTTCGGGGCTTCTTTTGGTGATCGTCGTACCGGATTTGGTCACGATCATTGCTTTGCCCACCGCCGATGGCGTTAGAGCCGAAGAAATACTTGTAAGCGGCATAGATGATCAAACCGGTGAAGAGAAGCTTGAGCATGGTAAAAACGTTGATCCCTGAAATCGCTGTAGCGTATTGAACCTTTAGCATTTTCAGGTTTATGAATGTGCAATAATACGCCTTAGTTCGGACTCAGCCGAAAAAGAAGGCGTAAATCGGGCAACAAGCCACAAGTATTCAAATGGTATTGCTGCCCTGCACTACCAAGATTTTTTTACTTTTGCAGTTCTTCATGCCGGAGCCCGGGCCAAAGTTACCTTAGCCCAACGCACTCGCAAAAAAAAGAATAATCTAAATGGGATCAACAAACCGCTTACACACTATCGCTGGCTGGCTGGTATTTGCTATCACGCTAACGGTCTACTTCTTTTCTGCCGAGCGTACAGGCAGCCTCTGGGATTGTGGGGAATTTATCCTCGGAGCCTATAAGCTACAGGTCGTCCACCCACCGGGTGCTCCTTTCTTTATCCTCGTTGGCCGGCTGTTCACCTGGTTCGCAGAGCTCCTTTCTGACAACCCCGCAGATATTGCCTTTGCCGTCAACCTGATGTCGAGTATCTCCACTGCTTTTGCAGCTACCTTTGTGTGCTGGACCACCATCATCCTCGGGAAAATGGCTTTGGTAGGCCGGGAAGACACCCCTGACAACGGGCAGAATATCGCACTGGCTGGTGCGGGCATCGTAGCAGGCCTTACTACCGCCTTTGCGACTTCCATCTGGTTTTCGGCTGTAGAGGGAGAAGTGTATGCTATGTCTACGTTCTTCACGACCCTCACTCTGTGGTCTATGATGAAGTGGTACAATCTGCCAGACACCCCTTCCGCTGACCGATGGCTGTTGTTCACTGTTTATGCGGCGGGGCTTTCAACCGGCGTCCACCTGTTGAGTTTGCTGACTTTCCCAGCTCTGGCTTTGTTCTACTATTTCAAAAAATACAATGAGTATACCTGGAAAGGCATTTTCATTGCAGCAGCGGTAGGTGTCGCGATCATCGTTGCGGTACAAAACTTTGTGATCGTTGGTATTCCGGGGCTCTGGTCTACGTTTGAGCTCTTGATGGTCAACGGTTTGGGGCTACCTTTCCACTCGGGGATCATCCCGACGTTCATCGTTGTGGCCGCCATTATTGTTTTGTTGCTGATGTATGTGCACGGCAAGATTTCCTCACCGGTACCGATGTACGTCCTGGCCGGTGTATTCCTGCTCATTGGGCTGTACGCCGAGGATACGGTTGGTGGTGGCCGGCTGATCCGGATGGTGGCACGAGCAGCCGTGATCGGTGGGCTGGGCTACTTCATGAGCGCTATTCTCAATCGCTACCGCCGCGAGGCGCAGCTCTTCGCTATTGGTGCAGCGCTGGTGATTGTCGCCTTTTCTACCATCGGCCTGGTGGTTATCCGGGCTAATGCAGGCCCGCCCATCAATATGAACGCCCCTACCGATGCGATGCGCCTGCTGCCTTACCTCAACCGGGAGCAGTACGGTGAGCGTGCGCTGTTGCATGGCCCGCACTTTGATGCGCGCCCGATGAAAACAGAGATTGAGGATCGCTACGGCCGTAAAGGCGACCGGTACGAGATTGTAGATCAAAAGATTTCTTACGTCTACCGGGATCAGGATAAGATGCTTTTCCCACGTATGGGCGACTACAGTCAGGGCCGCCCACGGCTTTACAAACAGTGGGTGGGCATGGACCCCAATAAACCGCTGCCTCCGGGCCGCCCGAATCAGGCCGACAACATCAGCTTCCTGGTGAATTATCAGCTGGGGTGGATGTACTGGCGCTACTTTATGTGGAACTTCTCCGGGCGGCAGAACGGCGAGCAGGGCTACTACCCCTGGGATAAATCGGCCGGCCACTGGATATCTGGCATTAAAGCGCTGGACGAAGCCCGCCTGGGCAATCAGGATAAACTGCCGGAAGCCGAACGGAACGCAGAAGGGCGGAATGTTTACTATATGCTGCCTTTCCTCTTTGGCCTTATTGGGCTCTTCTTCCACTTCCGCAGGCGCTCCAACGACGCGACCGGGCTACTAGCCCTGTTCATCATCACCGGTATCGGGATCATCATCTATTCCAATCAGCCTCCGAACGAGCCCCGTGAACGGGATTATGTACTGGTCGGCTCCTTCTTCACCTACGCCATCTGGATTGGCATGGCGGTACTGGCGCTTTACGAACTGCTGAAAAAACGTGCTGGTCTTGCCGGCCCTGTATCCGCAGCGGTAGCCACAGCGGTTATTCTCATCGCACCGGCTCTCATGGGCACTCAGAACTACGACGATCAGAGCCGTCTTCATCATACTGGTGCCCGGGACTATGCCAACAACTTCCTGCAAAGTGTGGAAGAAAATGCCATTATTTTCACCTACGGCGACAACGATACCTACCCGCTTTGGTACGCACAGGAGGTGGAAGGCATCCGCACGGATGTGCGGGTGGTCAACCTGAGCCTGATCGCCGTAGACTGGTACATTGATCTGCTGCGCCGCAAGGTGAACGACTCGCCACCAATCAAGATGACGATTCCGAGCGAAGCCCTGAGGGGCAACATGCGGAATCAGGTCTTTTACTACAATACAACTGGAAACGACCGGCCCAAGACACTACAGAACCTTCTGGAATTCCTTGGCAGTGACCACCCCATTACCCTGCCCTTCTCTTCGGGTGCCCGTGAGGTAGAGAGCTACTTCGACACCAAGCAGGTGTACATCCCGGTCAACAAGCAGGAGATCCTGTCCAAGGGAGTAGTCAGTGAAAAAGACACGGCAAACATCGTGGATGCCATTCCGCTCAACCTGCAGTCCAAAGACTATCTGATCAAAGACGAGCTGGCTATTCTTGATGTGATCGGTAGCAACCTCTGGGACCGCCCGGTCTACTTTGCTGTGACCGCCCGTCAGGAGAAGCTCTTCGGCCTTGATGACTATATGCAACTGGAAGGCCTGGCTCTCCGAATCGTACCTGTCAAGTCGAGCAGCGAGACCCAATACGGCATCATTGGCAGTGGCCGGGTAGACGGAGAGAAAGTCTATGAGAACGTCATGAACGATTTTATGTGGGGCAACTTTGACCAAGAAAAGCTCTTTGTGGACCGCAGCTACGCGCCAAGTGTGCAGAGCCATCAATTGAGTATGCGCCGGGCTGCTTTACAGCTGCAACAAAGCGGGCAGACGGACAAAGCTGTAGCACTTATCGATAAGTACTTTGAAGTCTTCCCGGATATGAACTTCCCATATGATTACCGGGCGTACTACATGATTAGTGTGTACCTGGAAGCCGGTGCCTATGACAAGGCCAAGCCGCATCTTCAGATTCTGGCCGAACGTACCGCCGACGAGCTGGATTATTACAATTCTCTTGATCCGGATATCCTGGAGAGCAGCTATCAAACAGAATACATGCTGGCGATGCGCACGATGGAGGACCTCATCCGCGCCGCACAGCAAAACAATGACGAGGCATTTGCTCAAGAGCTACAGCGCTTGTTTGAGCCGTTCCAGATGAATATGCCTAATAATATGATGCAACCAGGAAATGGAGGACGCTAAAAAAACAATCGCCATCGGGTGCGATCATGCCGGCTACCCTTACAAAGACCGGATCATTGCTTTCCTTGAATCGGAAGGCTGGACGGTCCGGGATTTTGGCACGGATTCACCGGATTCCGTTGACTATCCTGACTTTGTGCACCCAACCGCTGAGATGGTGGAATCGGGCGAAGCACAACTGGGGATTGTCCTCTGCGGCAGTGGCAATGGTGTGGCGATAACCGCCAATAAGCATCAGGGCATTCGGGCAGCGCTTTGCTGGCTTCCGGAGCTGGCGAGCCTGGCCCGGGAGCACAACAACGCAAACATGCTTGCGCTGCCCGTCCGCTTTATTGAAGAAGCTATGGCGGTTGAAATCACCAAAGCCTTTCTTTCGGCTTCGTTCGAAGGCGGCCGTCATGCCAGGCGGGTTGGTAAAATAGCTTGCGGATAGATTGTTAGAGCTCTCCAAACCAGGGTTATCCTGACCTGGAAGACTGAACTATAAAAGCCCCACCTGCAGTTAAGCAAGTGGGGCTTTTTGCTTTTTAGCGAAGGGGGATAAGAGTCTGGAATGGCTCCAAAATAAAGAAAGGACGGAAGGTTAACCTCCGCCCAGTCTTTGTGTGGCACTTGCTCTTACCCCCCGATAACAAGCAAGCACGCACTTCTTGAACGCCCTACAGGGCGCATAAACATTAAAAGGTCCTATTGCGCGAGCAACGGATCAACTACCCCCCAGTATTGACCACGCTGCTCACAACAATAGACCTTTGCAAGCTACACAAGGCAGCCTGCATCGGCTTTTATCCAGGTGCACGAAGCGGGGGCGCAACACCTGTTGTTCACACACGGTGCCATTCATTTGAAGCAACCGTGCAAACGATGTCTTAGTAAATAAAGAAGTTGGTATGTAGATAGGGTGTACAGCCCGAATCGTTCAGGCGCACCTCTCTTTTGAATAGCTCTTTCAGAACTGGCAAAAATCGTTTCGTTCTGATAACGCAATATTAGAAAATTTCCTAATAAAGGTCAATTTCTGCCTTGGTTTGTTACTCTCTTTTGCTCTTTCTGTCTACTTGTACGCCCCTAAAACAGTAAGGTTACGTCAAATTGTCAGTTTTTTTCGCCTGGCACAGCATTTGAGAGAGTTGTTATATCCAGCATCGACGTAAGGTGCTGTATACCTGTTAGTTATTTGGATACACTCGCAATCAAAAAAAACATAAAAAATTCCTGACCAATGCAGAAAGGTAACATATCTGTACAAACGGAAAACATCTTTCCGATCATCAAAAAGTTCCTGTACTCTGACCATGAGATCTTCCTGCGGGAACTCGTTTCGAATGCGGTAGACGCCACCAATAAGCTCCGCACCTTCGCCAAGCGGGGCGATGTCAAAGGTGATATTGGCGACACCACCATTGAAATCCTGCTGGATGCAGAGGCCAAGACCCTGACCATCCGGGATAAAGGTATTGGAATGACAGCAGATGAGGTCGAAAAGTACCTCAATCAGGTCGCTTTCTCCAGTGCTTCAGAATTCCTGGAAAAATACAAGGATGAAGCCTCTATTATCGGTCATTTCGGACTGGGCTTTTACTCTGCTTTCATGGTAGCTTCCAAAGTAGAAGTCAAGACCCTGTCTTATCAGGAAGGGGCGCAGGGCGTCACCTGGACCTGTGAGGGCAACCCGGAGTACACGCTGGAAGAAAATGACAAGGACTTCCGGGGTACCGATGTAATCCTCCACATCAGCGACGAGGAGAAGGAGTTCCAGGAAAACCACCGCATACAGCAGTTGCTGGATAAGTACTGCAAATTCCTCCCGGTTGAGATCAAGTTTGGCACCCGCACCGAAACGGTGACCGAAGGTGAAGGCGAGGATGCAGAGGAGCAAGAGGTGGAAGTGGACAACATCATCAACAACCCTGATCCCGCATGGCGTAAGCAACCTGCAGAACTGAAGGACGAGGATTACAAAGCTTTTTACAATGAGCTTTACCCCTTCAGTACGCCACCGATGTTCTGGATCCACCTGAATATCGACTTCCCCTTCAACCTCACTGGTATCCTCTACTTCCCCAAGCTGGGCAACAACTTTGAAGCACAAAAGAACAAAATACAGTTGTACAGCAATCAGGTATACGTCACCGATGAGGTGAAAGAAATCGTGCCTGAATTCCTGACTATGCTGCACGGTGTGATTGACTCGCCCGATATTCCATTGAATGTATCGCGCAGCTACCTGCAAAGCGACTCCAACGTCAAGAAAATCACGGGCTACATCACCAAGAAAGTTGCAGATAAGCTTTCAGACCTCTACAAAGAAGACCGGGAAAACTTCGTCAGCAAATGGGACGATCTGGGCGTATTCATCAAGTACGGTATGATTTCCGATGAGAAATTCTACGACCGTGCCCTGCCTTTCACGCTGTTGAAAAGCCTGGACGGCAGCTTTACGCCCGTCGAGGAGTACAAAGAGCAGGTAAAAGTACAGCAAACCGATAAGTACGACAAAGTGGTGATGCTCTACACCCACGCCCCTGATCATCACAACAGCTTCACGGAATCTGCCAAAGCCAAAGGCTATGACGTATTGGTCTTTGACAACGTCATCGACAACCACTTCATGCAGCATCTGGAACAGAAACTGGGTGATATCACTTTTGTCCGGGTGGATTCTGATACCGTGGACAACCTGGTGCAGAAGGATGAGAAAACCGAATCGGTCCTAAGCGAAGAGGAGCAGAACACCGTGAAGGGTGTCTTTGAAAAGATCGTCACAGGCCCGGGCAATACGGTAGTGGCCAAAGCCCTGTCTCCGGAGGATCACCCCGTGACCATCACCCGCCCGGAATTCATGCGCCGGATGAAGGAAATGCAGAACTTGCAAGGGATGAGTTTTGGCGACTTCCCGGACAGTGTAAATGTGGTGGTCAACACCAATCATCCACTCGTTGCTCAACAGCTGCTCAAGGAAACGGACGAAGGCAAGCAACAGGAGGTAGCCGACTACCTTTACAAACTGGCGATGCTCAACCAGCAAATGCTGAAAGGGGCTGACCTGACTGCTTTCATCAACAAGAGCCTCAACTTCCTGAAGTAAATCCTGCCTTAGGCGGGAAGAACAGAAAGCCCTCAGCCCGGACAATGTCCGGTCACTGAGGGCTTTTTATTTTAGCCTCAGGGGTTCAGTTCCATTTCGAGCTGTGCCGCCCGTTCTGCTCTGCTGTCTTGGAATTTGACCTGGTTCAGCACCCTTTCCGCTGCACCAAGTTCGTTATTTTGAATATGGGCTAAGGCCAACAACCAGTAAAGGTCTGCTGCTGCTACGTCAGTCTCCTCAAGTTGATGAAGTAGATGAATGGCGCGTTCGGGCTGCCATTCTCCAAGCAGGGCACTCGCGAGTAGTAAAGAGGCCTGAATATCCTGAGGATAGTCATTCAAGTGCCTTTCCAGAAAGACGATGCTTCCTTCGTAGTCTCCATCCTTGTACAATTTCAGCGCTGCTTGCAATTCCGGCTTACCGGAAAGAGCATTGGCCGCTGCTGCGCCACGCAGATTGAGGTAATCAGGCTGAAGTGGGTCGTAGTAAGCGGCAAATATAGCCTGATGCCTGGTCGCCTCCCGGTACTGCCAGAACGCATAGGTCCCGGCGAGGATGAGCAGAACTGCCGCCGCCCGGTTGAGCCATATCCGGCCAAAGGCCCTTTGCCTCCGGGGCGGCATTTCTTCAATCTCCAATTCTTTAAGCGCAGCCTCATCTTCTGCGGAGAAAGGATGCATAGTGAAACCTTCTACCGCAGCAGCGCACAACGGGCAATCTAACAAATGGGCTTCCACCCCATGCGCCTGCCGGGGGCTGAGTTCGTGGCTTACATACCGCTGAAGCTCCCGTTCTGAAAGACAGGGACGCTCCTTAAAAAATGATTTCATACTCCAGATTTAGGAGCCTTCCAAGCGTTGTGCTCAAAAGGCTAAGACCTCTCCGACTGCAGCTCCTGCAGGATTAAAGACAGCTTGCGCCGCCCGTTCTGTAGATAGCTCTTTACCGCTTTTAAATCATACCCCAGTTTTTCACTGACCTCTTTATAGGTCATTTCTTCCAGGTAAAAAAGCTCGATGCATTGGCGCTGTTTGTTCTCCAGTTGATTCAGCGCCCGGGGCAACAAGTCGGATAAATGAGGGTGTTCTCTATTTATATGTCGCAGCAAACCCTCATTTTCCACAATTTCTCCGGCATTTTTTTCAAAAAAATATTCTTCTCCACTCAAAACGGGCCCTGCGGACTGAGCTCTGTACCTGGAAATGCAAATATTCCGGGCTATTCCGTACAACCATCGGGGAAGCGACTGAATGGGCTTTGAAGCGGGCACATCCATAAGAGCGGCAAAAGTTTCCAGGGTGGCATCCTTGCGGTCGGCGGCCTGCCTGAGGTGCCTGCCGCACATTTTATATACCAAGTGATGGTAGCGGTTAAAGAGCTCCTGAAAACAAGCCTCCTTGCGCTGCTCCTGCCAGGCGGCAAGCAGTTGTTCGTCAGTCCAGTCTGTAAGACTGCGCCGGGCAGATCGGAGGAAGAGCTTCATACTTATGCGGTATATTCTTGCAATATAATGCCGGGAAGCCTGGTATGCAAAAATGAAGAAATAAAGCGCGTTTGGGTCTGACTTGCGAAATGACCAACAGCAACTTGTCGAAGAGGTACTAACCAGGATGCCCAAAGTAGGATCGGTAAATGCGCTTTCGGGGGTAAAACCCCAGGAAAATTGCCGGGTACAGCAAAAGCGTCACTAAAGCATTGGGCCCCCTGAAAGAAATATCATCAATAATACAGGAGGTGTCTTCTGTGATTTTTTCTACGACGTGCCGGTGGTGCCAGTACCGGAGCGGAAAGGGCAGGGTTTCCCCTTCGTCCACAAAGTAGGCTTGGGATTCATCCACCCCATCTGCTGTGATGAGGCTGATCCAATCCGCTTTGATAGGGCTTAGGAAACGGATATGCACACGGTCGCCTTTTTTGGAGCCGGTGAACGCCACAATTTCCATTTTGCCCTGCCTGGGCGCAAGGGCTTCGAAAAGATCCCGGTCGAAGCGGTCCATGATGGCTTTGTAGTTCCCTTTAACCGTGGTTTTGAGCTTCAGATTCATCTCGCAGCTTTAAGAAACTCAACGCCGGGCTTCCGGCTTTGTTTACGGTTGCGGCAACTACAGCTCTGCAAATACCGGCAGGTGATCAGAGGGCAGCAGCAAGATACCGAAGAGTTGAGCTTTCATTTTTCTTTCAAAGGTGAGCGATTCATTAGATTTGCAATATGACCAACCAAAATGAACCTATGCGATTGCTGAGGCCTGTTTTCAACCTCCTGCTTGCCGCTTTGCTTACACCGCTATGGCTATCGGCCCAAAACAACGATGCTGTACCGGTTACTTTGGAAACCCCCTACAACACCGCCCTGGTACATTTGCACTACCTGCAAACCGACTCCTACCAACCGGGTACTGCCGCACGTACGCTTTATGGCGTGGCCGACAGTACCCGAGCCAGCAGGCTAGCCATCCGGCTCAAGCAGGTTTACGACGGGATGGGGCTCTATGTACGCCTAAACCGAATTCCCAGAGACGCCAACTATATGGACTCAACGGTGATGCAGTCCGTTTTTACGCCCTTCCCCAACGAATTGCCGCAAGTGTACCTCGAAAAAGTAGATGGCAAATGGTACTACTCCGAAGAGACGGTCAACCAAATCAACACCTTGCACGAAGAAGTATACCCCTTTGGTACCGACCTTTTGCTACAGCTCATTCCCCGTATTGGCGACCGGGAAGTCCTCGGGATGAAAGCCTGGCAGCTTGTGGGGCTGATCCTGCTGTTGGTGTTGGCCATATTGGTACACCTGGTGCTCAGCCGGTTGCTCAAACCCGTAGTCCGCCAGCTCAGTCATTCCCGGATTTACCCGTCCCTCGTTCCACCAAAACTGATCTGGACGATTGCGCGCCTCATCAGCGTCCTGGTGGTGGTGAGGATGCTCAGGCTGTTTGTGCCGACACTGCAACTGCCCATAGAAGCCGCTAACTTCACCGTCGTCGTCATCAAGCTCATCACCATCATGCTCGTGGTGGGTATTTTATTCCGGGTCCTGGATGTAATCATCCTTTACGCCAACAAGGGCGCACATAAGACCGAGAGCAAAATGGACGAGCAGTTGCTGCCTGTGATTCAGCGCGGGGTGCAATTCCTGATTTTTGCAGGCGCGATCATACAAAGCTTACGTGTATTTCAGGTCGATATCACTACCCTTATCGCCGGCATCTCGATTGGAGGCCTAGCGATCGCTCTCGCGGCACAGGATACGCTGAAGAACCTGTTCGGTTCGCTCACTATTTTTATGGATAAGCCCTTTCAGGTTGGCGACTGGATCAACTTCGCGGGTGTGGATGGCATGGTGGAAGAGGTAGGGTTCCGGTCTACCCGGGTGCGCACCTTTGCCAACTCTCTGGTGTACGTACCCAATGGCAAACTGGCGGATATGGTTGTGAACAACTACGGGCTACGGCATTACCGGCGCTTCAACACCACCCTTTCGCTGACGTATGATACTCCTCCGGAATTAATAGAAAAGTTTGTCGAAGGGCTGAAAGGTATTGTTGCCAATCACCCGCTAACCCGAAAAGACTACTACGAAGTCCACCTGAACGGAATGGGGAGCCATTCTCTGGATATCCTCTTCTATATTTTCTTTGAGGCCCCCACCTGGTCCGAAGAGCTCAAAGGCAGGCACGAAATCCTGCTGGAAGTCCTCAAGCTCGGCAAAGCCCTGGGCGTTCGCTTTGCTTTTCCGACTCAAACGCTACATTTGGAAGAGATGCCCGGCACGATGCCCACAACGCCCCACTACACCACTGACCCCAAGGAGCTCGACCAGCGGCTGCAGGCGTTTATGAAAAAGTAACAAGTCCGTTTTATGGTCAATTGAAAATCCCCCGCCCGGCATACTGCCAGTGCGGGGGATTTTTTATACTGATAAGCGGCTCGAATTAGCCATTCATAGAAGTCAGGAATTCTTCGTTGGAATTCGTATTGACCATATGTTTGCGCAGGAATTCGAACGCCTCGTCCGGCTTCATATCGGCCAGGTGGTTGCGCAGGATAAACATACGCTGCAGGGCATCCTTGTCCAGGAGCAGGTCTTCCCGTCGGGTGCTCGACTTGGTAAGATCGATCGCCGGGTAGAGACGCTTGTTCGCCAGTGAGCGGTCAAGCTGTAGTTCCATGTTACCGGTACCCTTGAATTCTTCGAAGATCACACCGTCCATCTTAGAGCCTGTATCGATCAGGGCAGTTGCCAGGATGGTCAGGGAGCCGCCGTCTTCGATATTACGGGCAGCACCAAAGAATTTCTTCGGCTTATGCAGGGCGTTGGCTTCCACACCACCGGAAAGCACCTTACCACTGGCAGGGGCGACGGTGTTGTAGGCACGGGCCAGACGCGTAATGGAGTCAAGCAGGATGACTACGTCGTGCCCGCTTTCGACCAGGCGCTTCGCTTTTTCCAATACGATATTGGCCACACGCACATGATTGTCTGCAGGCTCATCGAAGGTAGAAGAAACCACCTCCGCATTCACGCTACGCTTCATGTCCGTCACTTCCTCCGGGCGCTCATCGATCAGCAATACGATCATGTAGCACTCCGGGTGGTTCTTGGCAATAGCATTAGCAATATCTTTCAGCAAGAAGGTCTTACCCGTTTTAGGCTGTGCCACGATCAAACCACGCTGCCCTTTACCGAGCGGAGTGAACAGATCGATCATTCGGTTGCCAATATCCTTGCCCGTAGGTGAGCTGGTGAGGGTAAACTTTTCGGTAGGGAAAAGTGGCGTCAGGTAATCAAAAGGCACCCGGTCGCGGATGTCTTGTGGTTCCAGGCCATTAATCCGAGAGACCCGAAGCAGTGCGAAGTACTTTTCACCATCCTTTGGAGGGCGGATCGCGCCCCGAACCGTATCACCGGTACGCAGACCAAATAATTTGATCTGGGAAGGCGAGACGTAAATGTCATCAGGTGAAGTCAGGTAGTTGTAATCCGAAGAGCGTAGGAAACCGTAACCATCCGGCATCATTTCGAGGATCCCCTCCCCTTCAATGATTCCATCTAACTCGATATCAAACGTCTCTTCCGGCTCAGTGTTGGACTCTTTCTCCTTCCGCTTAGACGGCGGAGGGCTTGCTGCACGCTTTTTCTTCTCTTCTTTTCTGTCTCTGTCCCGGTCTCTATCTCTGTCTCTGTCCTGATCCCGGTCTCTGTCTCTGTCTTTGTCTTTGTCTTTATCCTGGTCACGGTCATCCTGCTTTGGAGCAGGGGCCTTTTGCTCCTCACTGACCTTTTCCATGGCTTCCTGAGGTGCCTCTTCTTTAGGCTTTTCTTCCTTTTTCTTATCGGTATTATCGTCATTGGCTACTTTGACGACACGACGAGTAGCACGACGGCGTCCGCCATCTTTTTTGCTATCGTCTTCTCTATCTCTATCCGATCGCTTTGAGCGGCGGTCCCGGTCTGTTTTTGCTTCAGAGGAGCGGCGGCCGGACTTGCTTTCCTTATCCTCATCATTGGAGCCGGTATCGGTATCGGTACTTTCACCGGAAGCAGCCTGATGGTCTAGAATTTTATAGATAAGTTCTTGCTTGTTCAGGCGTTTGTAACCGGAGAGCCCAAGTTTTTCGGCTAACTCCCGGAGCTCAGGAACCAGCATAAAGTTTAACTGTGATATATCTAACATAGTATCGCTGTGTTACTTAGAATTTGATTTGTTGTCGCTAAAGGACGGTTTGTTTGGTTAAATAAAATGAATGAGTTTGGGGAAATAATAAAAGCGGAGGCATGAAAAAATTCTTGCAATTCCATCAATGAATCGTTAGGTAATTAAAACCTGAAAGCCACACCTGAGGTCAGGGGGCTGCCGAAACATTTAAGTATAATGTAAGATGTTTAGGAACATCCAAAACACACGACGTGTCACTTAAAATCTTAACCTTTATAATCTTGTAGGAATAAGCAGGATAGAATTTGTGCGCCTTGAAACGCTCTTACAGAGGTTGTAGTGGCGTGCTTTTGTGCCTTGGTGCAACAAAAATACGTTTATTTTCTGAATTCAAATAGTATCTTTGCAAAAATAAAACTGATTATTCTTCTACAAGTTCAATCGGGAATCGCTGCCCGCCAAAATCTGTAAACGAAAACCGCATCATGCTGGAACTTAACTTTCTGAGAGTCAATACCGAACGCGTAAAAGAAGGCCTTAGGGTCCGTAACTTCTCAGATGAAGCACTATCGATCGTTGATGAAATTATAAATCTTGACGACCGTCGAAAAGCGACTCAGACCCAACTCGACAACAGGCTTGCAGAGCGCAATGCATTATCGAAAGAAATTGGTGAACTCTTCAAATCCGGTAATCGGGAAGCAGCAGAAGTCAAGCGCAACCGCGTCAACGAAATCAAGGAAGAAGCAGCCACCCTGGAAGACGCTCTGAAATCTATTAAGGCAGACCTTGACGAGGCGCTGTACCAGGTACCCAACACCCCGCACCCATCTGTGCCCAAAGGGTCGACTGACGCAGACAACGAGGTTTATAAAGCCTGGCCAGGTGACCTGCCAGAAATGGGCAATGATGCCCTCCCGCACTGGGATCTTGCCAAAAAATACAACCTTTTTGATTTGGAGCTGGGTACCAAAATTACCGGCTCTGGCTTCCCGCTGTACCGGGGTAAAGGCGCCCGCCTGCAGCGCGCGCTGATCAGCTTCTTCCTGGACGAAGCTACCCGCGCCGGGTATGAAGAAATCCTGCCGCCCCTGCTCGTCAATGAAGACTCTGCAAGGGCTACGGGGCAGCTGCCGGACAAAGAAGGGCAGATGTACCACATAGAAAAGGATGGCTTTTACCTCATCCCGACCGGAGAAGTCCCGATCACGAATATATTCCGGGACGAAATCCTTCAGGAAGACGCCTTCCCGGTAAAACTGACTGGGTATACGCCTTGTTTCCGTCGCGAAGCAGGTTCCCATGGTGCGCACGTAAGGGGTCTCAACCGCGTGCATCAGTTCGACAAGGTGGAAATCGTGCGCTATGAGCACCCGGATCATTCTTACGAAGCACTGGAGGAAATACTGCAGCACGTCGGTGGCCTGCTGGATAAGCTGGGACTGCCCTACCGCATCCTCCGGCTTTGCGGAGGGGACCTGGGGTTCACCGCAGCGCTTACCTTTGACTTTGAGGTGTACTCTGCTGCTCAGGAGCGTTGGCTGGAGGTCAGCTCTGTCTCGAACTTCGAGACCTACCAGAGTAACCGCATGAAACTCCGGTTCAAGGATGGGAAGTCTACCCGCCTTGCCCACACCCTCAACGGGTCTGCGCTGGCATTGGCACGTATTTTTGCTGCCCTTTTAGAAAACAATCAAACGGAAAAAGGGATTCTTATTCCCAAGGCACTTCAGAGCTATACGGGCTTTGACCTGATTGATTAAACCAAAAGTAAGATTTGCCCCTGTGCGCAAATCGTAAAACGATGAATCCATGGTCTTTGATATGGGCTATATGATTGTAGCGGGCGTCATGTCTCTGATTGGCATGTTTGTCAGCCAACGATTGAAAAGCAAATTCAATCACTACGGGCAAATTCCGTTGCGCTCCGGTTTGTCCGGCTATCAAATTGCACAACGGATGCTCGACTACTACGGCATTAGCGATGTAAAAATCGTGGAAGGGCAGGGTTTCCTGACTGACCACTACAATCCCGTGAGCAAAACGGTAAGCCTGAGCCCGGATGTATACCGGGGAGGAAGCATTGCGGCAGCTGCTGTGGCAGCGCATGAGTGCGGGCATGCAGTACAGCATGCTAAAGCCTATAATATGCTGCAGGTCCGTTCTGCCCTCGTCCCGGTAGTCAACATTTCTGCCAGGGCGCAACAGTGGCTGCTGATCATTGCTTTCCTGACGCTATCCACGATGCCCTCTATCATGCTGATCACGATTGTGGCATTTGGCATTACCGCTCTGTTCAGTTTTATCACGCTCCCTGTTGAGTTTGATGCCAGCAAACGTGCATTAGCCTGGCTCGAAAGCAGCGGCGTGACCGGAGGGCAAGAGCAGGCCGGAGCCAAAGACGCACTTTGGTGGGCAGCGATGACTTACGTTTCAGCCGCACTGTCCGCACTCGTAATGTTGCTGTACCTCTTCATGCGGTATTCGTCAGCTACGCGGAACTAAGTGCATGCCGGGATAGCTGTTGCTACAGCACCCGGGAAGTGGAATTCCTTATAATTCGCTTGAATTTTATGTATTTTTGCCCTGCCTTTGCTCAAAAAAGTGATTTTCTCTTTGAGCCCGGAGGTAAAAAAATTAATCATCTGCTAAAAACTTACGCTCATGCAACAGGAAGAAGTTGATATTTACATTGATACAGCAGAAGAAGGTATGAAGCACGCCCTGGAGCACTTGCAGAAAGAACTGCTTAAAATCCGTGCGGGTAAAGCTACCCCGGATATGCTCTCGGGTTTGACTGTACCTTATTATGGTTCGCAAACCCCGCTCAGTCAGGTTGCTAACGTAAACGTCTCAGACTCCCGCACGCTCGTTATTCAGCCCTGGGAAAAAACCATGATACAGCCTATCGAAAAGGCGATCATGGAAGCCAACCTGGGCTTCACACCACAAAACGATGGCGAAGTCGTGCGGATCAACGTACCCGCACTTACTGAAGATCGCCGTAAGCAACTGGTCAAACAGGCGAAAGCTGCTGCCGAAGACTCCAAAGTAGGCCTGCGCAGTGCACGCCGCGATGCCATGGAGGAAATCAAAACAGCGGTAAAAGAGGGCTACCCGGAAGATATGGGTAAGCGGATGGAGGAAAAGATAGAAAACATGACCAAGGCCTACTCCGCCAATATCGACAAGATGGTTGAGGGTAAGGAAAAGGACATCATGACCATCTAGCCCCCACCGGCACCGAAAGCACCACCCTGCTATATTGCATTTAATAATCAAGGTTTTGGCTTGGTCTTTCCAACCAAATACCCTACCTTTGTCGCACTTTTGAGAAAAGGTAGAATTTACACAGAAGGATAAAGAAAATACCGCAATGAAGCGTACATATCAACCCTCAAGAAGAAAGCGTAAGAACAAGCACGGTTTCCGTTCACGTATGGCCACAAAAAATGGCCGGAAAGTATTAGCAAGCCGCCGGAAGAAAGGACGGAAGAAGCTAACGGTTTCCAGCGATACACGCCTGAAGTAAGGTTTGCCCGGGGCTGATTTGCCCCATCCCTCTGCGCTTACGCCATGTACCGTATTACCTAAGCGTTTGCGTGCTACTTTAGCCATCGGTCTGCGAATCTCATTTCTGCGATTATGCCTACTCCTGGAAATTCTCATCCGTCCGGATTCGGTTTTCCAGGATTTGCCTAAACCAGAGATCGGGCCCGCTCCAACGGTAAGCGTAGAATTCAAACGAACTCAAGGCATACGCTGCGGTCATAACATAAAAAATGGAGCTAAACAGGAAGTTGCCTGTACTTAGCTCCATTTTTTGTGTTTATGCCCAGCCCTCACGAGCCCATTCCGGACAATGCGCCGCAGCGGCGGCTATTGTATATCGTCCCCTCTCAGTATGCGGTAGCGTTTGCGCGCTTCTACAGCTAGTGTGCTATTGGAGTAGTCGATGAAAAGCGTTTCGTAAAGCGCCTGTGCTTTAGTGGGTTGGCCCAACTGATTCTCATAAAGTTTGGCCAGTTCGAAAAGCGCGTTGTCCGCCCGGATTTCATCCGGATGGTTGTCAACAATCTCCTGCAACAACTCCGCAGTATTTTCGTAATTCCGCTTTTTCTGCTGAATCTTTGCTCTAAGGTACAGCACATCATCCCCTAAGGAATGTTCAGGAAAGCCTGTTTTCAAAGAATCCATTTTCAGGAAAGCCTCCTCAAACCGGTTTTGGAAGACCAGCAGGTCGGCATCGGCGTACAACTTTAGTGCGGTTTCTGTCGTATCCAGCCCCAGGTTGTCCATAATGAAAACGGAGAGGTCCAGGGCATCATTCGCAATCAACTTGGACGTAGAAGACTTCAGGATATCAAACTGTGCCTGCGCCCACTGAAAGTCACCCGCGTAGTAGGACAGGCGGGCATTGCGAAAGCGCGCCTCATGCCCCAACAGGTCTTCCTTAAAGGCTTTGTCCACCTGAGAGTACAGCAGCGTCGCTTCCCAGACCTCCCCCTGCATCAGGTAGTAATCGGCCAGGGCAATTTTCCCTCGTGCCTGAACCTTCGGGTTGACACCAGGGTAGGCAATCATCTGATTGAGCAGGGCGATGGCTTTGTCGAGGTCGTTAATATAAAGCGCCTCAAGCTCAGCGAGCTCCAGGATAATTCTTGCCGTAACCTTTGACTGGCCAAATTCTGTCAGGAAAAACTCATACTCTTTTTCCAGCTCGCGCAGTTCCGCTATGGTATAATCATACCCACTGACGAGCTGCTTGCGCTTGGACTGCAGCGATTGCTGCTTCGCATCCAGGTAATACGGAGACTGCGGCCCTTTTTCGTTCACGATATAATCGTAAGCTTTAATTGCTGCTTCGTAGTCTTTATCATTCGCGGCTATCCCGGCAAGCGCAAAAACCCTGCCGCCATTTTCATTGTACCGGCGGTCGAGGGCACGCATCTGCCGGAGTGCACCACTGTAATCTTTTCGCTGAATGAACACCCAGGACAGCAGCTCCGGGTAGAGCGGGTTGTCAGCATCTTCCTGAATTTTGGCGTAAAGCTGCTTCTGTACCTCCATATAGTCCTCCTCATTGAGGTGACGCTGCAGAATCGACTTCACCCGGGTAATCCGGTTGGGCTCTGCTTCGATGCTAATCAGGTAGTTTTCTATCATCTTGGGGATATCGCCCTTGCGCCGGTAAAGCTCGCCAAGATTATAAGCATAGGGGTCTTGGTTTCTCAGCATTTTCGCTCCCCGCTCGTAGGCCGCAATTGCGAGATCGTATTTGGTAAGCGCCATAAAAGCATTGGCCAGTTTGGTGACCTCAATCGGGTTTTCCGGCAACTTCTCGATGGCCGTTTTGTACATTTCTTCCGCTTCCTCACTTTTGACCTGCCGCTCCAGCAGTTTGCCATAGGTGACGTAAGTCTGCACATTATCCGGGTCCCGGCGGAGGTGTTTTTTGATGGCTTTCTCACTAGCATCGTAATTGTCCATAGCCATGAGAGACTCAATGTACCGGTCAAAGTAGAACCCACTATAATTAGAGGCTTTATAAAGCTGTTCGTACAGCACCGCAGCTTTCTCAAACTCCCCGTCCCGGTAGTATTGGTTGGCCAATTGGCTATCCTGCCCTGCGGCAAACGTTGCAAGGGTGCTCACGAGGAGTAGAGTGCAAAACCATTTCGAGTGCTTCATCATCAATGTATCGTTGTGTCTGTTAGATATCAACGCTTTTCCGGAAGAAAAGGTATCACTTAGTACTCTCAATTAACGGAGTGGCGGCAGGATTGGTTGTGAGGCGTCCGGCGAGAAAATCAAAAACGGCTGATTGCTCCACAGAGCCATCAGCCGTTTTAGAAGAAAACAAATCAATCATGTTTTACTCAAGGCGGAAGCGGACCGGCAGGTTAAACTGCACACGGACCGGACGTCCACGCTGCTTGCCTGGGATCCATTCGATGCCTTGGTCCTTCATCAGGTTGACTACGCGCAGGGCCTCGGAACCGGTTTGAGCACCGGGGTCACGTACAACGCGCGCATCAGTAATAGTGCCGTTCTTCTCTACAACGAACTGTACTACAGCGGTACCTTCCACACCGTTCTCCCGTGCAATAGCCGGGTATTTGATGTTTTTGTAGATGAATTCAAGCATTTTCTTATCCGCACACTGCTTACGCTCTTCCTTGCTCGGCAAGTCTTCACAGCCGGGGAAGCGGGGCATATCTTCCACCACTTTGAAAATTTCCTCCACGGTTGGTTTGGGTGGTGGTGGTGGTGGTGGTGGCGGTGGTGGCGGTGCATCATCAACAACAGGCGCCTCCACGATCGTCTGATCGTCAATTGACTGATCCTCGAAGGTCACTTCTTCGTCTTCGAGAATTTCTTCATCCGGCACCTCTTCAATTACGGGTGGTGGCGGTGGTGGTGGTGGTGGCGGTGGTTCAGCCGTACGAGGAGGTTCTACCTCAATCTCATCCGGCAACTCAAGCGCATCATCCGGAATATAAATTTCCTCTTCATACTGCGTCCAGCCAAAGGCAAGTACAGTGAGACCAACCGCAAGTGCGAGGCCGAGGTTGAAGTAGGTGCCGCTGTACTTAAAAGCATCAGCGCCATCGTACTTGGTTCTGGAGGTAAGCGATGAGCCGGAGTCAGACTGAGCTAACCCTTCTTTCGCACGCTTGGCGTAAGTGTTGCGCATCACTACAATAAATGCAACGATACCCACCAAAATTAACGCCAGGGCGGTGGCTAATCCCCCACCAGTAATTGAAACATCCATACTGACAAGGTTTTATTTTATCAAAAAACTAGACAATAATACACATGCTAGGGAGCCGATAATATTAGCAAGAATATCGTAAAGCTCAAAAAGCCTTCCCGGGAAAAATAAATATTGTACGATTTCCAGGACAAAACCGAACAAGCTGCTGACCCCAATTGCCCATAGGACGGGGTGCTTTTGCAGCCCCCACACTCCTGAACGGGAAAACCCGAAAGCAAGCAAACTGGCCATAATAAAATAAGCAACAGCGTGCGCGAGCTTGTCAGGCTCCAGTAGTGAGGTTAGCTTCGGCGGGGAGACTTGCCCCCCGGTCGAGAAAAAAACAAGCACCCCTGCCCAAATAAGAGCAGGAAACAACATCATTTTGTTGTTGGCTTTATTTGGAAGATGCAGCGCTTTGGATTTTTGGTGTGTGAAGGAAGAAAAAAAATACTTTTTTTTAGCTGACCAGCTTTTTATAAGCCTCGGCATCCATGAGTTCGTCGAGCTCGTCCGGGTTGGTCAATTCGATTTTGATGATCCAGCCCTCTCCGTAGGGGTCTTCATTGACGAGGGTAGGGTTATCGCCATCCGCTTCATCAATTTTGGCGTTAAACTCCAGTATCTTTCCGGAAACCGGCATAAACAGATCAGAAGTGGTCTTAACCGCCTCAACGGTTCCAAAGACTTCGTCCTTGTCCATGGTTTCATCCACGGTTTCAACTTCAACATAAACGAGTTCGTCCAATTCTCTCTGGGCAAAATCCGTAATGCCAACGTAGGCGATGTTACCTTTTTCTACGCGAACCCACTCGTGCTCGTTGGTATATTTGAGCGTATCAGGAAATTCCATATTGCTTTAGGTTATTTTCAATTTAATTGCTCCCCGCCTGTAGGAAATGCTTAGGCTCAGCAGCTGAATGCGGTCAAAAATAAAGGAATTTTGGGAATAAAGGCTTTTATTAGCCGTAAGTTTAAAGGTACCGAAACTGTGCCCAATTAAAAAAGGCAGCTGCCCGGTTGAGCAACTGCCTTTTTTCTTGTGAATTTAAGCTTCTTTTTCCATCTTGGCAAGGGTGCTTTTGACCCATTCTGTCGTTACCGACTTGGGCCGTTCCAGCGGGAAGCCCAATGCACGGGACCAGCAGAGTGCTGACAGTACGCCCAGGGCACGGGAAACGCCGAACAGTACGGTGTAGAAGCTGTACTCTTTCAGCCCGTAGTGCACCAGCAGGGAACCAGAATGCGCATCCACGTTTGGCCAGGGGTTTTTCACCTTGCCCAGGCTTTCCAGGATTGGCGGCACAACGTCAAAGATTTTCCAAACCACCTGTACGACCTCGTCATCCTTGATATAATCCTCTGCAAATCGCTTTTGCGCCATAAAGCGGGGGTCGGGCTGACGCAGTACAGCGTGGCCATAGCCAGGGATCACCTGACCGGAAGACAGGGTGCTGTTGACATAATCAGCAATTTGTTCTTTCGTGGGCGACTTGGTGCCCAGTGCATCCAGCATTTTGAAGATCCAGCGGATTACTTCCTGATTGGCCAGGCCGTGGAGTGGGCCAGCCAGTGCATTCATGCCGCCAGCAAGGGAGTAGTAGGCATCACTCAGGGTAGAGCCTACAAGGTGGGTTGCATGGGCAGAAGCGTTACCACCTTCGTGGTCGGCGTGGATCGTCAGGTACAGGCGCATCAGGTTTTTGAAGTCATTGCCTTCAATACCCAACATGTGCGCGAAGTTGCCAGACCAGTCCTGAGAAATATCGGGAGCAATGTGTTCCCCGTTATGGTAAGTCCGGCGGTAGATGTAAGCCGCGATACGCGGCAGGCGCGCGATCAGGTTCATGGTATCCTCATAGGTTGGATCCCAGTAATCGGCTTTGTTGATGCCCTCGTCGTAGCGGCGGGCAAAGCAGCTTTCGGTTTGCATGGAAGCAATGGCCAGTGAAAACTGCGTCATAGGATGTGTACTGACCGGCATACTGTCCAGCACCTTGAAGGTATGCTCGGGCACGTGGCTGCGGGTCAGCCACTGCTCAGTCAGCCACTTTACTTCTTCCTCGGTCGGGATTTCACCGACCAGCATGAGCCAGAAAAGGCCCTCAGGGCGGGGCTCTTTACCATCGGGGCCTTTGGGAAGAGCTTCCCGTAGTTCAGGGATAGAATAACCACGGAACCGGATACCCTCAATGGGGTCGAGCTGGGAGGTTTCCCAAATCATGGTTTTAATACCGCGGGCACCACCATAAATTTGCTTCAGGGTGACTTCGTCAAATTTCTTGTTGCCATGCTCTTTAAGCATCGCCCGGATTTCAGTCCGTAGCGCGGTTGCTTTTTCGTTGAATTTCGTTTTTAAAGGATCCATTAATGCTTTATAGTTATTATGGTGTCATGTAAAAAGGATGCCGTAATAGTAAAACACAGGACTGCAAATCCTGTTCGTATCCGGCTTTGCGAAAAATAGGGTTTATCGTATTCAGGCTTTTTTACTAAGAGCCTGTTTGGGTGGATTCGTTATACAAACCAGGAAGTTGTCGTCCTGGCTAAACTCTGGTTTGGCCCACTGTCGCCCACTGTTATGATCTCTGCTCCCTGAGCGTATGTCTGGAGCGCGATCCAAAATAGGCGCTAAGAGCGTGTTTAGTGTTACCTATATTTTGCCGTATCGCTAATATTACACTGAAAAGTGTTGAATAGTTGCCCGCAAATAAAAAAAGCGGCCCTTGACGAACCGCTTAATTTTTTTATTCCATCTCCCAAATCGCAAGTTGGATTTCTTCCCGTGTAGCCCCCTGCGCCTTCATCTGCTGAATCAGGCCTGACTCCTGTTTACGGCGCTCTGTGATTTGCGCCCGTAGAATGGGCAATTGCTCCTGATTCAGGAGCCGCCGCAAGGAGACGATCTCGCCCTCACGGATGGCATTTTTCTTTTGCAGGTAAAGCTTGGGGTCAGAAGACTCGAGGTAGGCAATTTCCGCCTTATTGCGCAAGCGGCGCTCAGCTATAGTGTACGCTTCGGTTTCTTGTGCTTCGGTGAGCTGATACGTATCAATAAGGGCTTCCGCTGCTGCATTGACTTGGGCTTTATCTACAGCCTGTGCCTGAAGGTGGATGGATGCGCCCAGGAAGAGTGCAAAAACAACGATATATCTCATAACAGTTTGATTTTGGGCTAAAATACAATTTTTGTCCGTTCTGCAACTGCGTAAGCCCTTTAAAGTGTGTATAACAAATTGCACGGATGCTTGTACATTAACGAATAGCCCCGGCAGATATTCTACAGGTATATGACCGGCAAAAGAAAGGCGTTGACTACTTTTGTGTTTTGGTCATTTGTAAAACCCTAGGTACGCCATGTTGATGATTGAGGACATATTGGTAAGCGACGATGTGGTTACGCAGCAATTTATTTGCAATCTGGACGCCTGTAAAGGTGCCTGCTGTTGGGAAGGGGACTCCGGTGCCCCTCTGGAAGCAGAAGAACTCAGGACCTTAGAGCGTATCTATGATGAGGTACGCCCCTTCCTAAGTCCGGAGGGCAGAGCAGTCATTGAAGCTCATGGCCCGCATGCTTACTACGGCGGCGATGCACAAGAGTTTGGCACGCCACTCGTCGATAATGGCCCCTGTGCTTACATGACTTACGACAACGATGGCGTTGCACAGTGTGGTATTGAACTCGCCTACAAAGCCGGCGCCACTGATTTTAAAAAACCGATCTCCTGCCACCTCTATCCTATCCGCGTAATCAAGCACGAAGCCTCTGGTATGGAGGCCCTGAATTACGACCGTTGGGACATTTGCTCAGCCGCCTGCGAACTGGGCAAAGCTCACCAAGTGCCGGTTTATCGATTCCTCAAAGATGCCATTACCCGAAAGTACGGAGCAGCATTTTTCGAACAATTAGATGCCGCCGCCAGAGAATTGCCGCATCTAAAAAATGAATAGTTTGACAATTCCCTCAAAAATACCTACCTTTACTTCTCATAATAGCACCTTAAAATAGGAAACAGCCACAAAACGCTGTATCTCCACAACATCTAATAGCAGCACTACTACATACCCCCTATTGACTGACGGTACTTCTGGTCTTTCCTAGCCAGAGTTATTTTATATATTTTTATTGTTTGGGTACACGTCATTACTGTTGCTTCTTTTACAATAACATGCTACAGGAGCAATCCGACATATTCCCAAACAGGCACTAGTGGATTATCCCGAAAGTGACTAAGTGTAAAGGTTACAGGCGTGAAACACGCCGCATTATTTCGGACTAGCAGTGCTAAAGAACATGGGGTTAAGATTTGTTACTCTATTCCATAAGATTCACGTCTAACCCCCCTTTTGAAGTTGGTTTTTTGGGCAGCCTCGGAGTTTCATCCGGGGCTGCGCTTTTTTGGTGCCAACCATAAACCAGACCAAGCATTGCAAGCGCATTGAAAGTACCGTGCCAGCGGGGCGTAAGAAAACGGCAATCCAGAAGCTTCCTCGCAAAATGCCCTCAGCTATGCCGCAGTCGGGGGGCGTAGCTTAACTTGCATATTGTCGTTTTTACAAAGCTAAGCTTGACGCTCAATACTTTCAATACTTTATGAAAGTATAGTTTCAATCCCAACTTATCTTCGCCACCAAAACACCTCTCATGCGTTTTACCCTACTGCCGATTGCTCTGCTGTTAACGATACTCCACCTGAATGGACAGCCCTCGCCTCCTCTATTCCCTAACCTGCAAGGCAACGACCTGCTGCAAGCCCTGCAGAACCGGTATACGCCCGGGCAGGTATTGGGGTACGGGCCGGCACGGGACTTGATGTACGGTGAGATCGACAATTTCCAGGATACCGTTTATGGGATTTACTCCGGGCATAAGCTATACCTGCCGCCGGGAGAAGACCCTTCTCAGGCGCTTTATCAGAATGGCAGTGCAGATGGCATCAACTGTGAGCACGTCTGGCCCCGCAGTAAAGGGGCGAAGTCTGGCCATGCCAAGTCCGATATGCACCATCTGTTCCCTACCCGGCTAGCTGTAAATGCATCCCGGGGCAATGCGCCGTTTGCTGAAATTCCGGATGAACTGACCGAGCATTGGTACTTTGAGGACCAAGAGCGCTCCGGCATACCCGAGCGGCTGATCGATGCCTACAGCGAATCCACAGGAGCACAGTTTGAGCCCCGGGAAGACCGCAAAGGTGACATCGCCCGTGCCATGTTCTACTTTTACACCATCTACCGGCAGGAAGCCCTGCAGGCCGATCCGCTATTCTTCCAGATACAGCGGGAAACCCTGCTGCTTTGGCACCAACTCGACCCTGCTGATGAACGCGAAATTGACCGTACCCAGGCCATTGCCCGCTATCAGGATGGCAAGCCCAATCCGTTTGTGTTGGATCCAGGCCTCGCTGAGCGGCTCTATGCTACGGATTGAGGAGGTTAAGAGCCTCATTGCACCGTAGTCCGGCACCGGATGGCCTCAACCTTGCCGGGGCTCATCTCCTCTGCCCGGGGATAACCATGCGACTTCTCCGAAGTCTTGCAGTGCTTACTGGCTTGGCTCAGCGCTTTTTTTCATGCTTTAGAGACCCCTAATTCCCCATGATATTGAAAGAAATACCCAGGAAAAAGCCCATCTCATAAACCGATTTAGTAGGCAGCACTGTAGCGTCGTACACATCTCCGGATTGATAGCCCTGAGCCAGGCGCTCCACTTTACCGCCGGTCAGCCCGGTTGTAAACACCACCCTTTGCCCTTGCCCGAGGATCAGGCTGGGGCCCAAGAAGTAAGTTTGCAGCCCTGCGTTATCCCCTCCTATGCCGATGCCCAGCCCAAAGGTGCCCCCTACAGACACCTGCCGCTGGCTCTGAGGGTAAAAGTGGAAAAAGCTCGAAATAATCGGCAGAAAAGCATCCTGGTCATCCGCAACAATCAGAGAATCCCGGACGCTGTAGGATTGTGGGCGGTCAAAAAAGCGGACGAAGCTCACGCCCACACTGGCATTGACTTTCAGGCCACCGTAAGTGTTCAGTTTGACAGGGCTCAGGGTTTTGGGCCGTACCCCCTGCAGGCGTGCTGAGTCCACCGGGTTAAGCTTGATGCGGAAGGTGGTCAGGTCAGAATCCGGGCTGAAAACAAATTTTTGCTCAAACCGGTGCTCTTTCATCTCTTCGTAGAGGTACCCTAGTTCAGTCAGCTCCTTCAGCTGGAGGCTTTCCAGGCCCGATAGCTCACTGCGGACAACTTTGGCTTTCTCCTCGTAATCCTCAACGCGCAGCGCGGCCGCTTCATAGGCAACTGCCAGCGCAGTGCGGTCCATATCCGGCAGGTCGCCAGCATCAAACAGGGCACTGCGGGAAGCTTCCAGCTTTTGCAACTCCAACTGCAGCCGACTAACCTCTGCTTCATAATCTGTGACTGTGTTCTGCAAGGCATCAGACTGATTTGCGCGTTTTGCAACAGCCCCTATATCCAGTTCTTCGTCACGGCGTACTCCAAGGACCGGCTTCATGTAATCCATCGACAAGGCTTTGATCCGTTTGGGAGACAGGCGGGGGTTCTGCTGGAGTTGCTGTACCTCACTTAATGCGATCTGCTGAAAAGCCTGACTTTCCAGTTCCTCCTTTAGGTAGCCGTTCAGTTCCTGAAGATCTGACTCAATATCTTCCATGGCTTTCAGGTGGCTTGCGAAGCGCCTGGCCATGGCTTTAGTGGAAGCAGAAACATTGGCCTGATCAACCATTCCGCTGCCCTGATTCGCAATTTGAGTACCGTCGAGCCCGAAGCCCGTACCGCCCATGCCACCGGTAAGGTTGCGGAACTGCGCTAATGCCTGTGTATTGTCGCCTGCACCGAAAAAGGGGCTGCCAGAAGCCGGTATATTGAAATCCTCGGTCTCTGTTTCCAGTTCCAGGTCATAGAGGTAGTCGTTATAGTTCAGTACATGCAGCACCACCTGCTGCCCTTTTTTGATGGAAGCCCGCCCAACGGGTTTTCCATTTTGCTGGTAGTAAATGGTATCTTCAAACACATCGTAAAAAATGTGCAGATCCTGAGCGGGCAGCCACAGGGCATTCCCCAAAAGCAACAAAGCAATGCATAACTTCAGTGGGTTCATCGGTAGGTAGATTGATCAATGGAAAAATAAGGCTGCGGGCACTATCGCAGCACCCTCGTCAGGAAAATAATTCCTAAATATAACTATTTGGGAAAGTACCAGTAGGTTACCCCTGAGCAGAAATTTAATTATCGAAGGTAACCATCGGGCGGGTATCAACATTAACAAGATACCTGTTCCTTCTTTCAGAAAGGGCGCAATGGAGCTTTTCTTCACAATATTTAAGGAGATTGTCTAATTTTACCAGAGCATGCTCTACCCAAAGCACATGCCTAAAATAACTAAAACCATGAAAACCCTAATCCTCTGCCTGGCCTTTAGTACCTCCCTTGCCCTTCATCTGTGCGGACAGCCCCGTAATGCGTTCAGCTACATTAGTAAGCCTGCCGAACTGGAGCAGGAGATGGAAGAATTAGTGGGTGAGAAATACGAAAATGCACTGGCCATTTATAACAAACTGGTAGAAACTAAAGGCGACCGCCGGTTTCCGGTCCCTGCTTTCGCAATGACCAAAGCGGCCAACAATGCCGCCTTTCTGGTTTACGGCGGCACTCAAATCGGACTGGAAGAAAAAGCCTATGATATTTGCATGTCTTTGGGAGAAACGCAGGGCGAAGCTGCTATTGCCGGGTTGCTCGGGCACGAGCTCGTCCACTATTATGAAAAACACCAATGGCGGTCGAGCTTTGCCCAGGCTTATACAGAACTTGAGATTGGGCGCCGGCTAAGAGGCATGGTGGACCAGGATAAAGTCAATAACGAAACCCAGGCTGATTACCTCGGCGGCTTTCTGGCCTACTCTGCCGGCTACCCGGTCTTTGATCAACGGGCAGCCCTTCTGGCCAAAATCTACGAAGAATACCCTTTCCCGGAAGTCGATACCACGGGGGCTTACCCGAGCCTGAAAGACCGGCAGGCGCTGGCTAAAAAATCGGAAGAAAAGCTCAAAGAACTCGTCACCATATTTGAAGTCGGCAACCTGCTGGCCGCCATCGGTCGGCACGAAGAGGCGCGGGTCTTCTACAAACACATCCTGATTGACTATCAGGGGCGGGAAATCTACAATAACCTGGGCGTTATTACGGTGCTCGAAGCCCTGGAATACTTCCCCGAATCACAAAGAGCCTACCGGTTGCCCCTGGAGCTAGACCTGACCTTCGGTGCCGGCGGTAGAGATGGCTTCGGCGACAAGATTGAAAAGCGCAACAAACTCCTGCGGGAAGCCATTTCCTACTTCAATAACGCCATTGGGATGGACCCCGACTATGCTCCTGCCTACCTCAACAAAGCCTGTGCCTACTACATGCTGGAAGACAACAACCGGGCAAGGTTTTATGCAGGCGTGGAAGCCCAGCGCAATGCTCAGCAGTACCCGAAAACCATTACCGATGCGAAGGTGCTACTGGCGATGCTGGACGTCAGGGCAGGCGATACCAACAAAGCCATACAACAACTGGAGCAGCTCGAAGCCCCTTCAGCAGTGGCCACCTATAACCTGAACCAAATGAAAGGCACCACAGCAGCAACCCCCAACAAGCCTGATGGCCCCGATGCCTACGATATTGATGGGGTCGAACCCTATAATTTGACTGCTTTTGACCGCCAATACCGGCATCAGCGACGGGAGATTCAACTCTTTGAAGCACTGGATTTCCGAATCTGGTCTAAAGCAACCGTAGAGCAACTTAAAAACTCTACCGTCTATATGGTGAAGTCGCCCAACAACTCCAACCTCTACCTGCACCTCACCACAGCAGGGTATGAAGGGGAACTCTACGATGGCTTCAAAGTCGGTACAAGCCGTTCGGAACTGGTTGAATACTACGGAGAACCCAAAACATCGCTGGAAATGCCCACCGGCGAAATCATGGTTTACGACGAGGTGCTATTATTGCTCAATCAGAAAGGGCAGTTAGCACGCTGGGCCAATTACAAATTCAAATAAGCCTATGCTCAACCGCATTATTCAGCCCCATAGCATCATTATTACGGTGTTAATTTTCCTGTTTATCTGGTTCCTCAACCTGATACGGCTGAACATGCATTACATCGACCCCTTCAACAACGGGCTGAAAAACTATGAGATTACCGACATCGTTTATGCCTACCTGAGAGACTCCACCCGGCAGCAGCCGATCAGCACCCAAGATATGCTACTGGTGCATACCGGTACTCCCGACCGCGAGCGTATTGCGCTGCTGATCGACCGGCTCCGGGAAGCCGGGGCGGCGGCTATTGGTGTGGATGTGCTGTTTGAAAAGCCCAAAACTCCTTACGCAGACTCCCTGTTGCAGGCCGTCATCCAACGGACCCCCAACCTGGTACTTGCCTGTGAAGTCGATCAGATCAATGAACAAGGTACGCGGTTTGAGCGGTGGAAGGGGGTAGACACCCTGTTCGCCAACTACAGCAAGCTCGGGTATGTCAATTTCCCAGCCAATCGCACCCGGGTCATCCGCTTCTTCAGCCCCAGAGAACAGGTCGGGCAGGACACCCTTCCTGCCTTCACCACCGCATTGCTGCAGACCTATGCGCCTAAAAAGGCGGCAGCCCTGCTTGACCGCAAAAAGACCGTAGAGCGCATTTACTATACCGGCCCGCAGTATGCCTTCCCCCGGCAGGAACAAGACCAACTGCTGGATAGCCTCAATATGGACGAAGTGCGCTCCGTTGCGGAAGGGAAAATGGTACTGCTCGGCTACATCCCACGTGAGGGGCAGGGGGATCTGCTAAAAGACCGGCACTACACCCCGCTGAACCAGTCTTACACCAACAAGTCTATACCAGACATGTACGGGCTCGCCATTCACGCCAATGTACTCAATATGGTGCTGAAGGAGCAATACACCAGAGAAATCCCATCCTGGCTGAACGTGCTGCTGCTCATCATATTCTGCTACCTCAATGTCTTGCTGATCCACTGGGTGTACGATGATTTCAACGAAGTTTTCCACGGCATTACCCGAGGGCTGCAGCTTCTGGAGTTCATCCTGCTCTTTTTCCTCATCGCCCTGCTGTTTTACCTATTCCGGATCAACCTGGACTTTGGGGCAGGCATCCTGGCCCTCTTGCTGGCTTACGATATCATTATGATTTACGAAAACCTGGTACGGAAGCGCCTGCCCTGGCTCGACCGCATCCCGGAAACGCTGCCTCTGCGTACGGCCGCCCCTGCGCCAGTGAGCGAGGAGGAAGAGTAGTCTGGAAGTAGCCGTGCAATTTCTGTATATTTGAAGGTAACCCTTTCGGGGCTGAACAAATTCAGCCTTAAAGACCCGTATAATACTATGAGAAACTTACTGCTTTTTTTTGCCTTTTCCTGCCTGACTGCGGTTTCCACAGCCCAAGATGATCTATTCATTATTTTGGATACCAACACCAGTAGTGGCATCACCTACAGTCAGGAAGGTGGTAATGAGCGCCGGGTGTTTGCCGGAATGGCCGTGAAGGCTCCGGGCCGGCTACGGCTACTGGAAGGTGCCACAGCCGTGATCGTATTTGAGGATACCCGGACTGCGCTTGAGGGTGCTGCTTTGTACGATCTCGAACAATTGGGAGCCGATATTCGCAGTCAGTATTCCTCCACTTTCCTGAGCCGATTCTGGTCGTTTATCAGCAATGCTATTAAGGATACGGAAACACCGCAGAAGGTGGAGCAGTCGCACCGGCGCTACCTGACCAATGCCCGTGCGGGTATCAGTGGTTTTGGCAGTCAGTCGTACGCCATTGATGCGCCCCGCTACCTGAGCGGGCTGTTCACAGCACCTCAGGTGACTTTCCGCTGGGACTCCGTTGCCCACCCCGAAGGCTACCGGTTTGAAGTCTGGCAGGAAGGGACGACAAGCCCGGTCCTCTCCGCCATAGTACAAAACGAAGCCTTTACGCTGAACCTCCGGCAGCTACAGCTCGATGGCAGTACACCGGCTTTATGGCAAGTAAGCGCCCGGCAGGCTGACAGTACCTGGCTGAAATCCGCTCAATTCCCTTTCCAATACGACCAAGCTGCCCTCGTAGCATTCGAAGAACAGCTCGAAGCCGATGAAGACTACCTAAGCCTGGAAGCACCGGCCCAGGCCATCTACCGGCTTTATCAGCTCGAGGAAGCCGGGTTGTTCCAGGCTGCTCATCAGGCTTACGCCGAAGCAGCTACCTCTGAGCACGCCACACGCGTACAGCAACAACTTTTCACCAGTTTCCTCTTGCGCATGCATGCGCTGAAGGAAGCCCAAAATCAGATAAAATGAGCCGGCTATTGATTTTTTTGTGGCTGGCGCTACCCATAGGCTTAAACGCTCAGGACAGCCTCTTCGCCTTTGTCGACAACCCCTTCTCCGGGCGGTTTGCCCCGAAGCTGGTAACCAGCTACAAGCTAGCGGTCGTGCAGCGTATTTTTGATGACCTTGTCGAAGCCCGGGGCAGCTTCCGTATGCCTGTGCCCGAGCTGGTCATGAACAACGGCCGCCGCTACATGGCATGGATGCACCCCGGCAAACGGCAGATCGGGCTGGAAGAACAAGCCTATGACATTTGCGTAAGCCTCGGCCCGGACTCCCTCAATGCGCTGGCTGCGATGCTGTCTCATGAGATCATACATTACTATGAGAACCACGACTGGAAGCGCAACTTCATCAACCAGAACGAAGGGTTGGAGGCAGCGGCCCGACTGGAAGAACTATCCGATGGATTGAAGTACGAAACCCAGGCCGACTACTTTGGCGGTATCCTGGCCCTTTCCGCAGGGTACAACACCTACAGCACGCTGTCGCCACTGCTGGTCCGCGCCTATGAGGCCTACGGGCTGCCCAAAGAGATACAAGGCTACCCCAGTCTGGACGAACGGCTCAAGCTTAGCGAGAATACCGCCCGCCAACTGGAGAAGCTCTTTCAGGTCTACCAGACGGCCAACTACCTGAGCCTGATTGGCGGGTATGCCGATGCCCTGCAGTACTATCAGTTTATACTGGGAGAATATCAGGGGTTTGAGCTGTACAATAACGCCGGGGCTACGGCCCTCTTGGCAGCGCTGGAGCTTACCCCAAAGGCAGAGATACCCTTTGTGCTGCCTATCGAACTAGACCTGGAGAGCCGGCTCGCCCAAATCACCACCCGGATCCCCAAAGATGCCGATGCCCGGAGAGCTGCACTACTGGAGCAAGGGCAGCAAATGCTTAAAAATGCCTTGCTGCTGGATGAGGAACAGCCTTCTGCCCACCTCAACCTGGCCAACCTTCATCTCCTCAAAGGAGAATGGCTGGATGCCGAATACCGGGCCCGTAAAGCCCTGGCTATTGCTCAGGCACAGGCTGATCCGATGACTAAAGCAAATGCTATGGTAACGCTCGGGGTGGCTGCTGTTTTGCAGCGCGATACTGCACGCGCCACTGAACACTTTAAATCTGCACAATCTGCCGGAGCAGCGCTGGCCAAAATCAACTTGTCGGTATTGCAGGGCGGAGCGGCAGTGGTCGCACCACAAAGCTACAACGTCAAAGGCGTGGAAGAAATAGCAGCCATTTTCCCGGAGGACTTCCTCATTGCCCCGGCTTTTACTGCCACCGTCAATCTGCCCGGAAAAACCTACTGCGGGTACAAAAACATGCCGCAGTCCAGTATTTTCCAGCATTATGTAGACGATGGCAGCAACCGCTTTGCCTGGTTTCACCGAACAGGGCCTGCCTACGAAGGGCATACCCTCAAAGGGTTGGAAATTGGTGCCAGTGAGGCCGAAATCCGGGCGGTCTACGGCCAGCCCAACCGCGTATTGAGCCTCAGCGAGGGCCAATGCCTGGCTTACGACCAACGAAACTTATTGCTGCTCACCAATGACCAAAGCCAGCTCATCAGCTGGATTGTCTTCAGAGCAAACCTCTAATAAACCTTCAACATTTAAAACTCAAGACCTATGAAATGGCTATCCCTTTTACTAATGACCTGTACGGCATTCGCCCTGAATGCACAGGAAAACCCCGTTGCCTACTCGGTCGACGGCCCCGTCAAATACTCCCCCAGCAGTAAGGGGTGGTTCAATTTTTCGCCTTTGAAAACAGGTATGCCCCTTAGCCAAACCGGGCGGCTGAAGTTGAAGTCCGGCGCCTCCGTCAGCCTGCTGTACGATGAGCAGTATACCACCCTTTCCAAAAAAGGCAAGCATGCTATCGCCACAGTGCTGGCAGACTACGAGCAGTTTCAGGAAAACCCCTACGCCGAGCTGCTGCAGGAGCGGGTGGAAGAAGCCAGCGACCCTTTCTTTTTTTACCTGGACGACGAGCCGGGGCTGGCCGCAAATACCAAACCCACCAAGCCCATATACGAAAGCAGAGAAAGCGACGGCCACGGGGATGCTGATGCAGCACTCCGCCCCATCACGACCAATGGGGGCAAAGTTGCGGGAGAAAGCTTCTTCGTATCCTGGGCGCCCAAACCAGGCACTAAGGCTCCGGCAAAGTACCGGTTACAAATCACTAATGACCAGGGGAAGGTGCTACTGGAAGAGACGACTAGCGAAGGGAGCCTGACCGTTAGTGCAACGGAAGCCGGCCTCAAAGCCGGGCAGTTCTACCGTTGGCAGACAACCGCGGCAGATGAGGTATCCGTAGGTACGCCTTTGGTCACCTTTGAGTACACCAGTGAAAGTGCCCTTGAGGCGGTGCTCAGCCCACTGAAGGCCGACCCTTCCTACCAAGGTGCACAACCCGCCGCCCAGTTACTATTGGAAGCCGTAACGCTGGAAGAGAACGGTTTTCAGGAGCGCGCCGGCCTGCGCTACCGGGCCGCTATGGAACAGGACCCGGACCACGATCTGGCACGGGCACTGTATAAAGCCTTCCTCTGGCGGCAAGGCTTGTAGCGCACAGGATATTTAAGCTTGTTGGGATTTTACACTTTGGGCTGCTCTTGCCAAAAGTAAATTCCCAACAAGCATCTCTTAGCGTTTATGAACATCTGAAAAATGAATATGAAAGCTCCATCAAGCAAATACTCAACACACCTCCCTATGCATTACCTTTTTCGGACGCTGCTCCTGTTGCTGCCAATATCCGCTTTGGCGCAAGCTGTAGAACTCGGCATCCCAACCGGGCATACCGGCATCATTTATAATCTGCGTTTTTCTCAGGACGGGAAGACCCTCTTCTCGGCCGGGGAAGACGCCAGCCTGATGCGCTGGGATGTAGAAACGGGCAAACTGTTGAAGTCCTCAGTCAAAGCAGGAGGAGCGGTGCTGCCCGGCGCTATCGCCTCGCCCGACTTGCAGTATATTCAATACCGCAAAGGCTGGCAAGACGACCGGCCCTTATTCTTCACTTTCCGAAATGCCGAAAACCGGGGATTAAACATGAAGGATGACCCCTTCCGCAGCTTCTCAGCGGATGGCCAATGGGGCATGAAAAGTTCCGGCGGCCTGGCCAGGCTGAATAATCCGGCCGACAGCCTGCCTCCGCCCGAATTCCAACCCGATGGCTTCACTCCGGACGGCCGCTACTTCTACAAAGTATCAGCCGGGCAACTAGAACTCTGGGACGCAGTCAGCCAAAACCCTGCGAAGTTTCAAAGCATCGGGGGGCTCTCCCCTAATGCTACTTTTTGGGCGTATGGGGACATTCTGGGGGAGGAAGTGGAATACCAAACCCTGTTCGATTTTTGGTCGGTCCAAACGGGCCTTCACCTCTACCGGCTGGAAGTCCCGGAGGGCTACCAACTCAAAGATATTGCCCGGGACGGCAGCTTTGTCATTTTGACCAATGAGCAGGGGCAAGTCAGGAAATACAACCCGGGCACCAAAACCTTTACGCTCACTTACCCGTCCACTGGCAGGCGCTCCGAGCCCTATGTCTTCAACGAACCTCCGGACTGCCGCCTTTCTCCCGACGGGCAGCTACTGGCCAATGGCGGGGACGATGGGACCATCTACTTACAGGACGCCACGACCGGTCAGACCCTCCGAAAGCTACAGGCCCATCATCAGGTGCCTGCGGCTTTGAGCTTCAGCGCAGATGGTAAAAAACTAAATTTCAGTGCCCAAAATGGTATGGTCCATACCTGGGACCTGGAGACTTGCAGCCAAAAGGCCCCTGATGCTCCCACCATGGATTACAACAGCATCACGCTAAACGAGGGGCCCTATTGGGAACAAAGGCTATCCGAAGGTGGCATTGAAGCCCTGACTGCCGATAAAAAAACCGGCGTACGCTTTGAGGTAAGCATAGAGAGAGGGCGGCAGTACACCCCTGTACTTGTAGACCTTGACAACATGGAGCCGACCGGGCAGCTGGCTAGAGCCAATTTTGACTACCATACCGTAGAAAAAGCGATTTTTGCCCCGGACGGGAGCCGGTTGCTGGCCATCCCCAGCACCGAGCTGAAGGAAGGCACCACCTCCTTTGTTTGGGACGTGCCCTCCGGGCAGTTGCAGCACCGGCTCTACGACCCGGAGGAAAGCTATGCCCTCTGCGGCGCTTTTTCAGCTGATGGGCGGTACCTGCTGCTAGGCACCTGGAACCGTTCGGTACACCTCTATGACCTTTCCAACGGGCAACGCCTCCACACTTACAAAGGGCACCGGGGCAAGGTCAGAGCTGTTGCTTTTTCGCCCACCGGCAAGTATATCGCCAGTGGGGCAGAAGACGGCATGGTCAAAATCTGGCGTACGGATACCCACCAGGAAGTAGCCACCCTCATCCTGATTGACCAAAAAGACTGGATCGTGCTCAGCCCCAAAGGGCTTTTTGATGCCTCTCCTGATGCTATGCGCTTACTGTACTACCTGACAGAAGATGAAGAAAGTACGGAAATCATAGAATTGGAACAGCTGAAAGCACGGTATTATGAGCCTGGCCTGCTGCAAAAGGCACTCGGGTTCCTCCCTGAGCCCATTCGCTCAGTAGAGGGGTTCACTACGGTCGCTTTAT
The DNA here is from genome assembly GCF_040219495.1 of Phaeodactylibacter sp. Lineage (GTDB taxonomy): Bacteria > Bacteroidota > Bacteroidia > Chitinophagales > Saprospiraceae > Phaeodactylibacter. Next base: position 35,552 of record NZ_JAVJSK010000121.1, on the reverse strand, counting down.
ACCCCAAAATGAGTGCAGAGATGGAGGGCAGGCAGCTCCGGGTGAGCCTAAAGGCCCGCTCCGGTGGCATCGGCAGAGTGGCGATACTCATCAACGGCAAAGAAATAGCCTACGATGCCAATCCGGCCCGCAGCACAGCGTTCACCTACGATCTGAGCCAACACGAGCGTCACTTCTGGCGCCACCCGGACAGCACCAACCGCATCAGCCTTTATGCCTTCAATGCTGAAGGCTGGCTGAGAGGCAGAGCTCTCCGCCTGTCGTACGATAGCCCGGCAAGGGCAAGGGGAAATGGCAGTAACGCTGACTCCCCGACCGGCACTCTGGACCCCAAGATGTACGTAGTTGCCGTGGGCACTTCTGACTACAGCGGGGAAAGCCTCGATTTGAAATACGCCACTCAGGACGCCACGGCTATTGCACGCACCCTCGCACTGGTCGGTGCCAACCTTTTCGCTAACGGCATAGAAGTCCACTGCCTGACTACTGCAACGGAAGACCAAACCGGGCTGGAAGACACCAATATTATCTGGCAATACGCCAGCAAAGCGAATGTGGAGGCGACTATCGCGTCTATTCGCCAAAAGGCTAAAGCTGAAGATGTACTGCTCGTGTACCTGTCCGGGCATGGTAAGTCTATCGGGAATGATGATGGCGGGCAATTTTACTACCTGACCCATGACATCGCCAATACGGATATGATCATGGACCCGGAAGTGCGGGCCCGGTACACCATCTCCAGCGGTGAGCTCACCGAATGGATCAATAGTATTCCGGCACTCAAGCAGGTACTCGTGATCGACGCCTGTAATTCCGGCCAGGTGGTCAATGAACTCACCAGTGGGGCCCGCAACCTCAATACCAGCCAAATCCGTGCCCTGGACCGCATGCAAGACCGCACCGGCATGTTTATCCTTTCGGGGAGTGCCGCAGACAAAGTCAGCTATGAAGCCAGCGAGTACGGGCAGGGGCTACTGACCTATTCCCTGCTGAAAGGCATTCTGGGCCTGGCTACCACAAGAAACGCCGATGGGGAATACGTAGACGTAATGGCGCTTTTCCAGCACGCACGGGATGAAGTACCCCGCCTCGCCGCCTCTATCATGGGCGTACAGACCCCCACGCTGGGCTTCCCCGCCGACGCCAGCAGCTTTGATATCGGAATTGTCAAATACGAGCAAGCCTTACCCGTTGGGCAGAAGAAGCCTGTCCTGATCCGGACCACCCTGCTCAATGAACAGACCCTGAAAGACGACCTCCGCCTGATGCCACAACTGGAAAACACCTTCCGACGGGAAAATGAAGAGGGGTCAAATGCCAATTACCTATACATTGATGTAAACAACTACCCCGGGGCCTATGCCCTGCGGGGCCTTTATACCGTTGTGGATGACCAAATCCGCTTCTCTAAAATCCGGCTGTTTAAAGGGGACGAAACTTATTTCACGTTGGACATCCCCACCCCCTTGGACCCTGAAAGAGCGGTCCGGGAAATAGAACGGGCCGTAAGAAAAACGATTAAAGAACAGTAGGGCTGAACAAAATCGAAAGTGATGTTATTTTAATGTTAGAACATCAAAATAGCCATAATGAGTACGCAAAATACCGCTATCAAAATGGTCCGGGCGCTGGGATTCCCCTGGGCCACACAGGACCCTTTCATTTTCTGTGCTTACCACAATGACCGCTATCCGAAGGGCAATGCCCAGCTGGGCCCTGATGCCTCCCTGGGCGGCCGTGCCATCGGGCAGGACTTTGACCCGTCCAACGACTGGCGGATGTACCACGGAAAGACCGTACCTGGCTTTCCGCATCATCCCCACAGCGGCTTTGAAACGGTGACCATCGGTAAGAAAGGACTGATTGACCATGCTGATTCTCTGGGTGCTGCCGGGCGCTTCGGCAATGGGGATGTGCAGTGGATGACCGCCGGAAAAGGCGTACAGCATTCCGAGATGTTCCCCCTCCTGCGTGACGATGCCGAAAACCCGCTGGAGCTGTTCCAAATCTGGCTCAACCTGCCCCAAAAAAGTAAGCGGGTGGAGCCGCACTTTAAGATGCTTTGGGCAGACAACGTACCGGTTTATGAAGCCGATGGCGTGAAAGTTGACATCATCGCCGGCGAACTCGAAGGGCACAAGGCACCGGCTCCCGCCCCGGATTCCTGGGCAGCCGACCCTGCCAATGAGGTAGCCATCTGGACCCTCAAGCTATCAGCAGGCAAGACCTTTACCCTCCCGGCAGCCAGTGCCGGGCTCAACCGTTCCCTCTACTTTTATCAGGGTACTACGGTAACCACAGACGGGCAGGAGATACCTGCACAGAAGATTATCGACCTGCACAGCGATCAGTCCACGACTTTGAAAGCCGGCGCAGAGGATGCCTACTTCCTGTTTTTGCAGGGTAAGCCGATCAATGAGCCGGTCGTGCAGCACGGCCCCTTTGTAGCCAATGACCGGGAAGGCATCATCCAGATCATGCAGGAATACCAGGCTACAGAATTCGGTGGCTGGCCCTGGCCCCGCCCCGATCAGGTGCACGAGCGGTCGCGTGGTCGCTTCGCCAGGCATGTGGATGGCCGGGTGGAAGAGAAGGCATAGTGCGGTTTTGAGGGATACCTGCATGGAACCGGATCAATCCCGGTCGGGAAAATACTGGTCCAGCAGTGCCCGGTAAGCCTCAGTGCTCCGCAGCGGCGCCAGCTGATCGAGACCCTCTAATTCCTCCAAAGAGACTTCCAAACGGGCGAGCAGCGCTTCCAGTGTTGCCAGCCCGTTTGCATTTTGCCCCAGTTGGGCCTGACAGGCAGCCAGCTCCAGGTAGTGAGCCGCTTTCTCTGATGCATGCTGCAGGCGCTGTTCCACAAAGGGCAGGGCTTCCTCATAACGCCCCAGCCCAAAGTAAATATAAGCCAGGTAGTCATTGCTGTAGTCAGAGCCGCCGTCCAATTCGTACATACGCTCCGTACTCGGCAGTGCCGCTTCCAACTGATCGTTGTAGAGGTAGAGGTAAGCCATCATATCGTACCCCTTGATTTCCCCGGGCTCCAGTTGCTGATAGCGGCGCAGCAGGCTCAGGGCTTCCTCATGCCGATTCTCCTCATCAGCATACAGATTGGCAAGGGAGAAAACCGGTGCAGCATAGCTTTCATCCCGCTCCATGGCAGCAGTATACATTTGGATCGCCTCCGCCCGGCGGTCCGTGGATTCATACAGCACGCCCAGGTTGTAGTAAGCGAGTGCCAGGCTGCTGTCCTGCGCGATGGCCTGTTTGTACAGCTCCTCAGCTGCCCCAAACTGCTTTTGGCGTTTGTAAGTGTAGGCCAGATTGGTAAGCGCCAGCCCCCAGGTCGGCGACAGGGCATTGGCCCGCTGAAAGGCATTCAACTCTTCCATCGGGCGGTTCAGACGACGGTACAATAAGCCCAGTTCGTTGTAAATATGAGGGGCAACCGGTGTAAGGTTAAGTGCTTTTTGCTGCAACGCCAGGGCTTCTTCCAGCAAGACGACGGGCAAGCCGGCCCCTTCGGCTTTTAGCCTGAGGTTGACTCCCCGGAAATAATGCTCCCGGGCACTGATCTCCCGGTAGAAGAAGCTGCTTTCGCCCACCAGTTCAGCGGCTTTAGCCAGATAGTCCGGATAATAGGCATAGACTTCCTCATTTTTCCAGCGCTCAGCCACCACCTCCATAGGCGTGGTGATGTAGGCATTGATGGCCGCCTGTGCATCATCCTGCAAAGCACTCGACAAGCTGACCATCATCAGGCGCTGCACGGCTTCGGTACCGGGCATTTGTTTGATTTTCTGGTAAAGCTGGTAAGCGGAGCCCTCCTCCGGGTACAGCAAATGATTGGCAGCAAGGGCCTGCTCAAACCGGGCCAGGTCCGGAAGGTAGCTGGTATCCTGTGCGGGCAGCGGTGGAGAGGCATTGGTTTTGGGCTCGGGCTGCACCCGGCTGATCTTCATATTGCCGGTGCCCCCCCGCCGGATAGGCAGTTGCTCCTGATTCGAAGCCATCAGGACTTCGTCCTGCACATAGCGCTCCAGTTCGAAGAGGTCCACGAAGCGGTTCTCATCCGCATCAGCCTGCCCTCTGAGCCCTTTCACCAGATAGTAGGAAAAGACACCACGGCCCCCGCCCCATTTTTTGTCTTCCAGAGACGTTTGGTCGGACTCGCAGGACAGCAGCTTGACGGTATTGGAAAAGAGCTCAGCCAGGGCTGCTGTCGTCGCTTGCGGCCCCCCGTAAGAACTGCCCGCAAGGGTACCCGACCGGCAGGCATCACTGATGAGGATGACCTGGACATTTTTTTCCTGTATCAGCTGTTGGAAAAAGGCATCCAGGGTGTTGATCATGCACGCACCACCCGAAGCATAGGTGGTCGGCGGCGCATCGTGGAAGAGGAGATAGCCCATGCGTTTGTCAGAGACCTCTTCCACGTCTCCGTGCCCGGAGAAATAAAGAATAAAACGGTCGTTGCGCTCGCATTGCCCGCTTAGCCTGGTAAATTCGCTGATGAAATTGCCGTAGGTGGCTTGTTCGTTGGTCAGCAGGACCAGGTTTTCCTCCTCCACCTTCCAGGGGCTGTCATGGGTAAGAAATTCGGCGAAAGCCGCTGCATCCCGGTCGGCATAGTTCAGTTGCGGAATCCGGTCATCGCGGTATTCGGACACCCCTACCACCAAAGCCTTGATGCTGTTGAAGGGCCGGATAGGCTTAATTTGCGCCGCAGCGGAGATATGCACCAACAAGGCAGATAAAAAAAGAAACAAGTAAGGCTTAGCGGTCATGATTTTCAGATTGCTTCAGTCAGAAAAGATACGTCAAATTGGCCAAACAGCACCATAAAACGGTGCCGGGTAATGCCGTAAGGTATTAAGAGCCGATTTGGTTTAACACTCTACCTTTGCAAGCTACATTTGAGAAGGGGCCACAAGGTTACCCACAGATTTATAAAAAAAACTGTAGCTTAGTCGGTATAAGTTTAAAACTATGCGTCCAGCAGACGAACACTACATCAACGCTATCCGCCACAATGACGGGACAGGGCTGCAACAACTCTATCAGGAATTCCTGCCCCGGATTTCCGCTTTCATCCGCAGGAACGGCGGCAGCGACGCTGATGCCAAGGATATTTTCCAGGATGCCCTCATCGTATTATTCAAGAAAGTACAAGATACTGACTTCCAGCTCACCAGTGGGTTTTATACCTTGCTGTACGGCATTTGCCGCAACCTTTGGGGCAACCGCCTCCAAAAAAAGTCGGGAAACGAGGTATCCATCCCGGAGGACTACAAATACACTGATGAGGCAAACCTGAGCCAACTGCTGGAGCAGCAGGAAGAAGAACAAGTCTTCTGGGATGCTTTCCGGGAATTGGGCCAGGACTGCCAGCAGTTGCTGCAATGGTTTTTCGCCAAAGTAAAAATGGCAGAAATTGCAGAGCGCATGGAATACAGCAGTGTCGGCTACGCCAAAAAACGCAAGTTCCAATGCAAAGAGCAGCTCATCCAACGGGTAAAAGCCGATGCCCGGTATTCTGAACTCATGAATAAATGAAGCCATGCAGGAACAATACGAACGAATAGAAGCCTACCTCGACGGCACCCTGCCAGAGCCGGAGCGCAAAGCCTTTGAGGCCGAGCTGGAGCGGGATCAAACCCTGGCGGCAGAAGTCGAGCTCCACCGCCGCGTACACCGCACCCTGGGCAATGCTGATGAATGGGCCTTTCGCCAAAACCTGGAAGCCATTAGCGAAGCCTATGAAGCACCTGCCGAAAATGGAAAGCCGGAGAACCGCAGCGCACTGCGCCTGCTCCTGGGCATTCTTATCCTCATCATCATAGCGAGCCTGCTCTACTACTTCTTTATGCCGGCCCCGGATGCTGCTCCCACTGAGCCCCCGGCGATCGAACAGCCCGCTCCTTCGCCTACCGCACCGGAGGAAGCACCTGAAGAAGAACCTGTTGAAGAAACCACTACGCCTACAGCACCGGAGGATACGCCAATAGCCAATATCCCCCCCGATCAGCCCAATCCAGCACTGGAAGCGCTCGTAGCCGCCTCCCCACTGAGCGCTACCTACGAACTCGCCGTCGAAGCCCGCTTCTCTGGCCAGGATTTCACGCTGGAAGGCGAAATGCTGAGCGCCCAATACGAAGAGGGGCAGTCCATGACCCTTACCCTCTTCGACAATCGGCCCGATAACTACCCGGATGCCCCCCTCCACACCGGGGAAATCCAGGTAATGGAAATCGACGAGGACGCGCCCATCGCTTTCGCGGCTAAGAAAGCCTACTTCCTGGCCTACGAGGCAGCGCTGGACTTACCGGCTGGCTTGTACTACTACGTTGTCCGTGTGGACGGAGAGGCGGAAGCGCTTTGGGTGGGGAAGGTCGAGCAGTAGAACATTTACCACCAAAACCCCACGGAAACTACCAGCGCCCGGCTACGCAGCTGCGCTTCCTCACTACCATTTACCTTCTCCGTCCGCCAGTCGGTAAAATCGTGGAGGTAACGGGCATCGAATACCCATTCGTGCTGACCGATAGACCGGGAAAGCGACAGCCCGGCTACCAGGCTCCAGTCCTGCGGCTCAAATTCCCCCCTGAGCGGCACCGAAGCTTGCTCTTCGAAGGGTGCCCCATCTGCAGCCAATAGGAAGATTTGGTCTTGATCAGGAAGGTACATTTGATCACCCTCCAAGCGATGTGAAAGGATACGCCCGTAACTGAGCCCGGCGAAGAAGCCAGGTTTCCAAGGACCGTCGAGGAGCTCATAGTGCAGCAGAACGGGCAACTCAATGGTAGCTACCTTGTAGTCTGTTTCAAAGTCCTCAAAAACGGGCTGCGTACCCGTATTCGGCAGCAGGAAGCGCTCTTGTATGCGCCCGCCCTTTTGTAGATACTGGGCTTCTGTGATCAGGGAGAGGCGGTTAGAAAGTGGAATTTTCAGCATCAATGCGGCATTCAGGCCCGGCAAAACGGCCGTGGAAGACTCCGAAGTGCTGTGCAGCTGATGGTACAGAGTGTTGTTTTCCACCGTACTAAGCGACAAGCCGGCCCGGGCGCCCCACTGCAATTGCCCAAAGGCAGTGGTAATGGTGAGCATCAGCGCTAAAGACAAGATTATTATTGGTTTCATTAGATTCAATTTTGGGGCGAGTTGCACTGATTTTAACCCGTAATCAATAGGTCGAGGAAAATTTCGTCGAAAAAAATCGGCCAGTGGAGAAGCGTTTAGGAAGGTGTATGGAACGATTTCTTAGTCTTTCAGGGTTGAAAGCCACGAAACAAGCCAAAAAATCATGACTACGCAAAATGGTTGCGCATTTGCGATTCAACTTTGTATCACCGAAACCTGGCAACCATGAAAATTACCGGACAAACATTAATCGACTTGGGCTATAAGCCCGGCCGCTGGTTTGGCGATGCCCTGCAACATGCCAACCAACACCAACTGCAGGGCGATGACCTCAAAGCTTACCTCGACAGCGTAGCGCAGTGGACGATTGCCCCCCGTAAGGCACCGCTTGCCTACCACAAAAATATCGAAGCAGAAACGGAGGACGAGATCAGTAATGTGGAAGCCGTATTCCACAGCATGGACGAGCTGATGAAAACGCCAACGGTCGTAGCCGGAGCCGTTATGCCCGATGCCTGCCCGACCGGTGGAAAGGGGCGTATCCCCGTAGGTGGCGTAGCGGTGACCGAAAATGCCATCCACCCGGCCATGCACAGCGCGGATATTTGCTGCTCGGTCATGATGACCTCTTTTGGGCATGTTGACCCTAAGAAAGTCCTGGACACGGCCCATCGCATCACCCACTTTGGCGGCGGAGGGCGTACCTCGGGCGGCTTTGAGCTCCCCGCGGAGCTTACTGATCAGATGCAGGGCAACTTCTTCCTGCGGGACGATAAAAGCCAGATACTGGCCCAATCCCACCTGGGCACACAGGGTGATGGGAACCACTTTTTGTTCGTCGGGCAGTCGGAGCAGACCGGGGAGACCATCATGGTGACCCACCACGGGAGCCGGGGGCTGGGGGCGCATTTGTATAAAAAGGGCATGGCACTGGCGGAAAGCTACCGCCGGGAGCTGTCGCCAAAAACCCTGTCGGGTAATGCCTGGATTCCCTACGAGGAGGAGCATGGTAAGCACTACTGGGAAGCCCTGCAGCTCGTGCGGCAGTGGACGAAGCTCAACCACGAGGTACTGCACGAGACCACCTGCCGGCGGCTGAAGGTGGACCACACCCTGCGCTTCTGGAACGAGCACAACTTTGTCTTCAAAGAAGGCAACCGCTTCTACCACGCTAAGGGCGCCACCCCACTAACCGACGCATTTGTGCCGGACTCCCACGAGGGGCTGCGGCTTATCCCGCTCAACATGAGCGAGCCGGTACTGATCGTGAAAGGGGAAGCCACCGCTGGCAACCTCGGCTTTGCCCCTCATGGCGCCGGGCGGAATGTGAGCCGTTCGCAGCACATCCGCAATCAGGGCGGGCGCAGCATGGAGGCGATCTTTGCGGAAGAAACGGCCGGGCTGGATGTCCGCTTTTTCTCGGGCAACATTGATATCTCTGAGCTTCCTTCGGCTTACAAAAATGCGGATGCCGTACAGCGGCAGATGAAGCAGTTTGGGCTGGGGGAAGTGGTGGACCGGGTCATCCCCTACGGTTGTATCATGGCGGGGGACTGGCAGCGGGATGCGCCCTGGCGGAAGAAGCGGAAAAAGCAACGAAAGTAAAGCGGGGCCCTGGATTTGGATGATCCGGGGCCCTGCCTTTTTCTAAGAGCTTGTTCTTAAAAACACTCCTTAGTGATTATGCCCCTCGTGGTCATCATGATCGTGGTCATGGTCACCGTCGTGGTCATGGTCATGGTCACCCGCAGGCATATCTTCGTTTTTCACGTAATCCATACCACAAACCGGGCACTCGCCGGGCGCATCGCTGCCACTCCCTTCGCAGTGCATTGGGCAGATATAGGCAGCCGTGTACTCCTTGCCCTGTTTGCCGGCATCTGCCTCCGCACCCATATGGTCCATGTGGTCCCCGTTTTCCATATGCCCGGTTTCCTCCGTCTGTTCTGTAGCCGAGTCGCCCTGAGTGTTTTCGGTATTGCCACCACAGGCAACAACGAATAAAGACAGTGCAAAAACAGGCAGCAGAAAATTCAAAAATTTCAAATTTTTCATTGTTCTAAAATTTAGGAGCCTCCAAAGAGGCGAATGTATGAATGAATAGAGTAAACTTGATGCGTCGGGGATCATTACAGGGTCAAAACAGCGCTGCCCCTTCCCATCCCGGTTCTACCGAGATGCCTTTATTCTGTAGTCAGCGTCTCTTCTACCGTACCACAGGTCAGCATTTCATCCCCAAAGTAAGGGTTACGGATTTGCGCTGCATCGCTGATCCAGTCCGCTCCATCCCAATCGAAAGCCATCGGGCAGTGCTGCACGTAGTAGGTCTGCTCGGCTGCACCAAACGCCTTTACGGTTCGGATCAGTGATTGGGAGAGGAAGCCAAACTGTGCACGCTGTTCAGCGACCTCGGCCGTACTGGTCATTTGTTTGGCGTGCGACAAGAGCGCTCCCTGCTCTTGCTGCCAGTATTTCAGGGCATCGCCCGACAGTACCCCGCTGTCTATTTGGTTCATTTTTTCGATAAATGCCTCTGCATTCCCTGCGGCTGATTCCGCATCGGTAGCAACGAGTGCATCTTTGAGGCGAAGATACGCTTCTATGGCACTTCCCAGTTGCTGTTTAAAGCCCCGAGGAACTTCTGTGCGGTAATTGGGCAATGCTTTTTTCTCAGGAGCGCCTTTGATTTGGATGTCGCGGTTCATCATACTTGATCGGTTGCTGAGCTGAGCGGCAGCATCGATGGAGAAGTTGCCATAGGTGACCACCTCTTCACCAGCTTCCAGCCCACTGAGCACCCGGTAGCGGTCGGCCAGGGCTTCACCAATCTTTACTTCCCGGTATTGAAAAGTAGGGACCGGGGTGTCGGGCACCCTGACGTAGACGACCGAGCGCTCCCCTGTCCAAAGTACAGCAGATTTGGGTACGGTAAAGGCTAACTGCTCATCAGCTGCTTCGGCCAGGAGTTCACCCGTCACCAGCATTTCCGGCTTGAGCTTTCCGTTGGGGTTGCGGGCTTCGGTGCGCACTGCTACCACCCGCCGGTCTTTGTCGAGGACAGGATCAATGAAAGTGACTCTGCCGGAAAAGCGTTGCCCCGGTACGGCAGGGGTGGAAAAAGTAATGCGGTCGCCTACCTTAATTTGCGGCAGGTCTTCCTCGTAGGCATCGAAGACGACCCAGACGGTACTCAGGTTCATCAGGTCAAACAGCGGTTCTCCCTGCGCCACATAGTCACCAACGGCTACCCGGCGCTGCGTCACCACACCGCTCTGCGTAGCGTACAGCGGGTAGGTTTCCTGAATCTCACCGCGTTCTATAATTTGATCAATCTGCCCGGCCGGGATTTTCCAGTACCGGAGCTTACTACGGGCGGCTTCCGCCAATTTGGGATTGACCGCCTCCAGCTTGACCGCCTCCAGTAGCTCGCGCTGCGCCGTGATGAGGTCCGGGGCGTACAGTTCCGCCAGCTTTTGGCCTTTGTAGACCGGCTCGCCGGTGAAGGATACGTAGAGCTTTTCGATACGCCCCGGCACCTGCGCCACCTGACTCGACGCCCGGCGCTCATCGGCCTGCACTTTGCCGCTGAGTTGTAGCGCAGTGCCCGACTCGGTAGTCGACTCCCCGACTATCGTAGTTTGGATATTGGCCAGACGGGCAGCCTCCCGGGTCATCTCAAAGTTGAGTGGGTCGCTGGAAGCCATCTCGCTCTGTTGGATCAGGTCCATACCGCATATCGGGCAGTCGCCCGGCTCTTCCCGGCGAACCTGCGGGTGCATAGAGCAGGTCCAGGTGGTGCCTGCTGAATCCGTTGATTCCAATGTGTGTTGGTGTTCCGCGGCTTCAGTTGCTGTGCCGCCGCCGAAGAGGAGGTAACCGGCACCCAGACCTACCAAAAGGGCGATCAGGATGAGGAGGGGAACTTTTATTTGTTGCATGGTATTATTAGTTTAGACCTTAAATGTTGCAAATGATGACGCTAAACATATCTGACCAAGTTCTGCAAGCTTCCGGATTGACAGAAGAGGAATTGACGCTGGAAATAGCAGTAGCGCTATATCAGCGCGAAATATTGTCTTTAGGCAAAGCTGCTGATTTTGCTGGTCTGCACCGCATGGCCTTTCAAGCCGCGCTGTACGAGCGGAAGGTGCCGATAAATTACGATATTGAAGACTTGGAAGATGACTTGGAAACCTTGGAAAAACTAGGTTTATGAAGGTAGTAAGCGACACCTCTGTAATTGGAAACTTATTCCTAATCGATAAACTCCAACTGTTAAATACGCTCTTCGAAACAGTGATTATACCTGATAAAGTTGCTGAAGAATTGAAGGGGCTGGAAGCTTTCGGGCATGATGTACATAGTATCTTCCAAACAGACATTCTCAGCGTGAAGTCTGTCAAGAATAAAGAAGATGTTGAAAGCCTACTCGAAGAGCTTGACCCAGGTGAGTCGGAAGCCATAGTACTAGCTCTGGAGCTGAATATTCCTCTTCTGCTTATAGATGAGAAAAAAGGTAGGGCTAAAGCCGAAGCGCTAGGTATTGAGGTCACTGGTCTTCTGGGTATTCTGTTGCGTGCTAAAGCGAAAGGAGTTATTCCTTCGCTCAAACCTATAGTTGATTCGTTAATCAAAGACGCTAAATTCTTCATAAGCGAAAAGTTATATAAAGCTGTTTTACTCAAAGCAGGGGAAGATTAAGCAATAAAAAAACCTTACAACCAGCCCCCCAACCAGCCACACATAACTCACCCAAGCCAAATACTTCAGCGTTTGCTCCAGTACTTTGCTCTTAGGCGCCATCTCCTTATGGTGCATGACATCCTTACGTCGGAAAAGGCCGTGGTAGACCAGGCCCGCGGTAAGCAGCAGGAAGCCGAGGTTGAGGAAAAAGGTATAATCAATTTTAAAGTGTTCCGTTTCGGTGACACTAACGGCTTTCGGGTCGGGCAGGTAGCCCAGCAGGTCGAAGCCATAGTGCAGCGCCAGCGCGGTGCCAATCAGCGAGCTGAACAGCAAAAACAGGATGAACAGCGACATCCGCCAGCCGTAGTACTTGGCGTTGATGCGCAATACCGGAAAGACCACAAGGTCGCTGAAGATGAAAGCCATCACCCCGGCAAAGCTTACGCCTTTGCTAAACAGCAGCGCCGCCAGCGGAATATTGCCCATTGAGCCGATGAAGGTCATAAAGGCCGCCACCGGTCCGATGACCACGTGCTCCAGCAGGCTCCAAAAGCTATACGTAGTCACTTCTGTCCCGCTGTTGATGAACAGGCTGCGGAAAAAGCTGTCCGGCACAAACGCGGCGACAATGCCTGCGATGGTAAAGCCGATGGTCACGTCTTTCCATACCATCTTCCACTCCATCACATACTGCTTGGCGATCTTGGCCCAGCTTTTAGAAGAGCGGATTTTGGTTTTCCAGGATTTATCCGCATCATCGTCCTCCTCCTGCTGTTTGCCGAGGTGCTCCCGGGCCTTTTTGATCAGCTTTTTCGGGTTGATGAGCCGGATGATGAGCCAGCTGATGGCGATGAGCAGCATGCCGCCCACGTACTCGCCGACCACAAACTGCCAGCCGAGAAAGATAGAAATGATAATGCCCAGCTCGATCACCAGATTGGTGGAAGCCAGCAGAAACGCAATTGCTGCCGAAAAGCTCGCGCCCTTCTGGAATAACGATTTGGTCGTCGCCAGTGCCGAAAAGCTGCACGAGCTGCTGATAAAGCCAAAGAAGGTGCCCAGCAGCATGCTTTTGGAACGGGCATCGCCCATCGTGCGCTGCATGCGCTCTTCCGTCACGAGTATCTGTATCAGGCTGCTGAGGAAATAGCCGAGGATGAAGGCCCACAGCGCCATCCAGAAAAATCCGGCGCTGGTGTAGGCGGCATTGCCCCAGTTTTGTAGAAAATTTTGCATCATTTGGCGTTTTGATCGTGTGAAAAATGGGTTTGGCGGAAGTGTTTGTGCTCCAGGAAGGGCGGTACGAGCGCCACGCTTTCGGTATTGATGGAGAAACGGTAGGGTCGCATGTCTTATCCGGTTTTGAGTTAGAAGTCTCCTCAATTTTTATTGATCCCACAGCAGCTGATTAATCCTCGCCACCGCCAAGTGCCCAGCCACCACCGCGTTCAACCGCTTCAGGTCATACTCAATCAGCTCGCTTTCCAGCCGCAGTAGTTCATCGAAGCTGCGGCCCTGCGCACTGTAGGCTTCCTGCAAAATAGCTATAGCAGACTGGGTGAGCCGTCGCTGCCGCTCGTAGAGGTCCAGGCGCAGTTGGGCGGTTTCGAAATCGGCGTAGGCTTGGGCGATGGCAGCCTCAAAACGGGTGCTCAAATCTTTTTTCCGGTCTTCCAGTGCAGCAATTTTCAGTTGCTCTTCCCGTTCTTTGGCCTCAAATTTCGCCCGGTAGATGGGCAGGCTTACGCTCGCCCGCAGCTGCACAATATCCCGGCCATTGGCATTGAGGTTGGCGTCATTGCGTGGGCCGACGAAGATATAGTCTGCGCCCAGTCCGAAGGAAGGTTTGCCGTCCAGTTCGTTGAGGCGCAGGGACTGCCGGGCAGCTTCCTGTTGCCGGCTGAGCTGCCGCAGCTTCGGGTGGGTACGGCGGATGGCCGCGAGCAGGCTGTCTTGCCGAAACGGCAATTGGGCGGGGCCAAGTTCATCCACCATCTGAATTTTTGTCGCCGACGTGCGCTGCAGTAACCGATTGATTGTCGCCAGCGGTTTAAGGGCCTCCCGCTCCAATATAGCCAGTTCCTGTTGCAGCTCTTCCTGCCGGATTTGTACCCGCAGTACATCCGCAGTACTGCCTTTGCCGCTTTCCACTTTGGCGAGGGCAGTAGTGGCCAGCGATTCGAGTAATGGCAGATTGCGGCGCAGGATGTCCTGCCGCTTTTCAATAGCGTAAAGTTGGTTATAGGCTTGTTCCAGCTCGTAGCGGAGCTCCAGGGCGCGGGCGGCAATTTGCTCGTATAGCGCCTTCGCTTTTGTATTCTCCAGCTCTGCCCGTCTTGGCAGGGTGCCGGGCCAGGGAAAGCCCTGCGTAGCCCCCACTCGCAGCAACTGCGGCCCCAAGCGGGTTTCTACCGGCAGCGGGAAGCCACCGACGCCTACTTCCGGATTGGGCAATTGGCTCACCTGTGGGGCGCGTTCCAAAGCCGCCTGATACTCTTTCTCCAGTGCCCTCAGCTCGGGCTGCCGCAGCAGGGCGCTGTCGATGAGCTGTGGGAGGGGCTGGGCAAGGATTGCCGTACTGGCTCCGCAGATGAGCACTACAAAAAGTATTTTCATCCTATTGTTTTTCATAGCAGATTGATTTCTCAGTTGACATTCGTTCTCTTGAGTTCGTCGCCCCCTCTCTTCTTCCATCTACTCTGCACCTCCATCCAAAGCGCGTACAGCACCGGCACCGTAAACATGGTAACCACCTGCAGCACCATACCACCAAAGGACGGAATCGCCATCGGCAGCATAATATCAGCTCCCCGGCCCGTGGAGGTCAGGATGGGCAGCAAGGCGAGAATGGTGGTAGCGGTGGTCATCATCGCCGGGCGTACCCGCCGGAGGCCGCCTTCTACTACCGCATCCCGTATACCTTGTATGCTGTCCGGCTCATTGCGCTTGAAACTGTCTTTGAGGAAAGTAGCGACCAACACGCCATCATCGGTTGCGATACCGAATAGCGCCAGGAAGCCGACCCATACCGCCACGCTGAGATTGACTGCCCGGATTTGGAACAGCTCCCTCATCTCCGTACCGAAGAGACTGAAATTGAGGAACCAATCCGTACCGTACAGCCCGATCATGATGAAGCCACCGGAAAAGGCAATGAAGACCCCGGTAAAGACCATCAATGCCAGGGCTATGGAGCGGAACTGGAAGTAGAGGATCAGAAAAATAATAGCCAGTGAAATCGGCAGCACAATACTCAGCCGCCGGTTAGCCCGTACCTGCTGCTCGTAATTGCCGGCAAAGCGGTAGCTAATGGCGGGGGGCACTTCTAATTCACCAGCTTCGATCTGCTCCCGCAGGTAAGCTTTGGCGTTTTCTACTACCTCCACTTCGGCATAGCCATCATCCCGGTCGAAAAGCACGTAGCCAATCAGAAATCCATCCTCGCTTTTAATCGCCTGTGGCCCGGCTTCGTAGCGGATGTCCACCAGCTGCCCCAGCGGGATCGGCTGCCCGGTAGCGGTAGGGACATACACTCGTTTTAATGCTTCCGGATCATCGCGCAGCTCACGGGGGTAGCGCACCCGTATGGCGTAGCGTTCCCGCCCCTCAACGGTGGTCGTCATCGTCATTCCGCCGATAGCGGCCTGAATGTGTTGTTGCACCTGCTCTACCGTCAGCCCGTAGCGGCTAATGGCCCGCCGGTCGATGTCAAGCAGCAGGTAGGGTTTGCCCACAATGCGGTCGGCAAATACAGCAGAGGCCTTAACGCCTTCCACTTCTTTGAGCAACGTTTCCAGCTTCAGCCCAAAAGCTTCAATGGACTGCAGGTCGTTGCCCTGTACTTTGATACCCATGGGCGCGCGCATACCCGTTTGCAGCATGACCAGGCGGGTCTCAATAGGCTGCAGCTTGGGCGCGGAAGTCACGCCCGGCAGTTTCGTCACCTGCACAATCTCATTCCAGATATCATCTGGGCTTTTGATGTGGTCCCGCCACTGCCGGAAGTAGCGGCCGTCCTCATCGGGAATCAGCTCGCCTTCCTCATTGCGCACATATTCGTCCTCCTCGTAACGGAAGCGGATGCGCTGACCCGCTCCGTTGGTCTTGTACTCCGATTTGTACAGGATGACGTTCTCATACATTGACATGGGGGCGGGGTCGAGGGCGGTATTGGCGCGCCCGGCTTTACCCACCACCGACTTCACTTCAGGGATAGCGGTTACCGCCATATCGAGCAGGCGCAGGTTCTTGATGTTCTCCTGCATGCCCGAGTGGGGCATTGAAGTGGGCATCAGCAGGAAGGCCCCTTCGTCCAGGGCTGGCATAAATTCTTCTCCTATATTCTGATACACCCGAAAGCCGAAGACGACAACGGCACTGACCACCAGGAGGAAGATGAGCTTAAAACGTAGCAAAAACCGCAGGATGGGTTCGTAGTAGTAAATGACCAGATGGAACAGCCCAATCAGGGCACCAGCCAGTAGAGCTACAAACAGGAAATTGGCAAAAGTACTCTGCACCACGCCCAGCGGCATCCAAACACTCGCCAGCAGCCAGGCCACCAGAAGCGCGTACAGGATATTGGTTACCCAGGATGCCCACTTTGCGGAGCGGGCGGTGCCCCTGTTCTTAACCCGGTAATTGACCCACCCGGCCAGCCCCACCAAGGTCAGGGCGGCTCCGAAAAAATGGTACCCGCTCAAGGCGAGTACAATACCGGCCAGGACCGACAGCCCGTTGGCCACATAAACCGTAGCCTGAGAACGGGAGCGCATGGAAAATACACTGTGTGCCACCGCCGGCAGTATAGTGATGGCTACGATAATGGCGGAGAGGAGCGCAAAAGTCTTGGTATACGCCAATGGACGGAATAGCTTGCCTTCCGCAGCTTCCATAGTAAAAACGGGCAGGAAGCTGACTACAGTGGTCGCTACGGCCGTTAACACCGCTGATGCCACTTCCGTCGTTGCTTCGTAGATGGTGTCCATCAGGCTTTCCCCCGGCGGGGCTTCTTCCATGCGGTTGACCATGCTCTCCACCAGCACAATACCCATATCCACCATGGTGCCGATGGCGATGGCGATCCCGGACAACGCCACAATATTGGCATCCACGCCGAAGTAGCGCATGGCGATGAAGCACATCAGTACCGCCACGGGCAGGGAGCCGGACACGAGCAGGGAAGAACGGAGATTGAGCAGCATCAGGATGATGACGATGATGGTGATCAGCACCTCCAGTTTCAGCGCTTCCTCCAGTGTGCCGATCGTTTCATTGATGAGCTCGGTACGATCGTAAAAAGGGATGATTTTCACCTGTGAGGTGATGCCGTCCGCGAGCTGCTTGGAGGGCAGCCCGGGTTCGAGTTCGGCAATCTTAGCCTTCACATTTTCGATTACCTGCATAGGGTTGGCACCGTAGCGGGCGGTCACTACGCCCCCGACGGCCTCTGCCCCGGACTTGTCAAGCACGCCACGCCGGTTGGCAGGGCCCAGGCTGACCCACGCCACATCTCCCACACGTATGGGGACGTTGTCGTTGACCGTGACTACACTCTGCTCAATGTCCTCAATATTCTTCACATAGCCCAGTCCGCGCACGAAGTACTCCACCCGGTTGATCTCCATGGTTTGCGCGCCTACATCAATATTGCTGCCACGCACGGCGTTCATCACCTGCTGCAGGGTGATGCCGTAGGATTTTAACTTATCAGGGTTGATATCTACCTGATATTCCTTCACAAACCCACCTACGGAAGCCACTTCAGATACGCCTTCCGCCGCCGACAGCCCATAGCGCACATAAAAGTCCTGAATACTGCGCAGTTCGTGCAGATCCCAGCCGCCCGTGGCGTTGCCGGCAGAGTCGCGACCCTCCAGGGTGTACCAATAGATTTGCCCCAGCGCAGTGGCGTCCGGGCCCAGGGTAGGCTGCACCCCTTCCGGCAAGGTGTTGGCGGGCAGCGCATTCAGCTTTTCCAGTATACGGCTGCGGCTCCAGTAAAACTCGACCTCCTCATCGAAGATGATATAGATACTGGAAAAGCCAAACATGGAATTACTGCGTATACTTTCCACGCCCGGTATGCCAAGCAGGGCGGTGGTAAGCGGGTAGGTGATTTGATCCTCCACATCCTCCGGCGAGCGGCCGGACCATTTGGTGAAGACAATTTGCTGGTTTTCGCCAATATCGGGTATGGCGTCCACCGCCACCGGGTCCCGGGGCAGATTATCGATGCCAAAATCAAACGGTGCAGTAGCCAGCCCCCAGCCGATGAATCCAAGGAGCAGCAGGTAGGCCACCAGTTTATTGTCGAGGAAGAATTTGATAAAACGATTCAGCATGGAATATGACTTTCCGGTACACAATAGGCGTTGAGCCCTTGCAAAATAGCAGCTTTACACCAGCGGTGCTTACGCAAAAAGCGGACGAAGCACCTAATAGGCGTACAAGCGCGCCGCTGAACAACTGTTAGCGGGCGGGAAAGCCATTTTATAACAAGAAAGATTGGGTGAGGACAGGGATATCCGTGTATATCAAAGGAGGTTTGTAGTGCTGATAGCGTGTGCTGGAAAGGATGGCAGGCTGTGGTAGCAAAAAAGCACAGGTGTACGCCAGCAGAAACTGTTGGGAACTAGGTTTAAGCTCCAGCTCCCCTGAAGTTTGCGTTTGGCGCTCGTGTTCTGCTTCCACTTGGACGGTGTGGTTATCGCAGCAGTTGGATTTTTTCAATGCGGCCTCGCCTTTATCCGCCATCATTTTCTGGTGGTGGGGGCAGGTAATTTTGGCGGTAGCCTGCTCATGACAGCTTGGTGCTTTGCCCCAGAAGCTGATGGATTTCAGCTCGCCTTTGCAGAAATGCATATCTACTGCAAAGCTCACTGAGGAGGTCAGCAGCAATACGGCCATGCTTATGGCAATTATCCGATATGCAAAATGCAGTTTAGGCATAAAAGCAATTGACGTTGCTATAAAAGTACGCACTTGCCCGGACAATTGTTTATCTGGTCCTGCCTTTCTATCCCGATTTATTTGTACCTGCGGTACAGCCTTCCCACCTTCAATCTAAGTCCCATACATTATCCAGCCGCTTTTTTTCTGGTCTTGTTCCCAGTGGGTCAACAACCACATACTGGGGCAGCTCCTCTACAATGATTTCAAAATCGTTTTCCCCGGAGGTTAGTCTGTGCCGTTGATGATATAATGGTTGATCCCCTGCTTTCATCTCCCTGGGGTGCCGTTGAAACACACCGATAGTGATGGGCTCTTTCAGCACTGCCACTCTTGCGTTTCCGTGAGCATCCCATTCCAGACGGTTGGCTTGGAGTTGCCCCCGGATACGATAATTACCATCCGGAAGTGGCTCGACCGTAGCCTGCTTAATCCGTAAGTCATAGGTATAGCGCCCTTTAAACCAGTCGTCCAGTAGTTGCTGCTCCACCCTTGTGCCTTCCGCTGACAGGCGTTCCAGAAAGTCCAGCACCGTTGCCCTGGATTCCACCTGATGGCCAAAGTCGTGTACCATTGAACGAAGTACACGATTAATAGCGGCTTTTCCGAGGAGTTCTTCCGCAGCCATAATCGATAAGTAACTCTTACCGTAAGACAAATAGGACTCGCCCTCGCTTAGATACAGCGGAGGCTCTGAATCCGTAGCGTTGGAACGCCCCTGAAAGTACCGGTTATTCGCCGTTTGACTGATTTGCCAGGGGGCGCTCCAGCCGTGGTCTTGTCTCATTACCGCTGCTTCGGTGTACTTCGCCAGGCCTTCGATAATCAGACTGGCACCGGGTGTGTTTTTGGGGCTAAGCACCCCGCCCCACCATTGGTGTGCGACCTCATGGATGGTCCGTTTGGCTACCAGGTCGAATGCTGGTGAACCTCTGGGGTCGGTCAGGTAAAGCCGGTCCGCTACCATGCTTATCGTGCCGGGCATCGCTTGCCCCCCAAAGTGCCAATGGGAAGGAATTTCGGCGATACGCAGGTGATCATGTGGATAGGCACCAAAGGCTTTTTCACAGTACACCAGTGCCTGAACTGCATAGGTTTCGACCTCCGCTATGTTGTAGGCATGGCCTGAGTGAAAGTAGAGCTCCATGCTCACTCCGTTTACCATAGTATCCCGACGGGCGTAGTGGGCGGATAAATAATTCAAAATCGGCAGCAAGGGCGTCGTACTTCGGTAGTGAAAGTAAGCCCGGCCATCGGTTTTCCACTGATCTATCAATTTACCGGGGGCAATGGCCGTTTGGCCTTCTACGGTAGAGAGCGTGCAATTAAAGTCGATTCGCCCTATCGTAGCTTGCTGGTCAATATGGGTTTCCAAAACCGGTTCTTCCACCAGCGGAGGCAGCCCCCGTTGATGGCGTTCGGTGGGGTCCTGGATTTCCAAACTGCGCCGGTAGTTGAGCACCGGGTCATACTCACCTCGGGAAAGATAGGTGCCATTCTCCAGCAGACTTTTACTGCTTTCATATCCCTTGCGTTCCCACGATAACTCGTATTGGTAATCCAGGCAGTCCCCCGGTTGCAAAACTGGCTCAAGCTGGTACAGCCAGGTGCCAAAAGTAGAATCCCGTTCTAGCAAGCGTGCGCCCTGCACTTCTAAACGAGTAAGTGGCAGCCGCTCGGTGATAAACAGTCGGGTGAGGACAGTGTCACTTTTGTTCTGAACGGTGTATCTGGCTTTGACCTTGTATTTCCCCTGATGGGGATACAACTCTACTTGCTGGTCAATAGCCCTAGGGAACAAGTAGTGGTCGGTTTGCAGGTGTTTGTACTGCCGCTCGTATGCCGCTTTGAAGTCGAGCTGCTCCTGCGGACTTTGGTACTCATTTGCGATGTGAAGTTCACGGTAAATCCTGAGGCTGGACAACAGAAATAAGAGGCCTGCCCCGGCAAGCAGGATTGTATTCCTAGTCCGCCACTGTTGCTGTAAGTTTTGCCAGCGTGCGCTCAGGCTGCTTTCGTAAGACCTTGGCCAAAGCTGGTAGCTCAGGAAAATGAAAATGATTCCAAGTATAGACCAATGCAGGGCAAAGTGATGGAAGGGACGGCTCGTATCCCCAAAACCATTCATATCCGTATACATCAGGTTTGGAAAGAACCCCAACTGCAACAAGGGATGGTGGACCCCCAACTGCCCCATAAGCGAGGGACGGGTAACAAGAAAAACGGTAAAAGCGGTTGCCATCCCAAGGTACTTACGAGGCATCAGAATTTGCACCAGCAAAATGATCGTTGTGTAAAAGAGTATGGGCAAGCCACTGTAGTACAGCATAGCCAGATAGCACTGTAGTTCGTAGTTTGAATAGTTGTAGGCTACCTGAAATCCAAGAGCAAGCAATACGCTCGTCAGTATGAGCAGTAACGGAAGGCTAAAAAGAGTTAACGCCCGCGCCCAGAACATCGCCTGATTAGTCGCTGGTACACTACCCAGAATACCTGCAATTTTATGCTCCCGGTCTCGCCACAGTAGCTCTCCGGTGTACAACAGTATGAGCAAAAGCGAGATATAAGGCAGTGGATCTTCAATCAGCCAAACGAGCAATGCTGTTGTCGGGTAAAGGCTGTCGTTGTAGGGTCCTCCACTATTGATCCGGCTGTAAATTTCGGTAAAGACGATAACCAGCCACAGCCCCATGATCAGCAAAAACGGCCAGGAGAATAGCAGTTGCCGCAACTCAAAGCTGAAGATCGACCTAAAGCTTTTCCATTGCCGAGCCCTCAATTGGATAGGGGGGCGGGTTGGGACTTCAGGAGTGGTCCCCGTAGCCATAGTTGTTGCTTTGCCGGTTGATTTTTCCAGCTTTGGCCTGAAGGCAAACCGGGTGTAACTAAAGCCTAGCAGCAAAAGCGCCAGACCAATCCATAAACAGCGGTTGAGCAGGAAGTAGCCGCTCAAGGCAGGTAGATGAGTATTTTTTTCCGCCGGGGTCCAGTACAGACTTTGCTCGAGAAATGCACTAATGCCAAAAGGGTCGGCAAGGGCAGCCCAAATTATATTTTCGGGGTCGGGCGGCTGAGCGGCAGCCATAAGCGGCGAGTTGAAAAAGATGGCACATAACCAGTAAATCCCGTAGATGCTTATAGCAGTTGCGTAAACAGCCAGGCGGTTGCGGCTCAATAAGCCCGCCGCGAAGACCGTTACCGTACAAATCAGGCCGTTGGGCACAATGAAAACCAGCCACAGGTAGAAGTACGACCACCCTTGTCCGGGCAAGATCCGCCCCGGCTCCACTTCAGCTGTGGCCACGCCCAGCATCATCCCAGGCAGGATCATGCTAAACGCCAGCACACTCATACTCAACACTCCAAAAAAGCGGCTCCAAAAGAAGGAAGACCGCTGAACCGCAGTACTGTAGAGTATTCCCTGAAATTGATACAACTGGTCGCGCAGCAGCCCGCTTAGGGTGAAGAACAGCACCGGAAATACGACAGATAATGACAGGAGAGCAATATTATGGGCCAGCATGTAGGGGCTGTTGAGGAACAGGTTGGGTGGTGTAAATCCTTTTATCCCCATAAGCCACCCCAGCCCAAGAAAGAGTATGGAAAAGAACAGCATGGTGCGCTGGCGCATTTGGTAGACATATTCGAATTGCAACAGGGAAGCAAGCATAAAGTAAATTTTTTATGGTAATAGAACTTGGTCGATGGCGACCTAAGCATCAACGGCGGAGAAGTACAGGCTCTCGAGATCAGGCTCAACGGACACAAACCCATCACCCGGCGCCGTGTCAGACAGTACCCTCACCTGTATTTTACCCGCCTGTAATCGCTGAGATAGGATAGGCAACGTTCCCCTGAAAGCATGGAGTTCTGGTTTGCTGAATTGCTTCTGCCACAGCTTCCCTTCTAATGACTGGCAAAGTGCTGCGGGGCTCCCTTGCTGAACGATATGCCCGTTAGCCATGATGGCCATCTTCGTACAGAGTTCTTGTACGTCTTCTACAATATGGGTAGAGAGGAGGACTATAATATGCTCGCCAATTTCGCTGAGCAGGTTAAGGAAACGGTACCGCTCCTGCGGATCGAGACCAGCGGTAGGCTCATCGACGATGATCAGGCGGGGCTGCCCAAGTAGTGCCTGTGCAATGCCAAAGCGTTGACGCATACCGCCGGAGAAAGTGCTCACAGCTTGTTTACGGTGCGCGTACAGGTTGGTTTGGTTCAGTAGGTAGGCGATTTGGTCCTGGCGCTCTTTTTTATTCGTCACGCCCTTGAGTACGGCAATGTAATCGAGCAGCCGCTGGGCGGATACCCGCGGGTATACTCCAAACTCCTGTGGTAGGTAACCGAGGGCTTTCCGAACCGCCATAGGCTCAACCGCTATATCAGTACCGTTGAAACAGACCTGCCCACGATCTGCCCGCTGCAGAGTGGCAATAATCCGCATGAGCGTTGACTTCCCCGCGCCATTGGGGCCCAGCAGCCCAAACATACCATTGCCTAATTCGAGCGCTACACCGCTTAGGGCCTGGGTACCGTTGGTGTATGTCTTATGTAAGTCCGTAATTTGAAGGAGGTTTTCCTGCATAGCGATTTGTGTTTTCAACAAACCTATACCTTCCTTTTTTACGCTCCAACATTTAAGGCCCAACCCCACCTCATTCCAAATAAACACCTGTGTTTTAGCCTTGAATACGGTTGATACCCAAAACCATAGTGTATATACCTATTTAGTCGGTGTTCGACCAAAGCTTTAGCAATCGCGTATATTTCCGTATAATTTCGTTGGCGAAACTTACTTACAGCCTTTATGAAAAGTATCCTACATCGTTTTCGCCCACTATGGTTGGGCCCTCTGATTGCGCTGTTGGCAACCGTGCTGTTGGCTAACCTAGGTGTAGTGTTAATAGACCCTGCAGCCGTAGGGGAGAACGTTGCAATTTTCACGCTTTGGTCGCTGGTGATTGCCTTTCTCATCTATCGGTATGAGCAGGTAAAAAACAAGGGCCGTTTACTAATCCACATCGGAACACTGCTGAGCTTACTGGCCGGTGTGTTCATAGCCGAAGCGTACGTAGAAATGGCGGACAACCCACTGTCTTTTGGTTTCCTTACAGCGATTTGGATATATCTTTTGTTCTGGGCCGTACCAAAGTTCTTTAACAAGTATCGTACACTAATCATTGGGCTTTATACCTTGATTTTACTGACCTTTATCTACGGTCGCCTGTTCTCCGGTGACTACTTTGCTTACAAAGAGCCGTTGATTTTCGCCTTCCTCTGGCCAATTCCTTGCTTTATGGCCCTTTGGGTATACGAGCAATGGAAATGGTTCCGGTCCTTACAACATGAGAAGTCAGCCGCAGAACTCGCCCTGCTGAAATCACAGATTAACCCCCACTTTTTCTTCAACACCCTCAATAACCTGCACGCCCTTACCGTCAACCAAGCTAAAGAAGCCCCCGAGGTGATTGTGAAGCTGTCAGAAATGATGCGCTACACGATTTATGAGGGCAAGAAGGAAAGGGTGCCGGTAAGCGAGGAGGTTGTCTATTTACAGCATTACATTGAGCTGCACGAAATCAGGCAGCATCAGAAGGTAAACATCAAGTTTGTGGATGAAGTAGCGGAGGGGGTAATGGTTTCGCCTTTATTATTTATCGTACTGTTGGAAAATGCCTTCAAGCACGGGGCTGAACGCCTGTTGACTGATGCCTTTATTGAAGTACAGCTTAAGGCTACACCGGCACAAATCCACTTTGAAATTCGTAATAATTTTGACCCTGAGGAGCAGCCGTCCGCACCGGGCATCGGTCTGGCGAACCTTCGCCGCCGGCTGGAGCTGGTCTATCCTGAGCAGCACCAACTGCTCCTGTCGAGCGACAATAACATTTACAATGCCGTTCTCACTATAGACCTAATGCAAAAATGAAGATCAAATACCTCATTGTCGATGATGAACCGCTGGCTCATGACCTGATTAAGAGCTTCGCTAAAGAGCTGCCCCATTTACAGCTGGTCCACCAATGCTACAATGCGCTGGAGGCTATAGCGTACCTTAAGGCGGAACGGGTAGACTTGATGTTTCTGGACCTCCACATGCCGAAGTTAAAAGGCTTTGACTTTTTGCGTACACTGAGCCATCCTCCCAAAGTCATCGTAACCACCGCTCACAAAGAGTTTGCCTTGGAAGGATACGAGCTACAAGTAGCCGACTATCTCCTCAAACCCTATTCATTTGCCCGCTTTCTCAAGGCGATTGACAATGCCTTCCCACCCCAGGCTGGTACCTCCACCCAGGCGCCAGGTACGAAAGCCGATGAGCAACAAAAACTTTTTATAAAGGGCGACAAACAGTATCACCGCCTGCGCACTGATGAGATCATATACATTGAGGCGTATGGTAACTACACCAAGGTCTACCTGCCAACCGGTACGCTCCTTACGCATGTTTCCATTTCATATTACACAGAAAAACTGCAAGAGCCTGAATTTCTTAGAATACACAAGTCCTTTCTGGTTGCCCTGGATAAGGTGGACCGCCTATCCGGCAACCGATTATTTTTGGGGGAGCATGAGGTCCCGATCGGGCAAACCTACCGGCAGAAGGTGATGGGACTGATAGGGTAGGTTAATTGGCTTGATAACCCGGATTTCCCCATGCTTTTTCAGACTGGGTTATCTTACGGCCGCTCGCTTTATTCCGGGTCGACTAATTCCGGAACAATGTATTAGCAGCCGTGACTGAATAACAGACCTATGCCCAGCTCATGGAAATCAGAGTCCCTACTTTTTCAAAAACCGCTCCACCACCTGCGACTGCCCAGCCGTAAGATTCAGCAAGTAAGCACCTGCCGGCAAATCTTCAATGCCAAGGGTAGCCGTTTGCCCTCCGGCGCCCAGATACCCCAAATCAGTCTGCCGGATGATTTTGCCCTGATAGTCTACCATCGTAGCCAGCACAGTAGAAGCTTCCGCCAGTTCAAAGGACAGTTGCAGTTGGTCGGCTGCCGGATTAGGCGAAAGTAACAGTGAGTTTAGTTTGGGCTGAGCGGGTACCTCCTGATTACTGCTGACCCCCTCCGGCTTGAGGTACACCCGGAATAAGCTGTTCGTGGCCACGCTTTGGGTACCGTCATTGATGAAGAAAATATTTGGTTGTGTGCTTTCAATGCCACCCACCAGGTAGCCGATGAAGAGGCTGTCTCCAACGTCCGGCAGATTGAGTACTTGTATGTCCGGTTGGAAGTCCAGCGTGTTGCCCACAGGGATAAATTCTGACCCTGCGCCCAGGAGCGCCGGCAATTCGCCCACACGCTGCTCAATAATGCTGCCATCGGTATGCCGCGTCACCCGCCCGATTGTGGGTACGAAGGGGACGGCCTGATCCTCCCGCAGCTCGCCTTCCGCATCGAGGTAAAACTGGCTCATGCCGCCAAAGAAGAGGGTATGCATATCGCCGGTCGTGGTGTCGTAAATCGGGGCCGTGCCACAGTGGTAGTGGTTGAGGTGCTGCTCAAAATCGTTGTTGACGGTATAGCCGGCACTTGTGATGTCTACAGAATTGAGGAAAGGGAGGTCAGCGGCATGCTGAAAGACGCCGGAGAAGGCGGTCATGCCCAGTTGTTCGCCCGGGAAAATCTGCTTGACCAGGTTATAGTCCCGGCGGTGGAGGTTCATCTCGTCCGTCCAGGCTTCATAAAAGTCTATGACGGGGTCCGAATCTATGTTTCCGATCGTAAACCGGCGGATGGAATTGGTGTATTCCTGTACAAAGGAAGGGCCGTTGTGCGGGTTGTAGCGCCCGGTAAAGCGGTGCCCGCCCACGAGGTAGAAGGTGTCCTGCAAATGCTGCAAGTAGCCACCGGCCGCCGCCATGCGGAAGTCGGGCACATACTGAAAAGCAGGAGCGATATTCCCGCCATTCAGCAGGGCATTAGCAAGGGCAGGTACATCCACCACCGTAAGCATAGCATAGGTGATGTGGTCGTTCATGCTTGGGCTAAAGCCATACCCCCCGGTAATAATCAAATGATCGTCCACCTGATGGAACTGCATATTGGTAGACTGCAACTGTTCCTGTAGCGGTTCCGGCAGGGCAGATACGCTTTCAGACCAGTGCCC
Organism: Phaeodactylibacter sp.; assembly: GCF_040219495.1. Classification (GTDB taxonomy): domain Bacteria; phylum Bacteroidota; class Bacteroidia; order Chitinophagales; family Saprospiraceae; genus Phaeodactylibacter. Next base: position 8,648 of record NZ_JAVJSK010000121.1, on the reverse strand, counting down.
ACCGGTCTCCGGGTGGAGAAGGTGGATAGTCGTGTTGTTATCTGAGGCCAGGAAGGAGGCAAAGGGCTGCCGTTGGTGCAAACCATCCTTGCGCCCGCCAATGATTAAGATGTGGCCATCGTGCGTAGCGGATACAAAGGACTGTACCCCATCGAAGCCGTCGATGGTGAAAGGGTGGACGGTAACTGAAAAGTCAGACTGTGCAAAAGTGGAAGTCAAAAGGCTGCTGAGGAGTAACACCAGGGTAAAGGACCGCATGTTTTTATGCTATTTGTTTAGCACAAAAAACCAGAATTCTTTACAGACTTTGTGTGATAAAAATCACTTCCTATTGAATCATAAACTTGCGGACCTCTTGACTGTTCCCATTTCCCAGCTTAAGGACGTAAGCACCGGGCTGAGCCATGCTCAGGTCAATAAAGTAAGAGTGCCCGGAGAAAACATCCGATTTCACCAGTTGCCCATTGAAGTTGTAGACCTCCAGCTCAAAGGGGCCTTCCCAGTCATCATCGAGGCGCAGTCCGACCCAGCCATTGCTCGGATTGGGGTAAACGATAAGCTCGTGCACCTTGCCGGCGTCTTCCGGCAGCCCGTCAATCCACTCCGCGAGGTATTCAATGTAGGGTTCATCGATGATGGAACGGGCTAAGGGGGGCATCTGATTACTGGACAAGCTTGCGTCCCGTACCCAGATTTCAGAGTTGGCGTGGTCCCCGGGCTTGACAATCATTCGGTTGGGGTCAGAGTTGGAGCTGCTGGTGGGTTCATTAATGAGGTTTTGTAAATGCAGCGGCAGCTGGAACCGGAGGTCCATTTTCAGATCTTGAACTCCGCCTAACCTATGGCAGGAAGCACAGTTGGCATCCAGATAGGAGCGGACGCGCAGCTCCAGGTCAGCATCTGTATCATCAATGGCATAGGCCCGTGGGTAACTATCGGGATTAACGATGGAGTGATCGAGCATGCCCACATCGCTCAGGTAGGCGAGCTGATTCAGGGTTTCGCCGGAAGCGGGATAGGTGAGATCACTGTTGAGCTGATGGGTTTTTACGCCAAGTACGAAGTTGGCGTTGGCAGTATGGCAGCTCAGGCACTGATCCCGGCTGGGGTAGTCCCAGGTTTGTTCAGCTACGGGCATACCTCCTTCATAGAGCGTAAACGTTTTCGAGGCATCAGCCTTAAGCAGGAAGGCATCCGTCCCCTCATCATTCCATTGATAGGTTAGGCCGTAGCTTTTGCCATCCGTGCCCAGCACAAAAAAGCGGGTTTCCAGCGGGGCTGCCTGCCCGTTGGGGCGTGCTTCAGGCAGCTCAAAATGTTTGATGAAAACCGTACCTTCCGAAAACCGCCAGTCTTCCCGGCTGCTGAATTGAATTTTTTCCGCCGGGCTGTCGAAGACCCCGTCATTAGGGATGGCCATCCACCGGCGCTTGGCTGCTCCATCAGACCAAAGTGGGGAGTTGACCTGATAAGGCAGAATGCCCGGTACCGTCTTTAGCGTGGAGAGGTCGGTAAATACCCCCAGGTCCGACAGGCGTTCGGGTGGGTCGGCGATAGTTTCCTGTGCAGTCAGGCGAAGGATTTTACCGGGTGCAAAAAAGTCATTTCCGCTTTGTAAAGTTAGCAGGATATCTCCGTTCGGGCGGGAAGAAATCCCCGTGATAGCCGCACTGCTGGAAAGGTCAAGCCCAAGGTTGCGTATATCTGCAATCAGGATATCCCGTTCCCCCTGTTGGTTATCAAAATCGTAGTCCAGCGACATGAGTTTACGCTTGCCGTAGTCAGCAAAAAGATATTTGCCCCAAAGATTTGGGAAGAGGTTGCCCCGGTAGACCTGCCCGCCAATGATGCAGTTGCCAAAGTCACGGCTGTACTCATGCAAAGGCGGCTGTTCTTCTCCAATCACCTCGTCCGGGCGGGCGTATTCTTCAGAAGGCACGGTGCCCTCCAGAAAAGGCCACTGCAGGTTTTGTCCTTTACCGATGATAGAGATTTCTTCCCGCAGTACCTCGCCCACATCAGCCAGCCAGATCCGGTCCTCCACCGGGTCATAGCTTACGCCATAGGGGCTTCGGATGCCAATGGCGTAGAATTCCTCCATGAGGCTGCTGTCGGGGCTCTGCCAGGGATTGTCGTTGGGGATAGAGTAGCCTTGGGAGTAGGTGTCTCCCCAGGTTGGGTCCTGGGGGCCCCACTCTGAGGGCTGCGGCTGCCGCCGGATGGAATGGCTGCGCTCCGGGTCGTTGTCCACGTCAATGCGGATCAACCCTCCAAAGAGGGCCCGGTCGAGGCGCTGATTGGAAATTTCCTTGAAGTGAAAATGCCCTTCATCTCCCAGGCCGAGGTAGAGAAAGCCATCATCCGGATGGAAGAACATACCACCACCGTTGTGCCAGGTGCTGCGGTCGTATTGTTGAAACAGGATTTGTTCAGTACTGGTATCAAAAGTGCCGCTGCCAGCATCCCACCGGAATTTAGAGAGCCGGTTGAAGCCTTTCTCGTCCCAGCTGTCGGGCTGTGGCTTGTAGCGGTAGAATACGAAAATCAGCTGCTTATCCGGAGCATCGGGGTTGCCAAATTCCGGGTGGAGTGCGATGCCCGTAGTGCCTGCTTCACCCTCTTTGAAGGCCCGGTCTTTGATGTCGAGTACCAGCTGCTGGGTCTGTTGAGCCAGGTTGACGCGCCACACTTCACCAATTTTGCTAAGCACCAGGACATCTTCGCTGCCCGGAAAGGGGATAATCCGTAGCGGAGATGGAATGCTGAGCCCCTCCGAGACATCTTCCAGGCTCCAGGCACCATTAGCACCGGGTGTCTTCGATGGCAATACTCCATTTAAAAACGGGCCTATAGCGCCCGGAGGCGTAGGGCCAGGCGGAACGAGGGTAAAGGCCATAAGGCCGGAAAATAATAGAAAAACAAGGAGGTATCGCCACTGGAGCATTGCTGAGTTTTTTGGAAAGTTGCCCGGCGTATTTTGGGTACGTTGAAGCCCCCGGGCACAAAAGATACAACCTCAAATATAGCAGAAAGCAAATAGAACTATGACGCGCTTTGCTGTAAAACTTCAGCAATGTCATCTATCCGCTACCCGCTCCAGGCCTACCCAATCTGGCGCAGCATATCTTCCAGGCTTTCGTTATCCGTTCCGGCTGCAGTGGTGAGTTTCTTTTTCAATCGGTATTTACCCTTACGTACACTTTCCGGTTGGATATTTAAAAGCGCAGCTGCTTCTGCGATGGTTGTGCCCAGCCGGAACAGGTAAGCCAGGCGTTTTTCAGTTATACTCAGTGAAGGGAATTTTTGCTCCAGTTGTTCAGAGAAATTGGCATGCACAGCCTTGAAGTAGGAGGTGAACGTGTCCCAGTCCTTGTCCAGGGTGTCCTGAGTCCGGAGGCTATTGAGTAGTTTCTGGTGCCCCTCGTCCCCGGAAGTGGTAGTCTGATTGCTCAGCTGATCCTCTACCTGTTGCAGGATATTGTTCTTCTGCAACAGGTGCAGGCGCTGGGCCGCTAGTTCCCGCTCCCGGTGCCGTACTTCAGCCTTTAGGGCCTTTTGCCGCAACCGGTATGTGTAGTATCCTCCCCCGAGCAGGAGTAGCGTTGCCAGCAGGCTCAATCCCAGCAACCGGTTTCTGAGCAGGGCATTTTCTTTTTCACTGGCCAGCCGGTCGATTTGGGCGGCCTTGAGGGCAATTTCCCGCTCTTCGAGTTCTGTATCATACTCCAAATGCAGCTCGGCAATAGCCTGGGACTGCTGAATGGAAAACAGGCTGTCACTTAGGGCTTGTGCCTGTTCGTAGACCGATAGAGCCTGGGCTGGGCGGCCGAGTTTGGATAAAAGGGCTGCTTTTAACCTTAGGGCGTTCCGAAGGTAGCTTGCTCCTTTATGGTCTTCAAATATTGAAATGCTATTGTCCACCCTGTCCAGCGCCGGAAGCCACTGTTGCTGCGCGGAGTCAATCCGGGCAAGGAGCATCTGGCAACTGCCGGCCATTATGGGCAGGACTTCTTCAAAAACAGGCTGTGCTGCGGACGCATCCGACGCTGCTTGTCCAAGTTGGTGCCCGCGCTCCAGCCAGCTCTCTGCCCGCAGTAATTGGGCATGAGCGATATTGTAGGGCTGCTGCAATTGATTGCTCAGCGCAATCGACGCGGCGAAGATAGAATCGGCGAGCCTATACTTTTGCAGCCTGTGGTAATTGGTGCCCAGCAGAGTCAGTACTTCTGCGTAGTACTGCTGTTGGCCGGCATGTTGATAATGCTTCGCAGATGCAACAAAATAAGGGAGTGCTTCCTCGTAATTGGACTCATCGAAGAGGGTCTTGCCAATATGCTGCTCGGCCTCAGCAACCCGCGCTGTTTCCTGTAGCGCCAGATGGACTTCCCGGGCGGTTTGGAAATCTTTTAGTGCCAGCCTGCGGTAGCCCTTTTGCTGATAAAGCAGTCCTCTTTGTACGAAGTGTTGGGCCAGCAGGGAACTATCCTGATGGGCCACCAGGTATTGCATGCTTTCTTCAATGGCTTCCAGCGCCCCGTCTATATCGCCTGCCTCTGAGCGCAGGATGGTCAGGTTCTTACGGATACCGATCATGTGCAGGCTGTCGCCATCAAGGGCAGCAAATTGCATGGCGGTATCCAAAGAGGAACAAGCGGCAAGTGGCCGGCCGCCCATGTAGTGATAATTGGCCCGAAAGTTATGCACATCGCTGAGCCCCCGGTAGTACTGCTGAGGGCCGAGGTAGCTTTCGGCAATCCGAAGCAGGGAATCTGTTTTGGCAGGATTTTCCCAAAACCAGGCTTTGGCTAATTCCAGATAGCGCATGCCCGTGATGGTGTCATGGGCGGGCTGTTGTACCAGTAGGGTCAGACTGTCAATAGGATCTGCCGGCAATTTTTGCGGCAGCAGCAACACTGCTGCCTGTAGTAGGATGAAAAAGAGCCTTCGGGATTTCATACGGTGAATATAGGGCAAAACCACAGTATTTACCAGCTGTCCACGATTTGTCCATGCCTGAATTTTGGACGGAGGCACCGCCGGAATATACTTTTGAGGCATACCAAAATCCATTCTGCAATGACTATTCGATTCACTGCCTTGCTATGCTTATTGAGCCTCTTCCTTTTCCAATCCTGCAATAAGGACAAGGAAGAAACACCCTCTATTCCCGAAAACCCTATGGCTACAGATATCAATGCCTACATCCGTAGCCTGACCTACAACCCCGTGGACATGCTTAATATCAATAATACGCCCGGGGATTTGGCGCAGAAAACACCGGGGGAGCCGAACACAGAATCCGGCCCACTAGATCGCGGGTACCGCAATACCTGTGTTAGCCAGCCTTACGAGCTGGAGAGAGATTTTTCAGAAATTGCGATTCTCAATCCGGGCAGTGGAAATGTATATCCGGGCGCCCTGGTTTTGGCCAATGCTGATTTGTTATCGGGTACACCCCGGCCATTGGGCCTGGAGCGCAATCCGGTGACGCTAACCATCGATCTGCCCGGTATAGGGGAAAAAGGTTCCTTCACAGTAGCTGATCCATCGAATGCAACGGTAAGCCCCGCTATCGATGAGGCATTGGAGCACTGGAACAACACAGCCTTTCAGCAGGGTTATTTCAACGGTGCCCGCTCTTATTATGAGGCCAGTGAAGCCTTCGAGCAGCGGCAGTTGGGCATTGAACTGGGTATCAATGCAGAGTGGGTGACAGGGTCCGTATCCTCACACCTCAGCACCAGCACGACTACAGACCGGCGGGTGGCCCTTCTGGCGTACCGGCAAATCTTTTACACCATCACCGCCCAGTCGCCCTTTGAGCCTACGGACTATCTGGGGCCCGATGTCACTTTGGACCAGGTTCAATCTTCTACTGATGATGACAACCACCCGGCCTACGTGAGTGCCGTAGACTACGGCAGGATCATCCTGTTCCGCATGGAAGCCACTAATGTGGAAACGTCCATTGACCTGAACGCTGTGATGAACTACGCCGCCGGCGGGGTAAGCGTGGCCGCCGACGTAGCCAGCCGGTACGATGAAATCCTGAGCAACTCCTCCATCAGTGTGCTCACCATTGGAGGGAGTGCTCAGAGCGCTGCCCAGGCATTGGAGAATATCAGCGGCCCGGGAAGCCTGACCCCGCTAATTGTCGAGAATGCCGTCTACTCCCGGGAGAATCCGGGGCTGCCTATTGCCTACCGGGTCAACTTGTTAAGTGACAACCGTATCGTCAAAATGGGATTTAGTTCCGATTATACAGATGTACGTTGTGGAAAAATCGCCTACAATCATCCAAGAATTGACTTCTACAATGATTTCGATACCTACAACTTACGGATTAAGCTGACTTACGATCACGATTATCCGCCCGCAGATGATACGGGCAAAACCACAGAGCTGCAAATAAACGATGAAAGCTCTGCTACCTTGCCGGACGTGCCAGACGGCGCATTCGATGTGCGCATGATCGTAAGGCGGATCGATGGATTGACCTGGCGGGAGTGGGAAACGAGGAATCTTTACCACATCTCTTCAAGCCAAAATGAGGATTGCTGGCGGGCCTATCGAGGTGGGTTTTCCACTGGCTTCGCCACTTTTTTGGAAAAGTGTGACTAACAGAGCGGTAAAAAGCGCCTGTTTGTACTTCTGCTGAGGTACGAACAGGCGCTTTATCGTTTGCGCCAATATCAGGCATATATCCCTGGCGTCATCTGGCTTAAGCCGGGCTCCAGGCCCTTGCCGTTTGCCGGCTGCTGCCCAATCCGTCAATCCCTAATTCGACCATATCACCAGGTTTCAGGTAGCGCTGTGGGTCTAAGCCCAGCCCCACGCCAAATGGTGTACCGGTAGAGATGATATCGCCGGGCAGCAGGGTCATATACTGGCTGATGTAGTGCACCAGATAAGGGATATTGAATACCAGGTCAGCCGTGGTGCTGTCCTGCATGGTTTCCCCATTGACCTTTAGCCAGAGGCGGAGGTTATGAGGGTCCTGGATTTCGTCTGTTGTAGCTATGAATGGCCCAATGGGCGCGAAGGTGTCACAGCTTTTGCCTTTGACCCACTGCCCGCTTTGTTCCAGCTGAAAGGCCCGCTCACTCACATCATTGTGCAGCACGTAGCCCGCCACATGATTCATGGCATCCGCCTCTTCTACGTAGGAAGCGCGCTTGCCGATCACAATGGCCAGTTCCACCTCCCAGTCGGTCTTTTCGCTGTTTTTGGGGATAATGATGTCATCGTTAGGGCCGCAGATAGCCGTAGTGGCCTTGAAGAATAAGACAGGGGCTGTGGGCACGTCCATGCCGCTTTCTTTGGCGTGTTGGGCGTAGTTGAGCCCCACGCAGACAATTTTTGAAACCTCTGCCACCGGTGGTCCAAGCCGGGTTTCGGTGGGTAGCACGGGGCAACCGTCCAGGTTTTGCTCCAGCCAGGAGCGCAAGTCTTCAAGGCCGCTGCCCCCCAGAAAAGCTTCGTCAAAATCCTGTCCAAAGGCACTCACATCGCGGTAATTACCATGTTGATCAATAATGCCGGGTTTCTCGGCTCCGGCCGCTCCAAATCGGATTAATTTCATGCTTAGGTATTCAAGTTTACGAACCCACCATCAATCGGGTAATTGGTGCCCGTAATGAAGCCTGCGGCATCCGAGCATAAAAAGAGGGCCAGTTTAGCAACCTCCTCCGGGGTGCCCATGCGCCCGATCGGCTGGGTTTTGGATAATTTATCGAACATTTCAGCCTCCTTCCCGGGATAATTGTCAGCCAGGAAGCCATCCACAAAGGGCGTGTGGATGCGGGCAGGAGCAATACAATTGCAACGGATATTGTCTGCCAGGTAATCACGGGCCACGGTATAGGTCATGGTTAGCACAGCGCCCTTGCTCATAGAATACGCAAAGCGGTCGGGCAGCCCCAGCATAGAGGCAATGGAAGCCATGTTGAGGATCACTCCGCTCTGCTGCCGCTGCATGTGTTTGATAACGGCGTACATCCCATTGTACACCCCCTTCACATTTACGGCGTAAATGCGGTCAAAATCGGCTTCGGACGTGGCATCAAGGGTGCCTACATGAGCAATACCGGCATTATTAACGAGGACGTCGATTTGCCCGGTAATTTCTACAATATGATTGACTAACTCAACCATCTCATCCTGCTTGCTGACGTCTGCAACTTTGCAGGTGGCCTGCCCGCCAGCTTCCCGTATAGCCTGGGCTACAGCTTCGCCCTTACCGGCATCGCGCTCCAATACAAAGACGTGAGCACCCGCCTCTGCGAATACCCGGGCGATCGCCTCACCGATACCACTGCCGGCCCCGGTGATCAGCGCCGTTTTGCCGTCGAGTCTGATTTTCATAAAAGGTTGATTTAACGAAGCGGATACGGCCGCTCTGCTAAAAAGAGTATCCTCAGTAAAGGTGTAATCGTTTAGGGGTGTATTGGTGGAAGCAAAAAGCCCAAAAAGGTGTAGAGGTGCTACCTTAACATCCCAGCAAGCTCTTAGAGCGTGTTGGGACTTTGCTTTTGGAGCGAACGCAGCCAAATTTTGTTCTGATCAAGGCGTGATACATTCAAGAATGGGATTAAAGGGGCCCATTCTTGAATCACATAGCCTTAGCTACGTGACCGAAGAACAACGAA
>NZ_JAVJSK010000120.1:0-42801 GCF_040219495.1 Phaeodactylibacter sp. | reverse complement strand
ATGACTTGCGCTTCTGTATTGCCACAGGCGTTCGAGGCAGAGAAGGTAAAGCACTGCTCCCCTGCTGTGCCCCCGCTGATGACGATCTCACCGTCTACCACAGGGATGACCGCGCCGTTGCATTCTGACCAGGTGTACGGGTAGCCGTAGCTGCTCACGTCTATTACGGTATCCTGACCAACGCACAGCTTCAGCGTATCTGGTAAAGCCGGTGGTGTAGGCGCTGTATTGACTTCAATGTCCACCGTATCGCTTACGTCTCCGCAAATGGAAGACAGGGTTGCTATATATTGACTGTTTCCTTGTAAAGCTTGTAACATAATTGTACTGCCTGTACCCAGTTGCGTACCTCCAGACCCCGTCCATACAATCGCAGTGTCTGGATACCCGGATGCAGTAGCGGTCAGTTCCACTAAGGTGTCTAAATCTGTCACACATAAAGAAAGCATACCATTCGGCTGCGCATCAATGGCAGGAATTGGAAGTACATTCACTGTAGCTGTAGCCTGTGCAATCCCCAGCGGGCTAAAACCAGTAATGGTGTAAGTGTAAGTTCCAGCGGTCAGACCATTCAGCTGTAATTCCAGCTCTGCCCCCAGAGGGTCTCCCTGAGGGTTGGTCCAAACGAGGCTGTCCACCAGAGCAGTATCAGGAATGATGGTAGCCTGCAGCGTGGCATCTGTTCCTTCGCAAATTTCAATATCAGGTACGCTGATCGTGAAGTCTACTTCTGATGGAGGTATCACATTAAAAAACAGCGTATCCGGGCAGCCATTGACCTCACCTACCACATAATAAGGTGGCGCAAACTGCTCAACGTTTAGGACAAATGTATCGTTACCATCATCATCAACTACGGTGCTGTCTCCCTGATACCAGGTGTATACCGCACTGTCATTATCTGAAGAAACGGTAATGATGGTCGATTCCTCTCCTAATTCAAAAGCATTCCCTTCAACCATCATATTCAGCCCCGGCACAAAATCAATCACCAGGGTATCTGAAAAGGTACCACAGTTGGGGTCGGTAATATCAAGTACATAGGTGATATCTTCTGTAGGGGTGATAACAGGAGACGCAACGGTAGGATCGCTAAGCCCGGTTGTGGGCGTCCAACTAAAGGTAAGATTATCATTACCGGCATTATCGAAAGTGGGCTGAAAAGTGTCGCCTTCGCACACCACCACCTCTTGCTCTTCTATACCTCCGATTAAGGCTCCACCCTCCACCTCAACGGTTGCTGAGAGTTGGCAGTTGTTGGCATCGGATACGGTTGCAATGTAAGTTCCTGCGATAAGGTTCGAAGCGTCAACGGTGTTATTATCCAAGTCTGTCACTTCCAAAGCATACGGTGGTATACCTCCGGTGGCCGCACTTAGTGCAATACTGCCCGGAATAATATTCCCCGGTTCGCAGCTTCCATCAATGACCGTTAGCTGCGCTTCTAAGGAAACCGGCTCAACGGACAGCATAAACTCGCAAATGCAATCATCCAGGGTACTTATTCGGCGTACCTCGTAATTGCTGTACTGTACTTCGACATATACCTCTTCGTTACCCGGTACGGAGGCAATAAGAAAACCGGAATTCAATTGCCGGATCTGGAAGGTTTCCTGTGCATCGCCGCTACCATCGAAGTACAGGAAAGCAGGATCACCTGGGCAAACCGGGTCCACAACCGACCAGCCATCGTTACAAACAAAATCAGGCGTATTCAGCTCAATTACGGCTTCTGCCTCACAGACGAAACCATATTCTACCTTTACCGTGTACAACCCTACTGAGAGGTTTTCAAAGGTATAGGGGTTATTGTTGGTCGTAATTTCCAGTGCATCATTCAGGGTAATGGTGTAAGGCGGAAAGCCTTCTTCCATAGTAACCGTAATCGCCCCATCATCACTGGTACAAAGCGAAGGGGGCGTACCGGTCAGTGTAATCGGGTTTTGTGCTTGCGGAATCGTTACCGCTATGGAGGTCAGGCAGCCCGCAGCATCCGTCACAATAAACGTATAGTCGCCCGGTGCCAGGGCCGTGATATTGACAATTCCATCCGCATTCAGGGTATTGCTGCCGCCATCGCCCCAGGAGATGGTGTAAGGCGCTGTCCCGCCACCAATTTCCAGCTTGACACTTCCCGACAGGTCTGCGCAGTTTCCTGCTGTAATTTTATTGATATTCACTTCGGGGCCTTCTTTGGTCCCAACGATGACCTCCGTTTCGATCAGGCAATCCCGGAGTGACTGATCTTCCAGTAGGTCGCTAATACCAATCACGACTGTGTAAACGCCGGGGGCCAGGTTTTCGGCACTCGGGCCGTCACTGATTCCACCTTCCCAATTGTAGACAAATTCGGTACCGGGCGGCAGTCCTACCGGAGTCACTGTTGCTGCCCCATTGCTTTGCCCGCAATCTGCATCAATGGAAATCCAGTTGACCTGGAAGTCCGGGCAGACCACATCACATACGAAGGAGGGGAGCGGCGGGGTAATGGTATCGGTTTCCACACCAGCCATTGAGTATAACGACGCCGGAGCAGACCTGTCGGTTTGCCAGTCGCAAAGGGTGCTGCCGTCATTCCAGGGGTACAAAGATTTGCTCCAGGCCGATGTACCGCCCAACAAGCAGAAGAGCAACACCAAAAGCCCGCTTCGTTTAAGGTTTACTAATCTGGTCTGTATCATTGTTCGGGATTTTTTCGCGTTTCATTATTGGTTTGGGTGCAATCTTCGTCCAGATTGAAAATCGTCAGATCCGGGGCTTTTTGTTCAGGCAGCACCACTTTCAGCTCTACACGCCGGTCCAGGGCTGCGCCAATATTATATTTGCCGTTTTCATCCCCACCGGGGAAGTTTCCACTTGCGGCTGATTCCCCCAGAGGACGCGGCACAATAAGAACCTTTGCATTAGTGCCTTCCGCACCCATAAAGTCGCCAAGCCTAAGACCATCTGCCTCCTGCTCCTCCATATACTCTCGAATACACTGTATCCTTCGGAGCGCAAGGCTATCATTGTAAATTTTATTACCTCTGGCACTACACATGCCTTGAATTTCGACCTGAATATGTTGATCGTCGTCTAGCTTTGTAGCCGCAAGAATCAGGCTTTTAGATAACTCGTTCAACGCATCCTGTCCATCCGCTACCTCATTGCCAAAGAAGCCCTCAATACGGCTTTGTACCGAATCAATCCTGGGGTTATTCTCGGAATAGATACTGCTCAGTTTAAGATACTCAATAGTAGCATCTTCAAAAGACTGATCCGTTACACTTGTGTAGCCCCGGAAGCCACCTGGAATACGGCCGGCACGGTTTGGTTTATCGTTATGAAAGTAAACGCGCATTTCTCTTCGCTGGTCGGCAGGTAAAGGGATATCAATTTCCTGAAAGCAGACTTTCCGGCATTTTTCCTTTGGAAAGAAAATCCCTTCAAGGGTATCCGGGTATAGCGTAACCACGCCTGGAAGTACCCCTTGAATTATCCGCTCTGTAGAATCAACGGTAATCCCTATACTATAATACTTATCAAAAGCCAGCCGGTAGAGCCCGGCTTGCCCATTGACTGACTGCAGTTGGTTGCCGCTGTTGTCTTGTACTGCTATACTCCCTATTTCGATTAGGTCGCCATTGAGAAAAAAGCCGGTTGAAACGGCCAACTCCACATAATCGGGGAGTAAATCTATAAGTACACTTGCGGTTTGAGTGGTATCGTATCTTGCCTGTCTGAGGTCAATGACCGTATCGATTTCCGTACCGATAGAGGCATTGGAGGCTAAAATACGGTATTGCCGGTATTGCTTAACAGGAATGGACTCGGCTATATCGTCCATAGAGGTCGTATTGATCAGGGTATCCAACTGCCGGCAGTCCGAAATATCAATGACCTGTAGTTGGGTGGGGGTATACCCCGCAGGTTTTTCGGCGCACTGCACGATCTCTACAAACAATTCGCGGTCAATCGGCATAGTGCCGGTAAAGATATCCTGGCAACAAGCGTCAATCGCTTCATCGAAGCGCCTCGACCTTGGCCGGTCTGAAGACAGGTAGACGGTGCTGCCGTCTCCGGAAGCAGAGAAGTACATATCATTGAAGCCTGTATTATAAGGTGCGCCCAGGTTGATGGGCGTAGTCCAGCCGCCCGCCGTTTTCAAGGATTTGAAAAGGTCATATAACCCGTAGCCCGGAGGGGCATCGGAGCCGAAGTAAAGGGTACTGCCCAACTGATGATAGAAAGGCGTGGATTCGTTCCATTTTGAGTTTACAGGTGCGCCGATATTAACGACTGAGCTGCCAGTCCCGGTAGCCTCATCAAAATTGGCTTGCCAGATATCGAGCCCCCCCAGGGTGCCGGAGCGGTCCGAAACGAAATAAAGCACGACCTCACCTGTGCTGCAGTCGTACCCAAAAGCAGGCTGTGTGGTGGTATATCGATCACTGGCATTGATGCCCATTGGCTGTGGTTCGCTCCAGGTACCGGTTCCCAGTTTTTTGCGTTGGTACAGCTGGCAACGGATGGAGTCGCCTTGCGGCTTGCAAGTGGAAAACACCATCCAATCTCCTGAAGGGCTTATCGTGCGGTGCAACGTGAAACGGTCTTCCTCATTGAAGGCGCCCGAGTTGGCTAAAACAGTAAGTACCGTGTCCATCCCACCGGTATCCCGTGCGGTAAACACAGCGCTGAGGTTTTTGGAGTAGGTGGTGGACTGCCGCTTACGCCTCAGCGGGTTGCGGTCAAAACGCAGGGAAGAAAAGTACAGCGTATCCCCCACTAGCACCGGTGCCAGATCGGAATAGCTGGAGTTCACCTTTTCGCTCGTCAAACGATGCAGGGTGTCGCGGTTGATCCAGCCATTGCGCTGTATGCTGTACTCTACTTTTTGGATACCAGCCACGGCCGCAGCACGGTAACGCTGTTGCAGAACCGGGTCTGTACTGACTTTTGAAGACAGCCCGTCTCTCACCTTTTCAAAAAACGATTGTGAAAGACGGTAATCTTCTTCGCTTTTGCCTTTAGACAACAGCAGCTGAGCTCTATAGAAGACCGTTCTTGCGTAAATGGAGTCGATCTGGTTATTATCTTCTGAGGCGACCATGAGGTTCGCAAAAACCGAGTCTGCTTTAGAATAATAATTAAACCGCTGTGCGGATAGCCCATATTGGAAATTCAGCAGGCGCCGGGGTCGGCTGTACTTGCTGTCCTCATAGTTGAGTACAACCTCGTAGCATTTAAAAGCGGTGAAGTAGTCCCGGCTTTCGTAGGCCTCATCCCCGGCTTCAAGTACTTTTTCCAATGACTGGCTGGCTCCCCAAAGGGGTAATAGCAGAGTCAGCAGCATGGACAACATCTTGATATTCATAGATATTTTATTGTCTCCATTAGGTAATAAAAAGCGCCGCTGGAATGGTCCGGCAGCAGGCTTCCTAAGAAGTACGGGCAAATGTAATTCTTTATCATAACTGGCCTGATGCCTGTTGCCCGCAGGCAGCATGGCCTTGAAACGTGAATTAGGTACGATGCAGGAACGCCATAACCATCGCAGTTAGGGGGGATGATAGGGCGCCGGTCGGGTTTTGGGTCGTTCTTATTATTCCGGCACCACCGTTCTTGCTGAAGCAAAGACGGTCAGTTTGCTCATAGTACCTAATGGCTCTTTACACCGAGCCTATAATAATGGACAGAAATAGTTGTCCAAACATATTTGGCTCAGCGTGTAGCGGACTGTCAGTTCCCAACCACCACGGTTGCGGGTCGCCACATCAAAAGCCGAAATATTGATATCGTATGAAAATCCGGCAAAAATATCGCCATACTGCATGCCGATTGCAGGATAAACCACGTCGCCCAATTCGTTATTGAACCGGTATCCACAACTCAACTCAAGCGCAGTAACGCTGCCAGGGGTTTTATCGAAAAAAACACGGCCCCCAAAGTTGGTCAGCCATTCCTTATAAACTCCCTGGAACTGAAAATTCAGATTGGCAAAAATATCGACAATTGGATCCACCTGCTTATTGGCCAGGATATAGGGGCTTATCCGCATTGGCAAATCCGCTCTTTCGCCCCTGCCCATATCATCAAATGCCTGATCCGGCCGGTTGAGGTGAAATACACCTACACCTATATCTATTGAGGAACGGTTTTTAAGCGTATTGACAATCTCACAGTTGCTGAAATCCTGAATCCGGAGGTTCAGCCCTGCGCTAAAGTCGGCAAAATCATTATTCAGGTTTTGAAACCCTTCGTTATTGTCCAGGCCTGCATTGCCCCCACTAATGGTAGGGTCGTACTGATTGTCAAAAAGCAATGGGTTGATATCGAAATCTCTACGGGCCAGGCCCGACTGAGCCCCGGCGGTAATGAACACCTTTTCTGCAAGCCGGTGCGTGTAGGAAAGGTTCAGGTTGAGGTTGGTGTTTTGCAGCCTGGCCAAACCTGCACGGTCGTAGTTGAAAGAAGCGCCCACGGCCCAAAAACCATTCTTCATCAGGTTGCGGTTAGGGAGCTTCACATCAGCACTGGCCGAAAAGGTAAGGTAGTTAACAGGTACCGTCCGCCATTGCTGCCGGGAGTTACTAATGGCACGGAATTTGCCTCTGAATATGCCTGTGAGGGCTGGATTCGTAGTAGCCGGGGCATAGCCGAACTGAGAATAGTGGATATCCTGAGCGCTCGCTCCCGGCATAACCCAGTAGACCAAAAACGCAATGTATAGTAACTTTCTCAAAATGGACCGTTTTAACTTAATTTAATACTTCTTGATTACGCTTAGGGGGGCTGAGCATTCCCTCAATAGCATCCCGGTAGTGCTTATTGCACCTGAATGCCAAGAGTTTATACCGGCAACAGGAAGGCAGGAAACCCCAAACCACCAATTATCCGTATAAAAAAAGTTGCTATTATTCTAGGTCTGTGCTCAATATACAGAAAAGATTTCGCTAAAACCGGATAACAATTGTCCTGTATATCGTCGTAAGGGGGGAGTTATCGCTGGCAAGAACTTTCACCCGCCAACGCTAAATGTATACGTTTGGGCATCTATTTTCGTTACATAAAACTCTAATATAATTGAAAATATTTCGGATTGAAGCCGTTTTGTTGCACAAATGCATTGGTTTTACTAACTTTATGCCATAGCCATATGATACCTTATCTAAATTTTTTAATAGCAATGTAACATTTCGAGCTTCGTGCTCGTTAAGAGATTCGTCTATCCACAAAAAAACCGGTCTAACTTTTTAGTCCTTTTTTTTGGCAGAGACATTAAGATATATTTTTTTCTAAATTGAATTTATGTTTATTAGAAAAAAAGTTATATCTTGCCCTTAAATCAAAATTAGGGTCCCAACTCCGATTTTGATACGGTGAAGGAGTGACGTCCTTCATTGCCCAATATCCTAAATTTTGTTCTTCGTTTGACGCCTTTTAGGAAGGGGTCGTTTCAATTAGTTTCCCAGCTTTTGAAAACAACTCCAGCCTAACGTAACTGAAGGTACTTCCCAATACCTCGGTTATTTACCAACTTCAAAAACTTCATTAGGCGTGAAACAAGTAACAACTTTACTCATCATGGTCATGACTATGGGCCAGCTGAACGCAGAGACAATTCTCTTCGTCAAGCAAAATAGTCAAGGAAATGGTTCCTCTTGGGCAAATGCCTTAGGCTCCGTTCAGCAAGCGCTGAAAGTTGCTAAGAAAGGCGATGCCGTCTGGGTTGCTCAGGGAGAGTATTTCACAACTTCAGGTACAAACCGTAACCTGTATTTCAAAATCAAGGATGGTGTAAAGCTATACGGAGGCTTTGCAGGTACCGAGTCGTCTCTGACGCAGCGTAACGTCAATGCCAACCGCACAATTCTCAGCGGAGAAATTGGCACACCTTCCCTGGAAGACAACGCATATACCGTTGTTTATACCGAAAATGTAGGTCAGGCAACCGTGATTGATGGATTTATCATCACGGGCGGTACTGCTAATGTAGAGCAGGAAGGTGAAAGCCATGTTATGGAGTCCTGCGGTGCCGGCTGGTACAACCTCGCAAATGGTAAGAACTCCTCTCCTACTATCCGCAACTGCAAGTTTATTGACAACAAAGCCCGTGAGGGCGCTGGAATCTACAATCTGGCCCTCAACGGTGAGTGCAGCCCGGTAATCGAAAAGACACACTTTATTCAGAATACAGCAACGCTCAACGGCGGTGCGATCTATAATAGTGCAAGGGGTGCTCAGAGTAAAACAGCACCTAAGTTAAAAAACGTTGTTTTCGAGTACAACATCGCAACCTACGGTGGCGGTATCATGAATAAAGCCCATAACGGTCAGGTTGCTCCTCTGGTAAGCCACTGCCGTTTCATTTCCAATAAGGCGCACTTCAGAGGCGCTGGTGTCTATAACGACTTCAAAGGTACCGGCACGTCAAAAGCAATTATGATCGGTTGTGTACTCCAAAAGAATATCTCTTCCGTTGGCACTCCGGTTAGCAGCCGTACGGGTTCTTTCTCACAGGATGCAACCTTCAACAGCAACGGATTGCGCTAAGGAATGATAGCAGCTCCTGCATTCCCACTCTTTGGATGCAGGTAACGAATAACAGCCTAATGAACACACCAAATGGGATTTACGTGATACGTAAATCCCATTTGGTTTTATATCCACCTGTGTGCGGACCCGATCAGTTGGTACACCCTCCTCTTCCTCAACATCCTCGTACTCCTCCCCTAGAAGCCTGTCCCACGCTCCGGGAAGAAGCATTCCGAATCCTTTGCTCTTAGCCTGTCACTAATCATCCGGTTTTTTCAATTTACAATCTTTTAAATATAAGATATTGCTAATAGCGTTTATGAACGCTAATCTGATTACTTCGTTTGGCTTTGGTTTAGCCCTTTCTAAAAACAAAAGGAGGGCTTTACTTGCAACCTTATCAAAAAAAGCTTCGTACGTATAAAAGAACGTTCAATATGGAATTTTTCAATAACTGTTTTCGTTAAAAAAACAGCTATTTCTAAAAACCGATGTAATGAAGCCTTTAACGCAACCCTCAAGGGTAAGCCATACGCTTAATTTCCTGATACCTTTCCTGACATCAGCGGTCTTGTACCAAGACAGCCGGCCACCTCGCGTTGCCAATCATTGCCACTACAACAGTGAGAAGATTGGACGGGGCTGACCGAATACCTGAATGAGCGCCTAAAGGATGGACGGCAGGTCTAATGCTTGTTTCAATCTGCTGTTTGCAGAAAACCCGGTCCATCAGGTGTGGCATTTCCAAAGTAAACACAGCATTCATCATAGCCCAAAGCAAGTAACAAATCATGAAAAAGAACACATTGACTCTTATCGCCCTAGCCATGATCTGGTGCACCAGTATCCTCTCTGCACAAACCTGCATAGAAGGCGACTGTGAAAACGGGGAAGGGACACTGATCCTGGAAAACGGCATTAAATACGTAGGACAATTTAAGGATGGCCAGTACCACGGTGTTGGCATCTGCTATTGGCCAAACGGAGGCGGCCGTTATGAAGGAGAGTGGCGAAATAACCTGCCTCACGGTAAGGGTTCACGCCTCCTAAGCACCGGAAAAAGACAAGTTGGCTGGTTTGAGGACGGGATTTTTGACGGTCATTCCAAACCAGGCGAAGCCGTACAGACTAAAGGAGGCTCTGTGCGCATTGACCGGTATTCCAAGGGCTGTATTTCTGGCACCTGCTCTAATGGGCGAGGTGTGTACGTGTACAGTAATGAAGCCATGTATATTGGCTGGTTCCGTGACGGTAATCGGGATGGCCATGGTATTTGCCACTATCCAAATGGTAATACCTACGAAGGCGACTGGAAGAATGGCAACCCTCACGGCTATGGCACCATGACTTATGCCAATGGGCAGGAATGCTATGGCCGGTGGGTCAATGGAACATCTATAGAAGGCTGCCAAAACACCACTAAAGCTGGCAATGAAGTCGAAGCCGGTTGCCTTTCCGGCAACTGTGTTAGTGGAAAAGGCCGCATCGTATACCTGGACCGGTCTGAGTATGAAGGCTCTTTTGAGAAAGGAAAACCTAATGGACGGGGCACCATGTACCGGGCCAATGGCAACCGCTACGTTGGCGAATTCAAGAATGGGTTCTACCACGGAGAAGGTGTCCTCTACCGCCCTAACCAATCTGCCCTGGAAGGCCAGTGGATGGACGGGGAGTTCATCGGGCATCAGACACCGATATCAAAGGGGTGTATCTCCGGTGACTGCCGCAATGGGACCGGTACTTACATTTTCAAAAACGATAATAAATACATAGGTACGTTCAAGGATGGATACCCTCATGGCAGGGGGACTATCATTTATTCTAATGGAGAACGCTACGAAGGCGAACTCGAAATGGGCTATCTGCAAGGGCATGGTACTCTCTTCACCAACGCCGGCGAGCAACGCTCTGGCCTCTGGGAAAAAGGAGAGCTGGTCCGTGAAAAGGTAGAGCCAGTGCTGCCGTCTCGCCAAACATCCCCTCAACCGTCACCCGCTATTAATGGCAATAACAATCCTGAGTTAGAGGTATTTGCGGTAGTGATTGGCATATCCACCTACACCAGTATGCCCCCACTGAATTATACAGATGACGATGCCTACCAGATGTACGCTTTTCTGAAAAGCCCGGAAGGCGGCGCACTTGATGATGACCACATCCGTATCCTGATTGATGAAGCAGCAACCCTCAACCGTATCAAATATACAATGAAAGAGGTCTTCAGCCGGGCCGGGCCCGAAGACCTGATCATGCTTTATTATTCAGGGCACGGGTATGATGACGCCTTCCTGCCCATCGACTTCAATGGGTTCCGCAATAAGCTGTTTCATAAGGAGATCATTGGTATCCTGGAACGCAGCCCGGCGAAGTATAAACTATGCATTGCAGATGCTTGCTACAGCGGGGGCTTGCTGACCGCAAGAGGTGGCGTGCCCAGTCAGCTTACTCAGGATTTCTACGACCGGCTGGCAGAAGCCTCTCCAGGTACTGCCCTGATCATGTCTTCCAAATCTAATGAAACCTCGCTCGAGGCCAAAGGCTTACGGCAAGGCGTATTCAGCCACTACCTGATCCGTGGCTTGAAAGGCGAAGCAGACCAGAACCGGGACCGTTATGTTGACATCTCCGAGCTTTTCCGGTTTGTGAGCCAAAATGTACAGAACTATACAGGCTCCAAGCAGTCTCCAATGATTGAGGGTGACTACGACCGGGAGATGCCGGTTTCCATTCGCCGCACACCATAGTACAACCGACTAAGCGTATACAAATATTTCTCTGCCGGGTGGATGCATATACCACCCGGCAGATTTTTTTTTACTTTAGGGCATGCCAGCAATTTCATCGCTTCTTGAACATGCGCCATCGCCGCTTGAGCCGATTGTACTCCCGGCATTTGAAGACGCAGTCCTATCGGTACTGATCAAGAGAGACGATCTACTCCGGATGGGGCCGGACCTGGCACTGTGCGGGAATAAGTGGCGTAAGTTAAAATACAACCTTGCTGCGGCCCAATCAGCAGGCGAGCAGCAATTACTTACTTTCGGAGGGGCATTTTCCAATCATATTGCAGCGGTAGCGGGTGCAGGTGTGGCCTTTGGGTTCAAAACCACAGGCGTCATCCGAGGTGAAGCACCTCAGGCGCTCAACCCTACGCTGCGGTTTGCCAAAGATTGCGGCATGCATCTGCATTTTGTGAGCCGTTCTGCCTTCCGGCAAAAAGACGATCCACACTTTCTGGCCAAGCTGCAGCAGGATTTTGGGCCGTTCTACCATTTGCCGGAGGGCGGTACGAATGAGCTAGCCCTTGAGGGAACCCGTGAAATCGTTAAGGAGACGATTCAGCAGCACCCCAGTCTACAAGTGGATTACTGGTGCGTCAGTGCCGGCACCGGCGGCACTGCAGCCGGCATGATCCTTCAGGCTGCTCCACAGAGTAAAGTCCTGGTTTTTTCAGCACTTAAAGGCGACTTCCTTAAACATGATATTGAAGGTCTGACCGGCCGGCAGGCAGGCACAGGCTGGGATTTAATAACCGATTTCCACTTTGGGGGCTACGCCAGGTACCGCCCTGAACTGATCGGTTTCCTCAATGATTTCTACCAAAAGTACGGTATCGCACTTGACCCCGTTTACACCGGAAAACTGTTCTTTGGGCTGGCAACACTAGCCAGGCAAGGCTACTTTCCCAAAGGCAGCACCGTCGTCGCCGTACATACCGGTGGTTTACAAGGTGTGGATGGGTTCAACGAAAGATTTGGGGGCTTGCTCCATTATGCCCCCTGATGCCTTCCCCGGGGCCAGGGGCAAAAAAAGAGCGCCCCCGGACCACGTCAATGGCTGCCCGGAGGCGCTCTCGTTTTTCATGCGATGTAAATCGACAACGTAGCGTTAATGTGGGCGTCAAGTTAGTTTAGCGCCTGTTGCATATCCACTTGATAAAGTACGCCATCCCTTCTTAGCGCACCCGGCCATACCGTTCTCCATCGATATACTCAATGAGGTATGCACTCGAATAGCCTTTGGCTTTGACATCACTGAGCGCCTTTCGTGCATCGGGCAGAGAAAAGAAGTCGGCGAGCATCACCCGGTTGAGGTTCCGGGCAATAATAAACTCTGTCTGTATGCTGCCCAAATTTGCGATATTACTGAAGCGGGCGGGATCAAAACTACCAACCGCTGCGATCTGAACTTTATAGTACGTACCCGTATGCCGCGGTGCCGTTGTTTCGTACTCGTAATTGTCGTTCGGGTTCTGGCTTCTCGTGCGGTAAGGCGGAACCGGGTTCATATTGATACCCGTAGTAGGCTCCGGTGGATAGTTTATCACCGGCTCCTCTGGCTCAAGTGGTTCGGTACGATCAGGACTGGTATTCCCGGGATAAGGGTCACTATTTTCATCTATAACCGGAGGTTCAGGAATACCAAGCCCCTGCCCTTCCTTTTCGAGGAAGATCGGTTGCCCGTAGGAGTAGGTATTCTCATCATTGGCATTCACCCGGTAAGAGCCAGGCCGGTAGCCATAAGCACTAACTTCTACCCTGAACTGCCGGTTGGGTAAAATATCAAAGGCGTAATTACCTTCACCGAAGTTCTGGCTTCTCAGCTCAGACTCTCCATTTGGGCCGACCTCAAACAAGCGTACCGTGATGGCTCCGATGGGGTCACCGCTGGCCCGGTCGTATACATTGCCTTTCAGGACCACCCGGCGGCCGCCTTCCGAAAACTCAAAGATATCTTCGTGGGCCGTCGTGATTTTACCGCCAGCGTATACCCGGTTGGACGTAAAGAAACCACCGTTGCGGGAAGGGTTGAGAATGTAGAAGTAGTCATCAGCACTGGAGTTGACCGGCATACCCATATTATCAGGTTGCGACCAGCTGACCTCGTCGCCGGTAGACTGGAAAATATCAAAGCCCCCCATGGAGACATGCCCGTTGGAAGCGAAGTACAAGACCTGGTTCTCCCGGTCATAAAACGGTGTAATTTCATCGCCCAGGGTATTGACCACTGGCCCCAAATTTACCGGGAAGCTAAAGTCGTTATTGTCAATCCCCAGATCACGGGATGCATACCAAAGGTCCATTCCACCCAGGCCACCTTCCCGATTGGAAGTAAAGTAAAGGATTTCACTTCCACGCTGATGGGTCACAAAAGGGTGCGTAGCTGTTACCCCTTGCGTGTTGATGTAATCCGGCAGGCGCTCCGGCTGAGACCATTGGCTGCCTATCCGTTTGCTGATAAAAATCTCACAGCGGTTCTTCACATCATTCCAGTTCTTATCGTCATTATTGCAAACGGTGAAATAAATGCGGTTACCATCCGGAGACATAGCGCTGTTGCAGAAGTGCCCCTTTTGAATAACCGGGAAGTTGCGGGGCGCCTCGCCCTCCGTCCATTTGTTGTTGTCCCGCTCAGAGACGAAGATGCGGGCGCGTTCGCCCTGATTGGAAGAGAAGTATAGCTCATTGTCAGAAATCGGGAAAGGAGCGAAGTCCTCTTTTTCTGAATTGATCCCATCGCCAGGCAGGGCGATATTAAGCTCGCGGTTGGCATTAGCGGGGGCTTCCATACCGAATTTACAGCCCACAATTTCCACTCGGATGATTTCTTCCAGGATTTCCTTGCCATCCCCGGTGTAGCCCTCCAGGAACTCCTCAAATGCAGTAACTGCGCGGTCGTACTGTCCGTCTTGCTTAAGGCAACGGGCATACTTTAAGCCTACGAGCGGAAAGTCATCATTCTTATCTTTAACAGGCAGGTAAGCCTCTACTGCGTTGCGGTAATCACGCAGGGCATAATAGATTTCTCCGGCTTTATAAGTGAGTTCCTCTTTTTTGCGCTTTTTACTATAGGCTTCACTATATTTTTCAGCTGCAGTTTTAAGGTCTCCTTCCTCATAAGCCTGCTCGGCATCTTTACGCAAGCTTCTCCAGCTCTGCGCTTCCAATGCAGGCGATAAGCCGGTAAGGAAAAGAAGCAGTAATAAGTAATTGCGGATCATGACTTCGGTATTATGAATTTAGTGCATTAATGTATTTCTCGATAACGGGTGCAAAGTGCACATGTTCCAGTTGACGCACCTTGGCGGCGATCTGCTCCGGCGTATCGGCAGCAGTGACGGGGCAGCGGACCTGGAAAAGCGTATCCCCTTCGTCGTAGGCTTCGTTGACCAAATGTATGGTAATGCCTGTATTTGTCTCGCCGGTCTCCTTCACGGCGCGGTGTACGTGCATCCCATACATGCCTTTGCCTCCAAATTTGGGCAACAAGGCCGGATGAATATTGACTATGCGATTAGGGTAGGCATTTACCAGGTAAGGAGGGACAAGCCATAAGAATCCGGCCAGTACAATGAAAGTAATTTGAGCTTCAGCCAACGCTTCCAGTGCCCCTTCTGACTGATAGAAACCCGGCCGGTCAAGCAGCAACGTTTTCACGCCTTGCTGTTTTGCCATTGCCAACACCGGCGCATCCGGCTTATTAGCAACGACGAGCCTAACTTCAATATTAGGATGCGCCTTGAAATATTCAATAATTTTTTTCGCATTGCTTCCGGTCCCGGAAGCAAAAATGGCTATTCTTTCCATGGTTTTTCGGTCGGTCCTACGGTTACGAGCTTGTTGGAGTTTTTATGGTTGAGCAAAAGCAAGCAAATTTAATTTCATATTAAGCAAAAAAATCGGTCCTGTTCGGGCAATACGGCAAAAAAATAACGCCCTGTAAAATTAAATTTGCCCCCCACAACTGAGCGATGGAAAAACCAACAAACGCGAAGGTAGCTCGGGGCTACCGCGCTCAGCCCAAATTACGCTTTTTTGTGATATCCTAAAGGTGGATAAACCGGCAAAAGCTTTCCTAAAGCCATCCTGATGTGCGCTTACCAAACCAGGCAGCGCCACCGGATGAAAACGCACTAGCCGCAGCGCTTATTTCTTAAAAGGGAAGCCCTCAGAGGAACTGAAGCAGCCCCAGCCGGTAGGAGCGCCCCCGCTCTCCGTAAATGATCATTTTGCGGCTGCCCGTTTGCTTACAAATTTTAGGGCGGGTGATGATACCTGCATCCCGGTTATTGTAGAGTGGGTACATTTCAAGAGCGCCCCCTTTACGGATCTCCGCGAGGGTGATGATGGAGTTCCGCCCATTGAAGTTATAGAGGACATTATCGTTTTTCGAGGTGTAGTTGCGGTTGTTATCGTTAAAAAGGAAGTACAGCCGGTCGCGCACTACAGCCATAGAATAGGAAGAGTAGTAACCGCCGTCGTTCACGGTTTCCTGTCGTTTAGGTATACGCTGCGCCCATTCCATAGAGCCATCTGGCCGAATATTGACCACGATAATATCATTGTAGTTGTAGAACTCATCGAACCGCAGCGTGCCATCCCACATACGATAAGTCTGCTGATAAACGAAGTACTGCTCTGCCACAATAACGGCACCACCGTCACTACGCAGGATCAGCTCATTGAGGGCAAATCGGTTGAGTTCGGCTTGTTGGTTGGTATTACCTGACGCTTCGGCGCGCTCGGCCCGCCGCTGCTGCCCCTGCCGCATAAATGCCGTACGGAACTCAAAGTCAAACTCCTGAAGGCTGATATTAAAGGCTTCTTCCGTTTCCGGGTCGACCCGAAAGAAGCAGGTGCCTTTGATACTTGTCGTCCCTTTTTCAGAATAAAAACCTGCACAAACCAAATCGCCTTCATTCCCGATGCGGAAGGTCATGTCTGTGATAAACTTATCCTTGACGGCGATCCGGTACTCCTGTTTGTCTTCACCATTATTGGTATAGGCTAGGATCACGTACTGATAATTAGCCAAGCCCCGGCGGACGGCCTGAGCGGAGCCATCCAGATACTGTATGCACAGCAGGTACACGTTGCCCTGCTCATCAATGCGGTAATCTTCTACCGCAAACTGCTGCTCGCTGTACGGCAGGCGGATATTTTTTGCCCAGAGTTCCTGCATTTGGTTGTCAAAAACCCGAATAGCGAAGCGTTCCGGCTCTTTTCGCTTATTGTCAAGCTGACTGTAGAGGAGCACCTTGGAGCTATCTTGGGAGATCAGCAAGTTGAATGCCCCGGCCCGGGCCCGGTTGGCTGCCGGGATTTCGGCAATCTTGGTCAGGTTGCGTTCCGGCTGCAGCCTGCTGTTCAGCTTTTGGTAAAAGAGGTAGTTGTTGCGTTGCGCCTCGTTGTTGAAGCTCGTGAAGAAGTAGAAGTTGCCGCCAATTTTCAATAAGTCCTCGAATTCCCGCCACTTGCGCTTGTATTTAAGCGGGAGTTCCACCGAGCGCTTCAGCCGCTGCCGGTCATCGTATTGCTCTATGAAGACCTCTCCCCGTGAAATGGCACTTCCCCTACGCTCCCGGAGGACGTAATAAGCATCCGGAGCGACTTCCACCACCTTCGTGATACTCGACCTTGAGGGTTCTGTGATATCCGGGCCCCAGGATATTTCTCCGGGCATCCGGTCTTGCTGTGCAGTTGAAATGGTACTGCAACCTGCGAAAATAAGAAGTAAAACAAGGGTCTTCAATGACATGGTCTTGATTTAAGCACTTGATCCGTTATTTTAATTCACGGAATTTGGTGGTATTGGAGGCATCTAGCCGGGTCATGGTCTGCACCACTTTGTTCTTTTCCTGGGGCGTGCCCTTTTTGAAAATCTCCATGATTTCATCCGCTTTGGTATCTGAAAAAGTCTGTATGATCATGGAGTTGGGGTAAGCCTGATCTACGTCGCGGAACTGCTCCATCGAGGCCGCTATAATAGCGCGGCAAGTGCCCACATCGTTGGAGGCTACGTCCAGCCCCTGACGGTGGTACTCATACCAGGCCTGACGGAAGGGGCGTACCCTTGGTGAAAGCAGGTTCTCGATCAGGAAGAAACGGCTGGGGTCTCCATCAATGGCACGCCAGCCCGGGCTTGCAGCCGCAGCGCCGTCCGGCACCATGTTAATAATCTCCTGGGCGGACTGAAAATGCGGCTCCCCGCCATAAGCAGCGTAGCTGTCGTAGTCCAGCCCCAAAATTATATAGGCATAGAAGGCCAGGCAGGAAGAGAGGTTATCATTGAAACGGTTGAGGCTAAACTGAATAGGCTGAAAGGGCTCGTAAGTGAACACCACGCCTTTGTCAATGTAGTTGAGCAACGGGGTTTCATAATTGCTGTTGTAAACCGGCCGGGAAGCCTGCACGGCAATATCTGCCTTAAAAGCCACCTGCGAAAGCTCCTCCTGAATCGTAATCAGGACATTTGCCCTGATCCGCTCTTCCGGCTCGAAGGCATCACTGGTCCACTTTTGGTTGTTCATGAACTCCTCGATGGAGTTGGAAAGGGTCTGAAAAATCTGCGGGTCAGCCTGCTGCAGTTTTTGAACATTGGTACGGACACTCACCTCAAGTTCCTGAGCTGCTAAGCTCAACAAGCCGCACAACAGTATTCCTGTCAGGATAATTTTTCTCATTGTACTCGTTCTTTTCGATTGGTCAGCCCCACAAATCCTGGAGGGCATTGACGATATCAACAGCAACAGCTGTCTTGAATTTTAACTCAAATTCGCGCTTCTTATTGCCCTTGCTCAGGAGCGTGATCTTATTCGTATCGTGGTTAAAACCAGCGCCGGTGTCGGCGAGGCTGTTCAGGACAATGAGGTCCAGGTTTTTGCGCGCGAGTTTGGCTTTAGCATTTTCAAGGCCATTTTGCGTTTCCAGCGCAAAGCCTATCAGGCGTTGGTGGGCGGCTTTGGTTTGCCCGAGTGCAGCGGCAATATCCGGGTTACGGATCAGGCGCAGGCTCATCTCCTCTCCTTCTTTTTTAATTTTTTGATCCGCTGCTTCGGCGGGCCGGTAGTCAGCAACGGCTGCTGCCAATACCGCTGCATCACAACGGCCAAACACCTCCGTGGCAGCCTTATACATTTCGCGAGCTGTTCCCACCCTGGTGACTTCCACTCCGGGACGGGAAGGGGACAAGGCAGACGGGCCCAGTACCAGATGAACGGCTGCCCCACGGGCATTGAGCTCATCCGCTATAGCGATCCCCATCTTACCACTCGAGCGATTGCCGATAAAACGTACCGGATCGACAGGCTCGTAGGTGGGGCCTGCTGTGACCAACACACGTTTGCCCTTCAGGCTTTGTGCGTACGCGAAGTGACCAGACAAAACCTTAACGATTGCTTCCGGTTCTGCCATACGCCCCTCCCCGATCAGCCCACTTGCCAACTCACCGGTACCTACGGGGATAAGCTGATTGCCAAACCCCTTCAGCCGCCCGACGTTCTCGAGGGTAGCCGGGTGTTTCCACATATCCAGGTCCATAGCGGGTGCAAAAAAAACCGGGCACCGTGCGGATAGATAGGTGGCCGCGATGATGTTGTCACAAATACCATGAGAAAGCTTAGCCAGAGTCGTAGCCGTTAGGGGTGCCAGTACCATGGCGTCTGCCCAAAGCCCCATTTCAACGTGGTTGTTCCAGCTATCGCCCGAGGCGACGTCAGTATGTACCTTATTCCGGGAAAGGGTAGCCAGGGTGAGCGGCGTGATGAAATCGGTAGCTGCTGCCGTCATCAGTACCTGCACCTCAGCCCCTGCCTTGATCAGCAGCCGGACCAGAGATGCCGCTTTATAAGCAGCAATACTGCCGGTGATGCCCAGAAGAATTTTCTTACCGTGGAGTGCAGACATGGGTCAGGACGGTTAATTGCAGGGAGAAAGTACTAATTACGAAGAGCAGGGGAAAGGGCGTGCCTATCCTCTGCTCTCCTGAAAATCATCAGACTTGATGCGTCGGGTCAGCGCAGTGGGAAAAATGAGCTGTTTTCAACCAGGCAAAGGCTTTTTTCAGGAGCTTAGCCTGAGCTAAGTGACTAAAAAAAGGCATAGCGTGGGAAGGGCAGCGCCATTTTAACCCTGTAATAATCCCCGACGCATCAAGTCTATTATACCGGAAGCGACTAGCGCTCCGGGGCCATCCAAACTAGAGGTCGTCTTCCTGCTTTTTGTTGTAGCGGCTGTAGAGTTCACCATTGATGTACTCTTCAGAAGCTATGACGACAGGGTTAGGCAGGCGCTCGTAGAACTTGGATATCTCGATCTGCTCCTTATTCTCACTCACCTCCTCGATGGCATCAGAAGATACCGCAAACTCCTCGAGCTTTTGGTGCAGCTCATGCTTGAGCTCTATTGCCAGTTGACGAGACCGCTTGGTAATGATGACCAACGCTTCGTACACGTTGCCGGTATTTCTGGCCAGGCCGTGCACGTCGCGGGCTCTAACATTAGGATCTAGCCCCTGTACTTTTGTCTTGATATCTGACATTCTCTAATTCTTTTAATTGATCGGTTGACTGTTCATACATCTTCTGAACTTCATCTGCGTAGCGGCTGTCGCCATAACGGGACAGGAACTCAGAAGCACGCTCCACGGCATCCGTATAGCGTTCTTTTTGTTTTTCAACGAAGCTGTTTTTCGACAGCAAATAGGCAGACCGAATGATCATATACCCAATTTCAACCCGGTTTTTCGTGTCCGGAAAATCCTTGAGCACATTCTCAAAAGACTGAATAGCGGCCTGATAATCCTGAACATCGAAGTAAAGCTCTGCCGCTTTGTAGGCTTTGAGCTCCAGCTTAGCCCGCATAGCGTCTATTAGCTTATTGCACTGCTCTACCCGTTCGCTGTTGGGGTAGGTATTAACAAACAACTGAAAGCCCTCGATGGCCTCATTGGTATACTGCTGGTCCAACCGGAAAATAGGAGACAGCTGGTAATTGGAATAAGCCGACATAAAGTCTGCTTCTTCCCGTAACTCACTCGTACCGTACGTGGTGGAGAAGTTTTTAAAGTAGTAGGCCCCCAGAATATATTGCTCGAGATAGTAGTAAGTGTAGGCATACTTGAAATAAATCTCTTCTGCCTCGCGCTTACCGCGATAACTGCTGATGATAATCTCAAACAAGGCTTGCGCCTTCTGATACTCTTCTGCCTCGTAGTAAGCTAAGGCTTGGGAGTAAATGCGGTCCACATCTCCGCTTGTACGTATTTTTTCAAACTCGCTTTTGCAGGAAGCCAGGCTTAAACTGATAACAGCGAGTAACAGTAGTCGTTTCATAAGTTTGCAAAATTACAGCTTTTTGGACAATAGTTCAAACTTTGTTACCCTCAAGGAGGGCAAAAAAGCCGCTTAGGTTGGCTGAAGAGCCACAGGCAAGGAATTTTGAACTATTTTAGCCCGCATGAAACGGATTGAGGAATTCCGAATGTACTACAACCACACCATCCATCCAGAGTTGTTGCGGATGGAGAAGCGGCGGCTCCGCCTGATCCGGTTGTTTGTCTTGTCCGTCCTCATCCTTTCGGGTGTTTTCCTGCTGGAATTCTATCTGGATATTTGGGTGCTCACCCTCGCATTGTCTATTCCCCTTGGCCTGTTCCTCTTTTACGTGGCATACCGGATTCAGCGCTTCCGCAATACTTTTAAGCCCAACATCATCAACCTGGTCCTCGACTTCATCGATGACGGGGCCAACTATGATGTCAACTACCCGCTGAAGTACAACCCAAAAGGCTTTATTGAAAAACAACGCTTTTTGGGCAGTCAAATTTTTGCGACCCCGGCGGAGAGCTACCACGGTGAAGATTTTATTACGGGCAAAGTAGGCAATCTCGAATTCGAAATGTGCGAGCTGTTCGTTTCTGAGACCTCCCCGGTCAAGAATGGGCTGCAGGAGGTGTTCAAAGGTGTTTTCATGCACGCTACTTTCCCGGAAGAAACAAACGGGCGGATCATTATCTGGCCCAAACGCCACCGCCACCGGCACTTCCGGGCGATCCGGGACTTCACCTGGATGGATGCCGTAGATGTGAGCCATGAAATTATGAACCCGGCCTTCCGCGAGGCTTTTCTCGTTTATGCCACCAACCGGACCCACGTCATCGGTATTCTATCCGAACCTATGCAGCAGGCGATTGTAGACTTCAGAAACGAGACTGGGAAAGAGATTTATATGTCATTCATCAATCGGGAAATTTATGCCGCAGTGACTGAAGATAAAGATCTGCTGGAACCGCACATCATCCGGTCCAACCTCAGCTTCGAGCTGATCCGGGAATTTTTCAGAGATATTCACCTCCTCCTCAAAATCGCTGAGGATTTTGACCAAATGCATTAGCGCTAGCACTCTTTTAGAATCAGTAAGGGGATGGATGTGCTGAAGACTTTCCGGGTCGTTGCACTTACATGGAATACCTCCTCCAGAAACCCCCGTTGCCGGCGCACCATCACCAGCAGCTGAGCACCGCAGTCCGTCACGAAGCTATTGATACTCTCATTGACCTGCTCTTTTTCCAATTCGTAGTGGAAAGAATGCGCCAAACCACTAAGGGCGGCATCCACACTGGGGTCTATACCATCACGGTCAAACGCAGCAGACTGATGAAAAACGCACACGGGTGCATCATAAGCTTTTGAGATGCTGACCAGAGGCGCCACTAATGATTGATCTGACAGCCCTTCTTCGTCAATAGCCAGTACGATTTTCTCCACCGGAGCATACCTGTAGCCTGCCGGGACGGCCAGCACAGGCACTTCAGACTGTTTGAGCACTGCATTCGTGGTACTGCCGAAGAAAATTTCCTGCAAGCCGGAAGCCCCCTGCGTACCCATCAGAATCAGGTCATATTGGTTGCGCCGGGCAAAGTCTGTGATTAGGTCAACGGTGTTGCCCCGGAGAATCTGGCTGTCAATAGTCACCCCGTTTTGGAGGCGGGGCTCAACTTTCTTAATGGCTTCCAGTACCTGGTCAACTGCATCCTTCTTCATAAAGTCGCTGACCGAAACAAACATGCCCGCGTTGCTGTGCACCTCATAGGTGTGCAACAGCGTCAGCTCTACCTCACCCAGGGCACTGGCCAGGCTAACACCATATTGCAGCGCGCTCATGGCGTTGGAGGAGAAGTCGGTTGGGATCAGTATTTTCTTCATAACAGGAGTGGTTTGATGCGATTCCTTTTCAATTTAACCTGCTAAGCCAAGCTGTACATATGACATCAATCAAGACCAGAGGGTGACATTTGTCATCTTATAACAGGGGCCTCCCCTGCTATCTTGCCAGCTCATGTAGCTACTAATGCTTAGCGTGGAATTAAATTCGGCAAAAAAACAAATATTCGGAATTAAAGAAAGTAAAAAGATTGGTGCTTCCTGAATGTTCAAAGAGATAGAACCCCAGAGCGCAATGGGACCTTCACATAGTCTGCTAAGCTCAGGTTTAATTTCTCAGCCAGAACCACCAATCGTTACTTCCCGGCCAGCCTTTACCAAACCATTATCGCGAATTCCAATTTGACGTACAATTATTTTGAGCCAATTATTCAAATCTTTAGTGCCCGAAGAAGCCGCCCAACAACTGGAGGCGATCATTCAGTCCGCAACAGACGGTATCATTTCTATTGATGCCCGGGGCCGTATGGTATTGGTCAATCAGGCTGCCGCCCATCTGTTTGGTTACCACAAAACAGAAATGCTGGGCGAGAATATCAATATGCTGATGCCCACTTACCATGCTCAACAGCACGATGGCTATATAGAACGCTACATGCGCACTGGTGAAGCCCGCATCATTGGCCTCGGCAGAGAGGTGATGGCACAGCGTAAAGATGGCACTCAATTCCCCATTCGCCTTAGCATTAGCGAAGTGGAATTGGATGACCGCCGGTTATTCACAGGTATCGTCCATGACCTCACGCAGCAGAAAACGGCAGAAGCTGCTCTGCAAAAAGAAAAGGAGCGTGCCCAGCGCTATCTGAATATTGCAAATACCATTATTGTTATTCTGGACCAGGACGGCAAGGTGAAGCTACTCAATGATAAAGGGCGGAAGATACTGGAGGTGGAAGCAAACGAAGCCATCGGTAAAGACTGGGTCGACTCTTTCATTCCAGACGAATACCGCAGTGAGGTCAAAATCGTTTTCCGGGCTTTGATGGACGGCCGGGACATCGAATACTACGAAAACCATATCCAGTCCCGCTCGGGCAAAAAACACCTTATCGCCTGGCACAATAGTCTTCTGCGTGACGATGACGGGCGAATAACCGGCTCGCTAAGCTCTGGCATCGACATCAGCGCCCAACGGGAAGCGGAGGACCGGATCATACGCTTAAACCAGGACCTGGAAAAGCGCGTCGCGGCACGGACCGAAGAGCTTGCGGAGGTAGTCAATCAGCTCCTGGGCATCAACAAACAGCTCAAGCACGAAATCAGAGAACGGGAAGCCGCAGAGTCCGCACTGAAGACCAAAGAAAAACAGCTCACCATCGCTCTGGAAAAAGAGAAAGAGCTCAACGGGCTGAAGTCCCGCTTTGTCTCTATGGCCTCGCATGAATTCCGGACCCCGCTGAGCACCATTTTGTCCTCTGCCGACTTAATCGAAGCTTATACCGAACAAGAGCAGCAGCCCAAGCGGCTACGCCATACACAACGCATCAAGTCTTCGGTAGCCAACCTGACGAGCATACTCAATGACTTTTTGTCTCTAAGCCGCCTGGAGGAAGGCAAGCTGAGCCTCAACACCTCCGGGTTTGAGCTGCCTGAAGTCTGGACCGAAGTCGAAGAAGGCGTACAGGGCATGCTCAAAAAAGGCCAAACCATTAACATCAAAGGGCTGAGCCATATTCCGCCCCTGCATACCGACCGCCGGATACTGCAAAATATATTTTACAACCTGCTCTCTAATGCCATCAAGTACAGCGGAGAGGGGCAGCCTATTGATTGCAGGGTCAACAGTACTAACGAGCACTTGAAAATCGAGATACAGGACTACGGTATCGGCATACCGGAATCCGAACAACAACATTTGTTCACTCGCTTTTTCAGGGCGCACAATGTGGAGAACATACAAGGTACGGGCCTGGGGCTCAATATTGTCAAAGGGTATGTAAAGCTACTGGAAGGCCACATTACATTTAAGAGCGTACCTAATGAGGGGTCCACTTTCAGTGTGGAAATACCTTTAACCTCAAATTAGCGCTCTATACAGCAGCCCTTCTGCTCAAGTGGTTTTCTGTTCTGCTTCAGGAACAAGGATTCTTGATTATATTTGAGTACTATAACCAGATAAAAAACAGCGATGAAGAAAATCTTAGTCATTGAAGATAACGAGGAAGTACGGGAAAACCTGGAAGAAATACTCGAACTGTCCGGCTATCAGGTTATTACCGCCGAGGATGGTAAGGTGGGTGTGGAAAAAGCCCTGACGAGCCCTCCGGATCTTATTCTTTGCGATGTGATGATGCCCCACCTCGATGGGTTTGGAGTACTTAACATACTGAGTAAAAAGAGTGTCACTTCTAATGTCCCGTTTGTCTTTCTGACAGCCAAGACCGAGAAAACAGACTTCCGCCGGGGTATGAACCTGGGCGCTGACGACTACGTCACCAAGCCCTTCTATAAAGATGAACTGCTAGACGTAATTGAGACCCGCCTGAAAAAGAGCGAGCGCCTCAAAAAACAGTTTGACAAGACCGAGCAGGGGCTTTCTGCTTTTATCAACGAAGCGAAAGGCTACGAAGAACTCCGCAAACTGTCTGATGAACGCAAAATCAAGCACTTTAAACGCCGGGACCTCGTTTTTGAAGAAGGGGACTACCCCCGCTACCTCTACTTCGTCAAATCCGGCAAAGCGAAAGTCTTCAAAACCAACGAGGATGGTAAAGAGTACATCATTGAGATTTGCAAGGAAGGCGATTTCTTCGGTTACCTGGATTTGCTCAAAGAAGAGAAGTACACCGAATCTGCCGCTGCCATGGAAGAAACCGAGATCAGCCTCATCCCCAAAGAGGATTTCTCCAAACTGCTGAATGCAAACCGGGACGTCGCTTCCCAAATGATCAAGATGCTGGCCAACAACGTAACCGCTAAGGAAGAACAACTGCTCAACCTGGCCTACAACTCGGTACGCCGCCGTGTAGCCGATGCTATACTCCTGCTGCACGAAAAGCAGGGCGAAGGGAATATCACGATCTTACGGGACGACCTGGCCCGTATCGTGGGCACCGCCAAAGAAAGTGTCATTCGTATGCTGACTGAATTCAAGGAGGACGGCTACATTGAGGTCATTGACGGCGCGATCAAGATTGTGGACCCCGAGGGCTTGCGGAATATGCATGCCTAAAAAAACAGAGCCCTTCGCTGGCATGAAGGGCTCTATCTAAAACCGATAACACTAAAATTTTTCAGCACGAAAAAGTGCTCGAAAAAAGCAGTATGAAAAACTTCTAACTTGTAGCTTGATTCCAAAAAGCTTCCGGAAAATCAATCTGCTTGTTTTTCCGGAGTATTTACAGCCAAAAAGCCGAAATACAGCACCATCAACGCGGCCATCAAGGCCAGCCACCATTGCCCGGCAACGAGTGCCAGTACCGCAATTGCGCCCAATAAATAGGATTGTGATGGCATAAGGTCTGTTCTGTTGATCAAGCCCTACAAAAGTAAAGGCTACGCGATGACACTGAAATGACTTTTGTCAGCCAAGCCCATTTTTTTTAGCGGCCTGCAGGGCGCTGCTTTACAATAAAAAACCCGTGCCAACGGGTTAGCACGGGTTCCCTTTCAAGATTGAAAGTGAGCAGTTCTTTGCGTATCAAAAAGCCAAATTCGATCAATAAATCTGCTTTTCATTTTAGGAGCTTGTTGGGGTTTCACACTCCTGCCGGCGTTCGCTCCAAAAGTAAAGTCCCAACACGCTCTAATACAGTACCATATCAAACTGCCGGCGGTAGACCTTAGTAAGCGGGTGCTCATTGCCCCAGGCGTGAAAACAAGCGATTGCAGCCCGGCGTGGCAGGTCTTTCGCGTAAGACTTATCCTTACCGGTTGCTTCAATAATAGCTTTGATACCCGTTTCCCAGTCCCGTTGCTTAAGCGCAGCCTGTGCGGCAGCAACCGCCTTCCCTGATGCGGAATCGTCGGCTTGGTGCTGCATCAGTTCTGCAATCGTTCGCACAGCTACGG
Organism: Phaeodactylibacter sp.; assembly: GCF_040219495.1. Taxonomy (GTDB): domain Bacteria; phylum Bacteroidota; class Bacteroidia; order Chitinophagales; family Saprospiraceae; genus Phaeodactylibacter. The sequence goes on along the minus strand of NZ_JAVJSK010000120.1, from coordinate 16,274 downwards.
CCTGATCAGCAGCCGGGGCCCCTGCCTTGATGGGCTCCAGCAGGTGTTCTGCCCGTTCCGGTGCAGTAATAGCCAGCGCCATCGCCAGGGCGAGGCGGGCGTCTTTCATATCCGGATACTGCGCCACGAATGCCTCCAACTCAGAGAGGTCTCCATCGCCATCCAGGCGCTCCAGGATCAGATCAAGTGTCTCTTTGCGCCCATCCGGCAGCGTATTGGCCAGCCAGTTTTCGATTTGGGTGCGGGGCAGTGCCCCGGCAAATTCAGCAATGACCCGCCCTTTGTAAAACATTTTGACGTTGGGGATGCTCCGGATTTGGTACTCCGCCGCTACTGTTTGCTCCTCTTCTGTATTTACCTTGACCAGTTTCCACCGATCGGACTGCTCCTCAGCCAGCGCCTCGATGGTTGGACCTAATACCCGGCAGGGGCCGCACCAAGGGGCCCAGAAATCTACCACTACGGGTGTCTTATGGCTTTGTTCAATGACTTCGGCTTGAAAATTCATACTGTGGCTTGATTGATTAAAAAAGGTCTGTACAGATCAATAGGGGTATACCTTTCTAGAATACATCATCAGAGCAGGATATGTTTACGGGCAATCAACGCCCGGCTTTACTGTTTAAAACCAATGATTATGAAATACCCGATTTTTTTGTTCAGCCTGATGTTCACCGCTTCCACCCTGCTGCAGGCACAGCACGAAGCCCTTTTTGATGACTTGTCCTCTTTTGGTGCCTTTGGAGGCCCGATCCTCGAGTTCAGCTCGGTCAATGGACAGCTCACGGCAGACGTCGGTGGTGGCGGCGCGCTCATCCTTGATGAGTTCTTCATTGGCGGCTATGGCATGGGGACAGATTATCCTGAGGTCAGTTTTGAAGCCAACGTAGACGGAGAGGTCATCCCGGTTGATGCAGATATTGACTTCGGGCACGGTGGGCTTTGGTTTGGCTACGTGAAAGATATTGAGCAAAAAGTGCACCTTTATTCCAGCCTGAAAGTAGGTTGGGGACGGGCAGAGCTGAAACACGATGAGCTTGACCTGCCTTCCGACCGGCTCTTCGTGCTCACCCCTGAAATAGGCATAGAGTTGAACATGACTAATTTTTTCAGGATCGGCCTTACGGGAGGATACCGGGCAGTGAGCGGCATCAGCCGTCTGCCAGCACTGGAAAACAAGGACTTCAGCAGCCCAACCGTAGCACTCACCTTTCGCTTCGGTGGGTTTGGCAGTTATTGGGACTGGGATTAGCCCAAATAATAACCCGATACAAGTCAATAGAAAAGAATAAAAAATTTCTTCCTCTATAAATCACAAATACTTGTTTTACGATACAAATTATCGTAGTTTGTTGTTTAAACAATAATGTTTAACCAACTAAACACCTATTAACATGAATGCGATTTTAAACTTAGGCAAGTATTTGTTTGCTGTTCCGTTTGCCATCTTTGGCTTGTTCCACTTTATGAATGCAGAAGCCATGAAAGGCATGGCTTTCGGCAGTTCTATCCTGGTTTACCTGACGGGTGCTGCACTCATTGCCGCTACGGTGAGCATGCTCATTGGCAAGCTGGACAAACTTGCCGCCACACTGCTCGGTATTTATCTTTTACTAATGGTTTTCCTGGTGCATCTAAACGGGGCGATGGCAGGCGACCAAACTGCTACTTCTATGTTCCTTAAGGACTTGATGCTGGCCGGAGGTGCATTTATGTACGCCAAAAGTGTCGCTTCCGATAGTTCCGTCATTGGATAAACGCCCATTAAAAATCAGGAATGCCTCGTCAGAATACTGGCGAGGCATTTTTTATTTAGTTTTGTCCTTTCAAGAACGGCTTTATGCATGAGGTACTTCGCAGAACTCGCTTATAACGGCACATCATACGTAGGCTGGCAGGCTCAGCCCGGCCAAACGAGCGTTCAGGGTACGATCGAACAAGCCCTGGGCACCATCCTGAACACCCCGGTTGAAGTCGTGGGCTGTGGGCGCACGGATGCGGGCGTTCATGCCAAACAGTACTTCCTGCACTTTGACTATCCCGGCTCTTTTCCGCAGGGCTTCAACCGGCGGATCAATAAATTCCTCCCCCCCGATATTGCCATCTACAGGTTTCTGGAAGTAGACACGCAGGCTCACGCCCGTTTCGACGCCACCCACCGGGCGTACGAGTACCATATTGACTTCAGGAAAAACCCTTTTGGCAAAGACACCCGGTATTTTTTCCCGTTTGCCCACCAAATAGATGAAGGGCTACTGCAGGAAGCAGCACAACTGTTACTCGGTTACCAGGATTTTTATCCTTTCTGCAAATCCAATACGGATGTCAAAACGATGCGCTGCGACCTGAGGCGTTCAGAATGGGCTGTCGACCGGGCGCAGCACCGGATGGTGTTCCATATCGCAGCAGACCGGTTCCTGAGGGGCATGGTCCGCCTGATTGTGGGCATGTGCCTGAACGTTGCGCAGCGCAAACTCGACCTGGCCTCTGTACGCAAAGCCCTCGAGCAGCAAACCCGGCTGCCTAAGAGCCTGAGCGCTCCACCCGACGGTTTGTACCTGACCGACATACGGTACCCCTTTATTCATCCTGAAACCTGACCGGCGGAAAAGTGTTTCCAATAGGTATCAAAATCAGACAGACCTTCCCTTCTATGAAAATATCCCAACTTTTTGCGCTGGCCATTAGCCTTGCTATTTTTTTCTCTTCCTGTCAGGAACAACCCGTTTCGGCGGGCGGTCAGCCCGAACCCTTCTTTGACCTCAAAGCGTATATGGAAAAACAGATTGAAGCCCTTAATCAGGAGCAGTCTGCCGTCCGCAAGGCCATTTTAGTCGACGGGCAGCGGGAAACAAAGCAGCTTGATTCCCTCGACTACCGTATTGAGCTCAAAACCTTCCTCAACTCCGACATCAACCGGAAAGCCTGGGTAGACAAGTATACAACCGATAGTACTCTGGAAGGCAGCTACCTGAAGGAGGTGACCTACACGGCAACAGCAGAAAAGCTAAAAACACGGCTACTCCGCATTCGGTACGATCAAAACGAGGTATCCGATATATATATTGAAAACCGCACCAACAGCATCGTAGCTGATGTGCGGCAGGAATTGCATTTTCAACCCGAAGTGGGCTACCGCTTGCGCACGACACAAGAGACGGTTTTGTCTGAAGCTCAGGAGATTGAGGTCACCGTCAAATGGGAATAACCAGAAAGACAGGTTCTGGGCTCCTACACGAGGGCAAAAAAAAGAGGCAGCGCTACCACAGCACTACCTCAGCCCTAACCAAATAAAACCAAATTATAACTTCTATAATCATGGAAAGCACTTCTGCTCTCCTATTATTTTCATGTTTCGATATTACAAAGGTAAGTACTTTGTGTAAAAAATACAATAACAAAATTGTTAAAAAAACAGGCCGGGGGTTGAAAAACTTAAAACAAAGCCTCCTTTTTAGCTAAAAAACAGTATATTCAAAGAGAATACATATAGGTTTCTAGATATTTTAATGAAAAAAATGCGCTCCTTTTGAAATTTAATTCCGGTGATTAAAATCGTACCAAATAAGTTTCCGGAACTGTTTCTGTTTGATTTTAAGCCCGACAGCACAAGATTTTTTTGAAAAAAATGAAAAAATTATCTTTGGGCATGAGATATTCCAAATCAATGCCCAAACTATTGGTATTGGCTGTTTGCCTTCCCTTCCTGTTGCAGGCACAGCAGAGCCAAACCGACGAAGACGCCTTTTTCATCCGCAAGATTTACGATCAGACGCTTACCGACAGTCAGTGCTACGACTGGCTGCAGTACCTTACCCGCCGCATAGGTGGCCGGTTAGCGGGCTCTCCGCAGGCGGCTGCAGCGGTGGAATATACCCGGCAGATGCTGGATACCCTGGGGCTTGATACGGTCTGGCTGCAACCCGTCATGGTACCGCACTGGGAACGGGGCGAGCCGGAGCAGGTCCGCATCGTTAACTCTATGAAGATGGGCAGCGTAGACCTGAATGCGCTGGCGCTGGGCAATTCAGTAGGCACAGGCCCCACAGGCATCACAGGGGAAGTCGTGGAAGTGAGCAGCCTGGACGAGGTGGATAGTCTGGGCGAGCAACTCCGCGGTAAAATCGTGTTCTTCAATCAACCCATGGACCCCACTGAGCTCAATACCTTCGCAGCCTACGGTAAAGCTGCCGGATCACGGGTGTACGGTGCGTCCAGGGCTTCCCGCTATGGGGCCGTAGGTGCCCTGGTCCGCTCTCTGACAACACGCCTTGACCTCATCCCCCACACCGGCTCCACGGTGTACGATGATCAGGCGGAGCCCATTCCGGCCATCGCCATCAGCACGATGGATGCAGAGCTGCTCAGCCGCCTGCTTAAGGAAGAACCTGTACGGGTCTACATGCACAACAACAGCCGGATGCTGGGCGAAGCGCTTTCCTATAATGTGATAGGTGAAATCAAAGGCTCGGAGTATCCGGAAGAAATCATCCTGGTCGGAGGCCACCTCGACTCTTGGGACGTTGGCACGGGCGCACATGACGACGGTGCCGGCTGCGTACATGCTATGGAGGTCCTGCGGCAGATCCGCCAACTGGGCTATCAGCCCAAACGGACCATACGGTGTGTGCTGTTTATGAATGAAGAGAACGGGCTGCGTGGCGGGCGGGCCTACTGGAAGTGGTCGAATGAGCAGGAAGAATACCATACTGCGGCTATTGAATCCGACCGTGGCGGCTTCACGCCCCGTGGCTTTACCGCCGATGGGCACGATGAGGTATTCAAGAAAAAATTCAAGCGGGTGATTGAGTGGATCCCGCTTCTTGCCCCCTACGGACTTGATTTTGAAAAAGGCGGTTCCGGTGCCGACATTTCTGGACTGAAGGGACAAAAGGGGTTGCTGTTTGGCTTCAAGCCTGATTCCCAACGCTATTTTGATTACCACCATACCCCCATTGATGGCCCGGATGTGGTGAACAAGCGGGAGCTGGTACTCGGCGCGGCTTCCATGCTCAGCCTGGTATACCTTATTGATCAATACGGACTCGACTAAACTTTGCTCATGCCAGAACGCATACAGCTACACGACCTTCATTTCACACCCTACCTCAGCGAGGCAGCAATACAAGCGCGTATTCGGGAGCTGGGGCAGGAAATTGCCGCAGACTATCAAGATAAAAAGCCCCTTTTCATAGGCATACTCAACGGTGCCTTTATGTTCACGGCCGATCTGGCCCGGGCTTGTTCTATTGATGCAGACTTCGCCTTTGTGCGCCTGAAGTCTTACGAAGGGACGAGGTCCTCCGGGGAGGTGATCACCATGATTGGGCTCAAAGCACCCGTTGAGGGGCGGCACCTGATTTTGGTGGAAGACATTATTGACACAGGGCGCACTTTGCATACCTTTTTACCTCAGCTACAGGAGCAAAACCCCGCTTCCGTGCGCATCGCTGCGTTGCTCTCCAAGCCTGAGGCGCGAGTCAGGCCGCTCCAAGCCGACTACACCGGCTTCGAGATCCCCAACAAATTTGTGGTGGGGTATGGGCTGGACTACAACGAGCTGGGCCGTAACCTGCCTGCCATTTATCAACTTGAAGACTAAGAGCCCACCAAGCGCCTCACCCGGCAATTTCCCAGTGCCCTGGAAAAGCTGATTTACAGTTCGCGATTATTAAACCTACGCTGACATGAACTTACCCGATATTTGCCATAATGCCGTAAAGCTTGCAGAACAATCTGCCCGCTTCCTACGGCAAGAACTGGGCAATGTACGTACGGATCAGATTGAAGAAAAGGCACTCAACAGCCTGGTTTCTTATGTGGATAAAGCAACAGAGGCGCAATTGGTGGCCGGCCTGCGGTCTATCACTCCCGGCTGCAGCTTCCTGACCGAAGAAGATACCGTGGAAAACACTGAAGGTAGCCTGCGGTGGATCGTGGATCCGCTCGATGGCACTACGAATTTCCTCTTTCAGCTCCCGGTTTTTTCCATTAGCCTGGCCCTGGAACGGGAAGGGGAGATTGTGCTAGGTATCGTATACGAAGTGAATCAACAGGAGGCCTTCTATGCCTGGAAAGACAGCGGTGCCTATCTGAACGGCAAGCCGATTCGGGTCAGTAAACGCCCCACCCTTCCTCAATCGTTGCTTGCAACCGGATTCCCATACTACAATTACGATCAAACCCAGGCGTACCTGAAGGCACTGCAGTTCTTTATGCAGCACACCCGCGGCATTCGCCGGTTTGGCTCGGCAGCAGTAGACCTTGCCTATGTAGCCTGTGGGCGCTTCGATGGCTTTTTTGAATATAGCCTGCAGCCCTACGATGTGGCTGGCGGAGCCTTCATCGTGCAGGAAGCAGGAGGTGTGGTTACGGATTTCCGGGGCGGTACGGACTGGCTTCATGGTGGCGAGATGCTGGCGTCCAATGCGTTGATTGCTGAAGATTTCCTGGAGGTAGTACGGTCAGCTTTCAAATCTTAACGTACACTTCTACCTCTGGCAATCAGCTATTTAACCTAAAAATAACGGCTACTGAACAAAAACGAACAAACGTTCGTTTTTATAAAAAGCAACTGTTATATTTGCAACATCGCAAAGGCTATTTTGCCGTCCGCACATAACCCACGACGACATGACAGCGCCAACGGATTATACTCATCTCGAAGAGCAATTTCAGGCACGCATTGATGCCGAAGAGAAGATAGAACCTAAAGACTGGATGCCAGACAGGTACCGTAAAACCCTGATCCGGCAGATTTCCCAGCATGCCCACTCGGAAATAGTAGGGATGCTGCCTGAAGGCAATTGGGTCACCCGCGCCCCTTCCCTCCGCCGCAAAGTAGCGCTGCTAGCCAAAGTACAAGACGAAGCCGGACACGGACTGTATCTTTACGGTGCCGCCGAAACGCTGGGCGCAGAGCGGGATGACCTGCTCGAAGAACTCCACTCCGGCAAAGCGAAGTACAGCAGTATCTTCAACTATCCGACCCTCAGCTGGGCGGATATCGGCGCTATTGGCTGGCTGGTGGACGGTGCTGCCATCATGAATCAGGTGCCACTTTGCCGCTGCTCCTATGGTCCCTACGCACGCGCTATGGTGCGGGTGTGCAAGGAGGAGAGTTTTCACCAACGGCAAGGGTACGAAATCATGCTGACCCTGGCACGGGGCACCGAAGCGCAGAAGCAAATGGCGCAGGACGCCCTCAACCGCTGGTGGTGGCCGTCTCTGATGATGTTCGGCCCCAACGATGCAGAATCCAAGCACACCGCGCAGTCTATGGCGTGGAAAATCAAGCGGTTCACTAATGACGAGCTCCGGCAGCGTTTTGTAGACATCACGGCACCTCAGACTGAATTCCTGGGCCTGTCCATACCGGATGAGCACCTGAAGTATAATGAAGAAACCGGCCACTATGATTTCGGCCCGATCAACTGGGAGGAATTCTGGCAAGTAGTAAGCGGTGAAGGCCCTTGCAACCGTCAGCGCCTGAAAGCCCGCCGCCGGGCACATGAAGAGGGGCAATGGGTGCGCGATGCAGCCTTAGCTTACGCAGAAAAAAGGCAGCAGCGTCAAGCCGCTCAAAATGATCCAAAAGTAGCCTAACCATGAGTGAAAAGAAGAATTGGCCGTTGTGGGAAATTTTTATCCGCAGCAAAAATGGTCTTAACCACAAGCATGTAGGCAGTTTGCACGCTGCTGACGCAGAAATGGCTATAGAAAATGCCCGCGATGTCTACACACGTCGCATGGAGGGCGTAAGTCTGTGGGTGGTGGAATCCAAACATATCACGGCCTCAAGCCCTAACCAAAGTGATTCCTTATTTGATCCGGCCAATGATAAGGTCTACCGCCACCCTACTTTTTACAACCTTCCGGACGAAGTGAAGCATATGTAAATGCCTTAACAGCCCGGAGCATTCCGGGCTTCATTTTTCCCGCCTTATCAGAAAGCGATTATCATGACACTAGCTGAAGCCAAATATCAATATCTCCTGCGCATGGGCGACAACGCCCTGATCTTGGGGCACCGCCTGTCCGAATGGTGTGGTCATGGCCCGGTCCTGGAACAAGATATTGCCCTAACCAATATCGCCCTGGATCAGGTGGGACAGACCAGAAGCCTTTTACAATATGCTGCCCAACTGGAAGGCAAAGGCCGCACAGAAGATGATTTAGCTTACAAGCGGGATGTTATGGCGTACCGCAACGTGTTGCTGGTCGAACAGCCTAATGAGAATTTTGCCTACACGATCGTACGGCAGTTCCTTTTTGATGCCTTCAACTATCTCCTCCATAAAAGCCTCGTACAAAGCAAAGACGAACATTTGCAAGCCATTGCTGAGAAGTCGCTCAAAGAAATTACTTATCACTTGCGTTTCAGTTCGGAATGGATGATCCGGCTAGGCGATGGCACAGAAGAAAGTCACCAGAAAATGCAAACCGCCCTTGACGACCTGTTTATCTACAGCGGGGAGCTCATCACGCCCGATGAAGTCGATCAGGTCATCTTCGAGGCGGGCGTTGGTCCGGACCTGAATGCCATTCAGCCGGACTACCATGCTAAAGTAGATGAAATCCTACAGAGAGCGACCCTCCAAAAGCCGGACGTAAAGTACATGCAAAGCGGTGGAAAAGATGGCCGCATGCATACCGAATACCTTGGTTACATCCTGGCAGAGCTGCAATTTGTACAGCGTGCCTATCCTAATATGGAATGGTAAAAGTGCGGTATCGGGCATTCTGTGGCAAACACAGCACGCCCGATACCGCAACTCTTCGTCGCTAAAAGTTTATTGGGATTTTGCTCTTGGAGCGAACGCAGCCAAGTTTTGTTCTGATTGAGGCACGAAGAGGAAGCCTTAGCTACGTGACCGACCTGTCCGTGTCCCGTCCACCGGAGACCGTACAAGACTATGGCAGGCGGGAGAGCAACGAAGAGCAGGACAAAATTTGGCAAGAGTAGCCCGAGGTGTAAAACCCCAACAAGCTCTATGGTGCGGGATTAGGAACCGCCTCGTGCACAGCTTCTATTTCGTTCAGCACATCCTGGCTGAGCACTACATCGATACTGCCTATATTTTCCTTCAGCTGCGCCATCGTCGTCGCCCCAATGATATTCGAGGTAGTGAATGGCTGCTGATTGATAAACGCCAGGGCCATCTGAGCCATATTCAACCCGTAGTCTTCTGCGATGGAGAGGTAGCGGGCAGTAGCTTCGTGGCAGTTTTGGCTATTGTAACGTGAAAGTTGCTTAAACTTGTTAATCCGGTCACGCGGCTGATCTTCCTTTCGGTGGTACTTGCCAGACAGTAATCCAAATGCCATAGGTGAATAAGCCAGAAGCCCCGCTTGTTCCCGGATGGCAACTTCTGCCAGCCCCACCTCAAACGTCCGGTTCAGTAAACTATAGGGGTTTTGAATGCTCACCATCCGTGGGAGGTCGTGCATTGCTGACAGGTGCAGGTAGCGCATCAGCCCCCAGGGTGTTTCATTGGAAACCCCGTAATGGCGTATTTTCCCTTCTTCCTTTAACGCATTCAGGGTTTGTAGTACTTCTGGCAGGTTATCCTCCCAGTCCTCATTCTGATCATGCTTGTAACCACGTTTGCCAAAGCAGTTAGTATTGCGCTCCGGCCAATGCAGCTGATACAAGTCTACGTAGTCCGTTTGGAGCCGGCTCAGGCTACCCTCAATCGCTGTACGGATTTGCTCCGGTGTAAAACGGAGCGGGTTGCGGATGTGCTTTAGCCCGGCGGACGGGCCGGTCACTTTGGTGGCAATGACCACGTCATCGCGTTTGCCCCTTCCCTTGAGCCAGGTACCAATAATCCGCTCAGTGCTGCCTTGCGTCTCCGGGCGCCCGGGTACGCTATACATTTCAGCGGTATCAATAAAGTTGACGCCCTGATCAAGGGCATAATCGAGCTGTTCGTGCCCTTCGGCCTCGGTATTTTGCTCACCGAAGGTCATAGTGCCCAGACAAATCTTACTCACCTTAAGGCCGGTGCGGCCGAGTTCTGAATACTGCATTGATGTGTTATCGCTTTGGAGGTCCTATCAGAAAAGTCCACAAAATAACAACAGCGCTGGCTTCAAGGGTTGAAACCAGCGCTGTTATTTTTCTGAGAATTGGTGGTGCCTGCTACAAATGTTTACGTATGCCCATAAACACGCCTGCACTCATGTGGCGCTGCTGCACCGCATATTGGTCCTGAGTAACAGAGTTTGGGAACATCTTGAAGTGGGGCTCAATCAGAAACTCCAGCCCGGACTTCGTTGCATACGTCAAAGCTACACTACCATAATAGCCGACCCCCGCCTGCCGTTTGAAGACACTCGTTGTGTTGGGGTCTTCCGGGTTCAGTGGTGTTGGGGTCAGGGTTTCCGGCGACAGGAAGTCACCGTTCTGACGGAAAAGGAGGTTCAAATAAGCCCCTCCGTTAACAGACAGCCCAAACTTGCCGACTTCCATTTCGTAGCCCACAATGAACGGGATATCGAGCATCCGGTAAGTGTTGCGGCTTACTTTGTAACGCTCGCCCACTGTCACGATGGTATCATACCCAATGATATTGCCCTGATTGTCGCGGACCGGCTCGGTGATTTCCCGGCGTTCGGTACCATTGAAGTAGGTAAACTTTTCGTTGACCTGAGAGTAGTTCACGCCCGTCCGGAATGCCAGTCCGTTTTCCGCTTCCAGAGAAAGGCGTACACCACCACTGAAGGCGAAGACGAAGGATTCTGTTTCCCGCCGGCTTTTAGCATAGTCCTCAAAGTTAGGATTGCGGGCCTGCAGTTCGCTGAAGGCTAAGTCCGGAGAGGCCATGATGTCAACGTAAAGGCCCCAGTTGCCGTTGCCAAACTGTGCGCATTTGGGCTCCGGATTGAAGAGTGCGGGCATTACTGCAGCTTCCTGCTCCTGCTCGTAAACAGCGGCAATAACAGGCAATTCTGCTTCATGCGAAGGTTTTGGCAATACGGAGGCAGGTATATTTGCTGAAGCCGAAGCAGCGGTCAGCGGAACAGCTTCCGGTTGAGCCTCATTCAGTATTTGGGAAGCCAGCGGCTGAATGGGTGAATGAAGCTGAGCGATGCCTGTCTGCGTAGCAACAGCCTGAGCCACGGCTGTGGAAGCCTGTTGGCGTTTGGGGTTGAGTGTAGCTTGCGGGCTGCGCGCCGCAGTGCGTGAGTCGTTGTTGAAAGCGATACTTTCAATTTCTTTGTGTTGTTCAATCGTTTGGGTAACGGAAGGCGAGGCCTTAGCCCGTAGGGCGACCTGCGGCTGATGCGGTGTTGCGAGGACCGGAAAAGCAGTGAGTGTAGGCTGCTGATGGTTCCAAAGCAACAGCGCTACCCCTGCGGCGGCCACGGAGGCCAGCACAGTAGCGAATGGTCGGTGTTGCCGGATCTGATTAAGGAAACGATGTTTCCAATTGCGTTTTTGGTCTATTTGCTCCCAAAGATGCATTGGCGTTTCTGTGGTCAGGCCCTGCAATTTGTCCCGAAACGCTTCATCCAGGGGATGATGTCGGTTCATACTGCAATTTTTTGAATTTTAACAATCATGCCTTGAAGCATTTTTCTGGCCTTGACTAATTGGGATCGTGATGTGCTCTCCTGAATACCAAGCATATCAGCAATTTCCTTGTGGCTGTACCCCTCTACGGCGTAGAGGTTAAAAACCACGCGGTAACCATCTGGCAGCTGATTGATCAGGCGCAGCACTTCTTCGTGTTCTAAGTTTTTGTAGGATTCTGGCTCCGTTGAGTGTTCGGGCTGGTTTTCCAGGCCGATTTGTTCTTGTTGAAAGCTTTTTTTGCTGTAGTTTTTCAGGGCGGTGTTGATGACAATTCTGCGGATCCAGCCTTCAAAGGACCCTTTAAACTGGAATTTGTGGATATTATCGAAGACCTTCACGAAGGCATCCTGCAATATATCCTCCGCCTCCATCCGGTGACGGGTATACCGCATACATACCGCTAGCATTTTGCCAGCGTAGCGTACAAAAAGCGCTTGTTGGCAATGCCGGTCTTCTTTGATACAGCCTTGAACAATCTCTTTTTCCGTCACAGGAAATTATTGAGCTATACGCCCTACACCACTGCATTTTCCCCTAATGTAGGAACCCATAGTTGTTCAAAATACCCAGGTTAGCGGGAGGTTAAGCTTGGCGAAACCTATCAATAAGATGGCTTGGTCAGGGGAAACGCTGCCTGGATATTTTAAAAAATTTACCTCAAGATACAGAATAATATGGTATCATGCTGTAACAAATCAATATTTTCCTTATCCCTTCCGGAGCGGAGCTGCCCGGGACAAAACAAACCCTATGGAAACAGCCGAGCAAATCGTTGACCAAATGTTCACTCAGGATGCTTTCAGTCAGTGGCTGGGCATAGATCGGATTGCGGTAAAACCGGGTTACTGCGTTTTAAAGATGGTGGTGAGAACAGAAATGCTGAATGGTTTTGGCATTGCGCACGGCGGTATTAGCTACAGCCTGGCAGACAGCGCGCTCGCTTTTGCTTCCAACTCGCGCGGAAGGCATGCGTTAAGTATTGAGACCTCCATTTCACATACGGCTCCCCTGCAATCGGGCGATGCGATTACCGCCACGGCTACCGAAGAGCAGTGCAGCCGCCGCATCGGCATTTACCGGGTGGAAATCCGGAAAGCCGACGGGCAACTTGCTGCTATTTTTAAAGGTACGGTGTACCGGAAAAGTCAGGACTGGGAAGTGTAGGTTATTTCCAGGTTTTCAGGTGCAAATGCTCGTAGGCCTGCTTTTCCAGTCCTTCCCGATGATCGGGGTGCGCAATAGAAATCAGCTGACGGGCGCGCTGCCGCAGGTTGCGCCCAAACATTTCGGCTACGCCATACTCCGTGACGATGTAGTGGACGTGCGCCCGGGTCGTGACTACCCCGGCACCGGGTTTCAGCATGCAGGTAATGCGGCTGATGCCCTTATTGGTAGCGGATGGCAGTGCGATGATGGGCTTACCACCCTCTGAGAGCGATGCCCCCCGGATGAAGTCCATCTGCCCGCCTACCCCGGAGTACACGCGCGTACCGATAGAATCGGCACACACCTGTCCGGTCAGGTCTATTTCAATGGCGCTGTTGATGGCCACTACTTTTGGATTTTGGCGGATCACAGCTGTATCGTTCACATAAGCGATGTCCAGGAAGCGAACCAATGGGTTGTCATCTACGAAATCGTAGACTTTTTGTGTGCCCATCAGAAAGCCCGTTACGATATGGTTGCGGTGTTTCACCTTATGCTCGTTGGTGATGATGCCTTTTTCTACCAGATCAATGACCCCATCGGAGAACATCTCCGTGTGGATACCCAGCTCCTTATGATTAGACATTGCTGCCAAAGCCGCATTGGGGATGGTACCGATGCCCATTTGAAGGGTGGAGCCATCCTCCACCAGGTTGGCGATATGCTGACCGATGCGCTTCTCAATATCTGTGGGTTCCGGGAGGGCAATTTGCGGAAGGGCATAGTCGACCTCCGTCACCCGGTCAAATTTGCTGATATGAATAACGCCATCACCGTGGGTGCGCGGCATGCGAGGGTTGATCTCCGCAATCACGGTTTTAGCGGATTGCGCAGCGGCAAGGCTGGCATCCACGGATACGCCGAGTGTGCAGAAACCATTTTTATCCGGAGGGGAGACCTGCAGCATCGCCACATCCAACGGAAGGATTTGGCGGCGGAACAACAGGGGCACTTCGCTTAGAAAGATCGGGATATAATCTGCCCGGCCGGCTTGTACAGCTTTCCGCAGATTCCCTCCCACGAAGAGGTTATTCACCCGGAAGGAGTCTTCCATACCTTCATCGGCGTAAGGCGCCGGCGCATCGGTATGCAGGTGCATGATTTGGATATTCCGGAGCTCCTCCGACCGTTTGGCCAGTGCTTCAATCAGGGTCTTGGGGGCTGCGGTAGCACTGTGAATAAAAATCTTATCCCCGGTTTTGACTAATGCGACCGCTTCCTCGGGGCTGACAGCGGTGTAGGATGGATTAAATTTCATGGTAATTGTTTCATTCCGTTTGGCCGAAAGTACTTATAAAGCGCATAAAAGGGAAGGAAGGTTTGGCATTTTGGGGGGTGATTTTTGTTACCGTACTTTTTACAATAAGTATAGGTAAAAAACAAGCCCCGGCAGCCAAGTGACGGAGATAAAGGATACAATTTTGATTCGCTGAAATTTTCTAAACAACTGACCAGAGGGAGGTTGTGTGAAAATATTAGCGAATCCTAAAGAAAACTGTATCCTTTATTTCCGTCAAACTACTAATGCTACCGGAGCTTGTCCATCAAGCCTTACGCTTCCATCCGACCTTACCGCTGTACCATCACTTTGAGCTGATGGGCGCGCTGCCCGTCTGCGGTGGTGAAGTGCAGGAAGTACCTGAGCCAAAGCATAGTCTGCTGTTACTTAGCCCGGAGGCAAAGTAGTATCTATCTGCACCTGCTGTTGTGCGGACAAGCTTCCCAAAGCAAGGATACAAAACGCTGTGATAAAGAGAGAAATTTTCATAAAATGATAGTTTTGGAATGGTTTAGTTTGCGAATTTAATATCATACCGCCCTTCTGAAATGACTATAGTGTCTTCTTGACATTCTGAACTAATGGCAGTGAAATAAAACGTCCCGGAAACGATTTTTTCTTCAAGTTCTAGAAACTCAACCTGAAAACCATGAGGCGATAATGTGTCCAATTGATGGGTTACACCAAGAAAAGAACAGTCAAGGTCTAAAAAGAACGCAGTATTGAGATTTTTAACCTCGTTGCTTTCTTCTTCCAAGACAAGTTCAAATGAAATAGACTCCAAAGTAATATCATTATCTTTGGTAGCCGAGACTCCTAATTGATTACTCGGATAATGAAATGATGCACGAAGCTTTGTCCCCGGCCCGAATGGGTTCCCTCCCTCCGGGAGCCAGGCTTCCCCATTGACCAGGCAGCCGAAGGTGTTTTCACCGGTGGTGGTCAATCCAGGCAGTTGCTGTTCCGGAGTGAGGGTGGTGGTTTCGCACCCGCCCCACAGCAGAGGCACGGCGAGCAGCCAGGTGAGCATTAGGCTTGATGCGCTGGGAAGCATTGCAGGCGTAAAATGGCTCTTTCCTGCCCATACTGTGCCTTTTCTCAGTCGCTTAGCTCGGCTAAGCTCCTTCAAATCCCGGTGATTACCGGGAGCGTATGGTTGAAAATAGCTCATTTTCCCCTCTACACTGCCCCAACGCATCAAGCCTGTTAGGAATTTGTTTTTCATAGGTGAAAGGTTTTTATGTGTGTTATTGAAAGTACGCCGGGTGAAGGAATCGACTTCGTTGTAAAACTACGTCGAACGGCGAGTGCACCCGGCAAAAAAAGGTTTTTTATGTGTTAAAAAATAGGAATTGACTTGGATCCACCCCCGCCCTTCGGGCACCCCGTGTCACGGCGCTGTAGCCAGCGGTACTGTCGGAAGCGCCCAGCGGGGGATAATAGCACGGGCAGTGCCTTCAACTGCCGGCTGGGCGGCTGTTCGGGCATGCCTGTTTAATGCCAATATCATCGGTACCGCTATAGCGTAAGGCTTTAGTGGTGCGGTTATGTTTTTTGTTCAAGTAAGTGTGGCGGTCACACAGGGAGCGCCGGTTTTTGTGTTGCTGCGCGCAGTGATTCGTGCAATTGATTGGTAACATACTGCTTAGCCGTGGGAATGTCAAGGTTGCGGCGTGAAAACATTGTTGTTTTTGGCTTGTGGTGAGGGGTAGATAGAGCGTTGGCCCTGGCTTGGTTGAATCATATGCGACTCTACCTGCCTGCACCGGGTAGGCTGGTGCTACGAAGCCTTTTGGCCGTTTTGTCCGGCTCATTAGGCAGACTCCCCGTTCTTTGAGTAGTAGCTGAAGGTATCGGAGCCAGACTTCGAAGGGAGTGTTATAGGTTGTGTTATTGAGACTGGGTACTGAAGATGTGTTGGCAAAGCTTTTCTTCATCGCTTTATCCATCCACCAACTGGCCGATCAGCCCGTGCAGTTTATCCTCCTCTTCGCCGCTCAGGGGGATATCTGTAAGCAAGTCCTCGCGAACGTATTTATTCAATGCGGCGGCATCTCCCTCTGATTGGACAGACAGAAAAGTGGTCACCACCTCCATGCTCAGCTCCGTGAAGTCTGCTAATTTTGCGGCGGGCCAGTCTGGGAAATGCACAGCGGTTTTGAGCAGATTAAAGATGCTCTTTTTGTAGATGCCTTCCTCCCGACCTCT